>NZ_JASTWJ010000001.1:1227500-1841250 GCF_030499515.1 Streptomyces sp. DT2A-34 | reverse complement strand
CTCCATCCAGGACGAGTTGAAGGCCAGGGTCCTCGTCGACGGCTCGTCCGCGCCTGTGGAGGCCCTTCCCCTCAGTGGGTACATCAGCACGAGCAAGTACGCCGAGGGGAACGGTAAGACGCTGGCCGCGTTCCAGCGGGCCATCAAGGCGGCCGTGCGGATCGCCGCCGAGGACCCGTCCGTCGTACGCGACACCTTGCCGACGTACACCAAGGTGACCGAGCAGCAGGCCGAGTCGATCGACCTGCCCGTCTTTCCGCCCACCATGGACGCCACGCAGCTCACCCGGCTCACCGACCTCATGGAAAAGCAGGGGATGCTGAAGAAGCCGATCGATCCGGCGACGCTGATGGTCAAGTGACGTGGTGACGTGAAGGGCAGCGGTCCTCGGCGCGATGCAAGCCGTCAGGAGCAGCTTCTGCTGGGCGCTTCGGGTGTGCTGCTTGCCTTCGGCGTCTGCGAGGCCGTCTCCCGCGCCGGTCTCGTACGGCGCAGTTATCTCCCGCCCGCCTCCGAAGTCGTCGCCCGCGCCGTGGAGTTGGCGGGCGACGCGGTCTTCCTGGACGGCATCGCCGCCACACTGCGTGCCTGGGCGCTCGGACTCGCTCTGGCCTGTGCCATCGCCGTTCCGGTCGGCCTGGTCCTCGGCAGTGTGCCGGTCGTCGACGCCGCCGTACGCGCGATCGTCGAGTTCCTGCGACCGCTGCCGTCCGTCGCCCTGATCCCCCTGGTCTCCCTCCTCCTCGGCTCGGGCACCGAGACCAAGGTCGCGCTGGTGACGTACGCGTCGGTCTGGCCGATCCTCTTCAACACCGTCTACGGCCTCGGCGAGACCGACCCCCTGGCCAAGGACACCCTCCGCGCCTTCGGCTTCGGCCGCCTCGCCGTCCTCCTGCGCGTCGAACTGCCGGGCACGGCACCCTTCATCGCGACCGGCATCCGCATCTCGGCGGCGGTCGCCCTCATCCTGGCCGTGGCCACGGAGATCCTCTCCGGCTTCGGAGAGGGCCTCGGCATCTTCATCGCCCAGGCGGGCCTGGCCACGGACGGGACGCGGGATGTGCTGGCGGGGGTGGTGTGGGCGGGGGTGCTGGGGCTGGTCATCAACGGGGTGCTGGTGTGGGGGGAGCGGAGGTTGTTTCCGTGGACGCCGGGGCGGCGGGGTGTCGGGTAGGCGAGGGGTGCGGTGCGAGGCGGTGGGTGATCCGGGGGCCTGTGCGCGTGGGGTGCCGGCGCTGTGGGGCCATGGGCGGGCCCTGGGTGGGTGGGTCGTGGCCGGGTGGTGCGGGGAGGGGCGGGTGCGGTGGAGGGCGGGGGCGCGGCAGGAGGAGCGGTGCCGGAGGGGGCGTGGCAGGAGAAGCGGTGCCGGAGGGGGCGTGGGGTGACGTGAGTGAGGGTGGTGGGGCGGGTGGCCGGGGCGCGGCGGGCGTTGTCCGGGGAGGATTGCTTGGCGTGGGCGCTTGGCCCTCGCTGCCGGGCGCGGGGCCTGAGCCGTCCCCGGCGGGCGCGATGCCCGTCAGCTGTCCCGGGGCCGCGCCCGTGACCCGCCCGCCGACTCCCGGGCCGAGGCGCACCGAGCACCCCCGGCACTTCCCGCCTCGCGCTGCGCGGAGCCCCGAGTGAACCGGCCTCGCACCACCGCATCCGAATCCGCCGCGTCACCCGACCGACGGCCGGCCGCCGCACGCCATTCCTCACGCCATTCCTTGCTCCCGCCCGTCATCCGCCGCACCCTGGCCCCCGCCCCCGTACGCCACGCCCTGCTCCGCTGGCTCGTCCTCGCCCTGGCCGTGGCCGTCTGGCAGCTGGTCGCCCGGGCCCACGGCAGTGTCTACTTCCCGCCGCCCGCCGAGATCGCCCGGCACGCGCGCGACCTCTGGTTCTCCGGCCCCGTACGGCACTTCTTCCTCACTGAGGACGCCGTGGCCGACATCCTGCCCAGCCTCGGCCGGATGGCCGCCGGGTTCGGGATCGCGGCCGTCGCCGGGATCGCACTCGGCATCGCGGTCGGCCGCTCGCGGCGCGTGTACGCCCTGTGCAACCCCGTCCTGCAGTTCGCGCGCGCCGTCCCGCCGCCCGCCCTGGTCCCCGTCTTCGTCCTGCTCCTCGACTTCGGTACGCCGATGCAGATCGCGTCGATCGTCTTCAGTGCCGTCTGGCCGGTGCTGATCAACACGGCCGAAGGGGCCCGCGACACCGACCCGCTGCGCATCGAGGTCGCCGCCGTACTGCGCCTCACCCCGACCGAACGACTCCGCTTCCTGATCCTGCCCTCCGCGCTGCCCCGCATCTTCGCCGGCCTGCGCCTGAGCCTCTCCCTCTCCCTCATCCTCATGGTGTTCTCGGAACTGCTGCCGGGCACCGCCAACGGCATCGGCTTCACGCTCACCGACGCCCAGTCCCGTTCCGACCTGCTCACCGTCTGGGCGGCGCTGGCCCTGCTCGGCGCCCTCGGCCACCTGCTCAACACCGGTCTGCTGGCGGTCGAGAAGCGGCTCGTCGGCAGGGGGAGGACAACGACCGTATGACCCGTACGCCCGCCACCACCTCCGCCCAGGGACAGCCATGCTCCGCCTAGACGCGGTCGGCCAGCACTACGGCGACCACCAGATCCTGCACGACATCACCCTCACCGTGCCGGACGGCCAACTCCTGTGCGTCGTGGGCCCGTCCGGCTGCGGCAAGTCCACGCTCCTGCGCACCATCGCGGGCCTGCTGCCGGCGTACGACGGCACGATCGAGCTGGACGGCACACCCGTGCGCGGCGTCCCGGACAACCTGGCCGTCGTCTTCCAGGACTACGCCCGCTCCCTCTACCCCTGGCTCACCGTCCGCGAGAACGTGGCGCTCCCGCTGCGCCGCCGGGGCCTGCCGAGAACGGAACGCCGGGCCGAGGCCGACCGCATCCTGGCCCGGGTCGGCCTCACCGACGCGGCCCGCCGCCACCCCTGGCAGCTCTCGGGCGGAATGCAGCAACGCGTGGCGATCGCCCGCGCCCTGGTCTGCCGCCCCTCCCTCCTCCTCATGGACGAACCCTTCGGCTCCCTGGACGCCCAGACCCGCGAGGACCTGGAGGACCTCCTCCTGGAGGTCCACCGCACGGACGGCGCGACGATCGTCTTCGTCACCCACGACATCGACGAGAGCGTGTACCTCGGCGACCGAGTCGTCGTCCTCTCCCCGGGGCCCGGCGCCAAGGTCGTCCTGGACCTGCCGGTCGAACTCCCCGGCACCCGGGACCAGATCACGAGCCGGGGCCTGGCGGAGTTTGTCGCCCTGAGGTCGGAGGTGGGGCGGGCGGTGCGCAACAGATAGCACGAGTCACTTCTCGCGCCGGTCCGCATCTCTTGGCCCGTCCGGCGTTTGAGGACGAAGCCCGTTCAGGATGGACGGGTAGGGGCGGCGGGGGCGGGAAACCGCCTCGCCCGTCGCCGTCGCCCCGCCGTTCAGCCCAGGCGCACGTCCTGCCACACCAGCCGGTGATCGGAGGTCGGCACCGTCGTCCCGTTCCCCACCAGCCGGTACAGCGGGTCGTCGGACGTCGGCCAGAACACGCCGTTCGCGCCCGGTATCAGGCCCCGGGACGGCAGGACGTAGTCGACGCGCAGGTTCCCGGGAGCGGTGTCGCCGAAGTCGGCGGTGTCGTATGCCGGGTTGCCGGTGTGCGAGGCGTTGGCGCCGCCCTGGAGCTTCGCGGCCTCCACAGCGCCCGCGCTGGCTGGGGGAGTGGCCGGGAGGTTCACCGCCGAGTGGTCGAGCAGCTGCCGTATGGCGTGGTCGTAGCTGTCGCCGTCGTACGGATCGGCGTTGTTGTCGCCCGCGATCACGAACCGTGCCCCGGGTCGCAGCCCGCCGCGTACGCCCTTGTCGTCATAGAGGTACGCGCTGCGCCCGCGCCCGCCGATGTAGTCGGCCCACAGCCGGATCTCGTCGTGGTTGCGGCGGCCGTTGCGGTCCTCGGTGCCGTCGAAGGTGGGCGGGGTCGGGTGCGAGACCAGGAAGTGCACGGTGGAGTGGCCGATGCGCACCGGCACGTCCCAGTGGCTCTTCGACGACAGCCGCAGGATCGCGCGGGCCTCGTCGCTGTAGTAGCCCGGAGGCATGCGGTGGCCCGGCATGTCCTTCCACAGGAAGCGCTGGAAGGTCCGCACCGCGCGCGTGTCGATCGGGTACTTCGACAGGGCGACCATGCCGTACTGCCCCGGGAACCAGCCGTAGCCGTACGCGTCCTGCCCGTACGCGTCCGAACCGGGCGTCGTGACCGCGCCGTTCTTGCCGTCGAGGTCCACACCCGTGGCGACGCCCGTGTTCACCGGGCCGGTGAAGTGGTACGGGAAGCGGACCGGCTTGGCTCCGTTCTGGCCGACGGACAGGTAGTTGCGCAGGAACAGGCGGACCGCCCGGCCCTGGTCGTCGTAGTCGAACTCGTTGATCAGCAGGATGTCCGGGTCGACTCGCTGGATGGTCTCGGCGGCGTTGCGCGCCTGGGTGTTGTCCGGCGTGGACAGGTCGGTGATCAGGGCGCCCTGGGCGGAGCGGTTCAAGGAGGCGTTGAAGGTGGCGAACCGTACGGACCGGCGGCCGTGCCGCTCGGCCGCCGAGGCCGGGAACGCCGCGGTCGTGGCCAGTGCCGCCCCGGCGAGGGAGGCGAGCGCCGTGCGGCGGGAGAGAGATCCGGTGTTGTTCATCGAGGCTCCGGAGAGGGAGAGGGAGAGGGAGAGGGAGGGGGAGGGGCGAGGGGACACAGGGGGACACATGAGGCTCGAAAATTCTGCGCGCGTAGAGGTGAACGCCACAAGGCCCGGCGAGAGCTCCCGGATTCACCCGTGATTCACGCGATGGTGTGATCATGTCCCCCGCGATGGATGCCTGTTGGGGCCCGGGGGTAGGGCCCGGCCATGACGCAGCAGCCCTTCGAACTCCCGCACTTCTACATGCCGTATCCCGCGCGGCTGAACCCGCACCTCGACGAGGCCCGCGCTCATTCGACCGCGTGGGCACGCGAGATGGGCATGCTGGAGGGATCCGGGGTCTGGGAGCAGGCCGACCTGGAGGCGCACGACTACGGCCTGCTCTGCGCCTACACCCACCCCGAGTGCGACGGCCCCGCCCTCTCCCTCATCACCGACTGGTACGTGTGGGTCTTCTTCTTCGACGACCACTTCCTGGAGATCTTCAAGCGCACCCAGGACCGCGCCGGGGGAAAGGCCTACCTGGACCGGCTGCCCCTGTTCATGCCGATGGACCTGTCGACCCCGATGCCCGAGCCGCAGAACCCGGTCGAGGCGGGCCTCGCCGACCTGTGGACGCGCACGGTGCCCTCGATGTCGGCCGACTGGCGCCGCCGTTTCGCCGTCGCGACCGAGCACCTTCTCAACGAGTCCCTGTGGGAGCTGTCCAACATCAACGAGGGGCGCGTCGCCAACCCCGTCGAGTACATCGAGATGCGCCGCAAGGTGGGCGGCGCCCCCTGGTCCTCGGGCCTCGTGGAGTACGCGACGGCCGAAGTTCCCGCGTCCGTCGCCGAGTCGAGGCCGCTGAGGGTCCTGATGGAGACCTTCTCGGACGCCGTGCACCTGCGCAACGACCTGTTCTCCTACCAGCGCGAGGTCGAGGACGAGGGCGAACTCAGCAACGGCGTCCTGGTGCTGGAGACCTTCTTCGGCTGCACCACCCAGGAGGCCGCCGACACCGTCAACGACGTCCTCACCTCCCGGCTCCACCAGTTCGAGCACACCGCCCTCACCGAAGTCCCCGCCCTGGCACTGGAGAAGGGCCTCACTCCGCAGGAGGTCGCCGCCGTCGCGGCGTACACCCAGGGGCTTCAGGACTGGCAGTCCGGCGGCCACGAATGGCACATGCGCTCCAGCCGGTACATGAACGAGCGCGCCGAATCCACCGCACCCTGGAAGGCCCTGAGCGGCCCCGGCACCTCCGCCGCCGACGTGGGCGCCCTGCTCGCGGCGGCCGGCGCCGAACGCCTGCGTGCCTACACGCACGTGCCGTACCAGAAGGTCGGCCCCTCCCGACTGCCCGACTTCTACATGCCCTTCCAGGTGGAGCTCAGCCCGCATCTGAACGCCACCCGCACCCGCCTCACCGAGTGGATGCACCGCATGGGCATGCTCCAGGAGGGTGTCTGGGACGAGGACAAGCTCGCCGCCTACGACCTCCCGCTGTGCTCGGCGGGCCTCGACCCGGACGCCACCCCCGAGGCCCTGGACCTCAGCGCCCGGTGGCTCGCCTGGGGCACCTACGGCGACGACTACTACCCCCTCGTCTTCGGCCACCGCCGTGACCTGGCCGCCGCCCGGCTGACCACCCAACGCCTGGCGGCCTGCATGCCCCTCGACGGCGAGGAGGCCACCGTCCCGCTCAACGGCATGGAGCGCGGACTGATCGACCTGTGGGCGCGTACCACGGCGGACATGACCCCCGAGGCACGGCGCGTTCTGAAGGACTCGGTGAACGTCATGACCGAGAGCTGGGTGTGGGAGTTGTCCAACCAGCTCCAGAACCGCATCCCCGACCCGGTCGACTACCTGGAGATGCGCCGCGCCACCTTCGGCTCCGACCTCACCCTCAGCCTCTGCCGGATGGGCAACGGCCCCGCCGTCCCGCCGGAGGTGTACCGCAGCGGACCCGTCCGCGCACTGGAGAACGCCGCCGTCGACTACGCCTGCCTCCTCAACGACGTCTTCTCCTACCAGAAGGAGATCGAGTACGAGGGCGAGATCCACAACGCGATCCTCGTCGTCCAGAACTTCTTCGGCATCGACTACCCGACCGCGCTCTCCGTCGTCCACGACCTGATGACCCAGCGCATGCAGCAGTTCGAGCATGTGGCCGCGCACGAACTGCCCATCGTGTACGAGGACTTCGGGCTCTCGGACGAGGCGCGCGAGGCCATGGGGAACTATGTGGTCGACCTCCAGAACTGGCTGGCGGGCATCCTGAACTGGCATCGCGAGGTCGACCGCTACAAGGCCGAGTACCTGGCCCGCCGCGCGCACGGCTTCCTGCCGGACCGCGCCCCGGCCGTACCCGTCCTCAGCTGACCTCCCGACCCGCGCGGTGGTCTCCTCGGCGAGCTCTCGTACGCCGTTCACGGCGTTCCCCGAGAGCTCGCCGGCTATCGCGTCGGCGGCCGCGAGAAGCGCACGGACCTCTTCCGGGAGGTCCGCGCCGGCCAGGGCCCGGGTGAGCCGGTAGTGCTCCTCGGCGATGAAGCGGCCGAAGCTCACCCGCTGCCAGTCACGCAGGGAGTCGTCGCCGGGGCCTGCCAGAGTGTCGCGCAGCGCCGCCAAGGTCCGGGCGGCCTGCGGCAGTTGACCGTCCGCACGCTCCAGGCGGGCCTGGTCGAGGCGGGCCGCGACCCGGTCCCACGCGCTCTCCTGCAGTGCCGCGTACAGGCGCTGGGCGCGCAGTGGGGCCGTGGCCGGCGCCCGCGGTGCGTCGGGCCGGCGGAGTCTGCTCTGGTCCATGCGACCTCTCGGGCTTCGACCCGGCGGTGGCCGGAACCCGCAGCCCGATCCGGTACGACGCCGGGACGCCGATCCCGCCGGCGCCCAACGAACTCGGCCACAAGGACGTGTTTCGGGTGCCCGGGAACCAAGGGCTGCGCGTCATCGGCAGGTTCGACGGGGCGTACGGCCGGTTCATGTACCACTGCCACCTCCTCGGCGCGCACGGAGGCCACGGCGAGGGGCACACCGGCTGACGTACGCGCGCGTGGCGTGTCACGGACGCGTGGGCGTCACGCGCGCGTGGGCACCTTCCGGGCCGCGTGCTCGACCGCGGCTCGCGCCAGCGCCCGGACGATCGGATGCGGGTGCGAGCCGTCGCCGGACAGCTCCGGCTGGAAGAGCGTGGCCAGGAAGAAGGGGTGGCCGGGCAGTTCCGCGATCCGGAGGTGGCCGTCCTCGTCATGTCCGGAGAAGCGCAGTCCGTGCGCGCTCAGGGTGTCGAGGTGGCGGGAGGGGCCGTACGCACAGAAGTACCGTTCGACGGTCCGCTCCGAACCGATCACCGACTGGGCGAGCGAGCCGGGCTCGATCCGGACCACCGCCTCGTGGCCGACCAGCGAGCAGGCCAGGGGTTCGATGAGGAAGTCGTCGGCGTCCGGGTCGTTCTCGGCGTGCGCGACCCGGGTGAGTCCGCACACGTCACGGGCGTACTCCAGGAGCGCGTGCTGGAAACCGCCGCACGTGCCGAGAAACGGGATGCCCTCCTCGCGCGCGGCGCGGATCACGGACAGCACACCCGCCTCACTGCGGTACGGGCTGCCCGGCAGCACCCACACGGCGTCGAAGCCGCGCACCGCGTCGTCGGCCGCCGCGTCCTGCGACGGGATCCAGTAGGCGTCGAGGACGAGCCGGTCGCGTTCGGCGAGGGCGTCCAGCAGGAGCGGCACGCGCGTGTGCGAGGCGACGTTGGGGGAGCGATCCCCGACCAGGGCGAGTTTTGCCGTCTTTGCCGTCCGGGCAGCGGTGTTCGTCATGGCCCTCATCCTGGGCGCGGCCCCGAGTTCACGTCCAACGATGATTTCTGCACCCTCGATAAGCGGAACTGATGCGATCCGGGATCCTGTCGGACATGGACCCGCACCTGCTGCGCACATACGTCACCGTCGCCCGCCTCGCCTCGTTCTCCGAGGCCGCGCGCGAACTGGGCTACACCCAGTCGGCGGTGTCCCAGCACATCGCCGCGCTCGAACAGGACCTCGGCGCACCCCTGCTCACCCGCCGCCCCGTGGCGCCCACGGCGGCCGGTGAGCGGTTGCTCGAACACGCGGGCCCGCTGCTGCTGCGCCTGGACGCGGCCCGCGCGGACGTCGTACGGATGGCGGCCGCGCCCGACCACGGACTGACGCTCGCGACCGCGGCGACCGCGCTCGGCCCCCGGGCCCTCGCCGTGCTCCCGGCCTCCGGCGTGACCCTGCGGGTGCTGCCCCGCGACGAGGTCCCCGCGGCCGTCGCCACCGGCACGGCGGACCTCGGCCTCGTCGACGGCCTCGCCGCCCCCAGCGACCCGCTGCGACTGCCCGACGTGGCACCGCTGACCACGTACGGCGTGGGGGAGGAGCCGGTCTGCGTCCTCCTGCCCGATTCCCACCCGCTCGCCCGGCGCACGGCTCTGCGCCTCGGCGACCTGGCCGACGCCCGATGGCTGGACGCCCCCGACGCGGCCCTGCCGCTCGCCCATCTCCGCGCCGCGAACGGCGGACACGGCTTCCGCTCCGCCCTGCGATACGAGGGCACCGACGTCCGCGCCCTCACGGCCCTGGCCGCCGCGGGCCACGGCCTGACCCTGCTGCCACGCCCGGTGGCCACCGGGGTGCCCGGCACGATCGCCGTACCGGTCACGGAACCGCGTGTCGTGCACCGGACGGAACTGGTGTACGCGGGGGCGCTCGGGGGAGCTGCGTCGGCAGTCGCGAAGGCGTTGGCCCCACGGGCGTGAGACGGGCCGTCGATCTTCCCTGACGCCGTCTTCTCACCGTGACGCCTAGGGCTTCCCGTTCTTGACCACACGTCAGTCTCACTCGATCGTGTCTCGTTGTGTGCCGGTGCGCAGGGTAGTCACCAGCCGGAGGCGATCCGATGGAACAGACTGCGTTGCGACCCAAGCCCATGCCAGGTCAGGGGCCCGGCGACGGAGCCAAGTCCGGCCCCGGCGCACGGCGCCCGCACGCCGGGCCCGGCCGATGCGGCCGACGGCTCACTCCCCTCCTGCTCGCCCTGCTCGTCGGGATGGGCCTGGTCCTGTCCGGGGTCGGACTCGGCACGGTGGGGGCCACGGTGATCGGCATGAGCAAGCTCGCCGAGCTGCAGCGGCAGACAGGACAGGGCACCCCGGGAGCCCCGGCCCCCTCGGCAGACCCGGGGGCCTCGGCCCCCTCCTCGCCGACGCCGACCCCGCCGCAGGCCCCCGCCGCCGTCGCGACCCTCGGCGTGGCGGCGGTGGACGCCCGGAAGGTGGGCGCCCTGGTCGTCGGCGTCCACGTGCCCGGCCCGGGATACGCGGCCGGCCTGATCCGGGGCGACGTGATCCTCGCGTTCGACGAGACCCGCGTCGACTCGGCCGCCGACCTCGCGCGAGCCGTCGCCCAAGCCCGTCCGGGCAACGAGGTCACCCTGACGGTGCGCCACCGCAGCGGCGGCTTCCAGCAGCTGACGGCGGTCCCGGGCGTCGTGACCTGACCACCTCGCATCCCTTGGGGGAGTACGCGAAAACCACTGGTCACCTTCCGCCGACAGGGCCACGATGACCCCATGCCGACCACCCTCATCGCCTTCCTGGGGGCGTGCACCCTCGTCGCCGCCTCACCAGGCCCCAGCACCGTGCTGATCATCAAGCAGTCGCTGCACAGCAGACGCTCCGGATTCCTCACCGTGCTCGGCAACGAGACCGGCGTCTTCATCTGGGGTGTGGTCGCCGCGTTCGGCCTGACCGCGCTGCTGACGGCCTCCGAGACGGCCTACGACGTGATGCGGATCGTCGGCGCGGTCGTGCTCGTCGGCTTCGGCGTCCAGGCGCTGCGGCAGGCGCACCGCGCCAAGGGGGCTGACGAGGCCGCCTGGGAGGGCACACCGAAGAGCGGCTGGGCCTCCTACCGCGGCGGACTGCTGCTCAACCTCGCCAACCCCAAGGCGGCCGTCTTCGCGATGTCCTTCCTCCCGCAGTTCGTGCCGGAGGGTGCCCCGCACCTGCCGGCCATGGTGGGCCTCGCCGCGCTCTGGGCGGTCTACGAAGTCGGCTACTACGGCCTGTACGTGTGGTTCGTCGGCCGGATGAAGGCGGTGCTGTCCCGCGCGGGTGTGCGCCGGCGCCTGGAGCAGGTCTCCGGAGGCGTGCTGCTGCTCCTGGGTGTCCGCATGGCACTGGACGGCTGACGCCATGCCCGACCAGCCGCGGGAAACCCCCGCCGACCGGCTCGCGCCGCCCCCTGCGTCCGGGCAGGATGCTGACCGTAGTCCTTTCACGCGCCCAGGGAGGCCCGGATGACCGGCACCGCACCCGCGCCCTTCACCGCCGACGACTACCGGGCCCGTAGGGAACGGGCCGTGCGGGCGGCCGCGGACGCCGGTCTGGCCGGCCTCCTGGTGGCACCCGGCCCGGACCTGGTGTGGCTCACCGGCTACGCGCCCACCGCGGAGACCGAGCGGCTCACCCTGCTGGTCCTCGTCCCCGGCCAGGACCCCGTCCTCGTCGTCCCCGCCCTGGAGGCCCCGGACGCCGCGAAGGCCGCCGGCGTGCCCGGTCTGGCCCTGCGCGACTGGACCGACGGCAAGGACCCTTACGCCGCCACCGCCGCCCTCCTCGACGCGAGCGGCCGGTTCGGCATCAGCGACAACGCCTGGGCGCTGCACCTGCTGGCCCTGCAGAAGGCGCTGCCCGGCACCTCCTACGCCTCCCTCACCGACGTCCTGCCGATGCTGCGGGCCGTCAAGGACACCGCCGAGCTGGAGCTGTTGGCGGCCGCGGGTGCGGCCGCTGACGCAACGTTCGAGGAGATCCGGAAGGTTCCCTTCGGCGGGCGCCGCGAGTCCGAGGTCGCCGCCGACCTCGCCCACCTGCTGCGCCGCTTCGGACACTCACAGGTCGACTTCACCATCGTCGCCTCCGGCCCGAACGGCGCCAACCCGCACCACGAGGTGGGCGACCGCGTGATCGAACGCGGCGACATGGTCGTCCTCGACTTCGGCGGCCTGAAGGACGGCTACGGCTCCGACACCTCCCGCACGGTCCACGTCGGCGAACCCACCGACGAGGAGCGCCGGGTGCACGACCTGGTGCGCGAGGCCCAGGAGGCGGGCTACCAGGCCGTACGGCCCGGTGTCGCCTGCCAGGAGGTCGACCGGGCCGCCCGCGCGGTCATCGCGGACGCCGGGTACGGCGAGTACTTCATCCACCGCACCGGGCACGGCATCGGCGTCACCACGCACGAGCCGCCGTACATGATCGAGGGCGAGGAGCAGCCCCTGGTGCCCGGCATGTGCTTCTCCGTGGAGCCCGGCGTCTATCTGCCCGGCCGCTTCGGGGTGCGCATCGAGGACATCGTGACGGTCACCGAGGACGGCGGCCGGCGCCTCAACGACACGACCCGCGAGATGGTCATAGTGGACTGACCCGGTGACCGATCCCGGCGCAAGGAGCCCCCGTAGACCCCCGAGCGACAACGGCGCGACCATGACCCAGGCACCGACACCCACCGCGGACACCGTCCGCCGACTGGTCCGTTCCCTGCTCAAGGACGGCGTGGACGACTCGGCCGGCCCCGAGGTCCGGCCCGCCGCCGCGGGCGCCGAGCCCGCCACCTGGTGGGTCGGCACCCGCCATGTGCTGCGCCTCGCCCCCGACCGGGCGGCCGCCGCCCGCCAGCGCCGTGAACTGCGCCTGCGTGACCTCGTCCGCCCGCACGTCCCGGTCGCGGTGCCGACGAGCGTCGCGTACGGGGAGTGGGCGCCCGGGCTCACCTACACCCTGGACACCAAGGTGCCCGGCGGGGCGGGCGGGGAGCACGATGTCTCCGCCCTCGGGGAGGCCGACCTGGCCGGGCTGCTCACGGGGCTGCGGGAGGTCCCGGCACGGCAGGCGGAGACGCTCGGTGTGCCGCGCGCCGCGCCGCGCTCCCTGGAGGCCCTGCGCCGCGCCGCCGAGCGTGCCACCGCGCGCCTCGCCGACGCGGACGAGTTCGACGCCGCCCGCCTGCGCCAGCTCACCCCGCCGGCCGCCGTCCAGCTCGCGGCCCAGTCCGGCACCGCGGTCCTCGTCCACCACGCCCTCACCGGCGACCACCTCGTCGTCAGCGCCGACGGCCGGGTGCGCGGCGTCCTCGGCTGGGCCGACACCGTCCTCGGCGACCCCGCGGAGGACATCGCCGGCCTCGCCCTCGCCGTCGGCTCCCCGGCCGCCGTCCGCGCCGCCACCCTCGCCGGCTACGGCGCCCGCCCGTGCCTGCGCGGCCTCTGGCTCGCCCGCTGTGACGCGCTCGTCCGCCTCGCGGACCGCCTCGACGGCAAGGGTGAGACGCCCCTCCCGCTGCTGAGGGCGCAGCTGCGGCAGGCGTGGGAGGCGATCCTGCTGGAGCGCGTGACGGAGTTCAGGGAGGACGAGGGGGACGAGGGAGACGAGGAGTTGTAGGGGCGGACGCACAGGTGCACGCGCGGACGCTCACGCCCCTGGGCCCTCGGGCCCCCGGACGCTCACGCCCCCGCGCCCCGCTCGCTCACCCCTGCAACAGCACCACGCCCGACTCCCCGGGCACCTGCAGCACCCCGTCCGCGCCCGGCGCCTGCACGGGCTCCCACGCGGCCAGTACGGTCGCCTCGCGGGGCCCCAGGGGGATCGCCGCCGGTTCCTTGGCGAGGTTGACGGCCACGCGTACGTCGCCGCGCCGGAAGGCGAGCCAGCGCTCCCGCTCGTCGTAGGCCACCTTGGTGTCGGCGAGGTCGGGATCCGTGAGGTCGGGCTGCTCGTGGCGCAGGGCGATGAGACGCCGGTACCAGGCCAGCACGCGCGCGTGGTGCTCGCCGTCGAGCTCGGACCAGTCGAGGCAGGAGCGGCCCCGGGTCGCCGGGTCCTGCGGGTCGGG
Source organism: Streptomyces sp. DT2A-34 (assembly GCF_030499515.1). Taxonomy (NCBI): domain Bacteria; kingdom Bacillati; phylum Actinomycetota; class Actinomycetes; order Kitasatosporales; family Streptomycetaceae; genus Streptomyces; species Streptomyces sp. DT2A-34. The sequence continues at coordinate 1,827,653 of NZ_JASTWJ010000001.1, read as the reverse complement.
CACGTCCTCCTCGGCCCAGCCGTGCGCCGCGAACTCCCGCCGCCGACCGCTCCGTACCGCTTCGGCGAGCTCCGGATCGGTGTGGTCGGTGAAGAACTGCCAGGGCGTGCCCGCGGCCCACTCCTCGCCCATGAACAGCATCGGTGTGAACGGCGCGGTCAGCGTCAGCGTGGCGGCGCAGGCCAGCAGGCCGGGGGAGAGGGAGGCCGCGAGCCGGTCGCCCTGGGCGCGGTTGCCGACCTGGTCGTGGGTCTGGCTGTAGCCGAGGAGTCGGTGCGCGGCCACGCGCGTGCGGTCCAGGGGGCGCCCGTGCCTGCGGCCCCGGAAGCTCGAGTACGTCCCGTCGTGGAAGTAGCCGCCGGTGAGGGTCTTGGCCAGGGCCGCCATGGGGGCGCGGGCGAAGTCGGCGTAGTAGCCCTGGGACTCGCCGGTCAGCGCGGCGTGCAGGGTGTGGTGGAAGTCGTCGTTCCACTGGGCGTGCAGACCGAGACCGCCCTCCTCGCGCGCGGTGATGAGCCGCGGATCGTTGAGGTCGGACTCGGCGATCAGGCACAGCGGCCGGCCGAGGTCGGCGGAGAGGGCGTCGACGGCCGTCGACAGCTCCTCCAGGAAGTGGCACGCGCGCGTGTCCACCAGCGCGTGCACCGCGTCCAGGCGCAGCCCGTCGATCCGGTAGTCCCGCAGCCAGGCCAGCGAGCTCTGCACGAGATACGCGCGCACCTCGTCCGAGCCGGGCGCGTCCAGGTTGACGGCGGAACCCCAGGGCGTGTGATGCGTGTCCGTGAGGTAGGGCCCGAAGGCGGGCAGGTAGTTGCCGGACGGGCCGAAGTGGTTGTGCACGACGTCGAGGACGACGCCCAGGCCCAGCTCGTGCGCCCGGTCGACGAAGCGTTTCAGCGCCTCGGGTCCGCCGTACGGCTCGTGCACGGCCCACAACGAGACCCCCTCGTATCCCCAGCCGTGCCGCCCGGGGAAGGGGCACAGGGGCATCAACTCGACGTGCGTGACGCCCAGTTCCGCGAGATGTCCGAGCCGCTCGGCGGCCGCGTCCAGCGTGCCCTCGCGCGTGTACGTGCCCACATGCAGCTCGTACAGGACCGCACCGGGCAGGGGCCGCCCCGCCCACTCGGTACGCCACTCGTACCGCCCGTGGTCGACGACCGCGCTCAGCCCGTCCGGGCCGTCCGGCTGCCGGCGCGAGCGCGGATCGGGCAGCACGGGGCCGTCGTCGAGCGCGAAGCCGTACCGCGTGCCGTCCCGCGCCTCAGCCTCCCCCCACCACCATCCCGCGCGGTCGGGATCGCGCTCCAACGCGCGCGTGGCGCCTTCGCACTGGAGCGTCACACGGTCGGCCTGCGGTGCCCACACCTCGAACTGCACGGACGGTTCCCCTTCGTCTGCTCACCGTGATGTAGCCCGTCCATGGTGCTTCAAACGAGATCAATCCGCTTTTGAATCTTCCCTTTTGCGGCAGGTGTCGTGCCCGGTCTCGCCGATCACGCGCGCGTGGCGGCCGTTTCCCCGTTTTCTGGACACCCGGGGTTCACTGACCGACAATCAGCACCGTGACGTCGTCCTTCGAGTTCAATACCTACCCCGCGCGGCTCTCCGACGCGGAGCGCGACAAGGCGCTGAAGGTGCTGCGTGACGGCGTCGCCATGGGCCGGCTGTCGCACGACACGTTCGTGCGGCGCATGGAGCTCGCCCTCGCCGCCCGCCGCGCGGACGAGCTCGCCGTGCTCACCGCCGACCTGCCCGTCGAGAGTCGCATGTCGCGCCTGGTGTTCGGCTCGGTCGAGGCGATCTCCGGCTTCACCGTACGGCTGCGCCGGGCCTGGCAGGCCGAGCGGCTGCCCAAGCTGCTGCTGCCCCACCCCGCGGCCGGCCATCCGCTGCGCATCGGCCGCGACCCCGCCAACGGGCTGCGGCTGACCCACGAGACGGTGTCCCGGGTACACGCCGAACTGAGCCACCAAGCCGGCATGTGGGTGCTGCGCGACCTCGGCTCCACCAACGGCACCACGGTGAACGGCCGACGGGTCATCGGGGCCGTCGTGGTCCGCGAGGGCGACCAGCTCGGCTTCGGCCGGATGTCGTTCCGGCTCGCCGCGACGTGAGCCGAACCTTACCTCTGGCCTTGGCCTTACTTGATGCGTTGACTCAAGTCCCTTTGCCCCCTGTGGTGTTGAAGTGGTCGTCAACTCGTGACTGACTGTGCGTACACCGTGCACACCAGGTGAATCGACGGCACCGCATTGTGGAGGTGTGCCCTGCCGCCACTCCTCCGCTACCCGACCGTCGACGAGCTGGGCGCACGGGCGGCCGCGCTCGTCGCCCGCCGCCCCCGTGACGCGCGGCTGCGCCGCGTGGGGACGTCCCGCGCGGGCACGCCCCTGTGGCTGCTGTCCGTCGGCCACGGCAGCCGCCAGGCCCTCGTCGTGGCCGGCCCGCACGCCAACGAACCCGTGGGCGGCGCCACCGTGCTGCGCCTGGCCGAACGGGTGCTGGCCGACCCCCGCCTGCACGAGGGCGCCGACGCCACCTGGAACCTGCTGCTGTGCCTGGACCCCGACGGCCTGCGCCGCAACGAGGGCTGGCTGCACGGCCCGTACGCCCTCGGCGGCTACTTCCGGCACTTCTTCCGGCCGGGCTTCCTGGAGCAGCCCGAGTGGCTGCCCGACGGCGCGGACGCCGCCACACTGCCCGAGACCCGTGCCCTGCTCGACCTCCAGGACGAACTGCGGCCCTTCCTCCAGTGCTCCCTGCACGACGTCGACGTCGGCGGCGGCTTCGTCGAGCTGACCCACGACCTGCCCGGCCTCGCCCAGCGCGTCGCGCACACCGCCGCCCGCCTCGGCATCCCGCGCGAGCTCGGCCCCTACGACACCCTGTACTGGCCGGCACTGGGACCCGCCGTCTACCGGATCCCCAGGCCCCGCCGGGGCGGTCTGGCCGCCGCCATCACCGAGGCGGCCGTCGAGTCGACCTGGTTCCATCCGCACCGGCACGGCACCGTCACGGCGGTCGTCGAGGCCCCCATGTGGGGTGTCGCCGCGGTGGAGGACGGTACTCCGCCCGCAGATGAGGAAACGGTCCTGCGCAGGGTGAGTCACACACTGCGCCACGACGCTCGCCTCCTGCAGCGGCTGCTGGAGCGCCTGCGGCCCCACCTTCCCGCCGGCCCGGAGACGGCCCGGCTGCTCGCTCCGGTCGACGACTATTTACTGGTCTGCCCCGGGCTCGCCGACACCTGGGACCCCGACGTCGAGGACCCAGGCGGCGCACGACCCCTTCCGCCGCTCAGCACCGCCCACCTGGCCGCCCTGCGCATCGCCGGACGGCGCCTCGCCCTGCGGACGGCCGGACTGCTGCACCAGCTCGTGACCGGCGCCGGGCGCGACCCGGCCCGGGTGCTGCCGGAACTGGACCGGCTTCTCGACGAGTGGTGCGACGACTACCGCGACGGCTGCGGAGCGCGCTGGATACCGGTCGCGCGCCAGGTGGAGTACCAGTCGCGGGTGGTGCTCGCCGCGTTCGAACTCGCCACGCGGCACGCGTCCGCGTGCTCTCGTTCGGGTGAGTCGGGGTGGAATGCCGGGGCCGCCGTGCCGATGCATCGGGAATGACGCGATGCATCACAGCCGTACGAGGCACTCTGCTCACGGCAGCCGCCGCCCTCGCCCTGGGCGCCGCCGCGCCCGAGGCGACGGCCCAGGCCTCCGACCCCGTCAACTGGCTCTTCGTCACGGTCACCCGTGGCGACGCCCCCCACGGTGAGGCGCCCGGCAGGCTGCTGCTGTGCGATCCGCCGCAGGGCCACGGCAAGGCGGCCGAGGCCTGCGAGCAGCTCGACAGGGTGGGCGGCGACATCGGCCGACTCCAGCGCAAGGACGCCTTCTGCCCGATGATCTACGCGCCGGTGACCGCCCACGCGCGCGGAGAGTGGAACGGACGCCCGGTCGAGTACCGGGAGACGTTCTCGAACGGATGCGGGATGTCCGCCCGGACGGGCGCGGTGTTCGCCCTGGACCACTGACGCCCTACGGCACGGCGCTGCACGCGCGTGTGCCGTCGGCGTGGCTCACGCCGCCCGGTCACGTGCGTGCAGCGCGGCCGCGACGACCGTCCGGGACTGGTGCTCGACCTGGTGCTCCAGCGGCACCCAGCGGGCGCGGAAGCGTTCGGCGAAGGCGTCGCTCCAGGTCGCCACGAGGCGTTCGAGCGGCTGCGCCGCGCGGTCGCCGGTCGCCTCCAGGACACGCAGCAGCATGGCCGCCGCCCGCAGTGGCAGCCGCCGCCCGAAGGCGTCCACGCTCCCGACGTAGGCCATGGTGTCGTCGGCGGGCGGCGTGTGCATCCAGTCGGCGGCCAGCCCCGGCACCAGCTCCAGCGACCACTTCGCGGCCCGCAACAGGGGACCGTCGACGCCGTCCAGGCGGGGGAGCGTTTCGGCGAGCACCCGCTCCACCTCCAGCGCGTCCCGCCGCAGCCGAACCGCCAGCCGCCGCATCGCCCTGGCCGGGTCCGGATGCGGCGCCGGGTCGTCCACCAGGTCGCTCGCCCACATCGGCACCTCGACGACCGCGGTCAGGCCGCCGTACCGGTGCACGTGATACCAGGTGCTGCTGCGCGCGTCGTCCGGCATGCTCGGGTAGGCCGCGCCCGCGCCCGGCGCCGGCATCACGTGCACCCCGGGCCCGGCCGCGGGCCAGCCCGCCGCGTCCGAGGCGCCGGTCTCCACCGGGATGTGCAGCTGAGCCGCGGACTTCGCGAACGGCTCGGCGAGACCGGGGACGTCCTTCGTCAACTGCACCCAGCTGCCGCCCAGGTCGGTGCCGTGCAGGGTCACCTGAAGGTAGGGGCGCAGCTCGTCGATGACCCGGGTCAGCGCGCGCGTCTCGGGCGGCAGCCGGTCGGGCGGCAGCGCGGCCGGCGCCCACTCCGGCTGCTCCGGGGCCGCGGGCCGGAAGAAGCCGCGGTGGTAGTCGAACAGGCTGCGGGGCGCCGGCGTCACGTGCAGGCTCGCCCCGTCGGGATCCGCGCACAGCAGGAAGTGCCAGGAGATGTCGGCCCGCAACTCCCGCTCGTGCAGGACCCGTTCGGCTACGGCCAGCAGGGTGGAGCTCCCCGTCGGTTCGTTGGAGTGCGCGCCCGCCACCACCAGCACGGCGTGTCGCGCGTGACCTATGGACAGCAGATGGAGGGGCCTGCCCGCCCGGGAGGCCCCCACCTGTCTGAGTACGCACAGGTCGGGCCGGTGGGCGGCCAACGCTCGGGCGGACAGGACCAGTTCGGTCAGAGTTGGGTAGCGCAGCTCCGGCAGGAGACTCACCCCCGTCACGTCCGCCCTGCTTCGCAATCCGCAGTACCCCATGGTCTGGTTTACGTGTCAAGGAGTTCACGGGGGAGGCTCCTGGGGGCGCCCAGGTGCATTTGCCGCCGGCAGGACAGAGCGGTCGGCGTCAGCGGGAGTACGAGGTCCGTCCTCGGGAGTGCGAGGCCTGTCCTGCCGGGGATTGCGGGCCCTGTTTCAACCCGTTCGCACCACTTACGAGCGTCAGGGTGGCCGTCGAGAACGCGGGCGCGAAGAGGGCGTCGTCGCTCGTCACCACGCGCCGGCCGCCGTGCCCGAGCCCCGGGAGCGTGCGCGGGCCCGAGCCGGTCGCCGGCAGGACATCACGGCGCGCGGGACAGCCGTACGCGCCCGAGAGTGTGCTCCATGGGCGCGCCGTACGGCAGTACGTCCGCTCGGCCCGCTCACACCGACTCCTCCACGCCGACCCGCTCCAGCAACGCAACGGGCAGCCGCTCGAACAGCTCCGCCACGCGCGCGTGCCCGCTGAACTCCCGCTCCGGAGCCAGCGCGTCGGCCCACCGCCCCGGCGGCAGCGCCAGCACCGTGTCACGCCAGCCACCCGACCGCGCCAGCCGCAGCGACAGCCGCGTCACGGCGGTGACCACCTCGCCGGAGCGCACGAAGGCCACACAGTGCCCGGCCGACGGCCCCTCGGCGGCCAAGGGCACGTACGACGCCGAGTCACCGAACACCTCGGGGCGCCGCCTGCGCAGCCGTAGCACCGACGCCGTCAACGCACCCTTCTCGCCCGGATCCTCGTGCGGGAACCGTACGGCCCGCCGGTTGTCGGGGTCGACCAGTGCCCGGTACTCGCCCTCGGTGCCCTGGTACACATCGGGGACGCCCGGCATCGTCAGCTGGGCCAGGGCCATGCCCAGCATGTTCGCCCGGATGTGCGGCTCCAGGCTGCCCCGGAAGGCGGCCACGCGCGCGTACGGCGCCCCGCACGGCCCCGCCGCGACGAACTCCGCCACCGCCTCCTCGTACGGTGGCTCCTGCTCCGTCCAGCTCGTGAACAGCCCTGCCTCGCGCACATGCTTCAACAGGGCCCCCTGCACGCGGTCGACAGCCGCATCGCCGAGCCCGAACACCGTCTGCCAGGCCGCCCACGCCAGTTGCGCGTCCGGTACGCCCTCGCCGTCGCGCGTCACCTCGGCCAGGACGTCCGCCCAGCGCTCCGGGCACTCGGTGAGCACGGCCAGCGCGGCCCGTACGTCGGCACTGCGCTTGGTGTCGTGCGTCGACGCGACCGTCCCGGTGAGGGGCCAGTCGCGCTGCACGCGCGCGCAGTACGCGTGGAACTCGTCGGGCGAGACGGCAGGGCTCCCCGGATTTCCGCCCACCTCGGTCGCCGACAGCAGCGGCACATAGCGGTAGAACGCCGTGTCCTCCACGGACTTGGCGCGCAGCGCCGACGCCGTCTGCGCGAACCGCGTCCGGAACTCCAGGTGCTCCGGCCCGTCACCGGCCCGCCCGAGCACCAGCTCGCGCACGACGTCGACCGCGCCGGCCTCCTCGGGCACGACGAAGGCGAGCCGGGCCTCGGCAGCGGCCTCCTCGGTGACGACACGGGCCGCGTCACCGGAGACGTACGGCCGGTAGACCTCCAGCCGGACGAGGAGCTCCTGCAGCGCGGTGCGCAGCGCCCAGGGCGCGCGGTCGCGCAGGGCGGGCTCCGGGGAGGTGGCACACACGCGGTGCGCCACCCGCGTCAGCCGGTCGACCTCGGTGGCCAGTTCGTGCGTGAGCACCTTGTACGCCGCCCGCCGCACCGTCGCCTCCCAGTCGCCGCCCCGGTCCGTCTGCGGGGCCGCGAACCGCCGGTACTGGCCGAGAAGTTCCCCGAAGCCCGCCGGGTCGGTGAACAGGCCGTCGATGTGCCGCAGGGCGTCGTAGCCGGTGGTGCCCGCGACGGGCCAGGAGGCCGGCAGATGCTCCCCGTCCGACAGGATCTTCTCCACCACGGTCCAGCGTCCGCCGGTCGCCTCGTGGAGGCGCTGGAGATAGCCGTCGGGGTCGGCGAGGCCGTCGGGGTGGTCGATGCGCAGCCCGTCGATCACGCCCTCGTGCAGGAGCTGCAGGATCTTGGCGTGGGTGGCCTCGAACACCTCCGGGTCCTCGACCCGCACCCCGATCAGCTCCGAGATGCTGAAGAACCGCCGGTAGTTGAGCTCCGTACGGGCCAGCCGCCACCACACCGGCCGGTACCACTGGGCGTCCAGGAGCTGCGGCAGTGGCAGGTCCTCAGTGCCCTCGCGCAGCGGGAGCACCTGGTCGTAGTAGCGCAGGACGTCGCCGTCCACCTCCACGCGGCCGAGCTCCTCGCCCAGCGGGTGCCCCAGCACCGGCAGCAGCACCTGGCCGCCCTGCGCCTCCCAGTCGATGTCGAACCACCGCGCGTACGGCGACTTGGGGCCCTCGCGCAGCACCTCCCACAGCGCGCGGTTGTGCCGCGGGGCCATGGCCATGTGGTTCGGCACGATGTCCACCACCAGACCCAGGCCGTGCTCGCGCGCGCTACGCGCCAGCGCGCGCAGCCCCTCCTCGCCACCCAGTTCCTCGCGCACGCGCGCGTGGTCCACGACGTCGTAGCCGTGCCCCGACCCCGGGACCGCCTCCAGGACGGGGGACAGATGCAGGTGCGAAACGCCGAGCGAGGCCACATACGGCACGGCCGCCGCCGCGGCCTCGAACGGGAACGCGGGCTGCAGCTGCAGCCGGTAGGTGGAAGTCGGCACCATCGGGTCGGGTCGCTCAGGTGTCATGGAAAGCTACGTACCCGCCCGGACGCCGTTCGTGTCATCGGCGCCTCCACGTGGGCCACTGTCGGAACGACGAACCGGTACCGTCCCGACGTGAATCCGCCCCCGCGCGGACGGCGCGCCCGGCGTCGTACACCGGACGCACCGACACACCGTCCTAGACCGGCCGCTGCAACACCGTCATGCTCCGGTCCACCAGCGTCAACCGGTCCCCGGCCTGCACCTTCGCTCCCGTCCCGGGCGGCACCCCGTCCGTGCGGGCCGTGTCGACGACCACCTGCCACTGGCGGCCGTGGTCGACCGGCACGACGAAGTCGAGGGTCTTGGGGGAGGCGTTGAACATCAGCAGGAACGAGTCGTCGGTGATGCGCTCCCCGCGCGCCCCCGGCTCCGAGATCGCGTTGCCGTTGAGGAACACCGTCAGCGCCGACGCCTGCGCCCGGTCCCAGTCCCGCTGGGTCATCTCCTTGCCCTGCGGTGTGAACCAGGCGATGTCCGACAGGTCGTCGTGGGTGCCCTCCACGGACCGTCCGTGGAAGAAGCGTCGCCTGCGGAAGACCGGATGGTCCCGCCGCAGCCACACCATCGCGCGCGTGAAGGCGAGCAGCTCGCGGGGCAGCCCGTGCGCGCCGCCGCCGACCGAGCCGTCCTCCCCGTCCTCACCGCCTTCCTGCGGCCACTCGATCCACGCCAGCTCACTGTCCTGGCAGTAGGCGTTGTTGTTCCCGCGCTGGGTGCGCGCGAACTCGTCGCCGTGGCTGAGCATCGGCACGCCCTGGGACAGCATCAGTGTGGCGATGAAGTTGCGCATCTGGCGGGCGCGCAGCTCCAGGACGGCCGGGTCGTCGGTCTCGCCCTCCGCCCCGCAGTTCCAGGACCGGTTGTGGCTCTCGCCGTCCCGGTTGTCCTCGCCGTTGGCGTGGTTGTGTTTGTCGTTGTACGAGACGAGGTCGTGCAGTGTGAACCCGTCGTGGCAGGTCACGAAGTTGATGGAGGCCAGCGGGCGCCGCCCGTCGTCCTGGTACAGGTCGGACGAGCCCGTCAGCCGGGACGCGAACTCCGCCAGCGTCCGCGGCTCGCCGCGCCACAGGTCCCGTACGGTGTCGCGGTACTTGCCGTTCCACTCGGTCCACAGGGGCGGGAAGTTGCCCACCTGGTAGCCGCCCTCGCCCACGTCCCACGGCTCGGCGATCAGCTTCACCTGGGAGACCACCGGGTCCTGCTGTACCAGGTCGAAGAACGACGACAGCCGGTCCACCTCGTGGAACTGCCGTGCCAGGGTGGCCGCGAGGTCGAAGCGGAAACCGTCGACGTGCATCTCGGTGACCCAGTAGCGCAGCGAGTCCATGATCAGCTGCAGGACGTGCGGGGACCGCATGAGCAGGGAGTTTCCGGTGCCCGTGGTGTCCATGTAGTAACGCGGGTCGTCCGTCAGGCGGTAGTACTGCGGGTTGTCCAGGCCCCGGAAGGACAGCGTGGGGCCCAGGTGGTTGCCCTCGGCGGTGTGGTTGTAGACCACGTCGAGGATGACCTCGATGCCGGCCTCGTGCAGCGCCCGCACCGCCGACTTGAACTCCAGCACCTGCTGGCCGCGGTCGCCCCAGGAGGCGTACGTGTTGTGCGGGGCGAAGAAACCGATCGTGTTGTAGCCCCAGTAGTTGTTCAGGCCCATGTCGACCAGGCGGTGGTCGTTCACGAACTGGTGGACCGGCATCAGCTCCAGTGCCGTCACGCCCAGCTCGGTGAGGTGCTCGATGATCGCCGGGTGCGCGAGGGCGGCGTAGGTGCCGCGCAGTTCCTCGGGCAGCCCCGGGTGGCGCATCGTGAGGCCCTTCACATGGGCCTCGTAGATCACCGTGTGGTGGTACTCGGTGCGCGGCGGCCGGTCGTCGCCCCAGTCGAAGTACGGGTTGACCACGACCGACGACATCGTGTGCGGCGCCGAGTCCAGGTCGTTGCGTTTGTCGGGTTTGTCGAAGTGATAGCCGTACACCTCCTCGCCCCAGCGGATCGAGCCGCTGATCGCCTTGGCGTACGGGTCGAGCAGCAGCTTCGCGGAGTTGCAGCGCAGGCCGCGCTCGGGGGCGTACGGGCCGTGCACCCGGAACCCGTACCGCTGACCCGGCATGACGCCCGGCACGTACGCGTGCCGCACGAACGCGTCGCTCTCCCGCAGTTCCACCGCCGTCTCCGAGCCGTCGTCGTGCAGCAGACACAGCTCTACTCGGTCCGCGGCCTCCGTGAAGACCGCGAAGTTGGTGCCGGCGCCGTCGTAAGTGGCACCGAGTGGATATGCCTCTCCAGGCCAGACCTGCATGGACACGACTCTTTCAGCTGGAGCGCGCCGTCGGGGGCGCCTTGCTGTCGAGTCTCCCCGAAAGTGATGGAACCACCTATGACTTACGTCCCTCTTACCGGTCGACCAGTGCATACGCGGTATGCCGAACCAGTGGGGCAATCACGTACTCCCGAGGGCATAGGGGGAGTAGGGGGAAGATGTGCGCAAGATAGTGCACCGCCATCTGGGCAAGGTGGTGGCCGGTGCGGCCATCGCGGTGGCGGGAACCGCCGTGATGGTCGGAATCACCCTGCCGGGCACGGCGGGGGCCGACACGGCGGGAGGGACCGACAGCAGCGGCCAGTCGGCCCAGCAGGCGGCCCAGGGACAGGGGCCCGGCGCGGTGGCGCCGGGCGTCGTCGAGGAGGCGCCGAGCGAGGGGGAGAAGGGCAAGGGCAGCGATCCGCTGACCGACGACGAGATCGACCGCGTCGCGAGCATCGCGGCCGACCGGCAGTTGCGCAACGCCGGAGAGGACGTCGAAGGTGACCGAGGCGCCCAGCGGCTCAGCGTCGGCCTTGCCGACCCGGAGGCCGACGAACTGGACTCCTCGAACGTGCCGCGCCGGGCCGAGGTGACGTTCTACGACTACAAGAACGACTCCCTCGTGACGAAGACCGTCAATCTCGACACGGGGAAGGTCGAGAAGTCCTACACCGCGCAGGGCGTCCAGCCGCCCCCGAGTCGCGCCGAGGGCATCGAGGCGGCCAGGCTCCTGATCGCCGACCCGCTGGGCGCGGACCTGAAGGCCGACTACAAGGACGCCATCGGCAAGGAGCTCACCTCCCCGGACCAGCTCCAGCTCAGCGCCGGCATTTACCGGGCCGATCCGGGCGCCCAGTCCGCCGCTCTCGACAAGTGCGGTGAGCACCGCTGCGTCCGGCTGTTCGTGAAGGTCAAGAACGGCCCGTGGATCGACACCCGGGCTCTGGTGATCGACCTGAGCGCTCGCAAGGTCGCCAAGCTCGACGGCTGAACGGCTCTCCGTTCACTTTTCCGACTCGCATCCCAGTACTTGCACCTCCTGTAAGGGAGTCACTTCTTCATGCGCGTGAACAGAATGAGCCGTGCCCGCAGGCGGGCGGCGGCCGTGGGCCTGACCGTGGCCACTCTGGCCGCCGGCGTGACGACCGCCGCCGGACCGGCCGCCGCCCAGCCGAAAGCCGCCCCCGCGGCGGCCGCCGACTGCAGCGCCGCCTACCGCATCGAGCAGAAGCTCTCCGGCGGCACCACCTGGCGGATGTGCTGGCGCTACGACGGCAAGGCCGGACTCGTCCTGGACCACATCTCCTACCAGCCCAAGGGGGAGACCAAGCCGATCAAGGTCCTCAACAGCGCCAGGCTCGGACAGATCCACGTCCCTTACGACGACGGGAAGAACGAGTTCGACGACCTGACGGGCCAGCCCTTCGCCCAGGGCCTGATGGCACTGTCGCCGGGCGAGTGCCCGGGCGGCACCATCAAGACGGTCAAGGTCCCCGATGCCTGGACCGAGGACCCCAACGTCAAGGGCCTGTGCACCACCACCCGCTCCCGGGGCCACGCCTACCGTATGAACGACGGGAACAAGACCTACCACGCCCAGGGCAAGGACCTGCTCGTCTACACGGTCAACCAGGTCGGCTGGTACGAGTACATCACCGAGTGGCGCTTCCAGGACGACGGCGCCATCAACATGAACGTCGGCGCGACCGGCAGCCTCTCCTACGACGACTACGACGCCGGCGACGGCCGCGGCTGGCCGATCGGCAAGGGTGCCCGGGCGAAGGCCACCAGCCACAGCCACAACGTCTTCTGGCGGCTGGACTTCGCGCTCGACGGCTCCACCAAGAACCGCGTCGAGCAGTACGACTCGGCCGTCACCACCGGACAGGGGCGCCCGAAGACCAAGACCACCGCCACCAAGGTCACCAAGGAGCTGACGGGCGACGCCAAGAACTACCGCTGGTGGCGTGTGGTCAGCGCGACCGGCAAGAACAAGGACGGACACGCCCGGTCCTACGAGATCGTCCCCGGCATCAGCACGAAGTTCCCGGGGCGTAGCTTCACCAAGCACGACTTCTACTTCACGCAGTACAACAGCTGCGAGAAGTTCGCCAGCCACAACCCGGGGTGCGCGGGCAGCCACCCCAAGTCCGTCGACAAGTGGGTCAACGGCCAGAACCTCACGCGCCCGGTCGTCTGGGCCAACGTGGGCTTCCACCACATCGTGCGGGACGAGGACCAGCAGCCCATGCCGGTCCACTGGCAGGGATTCTCCGTCGTCCCGAGGGACGTCACGGCTATGAATCCGCTCACTCCCGCCGACGTCGCCTGGCAGAACGGCAATTGGGGATTCCCTCGTTGAGAATGACCCTGCCCATCCGGCTGCACCGCCGACCGCTCCCGGAGTACCCTTCCTTGATCGTTGGGACGGGGAGTGCTCGGGGGAGCGGAAGGCGGTGCGCGGGTGGGCTCGGGAGGGCTGGAGTTGCCCCCTGGTGACGAGGGTCACGAGGGGAACTCCACAGACGCCCCGCCCGGCACGGTGTCCCTGGCCAGGCCGATGGAGACCAACTCCATCGGCCCGGAGCTGGACTGGGACACCGACGCCTGGCGCGAGGTGCGCACACGCGCCCAGCGCGCCGGCCGGGCCTACATCTGGCTGAACCTCGTCGAACAGCGGCTGCGCGCGGTCGTGGCCGCTGTTCTGCGCCCCATCTACGAACCCGTGCACGGCCAGGACGACTGGGTGGTCGCGGCGGCCGGGCCCGCCGGCCAGGAGTGGGTCCAGCGCGCGGTCGCCGTACGCGAAGTCAGCCGCCGCAAGGGCTACTTGCTCGACCCGGCCGACGACAACGTCCTCAGCTTCCTCACGCTGCCGCAGCTGCGCGAGCTGATGGTGCAGCACTGGCCGTGCTTCGAGCCGTACGTCGACGACCGCCGGGACGTCGAACTCGCCCTGGACGAACTGGAAGTCACCCGGAACGTGGTCTCACGCAACCGGGCCCTGTCCGAGGCGGTTCTGAACCAGGCCGAGCGGGCCTCGGCGCGTCTGCTGGAGATCCTCGGCGCGGGCGGCGACGTACCCTCCGCGCGCCGGCTGCCCGTCGACGCGGTCGAGGACCTGGTCGGTGACCGGTACGCCGACGTGGTCGCCGTGCACCCCGACCGGGTTCGGCTGCTGCGCCAGTTCCCGGCCGAGGACATCTTCGGCGGCGCGCGCCGGCTCGACGCCATCGGTATCGGCCTCAACCTGCTCGTCCAGAACTTCTCCGGGCGCCGCCTGGTACGCCTCGCCGAGTCCGGCTGCCGGGTGCGGCTGCTGTTCCTGAACCCGGCCTCCAGCGCGGTGAAGCGGCGCGAGCGCGAACTCGGCATCAAGCGGGGCGAGTTGAGCCGCGCCGTCGAGATGAACATCCTGCACATGCGCCGGGTGCGGTCCCGGCTGCGGGACCCGGGTGCCTTCGAGATCCAGGTCTTCGACGAGACGCCCCGCTTCACGGCGTACCTCGTGGACGGTGACGGCACCGACGGCATCGCGGTGGTGCAGTCCTATCTGCGGCGCACACGGGGGCTGGAGGCGCCGGCCCTGGTACTGCGCAACGGCAGCAGGGTGGTCAAGTCGGACGAGATCGACCCGGGCGGGCTCTTCCCGACCTATCGCGAGGAGTTCGAGCTCATGTGGGCGGATTCGCGCCCGGTGTCCTGAACTGTCCCACCGTGGAAGCGTCGTCCCGCCGGGGAATCGCCGTCTCACCGCGGAAGCGGAATGCGGTCCTCTGATTGTCAGTGGCGCATGGGAGGGTGGAGACCACTGGGGGAAAGCACCACCAAGAAGGGGGACCGCCCATGGGCTGGCACCGGGAGCTGATGATCGGCTTCGACCTGGAGACGACCGGGACCGATCCGCGTGAGGCGCGCATCGTCACGGCGGCCGTGATCGAGGTCAGGGACGGGCAGGCCCCAGGGCACAGGGAGTGGCTGGCCGATCCGGGCGTGGAGATCCCGGCGGACGCGGTCGCGGTCCACGGCATCAGCAATGAGCGCGCGGCCGCCGAGGGCCGCCCGGCCGACCAGGTGGCGGCCGCCATCGCCGACGTCCTGGTGACCTACTGGAAGACAGGCGTACCGGTCGTCGCCTACAACGCGGCCTTCGATCTGAGCCTGCTCTCCGCCGAACTGCGGCGGTACGGACTGCCGTCCCTGCGCGACCGGCTGGGCGGCGTCGATCCCGCCCCGGTCATCGACCCGTACACCATCGACCGCTGGGTCGACCGCTACCGCCGCGGCAAGCGCAACCTCGAAGCGGTCTGCCGGGAGTACGGCATCTCCCTCGACGCCGCGCACGACGCCTCCGCCGACGCCCTCGCCGCGGCCCGGCTGGCCTGCGCGATAGCCACCCGCCACCCCAAGATCGCGGCCCTCGGCCCGGCGGAGCTGCACCGCCGCCAGATCGAGTGGTACGCCGAGTGGGCGGCGGACTTCCAGGACTTCCTGCGCCGCAAGGGCGACGCGACGGCGGTGGTCGACGGGACGTGGCCGCTGAGGGAGCCGGCGGGGGAGACGGTCTGAGAACAGAGCGCCGCGTGCTGCCCTGAGGCCTGTCGCGGCGCCCTCCGTCACAGCTGTGGCGAGGCGACCGCCTGTGTCGCCGGCGCTGCGATGCGCTCGATGCGGGGCTTGGCCAGCCGTTCGTAGTCCGCTCCCGAGATGAGCAGGGAGCGATCGAGCCGGGCCGCGTTGAAGTACAGCCTCGGCTGGGCCACCACGTCCGGGTCGGCGACCAGTTCCAGGTCCGGATCGAAGCTGAACGGCAAGACGGTGCCGGGGACGGCGCGGGCCAGCCGCTCGGCCGTCTCCGGCTCGCTGAACCCGACGTAGCGCGCGGCGAACAGCGCCTTGACGGCGTCCAGGTCGACCCGTCGGTCTCCGGGGACGACCGCGAGGACGTGACGCGTGGTGCGCCGGTCCACCTTGACCCGCAGCACGAGGCACTTCGCGGCCTCGGAGGCGGGGTGGCCGCGCAGCGCGCAGACGGCCTCGGTGGCGCCCTCGGGCTGGTGGTCGAGGAGTCGGTAGTCGACGGAGGAGGAGTCGAGCAGGGAGATCAGGTGGTCGTAAGTGTCGTGCGGGGTGCGGTCGTCGTGGGTGACGTCGTCGTGGCTGCGGTTGTCGTAGGTGGGGCCGGGCATGCGGAGTCCTTGTCTGCGGGGTCGGGGTCCCTGTCGAGGTGGTCGGTCGAGGCGTGGCGTGCGGGGCGTCGGGGTTCCGGTGCGCTGCGGTGCGCCCGTTCCACCGCTTGCCCCCAGTACGTGCCGGTGAGCATCAGGGCCGCCCCGAGACCGGTGAGCGCGGTGAGGTGCTCGCCGCCGAGCGCGATGCCCACCGCGACGGCCCAGACCGGCTCCGTGCCCAGCAGCAGGCTGGCCCGGCTGGCGGAGGTGCGCTGCACGGCCCAGGTCTGCGCGAGGAAGGCGAACACACTGCAGAGCAGGGCGAGATAGACCAGCTGGGCCCAGGTGGCCGGGGCCGCGTGAGCAAGCGTCGGCAGGTCGTGGGCGGCGACCGGCAGGAACAGGGCCGTGCCGACGAGGGTCTGCACGGTCGTCAGGTGCAGTGGGCGGATCGCCCGACCGGTGGTGAAGCGGCCGACCAGTGCGACATGCCCGGCCCGGATCAGTGCGGCGCCGAGCATCAGCAGGTCGCCGAGACGGGGCGCGTGGAAGCCGTTTCCGGACATCAGCAGCCCGACGGCCAGGACGCACACGCCGGTCGCGGCGAAGAAGGAGACGGGCAACGCGCCGCGGCGGCCGCCCCGGTCGAGGAGCGGGGTGAGGACGATGGTCAGGCTGATGATGAGCCCGGCGTTGGCGGCGCTGGTGTGGGCGACGCCGTACGTCTCCACGAGCAGCACCGCGGCCTGGGTCACCCCCAGAGGCACACCGGCCCGCAGTTCGGCACGCGTCCACCGGCGCGCCCCGCGCCCACGGGAGGCGACGACGCCGAGGCAGGTGAGCGCGGACAGGGCGTAGCGGGCGAAGAGCACCAGCAGGACGGGCAGCGCGGCAGTGGCCGTCTGGGCCGACAGATAGCTGGAACCCCAGACGAGCGCGACAAGGAGGAGTACCGCATCGGTACGGCGGACGTTGGACACGCGCCTACGGTGCACCGGAGGCATCCCTGAAGCCCAGTACCACTTTCTAAAACGATCATTTAGCAGAACTACATCGTCCCTACACTGAGGCCATGGACGAACGGCAGCTGAGGATCCTGCGGGAGCTCGGCGAACTGGGCAGTGTCACGGCGGTCGCCGAGGCGTTGCTGGTGACGCCGTCGGCGATCTCCCAGCAGCTACGGCTGCTGCAGCGCGCGATCCCGGTGCCGCTCACCGAGCGGCAGGGACGCCGGCTGGTGCTCACCGACGCCGGGCAGGCGCTGGCGGGAGCGGCCGTCGAGGTGGAGACGGCGCTCGCGCGGGCGCGGCACACGGTCGAGGAGTTCGTCGAGCGGCCGGACGGGGAGGTGTCGGTGGCGGCGTTCCACAGCGCGGCCACGGCGTTCTTCCCGCTGCTGATCCGCGCGCTGGCCGGGCCGGGCAAGCCGGTGCCGAGGCTGGCCGACGAGGACGTACCGCAGGAGGACTTCCCCCGGCTCACCCGGGAGTACGACATCGTCCTGGCCCACCGCCTGGACCACGCCCCGCCGTGGCCGGACACGGTGACCGCGACGACGTTGCTGCGCGAGCCGCTGGACGTGGCGATGCCCGTCGATCACCGCCTTGCCGCCAAGCGCCGCGTCACCCCACGCGACGTGGCCGAGGAGCAGTGGATCACCGTGCACGACGGCTTCCCGGTCCTGGCGGTCATCGAGGCCGTCGCCGCCGCGGCCGGACGCCGACTCCGTCTGGCCCACCGCATCAACGAGTTCGCGGTGGCGGCCGAGGCCGTCGCGGCCGGCGGGGGCCTGGCCCTGATGCCCCGCTGGACGATGCGCCCACATCCGGCGCTGGTCCTGCGGCCGCTCAGCGGAGTGCAGGCGCGACGCCATATCGACGCCCTCTACCGCCCCGAGCGCACGGCCAGATCGGCGGTCCGCACCGTATTGGCCGAACTGGGCCGCGCGGCGCGCAGGATCCAGAGCCGGGAAAGTGACGGCGAGGTGACGCCCTGAGTGCTGCCCCGGCACGGCGCCCCGGCGCCCGGGCGCCCCGGCCCGTCTCGCGGTCGGACGCGAGCTGACGGTTGATCGCGGATCTGTCCGACCACGCCGCCCGCCACCGCCTGGCACGACAAGATCGATTGTCAGTGGTGGGTGAGAGCATCGGAGCATCGAGTCGAAGAAGCATCGAGTCGAAAAAAGAGGGGGAGCTGTCATGTCCGTAAGCCAGAACTACATCAATCACGTCGCTCTCGTGCTGGATGCCAGTTCGTCCATGTCGCACCTGAGCCGCAAGGTCGTCGAAGTCGCCGACCAGCAGATCGCCTATCTGGCCCGCCGATCGCAGGAGCTGGACCAGGAAACCCGCGTCACGGTGTACGTCTTCGCAGACACGGTGGAGTGCGTCATCTACGACAAGGACGTGCTGCGGATGCCGTCCCTGAAGCAGCTGTACCGGGTCGGTGGAATGACGGCGTTGCTGTCGGCCACGCTCAAATCGCAGCGGGAGCTGGCGCAGACGGCTCAACTGTACGGAGACCACAGCTTCCTGACGTTCGTGCTCACCGACGGGCAGGAGAACGCAAGTCATCGCTGCCCGGACGCCCGTAGCAGGGATCCGCGTGAACTGGTCAACGGGGTGGCCAAGTTGATCGCGACACAGGAGGACAACTGGACGCTGGCCGTCCTTGTGCCGGACCAGATGGGCAAGCGCGAGGCCATGCAGTGCGGCTTCCCGAGGGACAACATCGCCATCTGGGACGCCACGAGCACCCAGGGCCTGGAGGAGGCCGGGCAGGTCATCCAGCAGGCCACCGAGAAGTTCATGATGGGCCGCGCCCAGGGCATCCGGGGCTCACGGGCGGTGTTCTCCACAGGTGCGGACGTGGTCAACAGGGACACCATCAAGGCTGCCGGACTCACCCCGGTGGATCCGTCGGCGTACCAGCTGATCCCCGTGGCTCGTGACGCCGCGATCCGGGACTGGGTCATCGAATGCGGGCACACCTACCGTACCGGTGGGGCGTTCTACCAGCTGAGCAAGTCGGAGAAGATCCAGGCGCAGAAGCAGATCGCGGTGCTGGAGAAGAAGACGGACCGGGTGTACACGGGGCCCGAGGCCCGGGCCCTGCTCGGCCTGCCGGACGTGGAAGTCCGCGTCAAGCCCGACCACAACGACGACTTCACGATATTCGTGCAGAGCACCAGCGTGAACCGCAAGCTCGTACCGAACACGCGGCTGCTGCTGATGCTCGCGTAAGCATCCGGGCGATCACCGGAACCGGGGCGAGGGTGCCGGCGGTGCGGGTGGCCGTAGCCTGACGGGCTGTTTCGAGGTCGGAAACAGGCGCTCAGAACGAATGCCACCGCACCGTCTCATCCCCTTCTCTCAGCGAAGCCACCCGGCGACGGAACTCCGCCAACGCCTTCGGATTGCTCGGCGCATGCTGCGCCACCCACGCACAACTGGCCGTCTCGCGAGCCCCCCGCAGCACCGAGCAGCCCTCCCACTCCCGCACATCCCAGCCGTACACCTCGACGAACGAGTCGTAAGCCGCCGCAGGCAACCCGTACCGATCCCGTGAGAGCGCCATGACCACCAGGTCGTGCTCCCGCAGATCCACCGAGAAGGTCTCCAGGTCGACGAGAACCGGCCCGTCCGGGCCGACGTGGACGTTACGAGGGAGGGCGTCACCATGAATCGGCCCCGGCTGCAGATGCGGCGTCAACGCACCCGCGGCCGCGGCGAACCCGTCCCGCCGCTCCCGCAGATACGCCGCGTCGGCCGGATCGATCGCGGCGCCCGCCAGCCGCAGCCACCGTTCCACCCCGCCCAGCAACTCACGCGGCGGCAGTTCGAAGGAGGGAGCCGGCAACGTGTGCACGACCCGTAGCAGTTCGGCCAAATCCCGTGGCTCGGCGGGCCGTACCGGATCGGGCAGCCGGTGCCACACGGTCACCGGGTGCCCCTCCACCAGCAGCGCCTTGGGCTCGGCCGCCCGCACCGCCGGCACGCCCGCGTCGGCCAGCCACTCCGCGATGTCCAGTTCGCGCCGCGCCCGGCCCAGGAGTTCGGCGTCGCGGCCCACCTTGACGACCAGGTCACCGGCGGCGAACACCGCGTTCTCGCCCAGGGCGAGCAGTCGCGCGTCCCGGGCCGGGACGGGTACCACCCCCGCCGCGGCCAGTACGTCCCGCGCCCGTGCCTCGTCCATCGCCCGCCTCCGTGTGGTCGTACGCCTCCAGGAACGGCGTCGGATTCCCGCCATCCCTCGTTCAGTCTCGCATTCGCACAGGTCGGAGCGCGTGCGCGCTGCCTTGACGGGGCAGAGCGCCTTCACGACCATGACGGGGCCCATCCCGAGCGGCGCAAAGGGGCTGATTCCGTGACGACGGTGACGGAGGCGGAGAGGCCGGTGAGTCGCCCGCCGGGTGGCACGAGGCGGCGGCGCGTCACGGATCACGGCGCCTGGTTCCTCGTACTCCCCGCGCTGATCCCCATTCTCGTCCTGAGCGTCGGACCGCTGCTCTACGGCATCCTGCTGTCCTTCACCGACGCCCAGTCCGGGCGGACCCAGCCCACCCAGTGGATCGGTGGTCTCAACTTCCGGGATCTGCTGCATGACACGCTGTTCTGGGAGTCGTTCCGGATCGGCCTGGTGTGGGCCGTCGGCGTCACCGTGCCGCAGTTCCTGCTGGCGCTCGGCCTCGCCCTCCTTCTCAACCAGGACCTGCGTCTGCGCTGGCTGGCCCGCGCCCTCGCGATCGTCCCGTGGGCGATGCCGGAGGTCGTCGTCGGTGTCATGTGGCGGCTGGTCTACAACCCCGACGCGGGCATCCTCAACGAGACGCTCCGCGACCTGGGCCTCGGCGACGGCCGCGACTGGCTCAGCGGGCTCGGCACCGCACTCCCCGCCGTCATCGTCGTGGGTGTCTGGGCGGGCATGCCGACCACGACGGTCGCTCTGCTCGCCGGCCTGCAGAACACCCCGCGCGAACTGCACGAGGCGGCGGCCGTGGACGGAGCCGGCGCCTGGCGCCGCTTCCGTACCGTCACCTGGCCCGCCCTCAGACCCGTCGCCCTGTCCATCACGGCACTCAACCTGATCTGGAACTTCAACTCCTTCGCCCTGGTCTACGTGCTCACCAGCGGCGGGCCCGGCGGCCGCACCCGGCTGCCCATGCTCTTCGCCTACGAAGAGGCCTTCCGCTACGGGCAGTTCGGCTATGCGGCGGCGATGGGATGCGTGATGGTCGCGGTGATCTCGATACTCCTCGCCGTCTTCCTGGCGGGCCGCCTCAGGGGAGGTGACGAGTCATGAGGACCAGCACCACGGGCCGCGTCGGCCAGTACGCCGCCCTGCTCGCCTACCTCGTCTTCCTCGCCTTCCCCTTCCTCTGGCTGATCTCCACCGCCTTCAAGCCCTCGCGCGAGCTGGGCAGCCTGCATCCCACCTGGATCCCGAAGGACCCCACCCTCGCCAACTTCCGGCAGGCCTTCGACGAACAGCCCCTGCTGCACGCCGCCCTCAACTCCCTGGTCGCTGCGCTCGGCGCCGCCCTGATCGCCGTACTGCTCGCGACCCCGATGGCCTACGTCATGGCCCGCCGCCGCACCCCGCTCGCGCGAGCGGCGACCGGCTGGGTGGTCGTCAGCCAGGCGTTCCCGCTGGTGCTGTTGATCATTCCGCTGTTCCTGGTGCTGAAGAACCTGCGGCTGATCAACTCGGTGCCGGGGCTGGTCATGGTCTACGTGGTGTGGGCGCTGCCGTTCGCGCTGTGGATGCTTGTCGGGTACGTCCGCGCGGTGCCGCCCGAGTTGGAGGAGGCGGCGGCGGTCGACGGGGCCGGCCGGGTGCGGACGCTGGTGTCGGTGACCGCGCCCCTGCTCGCACCGGGGATCGTGGCGACGGGGCTGTTCGCGTTCGTCACGGCGTGGAACGAGTTCTTCTTCGCGCTGGTGCTGCTGAAGACGCCCGAGAAGCAGACCCTCCCGGTCGTCCTCACCCACTTCATCGGCGCGGAGGGCGTCGCGGACCTCGGTCCGCTGGCGGCGGCCGCCTTCCTGGCGACCCTTCCCTCACTGGTCGTCTTCGCGATCATCCAACGCCGCATCACGGGCGGCATGCTCGCCGGGGCGGTGAAGAACTGATGCGTACAAGAGTGCTGTTGCCCCTGGTCGTCCTGGCTCTGCTGCTCGCCGGATGCAGTGGCGACGACGGTGGCGGTTCTGACGGACGTGTCACCCTGCGCTTCCAGTCCCTGGCCTGGCAGGAGGAGTCCGTCGAGGTCAACAAGGAGCTGGTGAAGGAGTGGAACGCCGGCCATCCCGACGTCAAGGTCGAGTACGTGCAGGGGAGTTGGGAAAGCGTCCACGACCAGCTGCTGACCTCCTTCGAGGGCGGTGAGGCGCCCGACATCATCCACGACGCCTCGGACGACCTCGCGGACTTCGCGTACGGCGGCTACCTCGCCGATCTCACCGACCTGCTGCCCCGGCGGCTCAAGTCCGACATCCCGCAGCACAGTTGGGACACGACGACCTTCGGCGACGGGATCTACGGCGTCCCCTTCCTCCAGGAGCCGCGCGTCCTCATCGCCAACGCGAAGTGGCTGAAGGAGTCCGGCGTACGGATCCCGACCACCCGACGTCCCTGGAGCTGGCCGGAGTTCCGGAGGATCACCGAACAGCTCAGCGGCGACGGCAAGTACGGCGTCGCCTGGCCGCTGAAGGAACCCGTCTCCGCCACGCTCAACCTGTCGCTGTCGGCGGGCGGACAGCTCTTCCACCGGGGCGCGGACGGCAAGGTCACCATCCGGTTCGACAAGGGGGACGAGGTCGTTCCGCGCACGATCCACGACCAGGCCGACACCGACCACAGCGCCTCGCCCACCACCCTCGGCAGCGGCGGCTCGGACACCCTGCCCGGATTCTTCGGCGGCAAGTACGCGATGGTGCCGCTCGGGTTCTCGTACCGTCAGCAGATCGTCCAGCAGGCGCCGAAGGGCTTCCAGTGGCAGGTGCTGCCCGCCCCGGCCGGGGCCCACGGGCTCACCCAGGGCGTCAGCCCGCAGACCCTGTCCGTCGCCGAGGACAGCCCGCACAAGAAGGAGGCCGCCGAGTTCATCGACTTCCTGCTCCGGCCCCGGAACATGGTCCGGCTCGCCCTCGGCGACTGGATGCTGCCCACCGGCACCCAAGCACTGAAGGACCCCGCCCTGCACACCACGGAGAACGGCTGGGCGACCGGCACCGCCCTCGCCGCCCACCTGCGCTCGGCACCCGCGCAGTCCGTGCGGGGCTACCCGGAGTGGAAGGACAAGGTCGCCACCCCCGCGTTCCAGGAGTACTACAGCGGCGCCATCGACCTCGGTGAACTGCGCGAACGCCTGGAGAGCGACGGCAACTTGGTGCTCGCCCGGTACCAGCGCTGAGCAGCACGCCCTCAGGTCCGCAAGCCCGCAGGCCCGCCCGCACGCCCGCAGGCCCGCCCGCCGGTAGGCCCGCACGCCCTCACGGCGCGGCGGGCCCGGTGATGGACCGTCCGTCCTCGTCGTACGGCCAGACATTGGGCACGCAGCCGTGCATGCCCTTGATCTGCTGCATCATCGCGGGGGCGGGTTTGCCCGGGCCGGGGCAGCCGACGTGGTCGTGGCCGAGGAAGTGGCCGACCTCGTGGTTGATGATCAGCGCCCGGTAGGCCGTCACGTCCTTGGCGTGGACGGGTGTCGCCAGTTCCCAGCGCCTGAGGTTGACCATGAGGTTCAGGCCCTGCCGGCGCTTCCCGGGAACCAAGTCGCACCAGCCGCGGAATCATGTTGCACGAGACGTTTCGTCTCGCCTACGGTGGGGCGCATGACCAGTCGCCCCGCCCACATCGCCATGTTCTCCATCGCCGCCCACGGCCACGTGAACCCCAGCCTCGAAGTGATCCGCGAGCTCGTGGCGCGCGGGCACCGGGTCACCTACGCGATTCCGCCCCTGTTCGCCGAGAAGGTCGCCGAGACCGGTGCCGAGCCGAGGCTCTGGAACTCGACGCTGCCCGGACCCGACGACGACCCGGCGGCGTGGGGCACCACCCTCCTGGACAACGTCGAGCCCTTCCTGGCGGACGCGATCCAGGCCCTGCCCCAGCTCGTCGAGGCCTACGACGGCGACGAACCCGACCTCGTGCTGCACGACATCACCGCCTACCCGGCCCGTGTCCTGGCCCACCGCTGGGGCGTCCCCGCGATCTCCCTGTCGCCGAACCTCGTCGCCTGGACGGGCTACGAGGAGGAGGTCGCCGAGCCGATGTGGGCCGAGCCGAAGAAGACCGAGCGCGGCCGGGCCTACTACGCCCGCTTCCAGGCCTGGCTGGAGGAGAACGGCATCACCCTGCACCCGGATCCGTTCGCGGGCCGCCCCGACCGCTCCCTCGTGCTGATCCCCAAGGCGTTGCAGCCGAACGCCGACCGGGTCGACGAGAGCGTGTACACCTTCGTCGGAGCCTGTCAGAGCGACCGTTCCGCACAGGGGGACTGGCAGCGGCCGGCCGGTGCCGAGAAGGTCGTCCTCGTGTCGCTGGGGTCCTCCTTCACCAGGCAGCCGGCGTTCTACCGGGAGTGCGTCAAGGCCTTCGGCGACCTGCCGGGCTGGCACCTGGTGCTGCAGATCGGCAAGCACGTCGACCCGGCCGAGCTGGGCGACGTACCCGACAACGTCGAAGTGCGCTCCTGGGTACCGCAGTTGGCGATCCTCAAGCAGGCCGACCTGTTCGTCACCCACGCCGGCGCCGGCGGCAGCCAGGAGGGATTGGCCACGGCCACCCCGATGATCGCCGTACCGCAGGCCGTGGACCAGTTCGGCAACGCGGACATGCTCCAGGGGCTCGGCGTCGCCCGCCACCTCCCCACGGAGGAGGCCACCGCCGAGGCCCTGCGCACGGCGGCCCTCGCCCTCGTCGACGACCCCGAGGTCGCCCGGCGTCTGAAGGACATCCAGACGGAGATGGCGCAGGAGGGAGGCACCATGCGGGCCGCCGACCTCATCGAGGCCGAGCTGGCCGCCGTACACGACGCACGAGAAAACGCGTAAGGACCCAAAAAGGGAATCGGGACCTACCGGAGAACTCGCCAAAGAAACAGGGCCCGTTGACTCCCCCGGAGTCAACGGGCCCTGTTCGTCGGGCGGGTGGGGGTCAGACCGGCACCCGCTCGCCCTCGTCGTCGCGAGCCGCGCTCCGCGTCACGGCCTCGGGCGCCTCGTCGTGCGTCAGGTCCGGCAGCCGGTTCAGCCACTTCGGCAGGTACCAGTTGCGCTCGCCCAGCAGGGCCATGACCGCCGGGAGCAGAACGCCCCGGATGATGGTCGCGTCGATGAGGACCGCGGCCGCCAGGCCCACGCCCATCTGCTTCATGGACTGCATGGACAGCGTGCCGAAGATCGCGAACACGGCGACCATGATGACCGCGGCGCTGGTGACGACCCCGGCCGTGGTGACCACGCCGTGCTGGATCGCGTCCTTCGTCGTACGGCCGCGCAGGCGCGCCTCGCGGATCCGCGAGACCACGAACACGTGGTAGTCCATCGACAGGCCGAACAGGATCACGAACAGGAACAGCGGCAGCCAGGTGATGATGGCGCCAACGCCCTTCCCGCCCACCAGGGACGCGCCCCAGCCGTGCTGGAAGACGGCGACGAGGATGCCGTACGCGGCGCCCACCGACAGCAGGTTCAGCACGATCGACGTGATGGCGATCGTCAGCGAGCGGAACGACAGCAGCATCAGGCCGAAGGCGAAGACCACGACGAAGGCGAAGACCGGGACGACCGCTCCGGCCAGCTGGTCGTTGAAGTCCTTCGAACCGGCGACCTGTCCGGTGACCGGTGCCTCGACGCCGTCCACCTTGCCGAGCGTGGCCGGGCGTACCTCGTCGCGCAGCTTGTCCAGGCTCGCGCCCGCCTTGTCGAGGTCGGAGCCGCCGACCAGCGGGACGTACACGAAGGCGATGTTCTCGTCGTCGTGCAGCTTGATCTCCACCGGGCCGCGCGAGGCACCCGAACTGACCGCCCGCTCACGGAAGTCGGCGAGGGCGGACGTCACCTCGGGAGCGTTGATGTCGTTCGCTTTGACGACGACCTTGGCCGGGTCGGAACCGCCAGGGAAGGCCTCATTGAGCCGGTTGTACGTCTGCACGATGGGCAGCGAGTCGCCGAACTCCTGGTCCAGCGTGAGGTTCTGGGTCTTCATGCCGAGCGCGGGAGCCGCGATGGCGAGCAGCGCACCGGCCGCGACGACGACCGAGATGACCGGCCGCGCGAGCACTCCTTTGAGCACGGCCGTCCAGAACCGGCTCTCGCGGTTGCCGCGCCCCCGGTGGCGACGCAGGCGGCTCTGCGGGTGCAGGAAGGGGATCTTGCCCTTCTCGACCCGCTCGCCCAGCAGCGACAGCAGCGCCGGCAGCACCGTCACCGATCCGACCATGGCGACCGCCACGACCATCAGCGAGGCCAGGCCCATCGCCTCGAACTCGGCGAGCCCGGTGAACAGCATGCCCGCCATCGCCACGCACACCGTGACACCGGAGACGATGATCGCGCGGCCACTGGTGGCGGCGGCGACCCTCAGGGCGGTCTGCGCGTCCCGGCCGGCCTCGCGCTCCTCGCGCTCACGGCGCAGGTAGAACAGGCAGTAGTCGATGCCGACGGCCAGACCGACCAGCAGCATCACGGAGTTGGCGGTGTCGCTCATCGGCATCACATGGCTGACGACGCCCATCAGGCCCATCGTCGCCATGATCGCGGTGACCGCCAGCAGCACCGGCAGCAGGGCCGCCACCAGCGCGCCGAAGGCGATGAGCAGAATGCCGAGGGCCACCGGCACCGCGGAATACTCGGCCTTCTGGAAGTCGTCCCCGAACGCGTCGTCGAACGTCTTCATCATGCTCGCGCCGCCGATCTCCTCGATCCGCAGCGACTCATGGTCCTTCTGGACGTCCTCCACGGCCTTCAGCACGGGCTCCACGCGCTCGCCCGCGGTGTCCGACTCCCCGCGCATGTCGAACTGCACCAGCGCGCTGTGGCCGTCCTTCGAGATCGTCTGTGTGTCGTACGGCGACGTCACGTCCGTGACCTTGCCGGTGCCCTCGACCGCCTTCACGACCGCGGTGACCGCCGACCTGAACTCGGCGTCCGTGGCCTTGAGGCCGCCGTCCTTCGCCTGGATCAGGACGGTCTCACTGGCCGGCTCCTCGATCCCCGCGTCCTCGATGATCTTGGCCGCGGTGTGCGTCTCGCCCTTCAGCTGGTCGCTGTCCTTGACGTCGACCCGGCCCGCCGCCGAACCGAGCCCCATCGCCAGGACGACGAACAGCACCCAGATGCCGACGGCAGCCCATCGATGGCGGGCGCTCCAGCCGCCGGCGCGGGCGGCCAGTCCCCGCACGCGTGTGTCTCCGTTCCCCATGACGGGCTTGCCCCCTTGATTGCGGTGGCGGCCCCCTGCCGCCCCCTTTCGTTTCGAAGGTATGGGTCGGATAAAGCCATCTCGTCGTGCTGCCCGGTGAGGTACGGCGGCCGGAACTCATCCCCTCGGCCACCGGCCCTCCCCACTGGGGAGGATGGGAGCCCCTTACATCTATCCGTGGTCTGTCAGGGGCGGTGATCAGGGCAGGGCGCCATAAGGTGGCCGAATGACGACGACGTATGCGGCGCTGCTGCGCGGAATCAACGTGGGCGGCAGCAGAAGAGTCCCGATGGCCGACCTGCGCACCCTGATGACCGGCCTCGGTTACGACGGCGTACGCACCTACCTGCAGAGCGGGCAGGCGGTCTTCGCCGGCGACCACGGCGACGAGGAGTCCCTGGCCGCGGAGCTCGCGTCGGCGATCGAGAAGCACTTCGGCTTCACCGTGGACGTGATCGTGCGCGACCATGCCTATCTCAAGGCGGTCGCCGACAACTGCCCCTTCCCCGCAGCGGAGTTGGAGCCCAAACAGCTCCATGTCACCTACTGCTCCGCCCCGGTCGATGCCGAGCGCTTCGCGGAGATCGACCCGGCCGCCTACCTCCCGGAGGAGTTCCGGCTCGGCGACCGGGCGCTGTACCTGTACGCCCCGAACGGCCTCGGGCGGTCCAAGCTCGCCGAAATTCTGTCGCGGCCCCGGCTCAACAAGGGTTTGATCGCCACCAGCCGCAACTGGAACACCGTCGTGAAACTCGTGGAGATGACCGGTGACTGACGTCCGTACGCCTGCCGTGGAGGCCGCCATCGAGGGCGAACTGCGCCTTCTTCAGCCGGAGGTCCGGTCCTCGCCGGAGCTGCTCGGGAAGCTGCTGCACCCGGAGTTCCGGGAGTTCGGCGCGTCGGGGCGGTACTGGGACCGGACGTCGATCATCGAGTCGCTGCTCGCGGGCAACGAACCGGGGCCCCGGCCCGTCGTCGTCTCGCGGATGGAGGGCGTCCAGCTCGCGCCCGATGTCGTCCACCTCACCTTCGACACGGAGCACAACGGCCGTCGGGCGCACCGCAGTTCGCTGTGGCGGCGGACGGGGGACGGGTGGCGCATGTACTTCCACCAGGGGACGCTGTTCAGCGGAGAGTGACCCTTCGTACGCCGCCGTAGGTCGTGTACGAGGTGATCTCGTCCGGCACCGTGAACCGCGGGTCCTCGTACAGCCGCCGCGACTCGCCCTCGGAGCCGGCCGCGACGACCGCGTCGACCAGCGTGAGGTCCTCCTTCGTGAGCGACGCGTCGTCGGCGATCTCCGGACCCCAGCTGTCCCAGGACAGAACCTCCACGCCGTTGAGAGCGGCCAGGTCCTGTCACTCGACGGTCGCCCACGCGATCGAGGGAGTGGACCCCAGCATCGCCCTCGCGGTGGACGACGCACCCGACGACGTCCTCTTCGTCGCCGTCGACTCCGATAACGATCTTCCCCCCGAGATCGAGAAGCTGATCAAGGGCTCTTGACGCCGAGTGAGGGGCGCGGGCGCCACCCAACTGCGGCGCTTGCGCCCCTCACGAGTTCCGATCCCGGCTTCGCGAACTGTGCGCCACCGCGCTGTCGATGTCTCAGATCTGCCCAGGTCAAGCTCTCATCGACAAGGACGCTCGGCCAGGACCGGGGCTGGGCGGATGCTTCCGCCGGTCATACGACTACCTCAACGGCGAGCTCGTCCTCCTCGGCTGGCCGACGAAGCGGGCGGCCCCGCGGACACCGCGTAGAACCGGACCGTCGCTCTCAGGCGCCCACGGCCGCCGGCACCGGCACCCCGGCCGCGTCGTACCGCTCCAGCAGCACCCACGCCACCTCGGGCGCCGCCCCGAGCACGTTTGCCAGTACGTCCGCCTCGGCCGCGCCCCGCGCGATGCGGTCCGGGAGGAAGCCCGGGGCCAGGACGTACGGGGCCACGGCCACGCGCGCGCAGCCGAGGGCCCGCAGTTCGCGGACGGCGTCCTCGGTGCGGGAGAACCCCGCGGGAGAACCAGCGGAGGCGAACGCAGGCCGCACGGCGCACCAACCGGTGTGCCGCCACTCCCGCGCGATTTCTGCGATCACTGCGATCGCCTCCGGGTCGGTGGACCCCGCCGAGGCCAGCACGACCCCGGTCGAGGACTTGTCGGCGGGCGTCAGCCCCGCCTCGTACAGCCGCCGCTCCAGGGCCGCCAGGAGCAGCGGCGACGGCCCCAGCACCTCGGCCTGCCGGATCCGCAGCTGCGGCGGCGCGTCCCGCAGGACCGCCGGGATGTCGGCCTTCGCGTGGAACGCCCTGGTCAGGAGCAGGGGCAGCGCTACGACGTCGCGGACGCCCTCCGCCGCCAAGGACTCCAGCACCCCCTGCACCGACGGGATGTTGAAGTCCAGGAAGCCGGTCTCCACCCGTACGTCCGGGCGCAGCGAGCGCACCCGGCGTACCAGGGCATGCACCGTCGCGGCATGCCGCGGGTCACGGCTGCCGTGGGCGATGACGAGAAGAACCGGCTTGTTGAACACAGGACTTCAGCTCCTTGCCAGCAAACCGCGGCTGCGCAGTACCCACCGCTCCAGCGGGCTGAAGATCAGCAGGTCGATGGCGATGCCGACGACGAGGATGAGCAGGATCGCGAAGAACACCATGGACATGGAACTGTTGTTGCGGCCGTTCTCCAGCAACTGGCCCAGGCCGACGCCCAGGTCGGGGTGGGAGGCGATGATCTCGGCGGCCATCAGTGAGCGCCAGGAGAAGGCCCAGCCCTGCTTCAGGCCTGCCAGATAGCCGGGCAGCGCGGCCGGCATCACGATGTGCCAGGTGCCCTTCAGACCCGTCGCGCCCAGGGTGCGGCCCGCTCGCAGGAACAGCGGGGGCACCTGGTCGACGCCGGACACCAGACCGTTGGCGATGGAGGGGACCGCGCCGAGCAGGATCACGGCGTACATCATGGAGTTGTTCAGGCCCAGCCAGAGCACGGCGGGTGCCACCCAGGCCACCGACGGCAGGGACTGCAGGCCGGACAGGATGGGCCCGATGGCGGCCCGGACGAACTTCACCCGGGCGACGAGCAGTCCGAGCGGGGTTCCGATGGCGAGTGCCATGAGGAAGCCGAGCAGGCCGCGTGAGACGGACGTCCAGATGTAGTCGAAGAGGGTGCCCTGGAGCCAGGACTCGCGTACCTCGCCCCATACGTCGGACGGCGAGGGCAGCTTGTACGCGGGGGCGACCTCGGCCCACACCAGCAGCTGCCACACCACCAGGACCAGCGCGATCGCGGTGACGGGCGGCAGCACCTTGCGGGTCAGGGTCTCGCGCAGCGGCGTACGGCTCGTCTGGACCGTCTCCAGGGCGTCGAGTCCGGCCTCAAGTCCCGCCAGATCGTTGGGGTCCTGCGGCTCACCGGCAGGCTCACCGGCCGCCGGGGAGCCGTCCTTCTTGGCGTCGACCTTGGCGTCGACCTCGATGTCCACGCCGTTGTCAGTGCTGGCCATGGCGGCGGATCTCCCCACGCAGTTCTTCGGTGATCTCGACGGACAGCTCGGCGACCGCGGTGTCCTCGATGCGGCGCGGCTGCGGGATGCCGACCGTCCACTCCCGGGCGATACGGCCAGGGCGGGAGGACAGCAGGACGACGCGCTGGGCGAGGCGGACCGCCTCGCGCACGTTGTGTGTCACGAACAGCACCGACAGCTGCGTCTCGCGCCAGATACGGGTCAGTTCGTCGTGCAGCACGTCACGGGTGATGGCGTCCAGTGCGGCGAACGGCTCGTCCATCAGCAGCAGCTTGCTGTCCTGGGCGAGCGCCCGCGCCAGTGCGACGCGCTGGCGCATACCGCCGGACAGTTCGTGCACCCGCTTGCCGTACGCGCCCTTCAGCCGGACCAGTTCGAGGAGCTCCTCGGCCCGCTCGCGCCGCTCGGCCTTGGCGACGCCCCGGAGCTTGAGGGCGAGTTCGATGTTCTTGCCCGCGGTCAGCCACGGGAACAGGGCGTGCTCCTGGAACATCAGCGCTGGCCGGCCGTCGGTCGTGATGCTGCCCGCGCTGGGCTTGTCCAGCCCGGCAACCAGGTTCAGCAGCGTCGACTTGCCGCAGCCGGACGCCCCGAGGAGGGTGACGAACTCGCCGGGCGCGACATCGAGCGTGATGTCGTCGAGGACGAGCTGCTGCCCGGCCGGGCCGGCGAACGACTTCGAGACGTGGTCGATACGCGCGGCGTGCTCCACGGACACATCCGTGTCGGCGGCCTTGGCGAGGGCGGTTGCCATGGTCGTCACCTCCTGGGAACTCATCGGGATCAGTGCCTTGCTCACGACTTCACGACTGCGGGACTCACGACTTCACGCCGAGTCCGGCGTCGTCGACCTCGGGTTCGCCCTCGGCCTTGAGGACCTTGTTCAGCGGTGTCAGGTCGTAGATGCCGGTCAGGTCCGGCTTCTGCAGCAGCCCCGCCTTGACCGCGTGCTCGGCCTCGGTCGCGAGCGTGGCCGCCAGCGGGTCGTCGGTGACGTGGATGGACTGCCACGCCGGGTCGAGTACATCGGCCGGCAGCGCCTTGCCGGTGTCGGCCTTCAGCTGGGCGTTCGCCGCGGCCTTCGCCTTCTCCGGGTTGGCGTCGATCCACTTGTTGATCTTCACGGAGGCGCGCAGTACGGCCTCCACGGCCTTCGGGTGCTCCTTCAGGAAGCTCTGCGACACGATGACGTTCGTGATCACGAATTTCTTGTCCGGCCACAGGTCCGCCTCGTCGAGGAGCACCTTCCCGCCCTCGGCGACCAGCTTGGACGCGGTCGGCTCGGGCACCCAGGCACCGTCGACGGAGCCGGACCGGTAGGCGTCCGGGACGACCTTGTTGTCGGTGCGGACGACGGAGACGTCGCCCTCGCCGCTCTGCGCGTCGACCTTCCAGCCCTGCTCGGAGGCCCAGTTGAGGAACGCCACGTCCTGGGTGTTGCCGAGCTGCGGCGTGGCAATCCTCTTGCCCTTGACGTCCTTCAGGGACTTGATCTTCTCCGGGTTGACGACGAACTTCACGCCGCCCGACGCCGAACCGGAGACGATGCGCAGGTTCTTGCCGTTCGCCTTGACGTAGCCGTTGACGGCGGGGGAGGGGCCGATCCAGCCGATGTCGATGGACTCGGAGTTCAGCGCCTCGATCTCCGAGGGACCCGCGTTGAACGGGACGTACTCCGCCGTCGTGCCGCCCAGCTCCTTCTGGAACAGCCCCTCCTGCCGGCCGACCAGCGCGGTGGCATGGGTGAGGTTCCCGAAGTACCCGATCCGCACCGAGTCCAGGCCGTCGACCTTGGGCGCCCCGGCTATGGCCTGCTCGGTGTTCTCCTTGGCCTGCGAGCCGTAGCCGCAGGCCGCGAGGGCGAGCAGCGGCAGCGCGGCCAGGACCGCGAGGGTCCGGCGCGGGGCGGGGGTGGCAGGCACGGGAGGGTTTCCTCTCGGTGGCCCGGCGCTCACGCCCTTACCAGGTCGCGGCCGGGAGGTCGGCGGGTTCGTCCGGAGCGGCACGCATGTGGTGCGCGCGGGTCAGCGCACACATCGCGACACTCCGCCCTGCCCGCTTCCGAGGGCGCCGCTGCCGACGCGGCCGCCCTCCTTCGCGAACGTGGAGTAGTAGTCGAGGGCCTTCATGTCAGAAGTCCCAACCGTCGTCGTCGGCCTCGTCCTTGACCGGCTCGGGCGAGGCGAACGACTCGCCGACCATGCCCGCGGTGAGCGTCGTGCCGTCGTTCGGGTCGATCAGGATGAACGAGCCGGTGCGGCGCGAGTCGGCGTAGGAGTCGACCGGCAGCGGCTCGGCGGTGCGGATCTTCACCCGGCCGATGTCGTTGGCGACGAGCTGTCCCGGGTGCGGATGCAGGGACAGGTCGTCGAGGGTCAGCCGGGACGGGATGTCCTTGACGATCGCCTTGACCGTGCGGGTGCCGTGCTTGAGCAGCACACGGTGGCCGACGGTCAGCGGGGCGTCGGCGACGTGGCAGACGGTGGCCTCGATGTCCTGCGTGGTCGGGGGCGCGTCCTTGGCCGGCACGATCAGGTCGCCGCGCGAGATGTCGATGTCGTCCTCCAGCAGGACGGTCACCGACTGGGTGGTCCACGCGATGTCGACCGGCTCGCCCAGCAGGTCGATGCCGGAGATCTTCGACGTACGGCCCGACGGCAGCACGGTCACCGACTCGCCCACGCGGAAGGAACCGGCGGCGATCTGACCGGCGTAACCCCGGTAGTCGGGATGCTCGGCGGTCTGCGGGCGGATCACGTACTGCACGGGGAGGCGCGCGTGGCAGTGGCTCAGGTCGTGGGTGACCGGGACCGTCTCCAGGTGCTCCAGGAAGGTCGGCCCGCCGTACCAGTCCATGTTCGCGGACGGGTCCACGACGTTGTCGCCGGCCAGCGCGGAGATCGGGATCGCGGTGATCTCCGGGACGCCCAGTTCGAGCGCGTACGCCGTGAACTCCTCGGCGATCGCGGCGAAGACGGACTCCTGGTAGTCGACCAGGTCCATCTTGTTCACGGCCAGCACCACGTGCGGCACGCGCAGCAGAGCCGCGATCGCCGCGTGCCGGCGGGTCTGCTCGACGACGCCGTTGCGGGCGTCGACCAGGATCACCGTCAGCTCGGCCGTCGACGCGCCGGTGACCATGTTGCGCGTGTACTGCACATGGCCGGGCGTGTCGGCGAGGATGAACCGGCGCCGGGGCGTGGCGAAGTAGCGGTACGCCACGTCGATCGTGATGCCCTGCTCGCGCTCGGCCCGCAGACCGTCCGTCAGCAGCGCGAGGTCCGGGGCCTCCTGGCCGCGGCTCGCGGAGGCGCGCTCGACGGCCTCCAGCTGGTCGGTGAGGATCGACTTGGAGTCGTGCAGCAGCCGCCCGACGAGGGTGGACTTGCCGTCGTCGACGGAGCCCGCGGTGGCGAACCGCAGCAGGGTCGTGGCCGAGAGCTCCTCGGTTGTCGTCGTGCTCATGCTTAGAAGTACCCCTCGCGCTTACGGTCTTCCATCGCGGCCTCGGACATCTTGTCGTCGGCGCGGGTCGCGCCGCGCTCGGTGAGCCGGGAGGCGGCGATCTCGGTGATGACCTGCTCCAGGCTCACCGCGTCCGAGTCGACGGCACCGGTGCAGGACATGTCGCCCACGGTCCGGTAGCGGACGAGCCGCTTCTCGACCGTCTCGCCGTCCTTCGGCCCGCCCCACTCACCGGCGGTCAGCCACATGCCGGCCCGCTTGAAGACCTCGCGCTCGTGCGCGAAGTAGATCTCCGGCAGCTCGATGCCCTCGCGGGCGATGTACTGCCAGACGTCCAGCTCGGTCCAGTTGGACAGCGGGAACACCCGGACGTGCTCGCCGGGAGCGTGGCGGCCGTTGTAGAGGTTCCACAGCTCGGGTCGCTGCCGGCGCGGGTCCCACTGCGAGAACTCGTCCCGCAGCGAGAACACGCGCTCCTTGGCCCGAGCCTTCTCCTCGTCACGCCGCCCGCCGCCGAACACCGCGTCGAACTTCTCGCTCTGGATCTTCTCCGTCAGCGGCAGTGTCTGCAGCGGGTTACGGGTGCCGTCCGGACGCTCCTTGAGCACCCCGCGGTCGATGTAGTCCTGCACCGACGCGACATGCAGCCGCAGACCGTGCTTGGCGACCGTGCGGTCCCGGTACTCGAGGACCTCGGGGAAGTTGTGCCCGGTGTCCACGTGCAGCAGCGAGAAGGGGATCGCGGCGGGGGCGAACGCCTTCAGCGCCAGGTGCAGCATGACGATGGAGTCCTTGCCGCCGGAGAACAGGATCACCGGCCGCTCGAACTCGCCCGCCACCTCGCGGAAGATGTGCACCGCCTCGGACTCCAGCGCGTCCAGGTGCGAGAGGGCGTACGGGGCATCCGTGCCCTCCTCGACCGTGGCGACGGTCGTCGTCATGCCAGTCCCCTTTCGCTGAGCAGGGCGTACACCGACGCCGCGGACTCCTGCACGGTCTGGTTCTGGGACTCGATGCGCAGGTCGGGCGACTCGGGCTCCTCGTACGGGTCGTCGACGCCGGTCAGGCCCGTCAGCTCGCCCGCGGCCTGCTTGGCGTACAGACCCTTCACATCGCGTACGGAGCACACGTCGACCGGAGTGGCCACATGGACCTCCAGGTACGCCGCCCCGCTCTCCTGGTGGCGCTTGCGCACCGCGTCACGGCTGTCGGCGTAGGGCGCGATCACGGGGACGAGCGCCTTGACGCCGTTACGGGCGAGCAGTTCGGCGAGGAAGCCGATGCGCTGCACGTTGGTGTGCCGGTCCTCGCGGCTGAAGCCGAGGCCCGCCGAGATGAACTCGCGGATCTCGTCGCCGTCGAGCACCTCGACGCGGTGGCCCTCCTCGCGGAGCCGGCCGGCCAGCTCGTAGGCGATGGTGGTCTTGCCGGCGCTCGGCAGACCCGTGAGCCAGACGGTGGCTCCGCTCGTCACGTGGTTCTCCCAGTTCGCAGAATTCGTAGAAGACTCAGTCATGGTCAGCCGTGCAGCCCGCACTCGGTCTTGGCGCTGCCCGCCCAACGGCCGGCGCGCGCGTCCTCGCCCTCCAGGACCCGGCGGGTGCAGGGCGCACAGCCGACGGAGGCGTAACCGTCCATCAGCAGCGGGTTGGTGAGGACGCCGTGCTCGGTGACGTAGGCGTCCACGTCGTCCTGGGTCCAGCGGGCGATCGGGGAGATCTTGACCTTCTGCCGCTTCTCGTCCCAGCCGACGACCGGGGTGTTCGCCCGGGTCGGGGACTCGTCGCGGCGCAGCCCGGTCGCCCAGGCCACATAGCCCTTGAGGCCCCGCTCCAGCGGCTCCACCTTGCGCAGCTTGCAGCACAGGTCGGGGTCGCGGTCGTGCAGCTTGGGGCCGTACTCGGCGTCCTGCTCGGCGACGGTCTGGCGCGGGGTGAGGGTGATGACGTTGACGTCCATCACGGCCTCGACCGCGTCGCGGGTGCCGATGGTCTCCTCGAAGTGGTAGCCGGTGTCGAGGAACACGACGTCGACGCCGGGCATCGCGCGGGAGGCGAGGTGGGCGACCACCGCGTCCTCCATCGACGAGGTCACACAGAAGCGCTTGCCGAACGTGTCGGTCGCCCACTGGAGGATCTCCAGCGCGGAGGCGTCCTCCAGGTCACGGCCCGCCTGCTCGGCGAGCGCCTTGAGATCGTCTGTCGTGCGCTCTTCCTGAATCGCCGTCATATCTCGTCTCCCCCTGCGTCGTGGTGCTGAAGGCCCCGGGCGAGCAGCCCGAGGAACTTCAGCTGGAATGCGCGGTTGCACGCCGCGCATTCCCACGCGCCGTGGCCGCCTTCCAGGGCTTCGCTCGGCCGGAGGTCCTCGTCGCCGCAGTAGGGGCAGTAGAAGGGGGCGGCCCGCTCGCTCATGACAGGGCCTCCTCGGAGGCGCGCGCCGCCCAGGTGGCGAACCGCTCGCCGTCCTCGCGCTCGTCCTGGAAGCGCTTGAGGACCCGCTCGACGTAGTCGGGCAGCTCGTCGGAGGTGACCTTCAGGCCACGCACCTTGCGCCCGAACCCGGCCTCCAGGCCGAGCGCGCCGCCCAGGTGCACCTGGTAGCCCTCGACCTGCTCGCCGTTGTCGTCGAGGACGAGCTGGCCCTTGAGACCGATGTCCGCGACCTGGATACGGGCGCAGGCGTTCGGGCAGCCGTTGATGTTGATGGTGATCGGCTCGTCGAAGTCCGGGATCCGGCGCTCCAGTTCGTCGATCAGCTGGGAGCCGCGCGCCTTGGTCTCGACGATGGCGAGCTTGCAGTACTCGATGCCGGTGCAGGCCATGGTGCCGCGCCGGAAGGGGGAGGGCTTGGTGGTGAGGTCCAGGGCCTCCAGGGCCTCGGCCAGCGACTCGACCTGCGCCTCCTCGACATCGAGGATGATCATCTTCTGCTCGACGGTGGTACGCACCCGGCCCGAGCCGTGTGCCTCGGCCAGCTCGGCGATCTTCGTGAGCGTGGCGCCGTCGACGCGGCCGACGCGCGGGGCGAAACCGACGTAGAAACGACCGTCCTTCTGCCGGTGCACACCGACGTGGTCGCGCCAGCGCTCCACGGGCTGGGCGGGGGCGGGACCGTCGACCAGCTTCCGCTTCAGGTACTCGTCCTCCAGCACCTGACGGAACTTCTCGGCGCCCCAGTCGGCGACCAGGAACTTCAGGCGGGCGCGGGTGCGCAGCCGCCGGTAGCCGTAGTCGCGGAAGATCGAGATGACGCCCTCGTAGACCTCCGGCACCTCGTCCAGCGGCACCCAGGCGCCCAGCCGGACGCCGATCTTCGGGTTGGTGGACAGGCCGCCGCCGACCCACAGGTCGAAGCCGGGGCCGTGCTCGGGGTGGTTCACGCCGACGAAGGCGACGTCGTTGATCTCGTGCGCCACGTCCAGCAGCGGCGAGCCGGAGATCGCGGACTTGAACTTGCGGGGCAGGTTCGAGAACGCCTTGTTGCCGATGATCCGGCGCTGGATCTCGTCGATGGCCGGGCTGCCGTCGATGATCTCGTCCGCGGCGATCCCGGCGACCGGCGAGCCGATGACGACACGGGGCGTGTCACCGCAGGCCTCGGTGGTGGACAGGCCGACGGCCTCCAGGCGGTTCCAGATCTCGGGCACGTCCTCGATCCGGATCCAGTGGTACTGGACGTTCTGCCGGTCGGTGATGTCCGCGGTGCCGCGCGCGAACTCCTGCGAGATCTCGCCGATGACGCGCAGCTGCTGCGTGGTCAGCCGACCGCCGTCGATCCGCACCCGCAGCATGAAGTAGGAGTCGTCGAGCTCCTCCGGCTCCAGGATGGCGGTCTTGCCGCCGTCGATCCCGGGCTTGCGCTGGGTGTACAGCCCCCACCAGCGCATACGGCCACGCAGATCGTTCGGGTCGATGGAGTCGAAGCCGCGCTTGGAGTAGATCGTCTCAATGCGTGTCCGCACATTGAGACCGTCGTCGTCCTTCTTGAACTGTTCGTTGCCGTTGAGCGGGGTGAAGTGCCCCG
This sequence comes from Streptomyces sp. DT2A-34, assembly GCF_030499515.1. Lineage (NCBI taxonomy): Bacteria > Bacillati > Actinomycetota > Actinomycetes > Kitasatosporales > Streptomycetaceae > Streptomyces > Streptomyces sp. DT2A-34. Next base: position 1,789,599 of record NZ_JASTWJ010000001.1, on the reverse strand, counting down.
CGGCCCACTGACCCTCACCGCGGTGACGGCTCACCTTGCGGCGGGGAGTCGCGGCGGCAGGTTTCTGCGGGGTGGCGGCCATGGTTGTTACGTCCTTCGGGACAGGCGGGAAAGCGGCTCTGACCTGCGCGTGCGGGCGCGTGGGCATGCGTGCGCGGCATTGCGCAGGGAGGAAAGCGAAAAGAGGGAGGTGTCGGGCGCTGCGGGGCTGTCAGCGCGCCGGACAGATGGCGCTGGACATGCGGCCGAGGTCGACGTGGCGTCGACTCACCAAGGCAATTCCAGTTCCAGACATGACGGAAGCGTGGCACGGCAATCTGGACACAGTCCAGCTTCGTCCATTATGCGGACACCCTTGTCTCGGAGAGCGAGACAAGGGTGGTCTCGGTCACATGGCCCATTTGGGCCGTTTCTGGCCAGGTCAGCCGGGGTAGGCCCCCGGCCACGGACCGGTCGGCGCGGCCTCGGCCTCCTCCTCGACCTTGGTGTCGAAGAGCTTGAAGCCACGGCGCAGGTAGTTGGCCATGGCGTGCTCCCCGTCCTTGCAGCACGTATGCAGCCACACCCGCTTCGTCGGCGCCAGCCCCGGCCAGCGCTCCGCGAGGTCCCAGGCGCGGGCGGCGCCGTACGCCAGCAGGTGGCCGCCGATCCGGCGTCCGCGGAAGGCCGGAATCAGGCCGAAGTGGATGATCTCCACGACCCCGTCGTCCTGCGGTTCCAGCTCCAGATAGCCCGCCGGCGTTCCCCGGTCGTAGGCGACCCACGTCTCGACACCCGGACGCGCCAGATGCTCCTGCCACTGCGCGTACGTCCAACCGAGCTGGTCCAGCCAGAGGACGTCCCCGCCCACCGACACGTACAGAAACCGGCTGAACTCGGGCGAGGGCACCTCGGCCCGCACGATCCGCACGTCGCCCTGCGGGGCTTGGGCCGGGAGGAGGTCGGTGGGTGCGGTCTGTTCCAGGGACCAGGTGGTCACGGGGATGTTGGTCATGACGGCCAGGGAATCATCCGGCCGGCCGATCTGTCGATCGGCGTCCGTGACCGCAGGGCCCCGCGACGCAGGGATGATCCAACGGCAGGGGCTAGCCCAGCGCCCTGTCGATCGACTCCAGCGGCACGGCGAACAGCATCTGACCCGACTGGGACCAGACCTCGCCGGTCGCCTCCCAGTACGACAGGGGCCCGGCCTGGACGCCCCAGCAGCGCGGGGCGTCCGCCGAGCCGCAGCGGGTCGCCTCGGCGCCCTCGGTGTCCTGGCGCCAGAGGCTGCCCTGCCGGTCCGTGGCGCCCGGGGCGCGGCCCAGGTACCAGTCGGAGCGGTCCGCCCCGGCCGCCCGGTGCGACAGCAGGCCCCTGATGCCGGACGCCTCCGTCTCGTACGCCTCGACGGCGTGCGCGGATCCGGTGGCGTCGGTGGCCAGCAGACCGGGGCGCGCCGGGTCCGTGCCGAAGTCGTAGCGCCACAGCCGGGCGGGCCGGTCGCTGTCGGCGGCGGTCCGTTCGCTCGCCACCAGGCTGTCGGGTGCCGTGCTGCGGTCGAGGGAGATGGCGCCGATGCGGGGAGCGGCGCTCCCGCCGGTCAGGCGGTACGAGCCGACGGCGGGCAGGACGAAGCGGTTGCCGTGCGCCGACCAGCCCCCCTCGACGCGGCCCACCGCGGCGCTGTCGACGGTGGTGCGCTGGACGCGGTTCATGTCGTAGACGTACAGGCCGTCGGCGGTGGTGACCAGCAGCTTGTCCTGGTACCAGACCATGCCGGACAGGCGGGAGGTCAGGGCGCGGTAGTCGCGTCCGCCGTCCACCGGGACGACGAGGAGGGCCGAGGCGTACCTGAGGCGGGCCAGGTCGTTCGCGTCGACGAAGGCGACCCGGGCGAGGCCCCGGTCGGCGCTGCCCTGGCTCCAGCCGGCCAGGAGCACCCGGTTGTCGTTCCACCAGCCGTCGTCGTCGGCGTCGCCCGAGGTGGTGACCGCCCCTGCCCGCCAGGCCCGGGTGTCGGCGGCGTCCCAGCAGTACGCGCGCGTGGCGGCCGGCGCGACCGGCAGCGCGGTGCGCTCGTCGGCCGTACAGCCGGACGCGGTGCGCAGGCTGCGGTCGGCGCTCTCCAGGACGGCACGGACACCCACCGGCTTGCCCATCCGGGAGGCGAGTTCGTCGAGCGTGGCCTGCGGGGCCAACTGCTCGTGGAGGCTGAGCGCGCCGGTCTCGGCGGCCCTGGTGAGCGGCTCCAGCGCCCCGGGGTTGTCGCCGACCGTGGCCTGTGAGGCGCTGATCACCGTGGCGGCCGCGGTGAGCGCGAGGGCGGTTCCGGCCAGGAACGCGCGCACGGCACGGCCCTGCTTGCGTCGACGGTGTCTGCCGCGGTGCTTCATCAAACCTCCCGAGGCGAGCCAACTGCCGCCATTGGTCTGTGTGTTGACCAAAAGAGCAGGTGGGGTGGCTCGTAGGGGGATGCTACGGCAGTGGAGCATGCTTGCGGACTAAGACCCCGCAAATATGCGGAAGATGCCACTCGGGCACACGGCACACTCAGGGCATATCGGTCGAGACCCGCCCCCGCGTCACGGCGGGCGCCGTCGAGTGCGGCAGCAGATCGCACGGGTCGTCCGGCAGCAGCACCTCGACCTCCGCGTCCTCGCGGAAGCGGTAGGGCCGATGCTCCAGGAACGCCCCGAGATAGCGCCGTACCCGCGACATCTCGGCGCGCACCGTCACCGTACGGCCCGCGTCGCCGAACATGTCCTCGGCCAGCCCCGCCGCGCTGCGGCCGGTGCGGTGCAGGGCCAGCAGATACAGCAACTCGGCGTGCCGGGGGCTCAGTTCATGGCTCCAGGAGCCCGCGCCGCCGGACACCGTCACCGACCAGCGGCGCGCCTGCGTCAGGTCCAGGGTGATCCGCGTCGCCCCGGGCGGCACCGGCTCGTCGGCGGCCCGCAGCAGCCAGCCGCCGGCCAGCGGCTCCACCGAGCACACGCCCAGCGCCGGCAGCCACCGTCGGCCCGGCGACAGGGACTTGGGCAGCGCGATCCGGTGCGCGTACGGCATCCCGGTCACCGCGGCCGTCCAGCCGTCCCGGTCCACCACCAGGGCCCGCCCGGGCAGCCGGGCCAGCACCGGCGCCGCCACCGCGCGCAGCCGTTCCAGCGAGGTCAGATGCACCTCGCGCAGCCGGGCCTCGGCGAGCTTGGCCACCGAGTCGACCCAGGCGAGCGTGGCCGGGTGCATGGTCTCCAGCGGCCCGCTGACGTCCACCACACCGATCAGCCGGCCGTCCCGCGGATCCGTGATGGGGGCGCCGGTGCAGGTCCAGGAGGTCTGCGAGCGCTGGAAGTGCTCGGAGGCGAAGACCTGCACCGGCCGGCGCACCACGGCCGGGGTGCCCACACCGTTCGTGCCGACGACGCTTTCCCGCCAGTCGGCGCCGAGTTCGAAGCCGAGGCCGTCGGCCTTGCGCAGCACGGAGGAGTTGCCCTCCCGCCACAGCACCCGGCCCTCGTCGTCGGCGACGACCATGATGTGGTGGGCGATGTCCGCGACCGACAGCAGCCCCTCGCGCAGCACCGGCAGCACATGCTTGAGCGCGCTGGACTCCCGGCGCCGCTGCACCTCCTCGCGGGACAGCAGCCCGGACCGGACGTCGTGGTCGGGATCGACACCGCTGCGTAGCATGCGTTCCCAGGACCGCTCGATCACCGGGCGCGGCGCGACGGGCGCGCGCTGTCCGGAGAGCGTGGCGGAGCGGACCTCGCTGAGTACTCGCGCCGCCCGCGCCGAATCCACGGCGGCGAGTTGCGTCAGGTCCGTCGGCGAGAGCGCCACGGGTCCCTCCCGGTTCGACTCATACTGAGTGTGCGTCTCATAGTGCCGTCCGATGCTCGCGGAGGGACACACTCCGCACTCGGACGCCAACAAGTTGCAACCCCTTGCAACCCTGGTGGACCGTCCTGGCCTGATTGAAACTTGAGCAACGCCGTCCCGAGCGGCGTTCGCGGCCTCGAACGGGCCATGGCGGGGGTGGTGCCGTGTCGGCGCAGCACCACCCCTTGCCTCCGGCGGTTCAGCCGCTTCGTGACGGGGGGTGCCGCTGCCTGTTGCGTTGGCGGCTGCGGGTCCGTCGTGGCTTGTCGCGCCCACGCGGCGGAGCCGCATATCAATACAGCCCCGCGCCCCTGGGTCAGGCCTGCGGCCTGGACCTGTCCACCAGTGACCGCAGGTTCAGAGTTGACGGCAGTGTGCCGAAGGCCATTCCCCCATCACCTCCCAACCGTGAGGCGCAGAACGCGTCGGCGACCTCCGGCGGGGCGAACCGGACGAGCAGCGCCCCCTGGAGGACCAGTGCCAGTCGCTCCGTCAGGCGGCGGGCGCGGGCCTCGATGCCCTCCAAGTCGGCCAGTTCCGTCAGTAGGCCCTTGATCGCCGTGTCCAGGCGGTGGTCGGCGCCGCGGGCCTTGCCCACCTCCTGCAGGTAGGCGTTGAGCGCCGCCGGCTCCCGTTGCAGCACCCGCAGCACGTCCAGTGCCTGGACGTTGCCCGCGCCCTCCCAGATCGAGTTCAGCGGCGACTCGCGCACCAGCCGGGGCATCCCGGACGCCTCGACGTACCCGTTGCCGCCCAGGCACTCGGACGCCTCGACCGTCAGCGGCGTACACCGCTTGGTCACCCAGTACTTGGCGGCCGGTACCGCTATCCGCAGCAGCGCCCGCTCCTGCTCGCCGCCGTCGTCGTAGGCGGCCGCGAGCCGTAGCGCCAGGGTGGTCGCCGCCTCGGACTCGACGGCGAGGTCGGCCAGGACGTTGCGCATGAGCGGCTTGTCGACGAGCTTCCCGCCGAACGCCTCGCGGTGGTCGCAGTGGTGGATCGCCTGCGCGACGGCCTGCCGCATCAGCCCCGCCGAGCCCAGTACGCAGTCGAGCCGGGTCGCGGCCACCATCTCGATGATGGTGCGCACCCCGCGCCCCTCCTCACCGACCCGGCGCGCCCACGTCCCGTCGAACTCGACCTCACCGGAGGCGTTCGAGCGGTTGCCCAGTTTGTCCTTGAGCCGCTGGATGAGGAACACGTTGTGGCTGCCGTCCTCCAGCACGCGCGGCACGAGGAAGCAGGTGAGCCCGCCCGGAGCCTGCGCCAGCACCAGGAACCCGTCCGACATGGGTGCCGAGCAGAACCACTTGTGCCCGGTCAGCTCGTACGACTCGCCGTCGGGAAGCGGGCGCGCGGCCGTCGTGTTGGCGCGTACGTCGCTGCCGCCCTGCTTCTCCGTCATGCCCATCCCGAACAGCGACCCGGCCTTGAGCCGGGCGGGCCGCAGCTCACGGTCGTAGATCATGGACGTCAGCCGCGGCTCCCACTCGGCGGCGAGGCCGGGGTCCGTACGCAGCACGGGGACCGCCGCATGGGTCATGGACAGCGGGCAGCCGTTGCCGGCGTCGACCTGCGTCCACATCAGGAAGGCGGCCGCCCGTCGCACATGCCCGCCCGGCCGGACCCAGGCCGCGGTCAGCCCCGCCGCGACGCCCTTGCCGAGCAGCCGGTGCCAGGACGGATGGAACTCGACCTCGTCGATACGGTGGCCGTAGCGGTCGTGCGTGTGCAGCCGCGGCGGATTGTCGTTCGCCAGTACCCCCCACTCCTGTACCTGTGGAGATCCGCAGGTCCGCCCGAGCGACGCCAGCTCGCTGCGGACCTCGTCCAGCAGCTCCGGGGCGAGGTGGCGTTCGACGGCCGCGGTCAGGGCCCGGTCGGCGGTGTAGACGTCGTATCCGACCAGGGGCGGGGGCTGGTTGGTCACGGTGTGCGTGCTGCCTGCCATACCTGTGAAACCTATCCCTGAGGGGGGCGGTGGTCTCCAGCCTGACACGACACCGGCGCGGGGGATCGGGCAGGTGGCGAGGGTGCGCACCCGGCGCCGCGATGAGTGCGCTCCCGTACGGCGGATACCTTTAGGTCGTGCAGCCAGCAAGTGAATCCCCCCAGCGGACCTCCGGTCGTCTCCACCGGGCGCGTGTCCTCTACCGGAACGTCTCGAAGCGCAGGACCGCCTGGCTGTTGATCAAGGACACCGTCAACTCCTGCATCGAGTACCGCATCCTTGGCCTCGCCGCCGAGGCCGCGTTCTTCACGCTGCTGTCCGTGCCGCCGCTGCTGCTCAGCATGATCGGCCTCCTCGGCTACGTCGACGACTGGACCGGCACCGACACCATCAGCAGCCTGGAGACCAACCTGATCGAGGCCTCGCGCACCGTCCTGTCCGACAAGGGCGTGCGCCAGATCGCCCAGCCGATCCTGGACGACGTGATGCACGGCGGCCGCCCCGACGTCATCTCCGTCGGCTTCCTGTTCGCCCTGTGGTCGGGGTCGCGCGCGGTGAACGTCTTCATAGACACCATCACCGTGATGTACGGCCTCGACGGCGTCCGCGGCATCGTGAAGACCCGTCTGGTGGCGTTCCTGCTGTTCATCGCGGCCCTGCTGATCGGCTCGGTGGCGCTGCCGCTGATGGTGGCGGGGCCGGACGCGGTGGTGCGGATCGTGCCGTGGTCGGAGACCGTGGTGCAGGTCCTGTACTGGCCCGTCGTGATCGTCCTGTCGATCGCGTTCCTGACGACGCTGTACCACGTGTCCGTGCCGGTCCGCTCCCCCTGGATCGAGGACGTGCCCGGCGCGCTGGTCGCCCTCGGCATGTGGGTCCTGGGCAGCTTCCTGCTGCGCATCTACCTGACGAACACGATCGAGGGCGCGTCGATCTACGGGTCCCTCGCCGCCGCCGTCGCCGTGATGCTGTGGATCGGTGTGTCCGCGTTCGCCGTGCTCGTCGGGGCCGCGGTCAACGCCGCGATCGACCGGGTCTGGCCGGCCGCCGCGACGGCGGCGGCCCGCGCGGCCAACGAGCGGATGCGCGAGGCCCAGGTCGCCGAGTACGTGGCCCGCCACGCCGCCGGCCGCGAGCCCGGGCTCGACGACCCCGACGACCCCGACATGCCGTCGGAGTTCCCCGAGCGCTGGTCCCGCTTCCTGCCGCCGGAGGACGTGTCGTCCCGGCTGCGGACCCATGTGAAGAGCACCCACACGCACCCGCCGCACAAGCCGGAGGACCAGGGCGGGGCCTGAGGGGGCTGGTCGCGCCCCACGCGGCGGAGCCGCATACCGCCACAGCCGGCGCCGCGCCCCGCGAGGCGTCGCGGCGTAGCCTGGCCCCCATGTACGCGGAGCGGGCGTCCCGGCTGCCTGGCGGCGTGGTGTGGACGAACACCCCTGGTGGGCCCGGTGAGGGGCGTGTGCTGCCCGACGGGTGCATGGATCTGCTCTGGAACGAGGGGCGGCTGCTCGTCGCGGGGCCCGACACGCGTGCGTACGTCACCGAAGGCCCGCCCACTACCTGGGTCGGCGTCCGTTTCCACCCGGGCACCGCGCCCGGCCTGCTCGGCGTTCCGGCGCATGAGCTGCGCGACCGGCGGGTCGAGCTCGCGGATCTGTGGCCGGCCTCGGAGGTACGACGGCTGTGCGGACGTGTCGGTGCCGCGGCCGACCCCGTGACCGCGCTCGAAGACGTGGTGCTGGAGCGGGCCGCCGCCGCCGAGCCGCCCGACCCGCTGCTGCTCCGGGTCGTCACCGCCCTCGACACGGGTCGCCCCGTCGCCGCCACCGCCGACGAACTCGGCCTCGGTGCCCGGCAGTTGCACCGACGCTGCCGGACCGCCTTCGGCTACGGCCCCAAGACGCTGGCCCGGATCCTGCGGCTGCGACGGGCCCTCGCCCTGGCACGGGACGGCGTGGCCTTCGCGGACACGGCCGCCCGGGCCGGGTTCGCCGATCAGGCTCATCTGGCCCGGGACGTCAAGGAACTGGCGGGCCTGCCGCTCGGTGAGCTACTCGCCCGGCGCGGCGGCCAGGGGCCCTTGTGATGGATCTCCGCGGCGACGCCGCGGAGATCCATCACAAGGGCCCCAGCGGTGCGAACAGGTCGACGCCGTTTCCGTCCGGGTCCTGGACGGAGGCGTACCGCTGGCCCCAGAAGGCGTCCCACGGCTTGAGCTCGCCGTGGTAGCCGGCGCCGACCAGTTCCTCGTACACCGCGTCCACCTCACCCGGATCCGCGCACCGCAACGCCAGCGAGTGCCGGCCGCCACCCGTGGGCGGCTGCCACTCGGGGTGGAAGGAGCGCACGGTCGTCTCCGTATCGAGCAACAACCGCAGCCCGCCCGGCAGTTCCGCCTCGGCGTGCGGCTCGTTCTCGGCGCCGTCGAGGAAGGCGAAGCCGAGGCGGCGGTAGAAGGCGACGGAGGCGGCCATGTCGGAGACGACGAGGCCGATGGCATCGAATCGTGGAGTCATGCGGCCACCGTAGGCAGCCCGGTGGCGGCCGGTCTTGAAGAAATCGGACACCCCGCAGGCGCCCTGCCGGACGGTGCCTCGGACCCCTCGGGCGCCTAGTGGAACGTCACCGGCCCCAGCGGCGTGTCCACCGTGAACTGCATGCCCACCGGGCCCGTCGTGAGGTCGAGGTCCGTGCCGAGTGCCGTCAGCAGGGGCCGGATCTCGTCCGGCTCGGGGGCGCTCGCGGACAGGGACAGCAGCGGTGTGGTGGGCAGGTCCGAGGCGGTGGGGTGGACCGTGGCGCTCCAGTCGATGAGGAAGGGGACCAGGCCGGAGGGGTGGGCGTCGTCGCCGTCGGTGAGCCGCCATTCCAGCAGGGTGCCGTCGGGTCTGCGGCGGCTCATCGCCTGCGCCGGGCCGGGGTCGTACCCCTGGGCCCGGGCGGCCGCGATGGCCGCGTCCAGGTCGGGCGGGCAGAGCGCCCAGGTGACCGTGCGCGCGGTGGTGAGGCCGTCGACCTCGAAGGGCCGGGGCCGGCCGGGCGCGGACTGCTCGGGATCCGGGCCGATGATCTCCAGGTAGCTGGTGCCGCCCAGGGACACCAGGTGGTTACGGGTGCCGAGCCCGACGTGCACGCCGCCGGGGGCCGGGGTCACGCCGGTGCGGCGGGCGAAGTCGGCGACCGTGGCGGCCAGGTCCGGGGTCGCGAGGACGAGATGGTCCAGGAGCGCGGGGATGGCGTTCATCGCAGCCGAGGCTATGCAGAGCGGCCTGCGTTATGGAACACCTGTGCGCCAGGACGGGCCGGTGGTCTCACTCGTCGAAGACGACGGTGCCGTCCAGCAGCAGCGTCGGATGGATCTTCATCGGGCCGTAGTCGTCGATGTCCGACGGGCGCGGGGTCTCCGGACCGTCGGGGCCCATGCGCAGCAGGCGCTCGGTACGGCAGATCCGGAACACCCGGCCCGCCACCCGGGCCTCGTCGGCGCGCTCGAGCGCCCGGAACTCCGCGGCCGCCTTCTCGTACACGGCCTTCTTCTCGTCGTCGAACTTGTACAGCATGGGCCACATCTCGATCATCGCGTCGTGCAGCACGCGCCGGGCGTCGTGCGGGGTGGACTGGAGGGCGAGGGCCGGTTCCCAGCCGGTCCGTTCCCGCTCGACCACGCCGAAGCAGGTGGGCAACAGCACGATCTGCGGGTGCGAGTGCACCGCCCGCTCCGAGTCCCTGCGCAGGGTCATGGGGAACCGCGCGCCCCGGTAGGCGAAGTCCCGCAGCGCCGCCAGCAGGGCGCCCGTCATCGGGCCGCCGTCCACGTGATCCGGGTCGAGGACGAAGTCCAGGTCGGGGGAGGGGGTGTGGTCGGCGCGCAGGTCCCAGGTCCGCTCAGCGGGCTCCGGGTCGGTGGGCCGAGGCGGCTCCAGCCGGTTGTTGTCGTCGCAGCGCGAGAACTCGTCCCCGCGCACGATCCGGTACCGCACCCCGCACGCCTCCACCTCGTTGACCGGCTCCCGCTCCAACACGGCCACGGCGGCGAGCAGTTCACGCCGTACGGCCGGATCGTCGGTGTCGTCCTTCGCGCGGAACCACAGATAGGTGTTCAGCGAGTCCCGGCACATCTGCGGCATCCCGTTCACGACCGGCTTGAGCACCCGCCACTCGGGCCCCACCGCCGGATCCTGCACGGCGACCCCGAACACCGGTCCACGCAGGGCGAACCCGGGGTAGCGCAAAGAGGCGTCCACCGCGTCGGCCTCCCGCACCCAGGCGGCGGGGTCGTCACGGCGGACCAGCTCGTCGTGGAGGGCGTGGATCTGTCGCTGCCAGTCATGGGTCATACACAAATTGTTTCCGGCGCGGGGGTGCACGCGGGGGTGAACCGACCCAACAGCCCGGGTTGTTGGAGCGACCCGGCGATCCGAAATTTTCGGGTCACCGGCAGCCGTGGGACCGAGCCGCCGGCTCCCCTAGGCTCGGTCGTATGGCCGCACGACTCCTCGTCCACACCCGCACCACCGCCTACCGGCACGACTCCATCCCGGCCGGCGTCGAGGCCGTCCGCACCCTCGGCGACTTCGAGGTGGACCACACCGAGGATCCCGCGGCCTTCGAGCAACCCCTCGACGGTTACGCGGCCGTCGTCTTCCTCTCCACCAGCGGCGAGGTGCTCACCCCCGCCGGGCGGGAACGGCTCGCCGCGTACGTCGAGTCGGGCGGCGGCTTCGTCGGCGTGCACGCGGCGGCCTGCACCGAGTACGACTGGCCGTACTACGGCGAGCTGTTGGGCGCGCGGTTCGACCGGCACCCCGAGTACCAGCCCGGCAAGGTGATCGTGGAGGACCGCCACCATCCGGCCACCCGGCACCTGCCGGCCGTATGGGGTTTCGTCGACGAGTGGTACGACTTCCGCAGCAACCCCCGAGGCGCGGTACGGGTGCTGGCCTGCGCCGACGAGTCGTCGTACGGCGGTGGCGGCATGGGCGCGGACCATCCGCTGGTGTGGTGCCGTGAGCAGGGATCGGGGCGCGTCTTCTACACGGCGCTCGGGCATGCCGCCGAGGCGTACGCGGACCCGGACTTCCGCGCCCACCTGCTCGGCGGGATCGACTGGGCGGCGAAACGGGCCTAGACGCACGACGGAGGGCCACTCCTCGAAGTGGCCCTCCGTCATTCCCCCGTCCCCAGGTTGGTCAGCGAGCACCGCGAGAGGGCTCAGTACGTCCAAGTCGTGTAGCGGAAGTCCTCCTGCCATCCGCCGGCGCCGTCCTGGCGCCACACGGCCAGGTAGATGACGTCGCCGCGGGAGGGCTTCTCCGTGAAGTAGTCGAAGGCGCACGCTCCGTCGGCACCGCCCGTGTCCTCCGCCCCGCCGAGGTATTCACCCGTGGTCTGGTTCACGGCCTGGGCGACGGCCCGCCTGCCGTCCTTGAGGGTGTCGCAGGCCCGGACGTACATGCTGTAGAAGCTGACCATCCCCTGTGCACCTGTGGTCGACAAGGGGTTCTCGGCCGCCTGCGCGGGCGCGGCCGCCACGCCGACGAAGAGCGCCGCAGTGGCGAGGGTGGTTCCGATCAGATGACGAGTACGCATCCCGGCTCCTTTGTCATGGTCGGTGTCTCCTCCGGCCGACCGTCACCGGACCTGCCTGACGAGATGGCCACCACCCTGGCCGGGCGACCCTGGCCAAACCTTGAAAAGAGCTGGAATTAGCTGGTCAGAGCCGCTTGCTTCGGTCCTAGGATCCTGCCTGGGGGGTGGTGCATGTGGCCGTGGAGTTCCGTGTGCTGGGCGGGGTCGAGGTCCTGGTCGACGGCCACCGGCTGGATCAGGGGCCGGCGCGGCAGCAGTGCGTGCTCGCGGTACTGGTGTGCGAGGCCAACCACGTGGTGACGGTGGACCGACTCGTCGACCGGGTGTGGGGGGAGAGGCCGCCGCAGCGCGCCCGGGAGACGCTGTACAGCTACCTCTCCAGGCTGCGCCGGGCGTTGCGGCCCGTGGCCGAGGAGGCGCGGATCGCGCGGCGGTCGGGAGGGTACGAGCTGGTCGTCGCGCCTTCGGCCGCCGACCTGCACCGCTTCCGGGCCCTCGCCGCCCAGGCGCGCACCGCCGCGCACGCGGGGGACGACGACGAGGCGGCGCGCCTGTTCGAGGAGGCCCTCGCGCTGTGGCGGGGTGAGATGTGTCCCGGCATGGACAGCCCCTGGTTCGCGGCCCAGCGCGAGACCGCCCAGGTGGAACGGCTCGCCGCCGTCCTGGACCGGGCCGACGTCCAGTTGCGTCGCGGCCGCCACGCCGACCTGCTGGCCACCCTGCCGGCCCTCGCCGACAGCCACCCGCTGGACGAGCGGCTCGCCGCCCAGCTGATGCTCGCCCTCTACCGCGGCGGGCGCCCCGCCGACGCCCTCGGGCACTATCAGGTCGTACGGCGTCGTCTCGCCGACGAGCTGGGCATCGACCCGGGGCCCCCGCTGCGGGAGTTGTACCAGCGGATCCTGACCTCGGATCCGCGGCTCGCGCCACCGGCAAGAAGCGACAAGCCGAACTCCGCCCGCGCCACCACCACGGCTCACCCGCGACAACTACCCGCCCCGCCACCCCTGTTCACCGGACGCGGCAGCGAACTCGCCCGCCTGGACAAGCTGTTGGCCCCACAGGGCAAGCCGGACGGCGGCAGCGTCCTGACCGTGGCGATCTGCGGCACCGGCGGCGTCGGCAAGACCTGGCTGGCGCTGCGCTGGGCCCACGACCAGCAGGACCTCTTCCCCGACGGCCAGTTGTACGCCGATCTGCGCGGCTTCACCCCCTCCGGCGAGCCGGCGGACCCGTACGTGGTCATGCGGGGTTTCCTGGAGGCCCTCGGCACCGACCCCGCCGGCCTGCCCACCGCCCCGCAGTCCCAGGCCGCGCTGTACCGCAGCCTCACCGCGGACCGGCGATTACTGGTCGTGCTCGACAACGCCCGCGACAGCGACCAGGTGCTGCCCCTGCTGCCGGGCAGCCCCGCCTGCACGGTCCTCATCACCAGCCGACACCAGCTCCCCGGACTCGCCGCCTCCCACGGCGTCGGCCGACTCACCCTGGACACGCTCGACGGCACCGAGGCGCGCGAGCTGCTCGTCCGCCGCATCGGCGCCGACCGGATCGCCGCCGAACCCGAGGCGGCGGCGGAGCTCCTCCACCACTGCGCCGGGCTGCCGCTGGCCGTCAGCGTCCTCGCCGCCCGCGTCACCACCAACCCGGTCCTCACCCTCACCGCCCTGGCCGCCGAACTGCGCGACACGGCAACCCGGCTCGACGCCCTGGAGACCGGCGAGACGAGCGGTGACGTACGCACCGTCCTCGCCTCCTCCTACCTGGCCCTGGACCCCGACACCGCCCGGGTCTTCCGCCGGCTCGCCCAGGCACCCGGCACCGACATCGGCCTGCCGGCCGCCGCGAGCCTCACCGCACTGCCGCCCGCCCTGCTCCGCACCCGGCTGCGCCGCCTCCAGGCCCACCACCTCGTGCAGGAACACGTCCCCGGCCGCTTCACCTGCCACGACCTGCTGCGGGCGTACGCCCTCGAACTGGCGAAGGCGGAGGCGCCCCCCACCGAAGCGGACGCCGCCCTCACCCGCGTACTCGACCACTACGCGCACACGGCATACGCCGCCGACCGCCTCCTGCTGCCCCACCGCGACCCGCTTGCGCCGGCCCCGGCGGCGGACGGCGCCCGACCCGAGGAACTCACCACGCACGACCAGGCCATGGCCTGGTTCACCCGCGAGCACACCGTCCTCACGGCGGCCGTCGACCACGCCGTACGCACCGGACACGACGCCCAGGCATGGCGGCTGGCCTGGGCCCTCACCACCTTCCTCGCCCGCCGGGGACGCTGGGCCGACGTCACCGCCGTCCACACCACCGCCCTCGCCGCCGCCGTCCGGCTCGGGGACCCGGCCGCCCGGGCCGAGTCGCACCGGGCCCTGGCCTGGGCGTGCACGGAGACCGCCCGCCTCACCGAGGCCCACCAGCAACTGGCCCACGCGCTCGCCCTGTCGGAGGCCGACGGCGACCTCCGCTCGGCCGCCCACACCCACCTCGCCCTGGGCTGGCTGTACGAACGGCAGGACGACAAGCCCGCCGCCCTCAGGCACGACCAGCGCGCCGTGGACCTGTTCACCTCACTCGGAAACCTCCCGGGACGGGCCCGCGCCCTGAACGCGGTGGCCTGGGACCACACCCGGCTCGGCGACCACGCCGCAGCGGTACGCCACTGCCGGCAGGCCCTGGCCATCCAGCGCGAGCTGGGCGACGAACGAGGCCAGGCCGCCACCTGGGACACCCTCGGCTACGCCTACCACCAGCTCGGCGACCACCCGAACGCCGTCGACTGCTACGAGCACAGCCTGGCCCTCAACCGCGCCCTCGGCCACCGCTACAACGAGGCCGAGACCCTGGTCCACCTGAGCCAGACCCACAGCGCGACAGGCGCCGTGCAACCGGCTCGCCAGACCCTGCACGAGGCCCTCGCCATCTACCTCGACATCAACGCACCCGAAGCGGACGTGACCCAACTCCGCACACTCCTGCGGGAACTGGACGGCTCGACGGCGGGTTAGGGCGGAGGCGCAGCGCCGATCGTGGTCCCGGGTCCCGGGTCCCGGGACCCGGGACCCGGCGTAACGGCGTCACGAGTCGCGGCGCAGCTTGCGCAGTGCGCGGAACTGGGGGCCGTAGGTGCCCGGGGCGTAGCGGAGTGGGGTCTCCATCAGTTCCACGGCCGGGTCCTCCAGGCCGCGCATGGCGTGGATGGCGGCGCCCAGGGTGCGGTGGCCGCCGCCGGCCCAGGCCGCGTCAAGGGTGTCGAGCACGGTGCTGTAGGTGGCGTCGAAGCGGAACAGGAGCCGTCCGACGTGGACCGGTGGGTGGGGCCAGCCGCCGACCGGGATCCGGGCCATGGGGCGCACCTCGGGGAAGGGGACGGGCCCGCCCACGTACCTCCAGCCGTCGTCGGTCTCGCGCAGCTCCCGGCCGTAGTAGATCTCGCCGAAGGCGTAGTAGTGCGCCGGGTGGTCGTCCTCGAAGGAATCGGACGGGGAACTGGAGGTGCCCTCGCCCTGCTCCCTGATGATCCCGATGGCGCTCTCGACGTCGTCGAGGGTCTCGACCGGATACAGGTCGTCGGCGAAGACGTACTGGGACAGCTGCCCCCGCACCGACAGTTCCGGCTGCACCACCTGGAACGCCTTCAGCACGTCGGCGTAGAACTCGCCGACGGTGGGCGAGGGGCGCGCGTTGCGGACGAGCGACTCTTCGGGGGCCTCGATCGCCATCATCACGTCGCGTACGAACGGCTTGGTCAGGCCCGACAGGTAGACCGTCACGCCGGCCCGCACACCGCCGGGAAGCGGGCCGGGGAAGACGGGTGCGGCGGCCTTGATCTGCGGCCGGCCGCCCACGGCCACGAGCAGGTTGCAGGCGATGCCCAGGTGGTACATCTCGTCGCCGACGATGCGCTGGATGAGCCGCGCGACCTCGCTGCCGCGGTCCTTGACGGACCACAGGCCGCACAAGTAGGGCGGAATGGTCGCGAGTTCGAGTCCCACGGCGACCTGAAGGGCCGACCTGAGCCAGGCGACCCCGCGGCCCTCCTGGGGCACGGCCAGCAGACGCGCCACGGACCCGAGGCCGGGCGCGGCAAGCGGCCCGCTCTCCGGCAGCCCGGCAGCCTGCGCGGAACCGGCGACCGCCGCCGGCGCGCCTGCCGCCAGAGCGGCCGACGCCAGGAAACTCCTGCGCCTGAACGGAGAAACCGCCGGCTCGTCCGGCTCTTCGCCCATACCCGTCACCCTCGCCTCGCCTCTCATGGCCATGGTCCCGCTCTGCTCGACGCACGCGGGACCCCTCCGACAGCTCGCGAAGCTAGCAGCCATCACCGCCGCCACCAGGGCAGACGAGCCGTGCGGCGCATCGACCACCCTGTCGGTCCAACGCGCGCGGTCCCCATGCGGACGCCCGCCGCGAGGGGGCGTTCGCCGCGCCGAGAGTCCGTCGATTCCGCGGCGAACGGCAGTTGCCGTGGGTGAGGATCGCGGGCATGGGACTGTCGACGGCGTTCACGGAGCGGTCCGGTGTGGAGCATCCGATTGCCCTCGCCTCGATGGGCGGGTCGGCCGGCCGGTGCCCGGACCGCGGCGGTCTCGCGCGGTGGCGGCCTCGGGCTGCTGGGCAGCGGAAACGGCGACGAGGACCGGCCGGCCCGCGAACTGCCGGTCCTGGCCGACGAAGGCGCCGGTAAGCCCTGGGGCATCGGCTTTCAGACCTGGGCGATCGACGAGGGCACGGTCGCGCGGTCGCTGGAGCACGGGCCGGCGGCGGTGATGCTGTCCTTCGGCGACCGCACCCGGTTCGTGGAGCGGATCCGCGGTGCGGGTACGGCGCTGAACATGATCAGGGCACAGGGCAACGGACGGACTCAGCAAGGAGATCGATCGCGCGGTCCGGCCGTGCTCGACCGCTGCACCAACCGTGTCGACAACTCCGTCCGCGTACTCTCCGGCCGGTCCCCGTCCATCATCCGCACCAGCAGCCGCAGCGCCGTCGCCGCCATCTCCGACAGCGGCTGGCGGACCGTGGTGAGGGCCGGGGCGATCCAGCGGGCCTCCGGCAGGTCGTCGAAGCCTACGACGCTTATGTCGTCCGGCACGCTCAACCCCCGTTCCGCCAGCGCCTCGTAGACCCCGAGGGCCATCCGGTCCGAGCAGACGAAGACGGCCGTCGGCGGTTCGGGCAGGTCGAGGAGGTCCAGCATGCGGCGGCGGGCGACGCCCTCGTCGAAGCCCGCGTGCCGGACGTACTCGGGGCGGTGCCGCACCCCGGCCGAGGCGAGCGCCGAGCGGTAGCCGGCCACCCGGGCGGTGCTGCACATCTTGCGCTGGTGACCGGCGATGACGGCGATGCGTTCGTGGCCGAGCGCCAGGAGGTGCTCGGTCGCGATGACGCCGCCGTGCCAGTTCGCCGCGCCCACCGACACCACGCCCGGCGGCGGTTCCAGCACCGGGTCGATCATCACGAACGGGATGCGGTGCTGCTCCAGCCACGCGTACTGCGACGCCGTCAGCTCGGCCAGGTTGAACAGCACCCCCGACGAGCCGCGCGCGATGAGCTTGTCCAGCCAGCCGCGCTCCGGGCGCCCGCCCCGCGTCCGGGTCAGCCCGGCCGAGACCACCACCTCCAGGCCCGCGTCATGGGCCGCCGCCTCCACACCGTGCAACACCGCGCCCGACCACGAGGTGTCCAAGGAGTGCACGACAAGGTCGACCAGGCCCGGCGTCTTCGCCGCGTCGAAGCGGGGTCTGCGGACATAGCCGAGCCGGTCCAGCGCCTCGGTGACCCGGCGGCGGGTCTCGGGGGCCACGTCCTCCCGGCCGTTGACCACCTTGGACGCGGTCGGCACGGACACCCCGGCCTCGCGGGCCACGACGGCCAGGGTCGGCCCGGCCGCCATGCTCGCACTGCCCGTACGGACCATCGGGAACCACCTCTCCGGCCCGCCCGAGGGCCTTGAAAAGTTTCGACCAGCCGGAAACAGTAAGCGCTTCCTACCCTAGGTTCGCCGCGAGGACTCCGGAAGAGGCCGGAGTTCGCAGGAATGCACGGGTCGCGACTTTCGAAACCTCGAACAGGCTCAAGAGCGGCCTGGGGCTACCAGCAGGTGAGGCGGAATCCCGTGAAGTCGGCCGTGAAGGCCGAGTCGACCAGGTCCACCGCGTGGACGCCGGCCATCGCACCGGTGAAGCGCAACTTGGAGCCGTAGTCGTCGGAGAGCTTGGTGAAGTCCAGCGGCGGGCCGACCGGCGTGCGGACGCCCCCGCGGACGTACCAGAACCGTGCCCGGCCGTCGTCCACCGTCACGCCCAAGGTCAGCGGTGCGCTCGCGTCCACCTCCACGACGGCAGCCTGCCGGGTGCCGAACTCCTCACGCTCCACCAGGCTGAGCACCGTACGGCCCTCGCCTCGCCACTGCTGCCCGTGCTGCCCCTCGCCCTCGGGCTCCGACCAGGTGAGGTCGAGGCTGAGATACGCCTCCGCGCTGTACCGCAGGACCAGCCCGGCGGCCTGCGTGAACGTGCGCGGCCGCGCCTCGACGGTGACCTCGGCCTCCGCACGGTGCTCGGTGATGCGCTGGGCCAGCAGACTGTGTGCCCACCGCGACTCGGGACCGTGCCGGCCGCGCAGCCGGATCCAGCCGGGGCGGGTGGTCGCGTCGGCCCAGCTCGGGTCGGCGTAGCCGCGCAGGGTGCTCCAGGGCCAGCCCAACGGGTCGCCGGTGTCGGTGGGTCGGGGCTCCGGCTCGGCGGGAGATGTCGGTACGTCGACCTCGACCGCCGGGTGCCAGCCCCCGTGCCGCAGCCGGGGCCAGCCCGCGTCGTCCCAGGTCAGCGCCTGGATCGCGGTCTCCCGGCCGAGGGGGCAGCGCGGGCCGTCCGGCGTCTGCAACGGCCGTGCGGTGAGGTGGCTCATCACCCACTCGCCGTCCGGCGTCTCGACCAGCTCCGCGTGGCCGGCCTTCTGCAACGGCACCGAGGGATCGTCGCGTGTCGTCAACAGGGGTTGGCTGTCGAGCTCGTACGGGCCGGTGATCGCCCGACTGCGCGCCACCAGCACGCCGTGCTCGACCCCCGTGCCGCCCTCGGCGAGCACGAGGTGGAACCAGCCGTCCCGCTTCAGCAACTTCGGCCCCTCGATGAGGCGTTCGTGCTGGAGCAGCAGGTGTGTGTCACCGACCGGGGCCAGGGTCTCGCGGTCCAGCTCCGTCAGGACGATCCCGGCGAAACGCTGCCCGCTCGGGCGGTGGTCGCTCTGCATGTTGAGCAGCCACAGCCGGCCCTCGTGAGGGAAGAGCGCGGGGTCGAAGCCATGGCTCGCGATGCGACGCGGGGCGCTCCACTTGCCGTCGACGTCCGTGGCCGTGGAGACGTACGTGTCCAGGTCGAAGTACGGCGTCCCCACCGAGCGCACGACCGAGTACACCACCCAGAACCGCTCCCCGTCCCAGCTCAGCGACGGCGCCCAGATGCCACCCGAGTCGGGGACACCGGCCAGGGAGTCACCGGGGGCCGCGCCCCGGACGTGGCCCGCGTACTCCCAGTGGGCCAGGTCCCGGGAGCGGTGGATCGGGATCGTCGGGAACCACTCGAAGGAGCTCGTGGCCACGTAGTACCAGTCGCCGACCCGGACCAGGGAGGGGTCGGGGGCGAAGCCGCGGATGACGGGGTTGTGCAGGACGGTCACGGGAGGACTCCAGGGGCGTCGGTCACCTGGGGGCGCGGGGAGTCAGGGTCACCCGCGGCCCCCAGGGAGTCATGTGCGGATACCGGGCAGCGGGCTCACTTCAGGGCGCCGAGCGTCACGCCGGTCCGCCAGTAGCGCCGCATCGCGACCATCATGATCGCCATGGGGATGATCGACAGCAGCGCGCCGGTCAGGACGAGACTGGTCACGTCGATGCCCGACTCCAGGCGTTTGCCGGTCCAGTTGTACAGACCCAGGTTGAGCGTCCAGTTCTCCTCGCCGCGCAGCACGGTGAGGGGGAGGAAGAAGGCGTTCCAGGTGTTGACGAAGGCGAGCAGGAAGACGGTCGCACCGCCCGTCGTCATCATCCGCAGCACGATGCTGAAGAAGATCCGCAGCTCACCGGCGCCGTCGATCCGGGCCGCCTCGAGGAGCTCGAACGGGATCGTGGCCTCGGTGTACACCTTGGCCAGATACACGCTGAACGGGTTGATCAGGCAGGGGATCAGCATCGCCCAGGGGGTGTCGACCAGCCCGATCGCCGAGAACAGCAGGTACAGCGGCAGCGTGAGCAGCGCGATCGGGATCAGGAACGAGCCCACCACGCACGCGAACACCGCGCCCCGCCCGGGGAAGTCGAAGCGGGCGAGGCCGTAGCCCGTGGCCAACGCGATGAGGGTGCCGCCGAGCGAGCCGACGCCCGCGTACAGGAACGAGTTGGCGGTCCAGCGCAGGAAGATGCCGTCCTCGTAGGTGAAGACCTGCTGGAGGTTGTCCCACAGGTGCCAGCCGGAGAACCACAGTCCGTTGCTCTGGTACAGCCCCACGCGGTCCTTCGTCGCGGCGATCATCAGCCAGTACACGGGGAAGAGGCTGTAGACGCTGGCCAGGATCAGACCGAGCAGCATGAAGCGCTGGCCGCCCTTGGAACGCGAGGCCGCGTCCGGGCTGGTGAGTCGTCGCACGGTGCGCCCGCGGGGTGGCACGGCGGCTGTTTCCGTGCCGTTTTCCTTACGGTTTTCCGTCAGCGCCATCAGTCCGCCTCCCTCGAGGTCAGCCGGTAGAAGAGGAAGGACGCCACACCGAGGATCAGGGCGAGCAGCACCGACAGGGCCGCGGCGTAGTGGTAGTTGGCGGCGTTGAACGCCTGGTTGTAGATGATCATGATCGGCGTGAAGCTGTCGCTGACCGTCTCCGGAGTCACGTTCCTAAACAGTGCGGGCTCGTTGAAGATCTGCAGCATCTGGATGATCGACAGCAGCGCGGTCAGCACGAGCGCCCCGCGCACGAACGGGATCTTGATGCTCAGCGCGATCCGCAGCTCCGAGGCGCCGTCCAGCCGTGCCGCCTCGAACAGCTCACGGGGCACGCCCTGGAGCGCGGCGTAGATGATCACCATGTTGTAGCCGATGCCGTGCCAGGTCAGCAGGTTGCCGATGGCCGGCCACACCATGGAGGGCGCGAAGAAGTTCCAGTCGAACCCGAACAGCTCGCCGAGCGGCGTGAGCGGGCCCACCTCGGGGCTGTACAGGTTGACCCACACGACGGCCGCGACCACGCCGGGAATCATGTACGGCACCAGCAGCAGGATCCGGAACCGGCCGGCCGCCTTCGCCGTGACCGCGTCCAGGAAGAGCGCCAGCAGCAGGCTGATGAGCAGCATGAACGGGATCTGGACGCAGGCGAACAGCACCACCCGGAGGATGGAGGTCATGAACGCCGAGTCGGTCAGGCCCTTGCTGTAGTTGTCCAGGCCGACGAACTCCGTGGTCGCGCCGCCGAGCCCGAGCCCGGACTGCTTCTCCAGGAACAGGGACTGGTAGACGGCGTAGCCGATCGGAAGCAGATAGAGGAAGACGAAGCCGAGCTGGAAGGGCACCGTGAAGGCGGCACCCTTCCAGCGCTGGGAGCGAATCATCGAGTCTGCCTCAGCCCTTGACGCTGATGCCGCGCTGCTTCAGGTCGTTGACCGTCCACTCCTGCATGTGCGCCAGGAGATCGGTGACCTTCTGTTCCTTGCTGACGACCTTGGCCCACTCGGCCTGCATCTCGGTGAACATCGCGGTCCAGTTCGGGCCGAAGGTCCAGCCGGTCCGGACGGTGCCCAGGCTGTCCGTGACGATCTTCTTGGCCGGCTCGTAGTTCTTGCCGAGCAGCTTCTCGGAGATCGCCTCGGAGACGTACGACTCGCTGTCGGCCAGCGCCGGCATCACACCGCTGCCGGTCTCCGGGCTCGCCATGGTCTTGACCGCACCGGTGTCGGTGGACATCCACAGCGCCGCCTCGGCGGCCTGCTCCTGGTTCTTGCACTGCTCGCTGACCAGCGTCAGGTTGCCGCTCTGGTTGGTGGCGGCCGGCGTCCGGGCCGCCTCTCCCTTGAAGGTCGGCCACGGGGCGAGCGCCCAGTCGCCG
The DNA here is from genome assembly GCF_030499515.1 of Streptomyces sp. DT2A-34. Lineage (NCBI taxonomy): Bacteria > Bacillati > Actinomycetota > Actinomycetes > Kitasatosporales > Streptomycetaceae > Streptomyces > Streptomyces sp. DT2A-34. The sequence goes on along the minus strand of NZ_JASTWJ010000001.1, from coordinate 1,768,094 downwards.
AAGGACTTGGTGAAGTTCTGCACCATGCCGGACATCTGCCAGGTGGAGATCTGCCGGGTCGCGGTGGCGCCGGTGTCGAAGCTGCGCTGCACGGCCGCGTAGTCGGCGAAGGACAGCTTGGCGTTCAGGTCGTTGTCGATGATCTCCTGGATCACCTTGGCGGCCTTCAGGGTGCCCGCGTCCTGGAAGTCGACCTTCCAGGAGTTGCCGTCGATGCTGTACCAGTTCGCCCCGGCCTGCATGGCGAGCACCTCCAGGGTGCTCGGGTCCTCACCGGCGTAGTTGGTGATCTTGATGTCGTGCTTCTTCAGCACCTTGCCCGCGGCGATGAAGTCGTCCCAGGTCGTCGGGGCCTTCAGGCCGTACTTCTCGAAGATGTCGGTGCGGTAGATGGTGAACGCGGGGGCCGAGGCGGTCGGGACGCCGTAGACCTTGCCCTGGACCTGGCCGACCGCCCATGAGCCGGGGTTGAACTTGTCCTTGTCGGCCTCGACGTACTTCGTGATGTCGGCGAGCGCGCCCTGCGAGACCCAGCTGGTCACATACTCACCGGTGTTCTGCAGCAGACAGGGCGCGTTGCCCGCCTTGACGGCGTTGGTCAGCTGCTTCTGCATGGTCAGCTGGTCGGTGACCTTCGTGTACTTGAGCTGGACGTCCTTGTGGCTGGCGTTGAACGCCTTGACGACGGCCTCCTGGCCGTTGGCCCAGCCCCAGAAGTCGAGGGTGACGGGGCCGGAGGCGTTGGAACCGGAGTCCGAGTCTCCGGAGCCGGATCCGCCACAGGCGGCGAGCAGACCTGTCAGGGCGATTCCCGCGACGGCGGCGGAGGCGAACCTTCTCCGGGGGCTGGTGAAGTTCATCTGACCGTGATCCTTCGGAATGAGAGCGTTCTATCGGAACGTCGGCGGCTCGGTGGTGCCGGCCAGAACGGCGGCCGGAAATCGTCGGCTCGCGGTTGCGGGGGGTCGGCCAAGCAGAAGCTGTAGTAAGCGGTTGCAGGGACGGTAGGCCGACGTCTCCGCTCATAGCAAGAGGTGCGCGGAAATTTGTTACGCCGGGTTGTCCGTCCGGTTATCTGCGGGCGCGCGTCCGCCCTGTCCGTGCCGGAGGGCGTAAGCGCAGGTGGGAGGCTGTTCGATGAGGGCTGTTGCGCGGATGGGGGAGCGCTCCCGAGTGACCTGGCGAGGACCGGTAAGGCCTCGGGAAAACGCTTACGAAACGTTTGCTGGACGTTACTTCCGTCCGCCCCGCGGGGCAGGCGGCTGCACGGAGTTGCGTACGACGACATGGGTGCCCAGCACCAGATGGTCGCCGTCGCCGCCCTTGCGGCGGCCGGTACCGCCCTCGCGCCGGTCCGCCACCGCGCGCAGCGCGACGCGGCCCATCTCCTCGTACGGCACGTGGACGGTGGTGAGTTGGGGTGTGAGCTGGGAGGCGAGCGGAATGTCGTCGTAGCCGACGATCGACACGTCCTCCGGCACCCGCAGCCCGGCCGCACGCAGCGCCTGCATGGCACCGGCGGCGACCACGTCGGTCCCGGCCAGCACGGCGGAGAAGTCCAGCCCTTGCTCAAGGGCCTCCTCCACCGCCTCGTACCCGTGCTCGTAGTCGTACGGCCCGTGCCGCACCATGCCCGGATCGAACGGCACGCCGTACGCGTCGAAGGCCCGCCGGGCGCCTTTCAGCCGGCCTTGGGCGGTCGTGAGTTCGGCATGCCCCGGCAGCACGAGGACCTCGCGATGCCCGGCGGACAACAGATGGCTGGCCATGGCATACGCGCCGCCCTCGTTGTCGTAGTCGACCGTCGTGGCCGGCACGTCGCCCTCCAGCGGCGGCCTGCCCACGAGCACGAGATGGGAGCCGGCGGCGTCGAGGGAACGGGCGAACCGGGCCATGCGCAGCTGGTACTCGTCGTAGTCGTAGGCCCCGCCGAGCAGCACGACGGCGGCGACCCCCTGCTGCCGCATGAGGTTGACCAGCGCGAGCTCCCGCTCGGGGTCGTCCCCCGTGGTCCCCACCAGCGAGAGCCAGCCGCGCAACGTGGCGGCGCCCTCCACTCCCTTCGCCACATGGGCGAACGCGGCGCCGGTGATGTTGTTGATGAGGATCGCCACGGTGGGCGTTCCGCCGCCGGCCAGGGAGCGGGCGTGGGCGTTGGTGACGTAGTCCAGATCCCGGACGACCTTCATCACCCGCCGACGCAGATCGTCCGACACCGGGTAGTTGCCGGACAGGACGCGCGACACGCTGGCGACGGAGACACCCGCGCGTTCCGCCACGTCCCGGATGGTGGCCCGACCGGCGTCGTTCGACACCTTGCGCTGACTCACCCTTGCGGCTCCTTCACCGTCGCGCCTGCCTTGCCGGACGCCCGGGCGCCGTGCCCCGCGCCGGATGGCCAGAGACCTCGTCCCTCGCCGTACGACAGGGAAACCGGCCCCCCGCCGATGCGGAAACCGTATCCCATGGTTTCCGAGCGGGCGCCCCGTGCGCCGGCCGCCGCCTCATGCGACCCGGGCCAGGTCCGCGTGGCGCACCTCGTGGGCCGGCGGCAGGCCCGCGACCAGGCGTTCCAGCTCCTCCACGGCGGTGCGGCCGAGGCGCTCCAGCTCGTTGCCGAGCGATCCGGCGATATGCGGGGTGAGGAAGACGTTGGGCAGGTGGTAGAGCGGGGAGCCGGCGGGCAGCGGTTCGGGCTCGGTGACGTCGAGGATCGCGTACAGCCGCCCGGAGGCCAGCTCGTCGGTGAGCGCGTCGGGGTCGATCAGGGCACCGCGCGAGGTGTTGATCAGTACGCCGCCGTCCCGGATGAGGGCGAGGCGGTCGCCGTCGAGCATGCGGTAGGTCTCGGGGATGTCGGGGGCGTGCAGGCTGACGATGTCGCTGTGCCGGAGCAGGTCCTCCAACGACATCGACTCGGCACCGAGTTCGGTGGCCTCGGCAGGGCTGACGTACGGGTCGTGCAGCAGCACCGTGAAGTCGAAGGGCCGCAACAGCTCCAGCAGCCGTCTGCCCACGCGCGAGGCGCCGATGACGCCGACGCGGCGGCCGACGTTGCCCGTGGGGGCGGTCTCGGCGGGGGTCGGATACGCGCGGCTGGTGCGGAAGCGCTCGCGGTGGGTGAAGGTGTCCTTCCCGGCGAGCAGGATCATGGCCAGCGTGTACTCCGCGACCGGCAGCGCGTTGGCGGTCACCGCACTGGAGACGGTGACGCCGTGCTTCCAGAGGGCCTCGCCGACCAGCGAGCGGACCGAGCCGGCGGCGTGCAGGACGGCGCGCAGCTTGGGCGCGGCGGCGAGGACGTCGGCGTCCAGGTGGGGGCAGCCCCAGCCGGTGATGAGCACCTCCGCCTCGGCCAGGGCGGCCGCGGACGCCGGGTCGGCGAAGTCCCGCACCACGAGCGCGGGGTCGATGTCGGAGGCCTTCCTCAGCCTGGCCATGAGCGGCGAGGGGAAGAGCAGCGGGAGGTGCACCGGATCCATGGCGAACACGGCCCTCGGTGGCTGGGGGCTGGGCATGAGTCTCCTGACGGACTGGGATGGAAACATTTTCAGAAAGCGCCTTCTACCGTAGATCTGCCGGGAACGGCTGGTCAATCAGTAGGGCTGAGAGTGAGCACACGGGTTTCCTCGAACTCATTTGCGCCGCTTACAAGCTTGCTTGGGGGGAGCGGGGTGCCAGGAGCGGCGCATGAGGCCACGGCGAGGCTGTCCCCGCAGGGTTGAGGCGCTGGTCGGCCCGGGACGTTCGGCCCGCGCTGTATCGAAATCGGTTACTTCGTTTTCTCCGGTGCGGTGCCGGTGTCGGCACCGGTGGCGGCCTGAGGCGTCATGCGGACCCTTGGGTGGCGGGGATGCGGACGGCCGTGAACGAGTGCGCCGGCAGAGGGCAGTCGAAGGCGTCGGACGTGGGGAGCGGCGAGCTGTGCGGGGCGGCCTGCTCGGCGGAGAGCTCGCCGGCCAGGACGGTCCGCGTGGCCCAGGCGGCGGGTTGCCGCGCCCCGACGAGGCGGATGTCCGCCGTGATCTCGTCCGGCGTCAGGTTCACGACCTTGACGATGACGTCGCCCGTCGCCGAGTCCCGGACGGTGGAGACCGAGAACGTCCGCAGCGGCCGCCGGTCGTCCTCGACGTCGTGGATCACGGCGCCGTCCAGCAGACAGCGGATCCGGGAGCCGGCGACCTCGACCCGGATGTCGTACCACCGCCCGGTCTCGACGGTGCCGGGCACCCACTCCACGTCCTCGGCCCTTCCGTCGCAGACACGCTGCAGCGGCATTCCCTTGTTCTGCCATCCGCCGATCGTCCAGAGGTAGTGGTCACCGGTGGCCACCGCTCCGAAGGCGATCCGGAAGCCCTCCTCGCCGCCGGTCTTGCGCGCCCGCACATCGATCGTGTAGTCGGCCTCACCGCAGCTCACGCGCAGGTCCGCGTACTCCGCCAGGGTGTTCACGGTGTCGAGCCGCACCCCTCCGCCCCGCAGGCCGTCCGGCGGTTCGGCCGCGTCCGGGGCGCCGGTCAGCGTGTGCGGCAGGTACACGTCCCCGTGGTGCACGGAGTGCATGCGGTGCGCGTGGTAGTTCACCGTGAGCCGGACGGAGGTGTTGTCGAAGTGGATCAGGTCCGGCGTCCACTGCGTATGGCCGGACTTGGCGAGCAGCGGGGCGTAGGAGGACAGGGCGACGATGTCACCGTTGCGCTCCAGGGCGTTCAGGTACGCCGCCTCGGCGAGGGCGTTGTACAGGGTGCTGCCCATCGACGCCCACTCGCCGAGGTACACCTTCGGGCCGGTGCGGTCGTAGCCGTCGTAGCGGTCGGTGTTCTGCAGGAACCAGCGCGGGGAGAGATACCCGTGCTCGTCGACCATCGCGAGGCCGGTCTTGCGGGCGAACTCCCAGCCCGCCTCGAAGTCCCGTCCCCTGGGGGCGGGCCCCGAGGTGCCGATGACCGTGATCTCGGGGTGTCGCTCGGCCAGCGCCGCGTGGATGAGGGCGAACCGCTCCCGGAACGCCGGGGTGATCTCGTCCTCGTTGCCCACGCCGAGGTACTCCAGGCCGAACGGCTCCGGGTGCCCGGCCTCGGCCCGCCGGGCACCCCAGGGCGAGTCGGCGGGGCCGTTGGCGTACTCGACGAGGTCCAGGATCTCCTGGACGTACGCGGGCATCTCGTCGAGGGGGACGGCGTGCTGGCCGCCCGGGGTGTTCTGGCAGCAGACACCGGCGGCCACCACGGGCAGCGGTTTGGCGCCGATGTCCGCGCAGAACTGGAAGTACTCGAAGTAGCCGAGGCCGGCGGACTGGTGGTAGCCCCACAGGTTGCGCTGCGGGCGGCGGGCTTCGAGCGGTCCGATGGTGTCCTTCCAGCGGTACATGTTGCCGAGCCCGAGGCCGTGGGCGACACAACCGCCGGGGAAGCGCAGGAACTTCGGCTTCAGATCGGCGATCGCCTGGGCCAGGTCCGCGCGCAGGCCGCCCGGCCGGCCGCGGAAGGTGGCTGTGGGGAAGAGGGACACCAGGTCCAGGTGGACGGTGCCGGGGGTGGTGGCGAGGACGAGCAGCCGGGCGTCGGGGTCGGTCGCGGCGGAGACCAGCACCGTTTCGTGCCGTGTCCAGGAGCCCGTCACCCCGTCGAGCACGGCCTCGGCGTACGTGCCTCGCGATCCGGTCAACCGGACGGTCAGCGGGGCCTGTTCGCCCTCCGGGCGGCGGGCGTACAGACTCAGCCGGTACGACGCCCCCGCCTCGACCGGAATGCCGTCGAACCCGTGGTTCACCAGGCCCACGCCCTCGCCCGGAGCCGTCACCTCCAGTACCGCGTGGCGCGGGTTGGCCGGGTGCAGCGGGGCGGCGGTGTCCGTGCGCAGGCTGCCGCGTCCGCCGCCCAGCTCGACGAGCTCCCAGGCGGTGAGCGCGTGCCACTCGGGCCGGTCGTCGCGGCTGTAGGCGAAGGACCGGTTCTGGACGAGTTCGGCGTACAACCCGCCGTCGGCCGCGTGGTTGATGTCCTCGAAGAAGGCGCCGAAGACGTCCGGGCTGATCGGGTGCCCCGCGTCGGCGCTCATGTCGACGCGGATCGTCGTACGGCGGGTGGGGCGGGGAGGACGGGGCATGCTGGGCTCCGTTCATGGGCATGTGGTCGAGGGTTCGTGACGACCGGGGGCCACGGACATCCTTGATGGCAACCGGTTTCCGGCCAGGCCGTCAAGATGGCCTGCTGCCGACTCCTGGGCAGTGGTGATCAAGCCGGTCTCGGTGCGCCCTCCCGTCGACGTCGCAGGCGCGGCGCGGGCCGCTCCCGTTCGTCGTGCCAACTCGGCGGGAATTGCGGGGGCGCATCAGAAGCATGGCTCTGACCTGCTATTTCTTGAGCCTTCGCGGGTTCCGCGGCGACCCTGAAGCCGACTGGCTCATGTCGTTGAGGTTACACATTCTTTTCGAAAATCCGTCAAGGCTCTTGACGTGGTTTCCGGACAGGAAGAAGCTCTGCCCCACTGCATAGCAACCGGTTGTCCCACGACCGGGCGCGGTCGTGCACTCGATCCACGGCCGAGATATCGAACGAACAAGCAAGGGGGTGGTGGGTTCATGCGCCCACATGCCGGTGCCTCGCTGAGCCGCCGCCGATTCCTCAGCCTCTCCGCGGGCGGCGCCGCGGCCGGTGCGGCGGCGCTGAGCGGATGCGCGCTCCAGGTGTCCAACGGGGTCAGCAGCGGTGTGGGGGAGACCGTCACGATGATGGTCAAGGCCGACGACATCACGCCGGAGCTGGTGCAGCAGGCCCTGAAGGACACCGGCATCACGATCAAGCGGGTGGACTGGGACATCACCAAGCTGATCGCGATGCTCACCAGTGGCAACCCACCGGACCTGGTGCGCGGCGTGGGCGCCACGGACGCGGCGTACTTCGCGGCCCGGGACGTCATGCAGGAGCTGGACCCGTACTTCGCCAAGAGCAGCGTCCTCAGGCTCGACGACCTGGACCCCGTCAACGACCTGTGGCGCTACGACGGCAAGAGGCAGGGCGAGGGCCCGCGCTACGGCATGGCGAAGGACTTCTCCCAGGACTCCATGTTCTGGTACAACACCTCGGCCTTCGACAAGAAGGGGGTCGAGTACCCGCCGGAGACCGAGCCGGTCACCTTCGACGAGTGGCTTGACAGTGCCAAGCGCCTCGTCCAGCGGTCGAAGGGCCAGACAACCGTCTTCGGCGGCAGCTATGGCGGCCTGACCAGGGCCACGCTGCTGGCGTCCTTGACGGCCTCCGCCGGGGGCAGCCTGTTCAACGCGGACTTCTCCAAGGTCGACTTCACCACCCCCGAGGCCCGCAAGGCACTGGGCTGGTACATCGACTTCTGCAAGCTCAAGGTCGGACCGAGCCTCATCCAGCCCGACCCCAACGGCTGGGACGGGCCGACCTTCCAGGCCGGGCGCTTGGCCATGTCGAACTCCGGCTACTGGATGGGCGGCATGATCAACACTGACGAGAAGCTGGCGCAGGTCGCCCGTCTCGCCCCCGCGCCGGTCTTCGCGGGCGGCACGCGCATCAGCCCCTGCCAGGGTGGCACCGGCATGTGGATGCCGCGGAAGGCGAAGAACAAGGACGCCGCGTGGCGGATCTTCGAGTGGTACTTCGGCGAGGCGCCGGCCAAGGCCCGGGCGTCCGGCGGCTGGGGTATTCCGACCCTGAAGTCCCTGCGCTCGCTGATGCCCGCCCAGGAGGACCACCAGAAGCGGGTGCTGAAGGTGCAGGAGAACGAGCTCAAGCACTTCTCGGTGGTCTCCTTCACGCCCTACACCACGGCGGACGCGATCGACTCGCTGTTCAGCCAGGCCGCTCCGGCCGCGATGAAGGGTCAGATGTCCGTCGACACGCTCGCGGGCAACCTGAACTCGGTCATCAACGAGCAGCTCAAGCGCGGTAAGGAGCAAGTGGGATGACGGTCGACCAGATCTCCTCCATCGCGGACCGGTCCCGCTCGACCGCGAGTGGCGGCCGGGCCCCGTCCGCCGACCGGCCGCGGACCTCGGTGACCGCGCGCAGACACCGGGCGTTCTACATGTTCGCCTCGCCGTGGATCATCGGGTTCCTCCTGTTGACGATCGCGCCCATGGTGTACGCGCTGTGGCTGAGCTTCACGACGTTCGACGGCATCTCGCCCAACTGGCACTACGTCGGTTTGGGCAACTACCGCGAGCTGATGGGCGATTCGGTCACCTGGGACTCCCTGGGGCGGGCGGGCCTGTTCGCGGTGATCTCGGTACCGCTGTCGATCACCGGCGGGCTCGGCCTCGCCGTCCTGGTCAACCGGCCCATGAAGGCCCGCGGCCTGTTCCGCACCCTGCTCTATCTGCCGGCCGTGGTGCCGCCGGTCGGCGCGGGCATCGCCTTCAAGAACCTCTTCGACCAGAACTCCGGCGCCACCAACGGCGTTCTGACCTTGTTCGGCTTCGACGCCATCGGCTGGCTGGCCGACCCCTACGCCCGCTACGTGCTCATCATGACGGTGCTCTGGGCCGCCGGAAACGTCATGATCATCTCGCTCGCCGGTCTTCAGGACGTCCCCCGCGAACTCCACGAGGCGGCCTACCTCGACGGCGCGAGCGCCTGGCGGACCTTCCGCAGCATCACCGTGCCGCTGCTGTCGCCCGTGCTGCTGTTCCAGACCGTGACCGGGATGATCGCCTCGGTACAGACCATCATGCCCATGCTGCTGGCCCCGATCGGCACCACGGGCGGCCTCACCACGATCCCGCAGTCCAACTACACGTACATGATCCACGTGTTCTCGCAGTACTTCGCTCTCGGGCGCTACGGCTACGCCTCCGCACTGCTGTGGGTGCTCTTCGTCCTGATCCTCATCGTGACCGGACTCATCTTCAAGTTCACGTCCGGTGTGGTGTTCTACAACGTCGACCCGGAGGCGAAGAAGTGACCGCCACCAGCCTGCCCCCCAAGTCGCCGGTCCGCGTGCGGATCCGTGTCAACCGCCTGGTCCTCTACACGGTCCTCGTCGTCCTCACCGGGCTCTTCCTCGGCCCCTTCGGCTGGCTGGTCCTCACCGGTCTGAAGTCACCGGACGAACTCGCCACCGCCCCCGTGCAGTGGCTGCCCGCGACCTTCCAGTGGCACAACTTCACGGACGCCTACAAGCTCATCGACTTCCTGGGCTACGCCCGCAACTCCCTGATCATCGCCCTGATCTACGGCGTCCTCGTCACCCTCAGCTCCGCCTGGGTCGGCTTCGGCTTCGCCCGGCTGACCGCACCCGGCAAGAAGACGCTGTTCGGCATCCTCATCGGCTCGATGATGCTGCCGCAGATGATCACCCTGCTGCCGACCTACCTGATCTTCGCCAAGCTCGGCATGGTCGACACGTACTGGCCGTGGGTGCTGTGGGGCTTGTCGTCCGCGCCGTATCTGGTCTTCCTCTTCCGGCAGTTCTTCGCCGGTCTGCCCCGCGAGCTGGAGGAGGCCGCGATCGTGGACGGCTGCGGCTACTCGGCGATCTTCTGGCGCATCTTCCTGCCGCAGTCCTGGCCGGTACTGTCCGCGAGCTTCGTGATCGCCTTCACCTGGACCTGGGGCGACTACATCGCCCCGCAGCTGCTGCTCTCCACCGACAAGTCCACGCTCGCCGTCGCGGTGATGACCACCTACATCTCCTCGGCCGGAACGCCCATCACCAACCTCCAGGCCGCCGCCTCCGTGATGTACGTCGTCCCGATCCTGCTGATCTTCCTTGTCGCCCAGCGCGGCTTCGTCGCCGGGATGTCGACCTCCGGGCTCAAGTAGCCCCTCCTGCCGACCTGTCATTAGGAGCACCGCATGAACACGCACGCAGACGAGCACGTGCTGAATCTCAAGTTCCGCACCACCGCCGAGGCAGAGGCGGCCGCCACGTCATGATCACCACCGCCACGAGCCGCCGGGGCTTCCTCGGCGGCGCCGCGGCCCTGCTGCTGGCGTCGGGCACGAGCGGACTGCTCCTGCCCGGCACGGCCAGGGCGGCGGCGCAGAACCAGAGCGGCGCCGGATCCTTCACCCACCCCGGGCTGCTGCACACCGCCGACGACCTCGCCCGTATGAAGGCCGCGGTCGCCGCGAAGGAATCCCCGATCCACGACGGCTACCTCGCGTTCGCCGCCCACGCCCGCTCGAAGTCGACGTACACCGTCCAGAACACCGGCCAGATCACCTCCTGGGGCCGCGGTCCCGCCAACTTCCAGAACCAGGCCCCCGCCGACGCGGCCGCCGCCTACCAGAACGCGCTGATGTGGTGCGTCACGGGCAACCGCGCCCACGCCGACAAGGCCCGCGACATCCTCAACGCCTGGTCGGCGTCGCTGACGATGGTCACGGGTGCCGACGGGCCGCTCGGCGCGGGGCTCCAGGCGTTCAAGTTCGTCAACGCCGCCGAACTGCTGCGGCACACCGGCTACGACGGCTGGGACGCGGACGACATCGCCCGCTGTGAGCGGTCCTTCCTGGACGTCTGGTATCCGGCGATCTCCGGCTACATGCTCTACGCCAACGGCAACTGGGACCTGACGGCGATTCAGTCCATCCTGGCCATCGGCGTGTTCTGCGAGGAGCGCACCCTCTTCGAGGACGCCCTGCGCTTCGCCGCGGCCGGCGCCGGCAACGGCAGTGTCCGGGGCCGGGTCGTCACCGACGCCGGCCAGGGTCAGGAGAGCGGCCGCGACCAGGGGCACGAGCAGCTCGCCGTCGGTCTGATGGGCGACGCGGCGCAGGTCGCCTGGAACCAGGGCGTCGACCTGTGGGGCTACGACGCCCACCGCATCCTCGCCAATGCCGAATACGCCGCCCGCTACAACCTCGGCGGCGACGTCCCCTTCACCCCCGACCTCGACCGCACCGGCAAGTACATCAAGACGACCGTCTCCGAGAAGGTCCGCGGCGCACTGCCGCCGGTCTACGAGATGTACTACGCCCACTACGCCGGCGTCCGAGGCCTCGACACCCCGTACACCAAGGCCGCCGTCTTCCGCGGCACCGGCGGGACCCGCCTCGTCGAGGGCAGCAACGACGACCTGCCCAGCTTCGGCACCTTCACCTTCGCCGGGACGAAGGCACCGACGCCGACCGCGCCGACCGCCCCGGCGGGCCTGACCGCCCTCGGCGACTCCGACGCCGTGACCGTGGCCTGGCTGCCGTCCGCGTGGGCGACGACGTACACCGTCCGCCGGGCGAGCAGCCCCGAGGGGCCGTACGAGGAGATCGCCTCCGGCATCGACAAGCCGACGTACACGGACGGCGACATACGCGCCGGACGGACGTACCACTACACCGTCACCGCCACCAACTCGCAGGGCAGCAGCGGAAGTTCGAGCCCGGCCACCGCCACCGCCGGTCTCCCCGAGCCCTGGGCCGGCCAGGACATCGGCCAGGTACGGATACCCGGCTCCGCCGCATTCGACGGCGAGCGGTTCGTGCTGGAGGCGTCCGGCACCGCCGACACCTACCGCTGCGTCCACCTCCCGCTCACCGGCGACGGCACGATCACCGCACGGATCGTGTTCCCGCTCAGCTCCCAGTACGCCAAGATCGGCGTCACCCTGCGCGACTCCCTCGACGCGGACGCCGCGCACGCCTCGATGCTGATCCAGGGGCTGCCGCTGCACACCTGGAGCGGCGTGTGGACCGTACGCCCCGAGGCGGGGGCGGCCGTCTCCGCCACCGGCAGCACGCCCGTGCCGCCCACCCAGCAGCGGGCCATCACCACCTCCGCCGCCTTCCCGATCTCCGACCTCGGTGAGCTGCCCGAGTCGGCGACCCCGCTTCAGGCCCCGTACGTCGAGGGCGCGGGCGACGGCTACCGGCTGCGGGCGCCCTACTGGGTACGGGTCACCCGCCGGGGCCGCCACTGCACCGGGGCGATCTCCCCGGACGGCATCCGCTGGACCCAGGTCGGCTCCAGCGAGGTCGAGTTGGGCCGCACGGTGTACGCCGGTCTGGTCCTCACCTCCTGCCTCGGTGTCGACGCGGAGTACGCCGAGACCGGCACCGGCGCCTTCGACAACGTCACCGTCACCTCGGCCACGCTCGGCGAGGTCTGGTCCGTGCCCCGCCCCGCCCACACCGCCACCGGCCTGAAGGCGTCCACCGGCGCCGACGCCGTGGAACTGGCCTGGACCGACCCGGACCTCTCCGCCCGCTACAAGGTGCTGCGCTCCACCGGCGCCGACGGCCGCTACGAGACCATCGCGACCGGCATCGGCCCCGTCGGCTTCGGCACCCGCATCCGGTACGCGGACGCCACCGGCACGCCCGGGACGACGTACCACTACGTCGTCGCGAAGACGAACCACGGCGGCCGAGGCCCGCTCTCCGAGCCCGTCTCCGCACCGATGCCGACCCCGAGCGTGCCCCAACTCATCTCCGCCGACCGGGCGTTCGGCAACCAGGGCGTCCCCTTCCGGCACCTCCTGCGCGGCTCGCACGAGCCCGTACGCTTCACCGCGGCCGGACTGCCGGACGGCCTGCGTCTGGACAAGCGCACCGGCCTTGTCTCCGGAACGCCCACCGAGAGCGGCGAGTTCACCGTCACCACCACCGCGGGCAACGCGGCGGGCGACGGCACCGGCACGCTGACCCTCACCGTCGGCACACCCCCGCCCGCTCCCTGGACGTACGGCGACCTGGGTGACCCGGTGCTCGACCAGCGCGCCTTCGGGACGCTGGGTGTGGTCGCGATCCGCACGCCGGGCAGCACGTCGTACGCCGACGGCACCTTCACCGTGCGCGGTGCGGGCGTCGACCTGAGCACCAACAACCAGGGGATGACCGGGCAGTTCGTCCGGCGACCCGTCACCGGCGACTGCGAGATCACCGCCCGGCTCGGCTCCCGCACGGGCGCGAGCGCCGACCAGGTGGGCCTGCTGATGGCCAAGTCGCTGTCACCGTTCGACCAGGCCGCCGGGGCCGTCGTCACCGGCGGGACCACGGCGCAGCTCATGCTGCGCACGACCGTGGCCGGAAAGTCGGCCTTCACCGGAAACGCACCCACCACCCTCCCCAGCCTGCTGCGGCTGAAGCGCGTCGGGACCGCCTTCACCGCAGCCCTGTCCACCGATGACGGCGCCACCTGGACCACCCTCGCCACCGGCGAGATCCCCGGGTTCGGTGACGCCCCCTACTACGTGGGCCTCGTGGTCTGCTCGCGCAACCAACTGGCCCGCTGCACCACCGAGTTCCACGAGGTGAGTATCACCACCGACTGATCCCCCCACGGATTGGAGTGCACCACAATGAGCCGCACTTCCCCCCACCAGCACCACTCCACCGGTGCGTTGAGCCGTCGCGGTCTGCTCAAGACCGCGGGCGGTCTCACCGCGGCCGTCGCTCTGGGCAGCGCGTCCGTCGCCACCACGGCGGACGCGGCCCCCGCGACCTTCACCCACCCCGGCATGCTGCACAACGCCGGTGACATCAACCGGGCCAAGGTCAGGGTCGCCGCGGGCACCGACCCCTGGCTGTCCGGCTGGAACCGGCTGACCGCCAACTCCCACTCACAGTCCACCTGGACGCCCCGCCCCACAGCCACGATCATCCGCGGCGGCGACGGCCAGAACTACCCCCAGCTCTACAACGACATCCACGCCGCCTACCAGAACGCGCTGCGCTGGCACGTGGGCGGCACCGCCGCGAACGGCGACTGCGCCGTGCGCATCCTCAACGCCTGGTCGTCCACGCTCACCGAGATCACCGGCAATGCCGACCGGTACCTCGCCGCCGGCCTCTACGGCTGGCAGTTCGCGAACGCCGCCGAGCTGATGCGCGGGTACGCCGGGTTCGACCTCAACCGGTTCAAGACGATGATGCTCAACGTCTTCTACCCGCTCAACGACCGGTTCCTCCGCGAGCACAACGACGCCTGCATCACCAACTACTGGGCCAACTGGGACCTGTGCAACATGGCCTCGATCATGGCCATCGGGATCCTGTGCGACGACGGCGCCAAGTACGACCAGGCCGTCAACTACTTCAAGAACGGCGGCGGCAACGGCCAGATCCGGCGCGCGGTGCCGTTCCTGTACCCGGGCGTCGAGGGCTACGACCTCGGCCAGTGGCAGGAGTCCGGCCGCGACCAGGGCCACACCGTCATGGGCATGGGCCAGATGGGCGCCCTGTGCGAGATGGCCTGGAACCAGGGCGAGGACCTGTACTCGTACGACGGCCGCCGCTTCATGAAGGCGGCCCAGTACGTCGCCAAGTACAACCTGAACATGAACGTGCCCTACACCACCTACACGTGGGGCAGCGGCCAGAACTGCGCCCAGCAGTCACAGACGGTGATCGGCTCCGGCAGCCGAGGCCAGGTCCGTCCCGTGTGGGCGATGCTCCACTACCACTACGGCCGACGCCTGCTCCTCGACGACAAGTACATCGCCCAGATGTGCTTCTCGCTCGCCCCCGAGGGCGGAGGAGGTGACTACGGCACCACCAGCGGAGGCTTCGACCAGCTCGGCTTCGGCACCCTGATGTACGCCAAGTAGCGACGTACGCCAAGTAGCCGGGTACGCCGAATAGCCCTCTCACCCGCTCGTGCACCGGAATATCGGGCCACAATGAGTTGCTCTGATCTTCACGGTGCACGAGCGCGGTGAGGAGGCTGGTGCGTATGACAGCAGTCCGTTCGGACCCCGTGGTGAGCACGCCCTACGGTGCGGTACGGGGCCGGTACGAACACGGCGTCGCGGTGTTCCGGGGCATCCCCTACGCGGCGCCCCCGTTCGGCCCGCGCCGGTTCCGGCCGCCCGAGCCACCCGAACCCTGGGACGGTGTGCGCGACGCCGGCGCCTTCGGGCCGACCGCGCCGAAACCGCCGTACTCCGAGGCCTTCGCGCAGTACCTGTCCGACCCCGTCGTGCCCGGCGACGACTGCCTCAACCTCAACGTCTGGACCCCCGAGCCCGGCCCGGGCGCCCGGCTCCCGGTCATGGTGTGGGTGCACGGCGGCGCCCTGACCCGCGGCTCCTCGGGTGTGCCCGTGTACGACGGCCGGCCCTTCGCACGCGACGGTGTCGTCCTCGTCTCCGTCAACTACCGGCTGGGCGTCGAGGGCTACGGCTACTTCCCGGACGCCCCCGCCAACGCCGGCCTGCGCGACCAGCTCGCCGCCCTGAAGTGGGTGCACGATTCCATCGAGGCCTTCGGCGGCGACCCCGACCGCATCACCCTGGCCGGCCAGTCCGCCGGCGCCATCAGCATCGGCGCGCTGCTCGCCGCCCCGCAGGCGCGGGGCCTGGTCCGGCGGGCCGTCCTGCAGAGCGGGCCGCCCGAGGCCGCCGAGCGGGACAAGGTACGGCGGATGGTGCGCCGCATGGCCAACCGGCTGAAGATCCCCGCGACCGCCGCCGCCTTCGCCGAGGTCGATCGCGAACTGCTCCTGCGCACCCAGGCCGAGGTGGGCAGACTGAGCAGCCCCGTGCTCGGCGGGCCCGCCTTCGGGATCGTCGTCGACGGCGACATCGTCCCCCGTGACCCGCTGGAGGCGCTCACGGAGGGTGACGCCGCCGTCGGCGTCGACCTGATGACCGGCTGGACCCGCGACGAGTACCGGCTGTGGCTGGTGCCCGGCGGCCTCCTGGAGCGCTTCGACCGGCTCGGCGCGGTCGCCCTGGCCGGCGCCATGGCCCGCTGCCACGTGGGCGCCGAGGTGCCCCGCGGCTACCGTGCCCTGCACCCGGAGGCCGGCACCGCCGAGCTCGTCGGCCAGATGGTCACCGACCACCTGCTGCGCGTCCCCCTGCACCGCCTGGCCGACGCCCGCCCCGCCTCGACGTACGTGTACGAGTTCGCCTGGCCCTCCAGCCTCCCCGACCTCGGCGCCTGCCACGCCCTGGAGCTCGGCTTCGTCTTCGACACCGGAGACGTCCCCGAGTCCCGCAAGCTGGCCGGCGAGGGCGCCCCGCAGGAGCTGGCGGACGAGATGCACGGGGCGTGGCTGCGGTTCGTGGTGGACGGCGATCCGGGCTGGCAGGCGTGGGACGACTCGCACCCGGTGCGCGTCTTCGGCGACGGCGACACCCATACCGCCCACGGCCCGCGCGACGCCGAGCTCGCCCTGTGGGCCGCCGCCGTCACACCCCCGGAACCCACACCCGCATCGGCCCTTGCCGACGGTTCGCCCACGCGCAGTACGGAACTGCGGTCAGTGGTACGGCGGCTGCGCCTCCCCGGTGCCGTCCGCCGGCACTGACGACGGACACCCCGCCCAGCAGGTCCGGCTCGTGCCGGGCGGTCAGCCCGGCGCCGTCGGGGGGGTGCCCCTATGGGTTTCGTCAAGCTGATGGGGCGGGTTGGGGGTCGTAGAAGGTGCCGTCGCGGAGCATCGCGAAGAGCACGTCGGCTCGTCGTCTCGCGAGGCAGAGGAGGGCTTGGGTGTGGTGTTTTCCCTGGCTGATCTTCTTGTCGTAGTAGGTCCGGGAGGCCGGGTCGGCCAGAGCCGCGAACGCGGACAGGAAGAAGGCCCGTTTGAGCTGCTTGTTTCCGCGGCGGGATGGTTGTTCGCCGCGGATCGAGGAGCCAGAACTGCGGGTTGTGGGGGCGAGGCCGGCGTAGGCGGCGAGGTGGGCGGCGGTCGGGAACGAACGGCCGTCGCCGACGTCGATGAGGATGCGGGCTCCGGTCCTGACGCCGATCCCCGGCATGGACGTCAGGACCTTGGAAAGAGGGTGGTTCTCCAGCAGTTCCTTCGATCCGGGTGGCCAAGAGTTTCCGCTGGTCAAGCACCGCTCGGAGCGAGTTGGCGAGGCTGGGGACGATCAGAGCGGCCGCGTCGGTGCCCGGGACGACGACGGTCTGTTCGTCCAGTGCGGTGAAGATGTCCTCGACGAGCCGCTCGGCCATCCGCGGTGCCTTCGGGCGTATCAACGCAATGAGCCGTCGGCGTCCGGCTTTGCGGATCTGGGCCGGGGAGCCGAACTGGTCGAGGAGCTTGAGCACGGCCGGGTGTTGGACGCGTGGGCCCAGGATCCGTTCCAGCGACGGGTGGATCTGGGTGAGCAGGCCCCGCAGGCGGTTGCTGATGCGGGTTGCTTCGCCGGCCAGGTCGTCGTCGAAGCCGACGATCATCTCCAGCTCGGCGATGGTCTCGTCCTCGAGGTCGACCGAGCGGAGCGTGTGAGGCATGACGCGGGCCGCGTCTGCGATGACGAACGCGTCGCGGGCATCTGTCTTGGCCTCGCCGGGATAGAGGTCGGCGATCCGCCGCATCGTCAGGCCGGGCAGATAGGCGACCGGGCAGCCCATGTCCCGGGCCACCGCCAGCGGCAGAGCCCCGATCGAGGCCGGCTGGTCGACCACCACGAGCACGGTCCCGTGCTTGGCCTGCAGTTTGCCGAACACTTCGCGGAGCTTCGGCTCGCTGTTGGGCAGCCGCTTGTCGAAGGCCTTCTTCCCGGCCGGGGTGACGGCGGTGGCGTGGTGTTCGCCCTTGCCGACGTCCAGGCCGAGGAAAGCGCCGATGTCACTGACGTCGATCACGTGCGTCCTTCGGTCGTCCTCGCCCGGCCGTCCCACGGCACCGATCGCCACATCCACATTACGAAGAGCCTCCCGACCTGCGAAGAAGCCGGTGGTCATGCCCCTAATCAGCGGTCTGTCGATGCCTCCGGAGCCGGTGACACCACCCCCCAAGACATGCGATCGACAGGGGGAGAAAGTCATGCCAACTCCGAAGGCCGGGCGCCCCATTGCGGGGCTACCAAAAAGGTAATGGGGGGGACCCTAGGCCTGGCCGACCCGGCCCACCGAGTCCCGCACCACCACATGCGTCCCCAGCAGCAGATGCTCGTCCGGGTTCTCCGGGGTCCGGCCGAGCGCGGTGCGCACGGCGAGGCGGCCCAGCTCCTCGTAGGGGACGTGGACCGTCGTCAGGGCCGGGTGCAGGTCACGGGCGAAGGGGATGTCGTCGTAGCCGGCCAGGGAGACGTCGCCGGGTACGTCCAGGCCGGCCTCGTGCAGGGCGGTGAGCGCGCCGGCGGCGACCATGTCGGTGGCGGCGACCACGGCCGTGAACTCCAGCCCCTGCTTGAGGGCGTCCCGCATCAGACGGTGCCCGGCGTCGCGGGTGAAGTCGCCGTGCAGGAGCAGCGCCGGGTCGGGGTCCAGGCCGCGGGCGCGGTGGGCGGCGAGATAGCCGCGCTCACGGCCCTGGGCGGTGGTGTGGTCGGACGCGCCGCCGAGGAACAGCACCCGCTGGTGGCCCTGGGAGAGGATGTGGGCGACCAGGGCATAGGCGCCGCCCTCGTTGTCGTACTCGATGACGGTCACGGGCGCGCCCGGGCCGAGCGGCGGTCGCCCGCACAGCACCAGCCGGGAGCCCGCCGACGCCAGCGAGTCGGCCATGCGGCGGGTGCGCTCGCGGTACTCGGGGGTGTCGGCGGAGCCGCCGACCAGGATCACGGCGGCGGCGCGCTGGGCGCGCATCATCTCGACGAACTCCACCTCGTGCTGGACGTCACCCTCCGTCGTGCACACCAGGCAGAGGTGGCCAAGCCGCCTTGCCTCCCGCTCCACCCCGTACGCCATGTGCGCGAACGACGGCCCCGTGATGTCCTCCAGCACGAACGCCAGCGTGGGCGTGCCGACCCCCGCCACCGCCTTGGCGCGTGCGTCGGCGACGTAGTCCAGCTCGCGGACCGCCCGCATCACGCGGGTGCGCGTCGCCGAGCTCACCGGATACACCCCGCCGAGCACGCGCGAGACGGTCGACGCGGACACCCCCGCACGCGCCGCCACGTCCCGGATGGTGCTGCGCCCCGCGTCCTCGCTCTTCCTGGTCATCTCTGCCTCGCCCCTTTCCCGGGCACCTTCGCCCACCCCCTGGGAACCTGCGGCAACACGATGGCAACCGGTTCCCATGCGGAGGCTAGCAGCGGGTCGCGGGCGGGGACGAGTCCTGTGTGGGAGTGGCGGGGTGGCGGCGCGTCGCAGTGCCGGATGCCGGGATGCCTGCCGGGATGCCGGGCGGGCCTTTGGCCGTGCCCGCGGGTACGGCGCCGCGATCGCTACCGCGCCGCGGCCAGCGTGCGCGTGAGGGAGTCGATCGCCTCCGGGCCCACCCGGCAGCACCCGCCGATCAACCGTGCCCCCGACTCCCGCCACCCCCGCACCTGCTCCGGCGCGAAGGTGGAGCGGCCGACCCAGGTGCGGGACTCGGCGTTCCAGGCCTCACCGCTGTTGGGGTAGACGACCACGGGCTTGCCCGTCACGCGGGCGGCGGTCTCGACGGCGCCCTCGACGTCCTCCGGCACGCAGCAGTTCACGCCGACCGCGATCACCTCGTCGGCGTCGGCGGCCAGGGCGAAGGCCTCCTCCAGCGGCTGCCCGGCGCGGGTGCGGTCACCGGCGACGGAGTACGACAGCCAGGCCGGGACACTCAGCCCGCGCACCGCCCGCAGCAGTGCCTCGGCCTCGTCGGCGTCGGGGACGGTCTCCAGGGCCAGCACGTCGGGCCGGGCCCCGGCCAGCACCTCGAGGCGGGGCCGGTGGAAGCGCTCCAGCTCGTCCACGCTCAGCCCGTACCGCCCCCGGTACTCGGAGCCGTCCGCCAGCATCGCCCCGTAGGGCCCGACGGACGCGGCCACCCACAGCGGCCGTGTGACACCCCCGGCCGCCGCCTGCCGGGCCGCCTCGCGCGCCAACTCCACACTCAGCGCGAGGAGTTCGGCCGCCCGCTCGTGACCGATCCCGCGCTTCGCGAAGCCCTCGAACGTGGCCTGGTAGCTGGACGTGATCGCCACGTCCGCCCCGGCCTCGAAATAGGCGAGATGCGCCTCGGTGATCGCCTCGGGCCGCTCCGCGAGCAGCCGCGCCGACCACAGCTCGTCGCTCAGATCGTGCCCGGCGGACTCGAGCTGGTTGGACATGCCGCCGTCGAGCACGACGGTTCCGGCGGCGAGGGCTTCGGCGAGGGTGATGGTGCTGGTCATGGTGACGACGGTAGTCGAGTCGGGGCGGTGTCCGGCATGTGGGACATCCGTGGGACCTCCGTGGGACATCCATGGGGATCTAGCCTTGGCGCATGCCTGGGACCGCTCAACGGGAGGCGGAGGCGCGTGCTCTCGCCCCCACGCCTCGGCTCCGGCATGATCCGGGAGGCACCCCTAGCCCCTAACCCCTAGCCCTGCGCCGCGTGCCGACGCCCCGGCGTCGTCCGCCGCCCCGCCCGAACCGCGTCGCCGGTATCGCGAGCCCGACGAGCAGACCCGCCGCCAGGACGTACGGCCACCAGCCGAGGCCGCTGCTCGCGGCGCTCGCGGTGCGGGTGCCGGGGGAGGCGACCGTGTCGGCTGCCGTGCGGGGGGTGTCGGCGCTGGGGGAGGGGGGCGTGGTGACGGCGGTGAGGACCACGTCGTTGCCGTCGCCACCCCGGTAGCTGATCCGGTAGGTGGTGTCGCCGAGCTGGAGCTTCTTGCCCTCCTTGAGGCCGGTGAAGGTGCCGGTCGTCTTCGCGCTGCCTCGGTGGTCGAGGACGGTGATCTTCCCGGCGGGCTTCGCCGAGGTGGCGGCGGCCGCGAGGTCCAGGTCGCCGGCCAGGCGGACCGCGCCGGATACCTTCAACGGGCCGTCGCGCAGGACCAGTTCGCCCTTCGCCGACTGGGTGTAGTCGCCGGAGACGGTGAGGCCGCTCGCGACCACGCCGTCGTTCGTCACCGCCCCCTTCACGGTGCCCTTGCCGGTCAGTGTCCTCGCCTCGCCCACGCGCAGCCCCGAAGTGGCCGCGTCCACGCGGGACTTCGCCGAGGTGAGCCGGATCGCCGTGCTGCGGGCGAGCGTCGCGCCGCCGCGCAGGGCGAGGGTGCCCTTCTTGACGGTCGTCGTGCCGGTGTACGTCACCGCGCTCCCCGTCAGGGTCGTCGTCGCGGCCCCCGACTGGGTGAGCGACCCGCTGCCGCTGATCCGGGACAGCGACAAGGCCTTGCTCGTGTTGTTCAGCACGAGCGAGCCGTTGTTGACGACCTTGTAGAGGTCACCCTTCGTGTAGAGCCCACCGTCGCCGCCCGACCTGCCGCTGCCCAGCCGCAGCACGGCGCCCTTCTCGACGGTCGTGGAGCCGTTGTAGTACTGGACGGCGGCGAAGGTGACGTCGTTGCCCTTCGTCCCCTTGATGACGATGTCCCCGGCGCCGGGCGCGGACAGCGTGTCGTGGAACACGCCGCCGCCGATGGGGGCGCCCAGAGTCACCGGGCCGTTGTAATTGAAGGTGAGCAGCGAACGCGACCGTGCCGCCAGCAGGTTGATGTAGACGGTCTCGGCGGTCCCGGGCATGAAGATCTTGTTCGTCGTCCCGTCGCCCCACTGGACGTTGGCGCCCTTGATGTTGGTGCCGCGCTTGTTGACGTTCTTGCGCGCGGGCGTCCAGTTCAGGGACGGGTCGCTGAGCGAGGGATTGGTGTCGCCGCCCTGGCCCGACCAGCTGTACTGGCCGGTCAGGACGACCTTGCTGCCCGGCCGGGACTGGACGTTGATGTCGCTGCCGTACTCCCGCTGGTAGAAGTCCATGCCCATGGTCACGGTCTGGCCCAGCGGGGTGTCCACGGTGTACGTGCCCTGGTTGAGGATCTTGCGCACGTTCGGCAGCGACGTCGCGAACTCCGGGCGTCCGGCGTTCACCTGCGTGCCGTTGTCGATCACCCCGGAGAAGGAGTGGGTGCCCGACAGGTCCCAGGTGCCCCACAGGAAGCGCGGCTGGGTGATGAGCCCGGAGCCGCTGATCGTGCCCAGGTTGTAGGCGCTCTTCAGCGACAGCCGCAGGGTGCCGTCGACCCGGATGTTGTCCTGGTTGAGCCGGAACGCCGGGGTGTTGTACGGGAAGTGGCCGACCAGCCCGGTCGTACCGCCGTTGCCGTACTGCAGGGTCGCCCCGCGCTCCACCGTGATCGCCGGCGGGTCCGCGTCGGTCGTGGTGACGTACGGGTGGTTGCCGCCGAGGACGCTCACCTTCTGCCGCTGCCGGGACCTCGGCAGCGTGAAGTCGCTGTCCTTGGTCAGGATCAGCGTCCCACTGCCGCGCACGGTGAGCGTGCCCTCGCCGCGGAAGACGCCGTCGTACGTCGTCGTCCCGGCCGGCATGGCGACGACCGTGTCGCCGCTGAGCGTGACGTCCCGGCCCCCGAGAACGTCCGCGGTGACGTCCCGGGGGCCGGCGGCCACCGCGGGGGGAGCGGTGACGGTGAGGGCGGCGACCACGGCGAGGGCGCCGAGGGCCGCTGCTGTCTTGGGGGTATGGCTGCGCACGTCATGGGAGACGGACGGGAGGAGGGCCGATAACAAAAAATGGCGCGCCCAGGTGGAAAGCGCTCTCTCCGTCACGTCGAACCCGTTGACCTCCTGGTTGCACACCTCTACCTTTTCGGCGTTCGGTATGGCAGATGATGTTCGTCATTTCGAACCAGTTCCCCCCTGAGAGCCCCCGAGAGGCAGTCCGCATGAGCCGCGCAGACGACCTGCCCCAAGCACCCCGACCCTCCCAATCCCCCAGCCGCAGACTGCTGCTGAAGGGCGCCGCAGCCGCCGGCGCCCTGACCGCCGCCTCTGCCGTCCCCGGTGTCGCCCACGCCGCTGCCCCCGCAGCCCCTGCCGCATCCCCGAAGGCGGCCCCCTACGTGAACCCCCTCGTCCAGCAGCGCGCCGACCCGCACATCCACCGGCACACCGACGGCTTCTACTACTTCACGGCCACCGCCCCCGAGTACGACCGCATCATCCTGCGCCGCTCCCGCACCCTGAACGGCCTGACCACGGCCGCCGAGTCGGTCATCTGGCGGGCCCACGCCACCGGCGACATGGGTGCCCACATCTGGGCGCCGGAGCTGCACCGCATCGGCGGCAAGTGGTACATCTACTTCGCCTCCGCGCCCGCCGAGGACGTGTGGAAGATCCGCATCTGGGTCCTGGAGAACTCCCACCCCAACCCCTTCAAGGGCACCTGGGTGGAGCGGGGCCAGGTCAAGACCGCCTGGGAGACCTTCTCCCTCGACGCCACCACCTTCACCCACCGCGGCACCCGCTATCTCTGCTGGGCGCAGCACGAACCGGGGATGGACAACAACACCGGTCTCTTCCTGTCCGAGATGGCCAACCCATGGACCCTGACCGGGCCCCAAGTGCGGCTGTCCACCCCGGAGTACGACTGGGAGTGCATCGGCTTCAAGGTCAACGAGGGCGCGTACGTCCTCAAGCGCAACGGCCGGATCTTCCTCACCTACTCGGCCTCCGCCACCGACTTCAACTACTGCGTCGGCATGCTGACCGCCGACGCCGACAGCGACCTCATGGACCCGGCGAACTGGTCCAAGTCCCCGACCCCGGTCTTCACCAGCAACGACACCACCCAGCAGTACGGCCCCGGCCACAACTGCTTCACCGTCGCCGAGGACGGCCGCACCGACGTCCTCGTCTACCACGCCCGCCAGTACAAGGAGATCGTCGGCGACCCGCTGAACGACCCCAACCGCCACACCCGCATCCAGAAGCTCGGCTGGAACCCCGACGGCACCCCGAACTTCGGCATACCCGTGGCGGACACGGCGACGGGCACGACCGCCGAGCCGGGTGCCGAGACCGCGAAGGAGAGTGCGTGAGATGAGACGTGCGTACGCGGTTCTGCTCGCCCTCTGTCTGGCCCTGGCCGCCGCCCTGGCCACCGCGGGACCGGCCCAGGCGGCACCCCAGACCATCACCAACGGCACCCAGTTCACCGACCCCTCGGGCAACCCCGTGCACGCGCACGGCGGCGGGGTCATCAAGGTCGGCACCTACTACTACTGGTTCGGCGAGCACCGCAACGCCGACAACACCTTCCGGTACGTGGACGCCTACCGCTCCACCGACCTGAAGAACTGGGAGTTCAGGAACCACGTCCTGACCCAGTCGAGCGCCGCGGAGCTGGCCACCGCCAACATCGAGCGCCCGAAGGTCATGTACAACGCCTCCACCGGCAAGTTCGTCATGTGGATGCACAAGGAGAACGGCACCGACTACAGCGAGGCCCGAGCCGCCGTCGCCGTCTCCGACACCGTGGACGGCAACTACACCTGGCAGGGCAGCTTCCGCCCGCTCGGCCAGCACATGTCCCGCGACATCACGGTCTTCGTCGACACCGACGGCACCGGCTACATGGCCTCCGCCGCCCGCGAGAACTACGACCTGCACATCTACCGCCTGACCAGCGACTACACGGGCATCGCCGCCCTGGTCGCCGACCCCTGGCACGGCGGCCACCGCGAGGCCCCGGCTCTCTTCAAGCGGGGCGGCGTCTACTTCATGCTGACGTCCGGCGCCACCGGCTGGAACCCCAATCAGCAGCAGTACGCCACGGCCACCAACATCGCGGGCCCCTGGACGGCCATGACGAACATCGGCGACTCCACGACCTACGGCTCGCAGACCGCGTACGTCCTTCCCGTCCAGGGCACATCGACCACCTCGTACCTCTACATGGGCGACCGCTGGGGCAACTCCTTCGGCGGCACCGTCAACGACTCCCGCTACGTCTGGCTGCCGCTGACCTTCCCCTCCTCGACCTCGATGTCCATGTCCTGGTCCCCGGAGGTCACCATCGACACGGCCACCGGCTCGATCAGCGGCACAAGCGCCACGTACAACACGCTGATCGCCCGGCACTCGTCCAAGTGCGCCGACGTCACCAGCCAGTCGCTGTGGCAGGGCGCCCAGCTCAAGCAGTACGACTGCAACGGCGGCAACAACCAGAAGTACTGGTTCAAGTCGGTGGGCAGCGGCTACTACCAGCTGATGGTCAGGAACAGCTCCCTGTGCGTCCAGGAGAACGCGAACACGGTCACCCAGGAGAACTGCAACGCCTCCTCGACCAGTCAGCAGTGGTCGCTCACCACCACCGGCTCCTACGTGAACATCAAGTCCCGGGCGAGCGGCGAGTGCCTGGACGTGAACGGCGCGTCCACCGCCAACTCCGCCGCCGTCATCACGTACACGTGCAACGGCGGCACGAACCAGCAGTGGACGCGCGGGACATGATGTGCCGTCAGGCGAGCAGGTCGATCGCGTCGATCGCCGTGCCCGCGCTGAGATAGCCCGTCGTCCCCGAACCGCTCACCACGTCGATCTTCAGCACGTTGTACTGGCTGGTGTCCGTCTGCCAGGCGGACGCCGGCACGCTGTACGTGAACGTGTTGTTGTTGCCCCGGTACGAACCATTGGTCAGCGACCGGGTGTTCGGCTGGGTGGGCGGGGAGGGGATGGCGGACGTCCAGGCGCCGTTGACCGACACCTGGGGCCGGCCGTTGGCGTACGCCGTCGTCACCCCGATCCGCAGCGTGTGCGCGGCCGCCGCCTGGGCCGCCGTCAGTCGGAAGTACACGAGTATCCCGCTGTTGACGTCCTTCCAGAGGTAGCAGGGGAAGGACGCCGTCTCGTTGTTGCCGATGACGACGTTGCCGGTCCAGGAGGCGGCCCGGACGTCGGACGGGTGCGCGTACGTCATCAGGTCGGCGTTCTTGAAGCCGCTCGGCGTGCCGTTCCAGTCGCCGATCCGCCAGATCGCGGTGGCGTTGCTCGGGTCGTTCGAGGACGGGATCGCGATCGTGTTGAGGGTGGTCGTGCCGCCGGCCGTGACCGACACCGAGGTCGTGTAGACGGCGAGTTCACCCTTGAAGACCGTGAGGGTGTACGTCCCCGGCAGCACACCCCCGATCGAGAAGTAGCCGTCCGACGAACGCGCCGAACCCCAGTACTGCGCCGCCGAGTTGGCGAGCCCGACCGTGTACGCGTGCGCCGTGTTCCGCCCGGATATCCCGACCCCGGCCACCCGGCCGCGCCCGCTCGTGCCGACGTACCCGGACATGCCGAGCGAGTCCGCCCACGACGTGGTGAGCGTGCCCGGGAACAGCGACGAGGAGGGCGCCCCGCCGTCCGTGAGGGCGATGACGTACGGGCCCTGGAGGCCGAAGCGCTGGGCCTCGGTCTGGTTCTGGCCGTAGTACAGGATCTCGTACAGGCCGCCGCCGTCCGCGCTCTGGTGACGGAGGAGAGAGCGGTAGAAGGGGCCGCCGGACGCCTTCTCGTGGTTGCTGCGCACGATCCACAGGCCGACGCCGCCGCTGGACCAGCCGACGTAGTTGTAGTCCATGACGCGCAGCTTCGAGTAGTGCTTCGAGCGGGTCTGGCCGTCGGACTTCCGGAACACGTCGGAGGCCTCGATGGTCGTGGGCGCGTAGGTGTAGGAGTCGGGCTCGTCGTTGCGGAACAGGCCCGGCCGGGTGCGCAGGATGAAGCGGGTCGCGGAGACCGACGTGTCGGCCTTGTTGGTCCACACGTAGACGTTGTTCTCGCCGCTGCGGGCCGCGTAGTAGTGCCGCAGCGTGCCGTACGCGACCGAGATCAGGATCGTCGAACCCGACTGCCTGATCGACACGGTGGAGCTGCCGAGGCCGGACTCGATGTGCGAGTTCATGCCGCCGTAGCCCTGGTACTCCGTGCCGCGGTAGACCAGCGAGGTCAGGTCGCCGTTGGTCTTGCTGACCTTGAAGACGAGGTTGGCGCCGGTGTCGACGACGTAGTTCGAGCCGTCGTCGCTCCAGCCGAAGGCCGCGGCGGAAGCGGTGCCGCTCAGTGCGGCCGTGCCTGCCGCGGCCGCGGTGCCGAGCACGAAGGTACGGCGTCGGACCGGTCTGTTCGAGGATCCGGACATGGGCGTGCCTCCTTCGAGAGGTCGAGAGGTGTGGGGGTGGTGCGGGTGAGAGCGAGGGTGACAGTTGAATCGATTTCGCGAAAGGGCTTTCGGTGTTGGGAGATTGGCAATCTTGTGAAATGAGTCCAGGGTCTAGAAAGCGCTTGCCCCGAGGGGGTACGGTCCAGCGCCAGGCCTTGTCGTCCTGTGGAGGAGCCGACGAATGAGACGTTTCAACCGTGCCGTCCTGGCGGCGGTGACGCTGAGCACCGGCCTGTCCGTCCTGTCGGCCGTACCGGCCCAGGCGTACGGCGGTCCGCGCCCCCTCGGCATCGAGAACTGCACCGCCGGCGCCTGCCACTTCGACGTCCCGCCCGGCACGTACGACGTGCAGGTCCTCCTCGGCGGCGAGGCCGCGTCGAGCACGAGCGTCACCGGCGAGACCCGCCGCTCCCTGCTCCCCGAGACGGCCGCGGAGGCCGGCGAGCGCGTGGCCCGCAGCTTCACCGTGAACGTCCGCACGCCCGAGGGCGAGCCGACGGGCCCCGAAGGCACTCCCGGCCTCGACCTGGTCCTCGGCGGTTCGGCCCCCGCCCTCGCCGACATCAAGGTCACCCCGGCCCGGCACGCCCGCCAGATCTTCCTCGTCGGCGACTCCACGGTCTGCGACCAGCCCGGCGACCCGTACTCCGGCTGGGGCCAGCAACTCCCGCAGTACCTCCGCAAGGGCCTGTCCGTCGCCAACTACGCCGACTCCGGCGAAAGCACGGTCACCTACCTCGCCGACTCGCGCCTCTGGGCCACCGTCCAGCCGCAGATCCGCCCCGGCGACCTGGTCCTGATCCAGCTCGCCCACAACGACAAGACGACCGACGGGGCGACCTACCGGGCGAATCTGGAGGCCCTGGTGGCGGGCGTGCGCGAGAAGGGCGGCGAGCCGGTCCTCGTCACCCCGATCGTGCGCCGCTGGTTCAACGCCGACGGCACGCTCAACAACGGCACGGCCCTGCTCGTGAACGGCCTCGGCGTGGACCACCCCGCGGTCGTCCGCTCGGTCGCCGCCGCCGAGGACGTCCCGCTGATCGACCTGACCGCGAAGACGAAGGCCCTGGTGGAGTCCCTGGGCGTGGAGGCCTCCAAGGCGCTCTACCTCTACAACGAGAAGCGGGACAACACCCACACCTCGGTGCACGGCGCCACGGTGTACGCGAACCTGGTCCGCGAGGAACTCGCCGCTCAGCATCTGGTGCCGGAGGGCAAGGTGCGGGTGGGATGAGCCCTGGGGCGTCCTGACCGGAACCGGGGCGCCCCAGGTCTGAACCGAGCCGGCGAGAAAGAGAACCGATGCACCTGCCCCCCGACGACCGCACCCGCAGCCCGCACACCGGCTACACCCGCGCCCACTGGGAGGCGGCCGCCGACGCCCTGCTCGCGGCGGTCGAGCCGTACGCCACCGAGGACCGAGCCCTCTACCACTTCCCCGGCGACCGCGCGAGCTGGTCGGGCCGCCTCTCCGACGGCCTGGAGGGCTACGCCCGTACGCTGCTGCTGGCAGCCTTCCGCCGCGACGAGACGGCGTTGCAGCGGTACGCCGACGGACTCGCGGCCGGTGTCTCGGGGGTCTGGCCCCGCATCGGGGACCGCAGCCAGCCCCTCGTCGAGGCGGCGTCGATCGCGCTCGCGCTGCGGCTGACGCGCCCGCTGCTGTGGGACCGGCTCGACGACTCGGTGCGGCAGCGGGCGGCGGCCTGGCTCGGGGACGCGCTGACCGCCGAAGCCTGGCCCTGCAACTGGGAGCTGTTCCCGGTGACGGTGGGCGGCTTCCTCCAGGAGATCGGATACGAGGCCGAGGAGTCGCGCAAGGCGATCGACCGCGGACTGGAGCGCATCGAGGAGTGGTACGTCGGCGGCGGCTGGTACACGGACGGCGACGGCCGGAAGTTCGACTACTACAACGGCTGGGCGATGCACCTGTACCCGGTGCTGCACGCCTGGCTGGCGCAGGACGAGCGGCTGTCGGAGCTGTACGGCGGCCGGCTCTCCCGTCACCTGGAGGACTACGCCCGCCTGTTCGGCGCCGACGGCGCCCCCATGCACCAGGGCCGCTCCCTGACCTACCGTTTCGCGACCACGGCCCCGCTGTGGCTCGGCGCCCTGACGGGCCGTACGCCTCTCACGCCGGGGGAGACCAGGCGGCTGGCCTCCGGCGCGCTGAAGTACTTCCTGGAGCGGGGCGCGGTCAACGCGGCCGGCCTGCTGACCCTCGGCTGGCACGGCCCCGACGAGGCTGTCCTGCAAGGCTATTCGGGCCCGGCGTCCCCGTACTGGGCGAGCAAGGCCTTCCTCGGCCTGCTCCTGCCGCCGGACCACGAGGTCTGGACGGCGACGGAGGAACCCGCCCCGTCCGAGGGCGCGAACGCGCTCACGCCGATCGCCGCCCCCAACTGGCTGCTGCAGTCCACGAGTTCGGACGGCCTGGTCCGCCTTCACAACCACGGCAGCGAGGACGTCCGCTACGACCCGTACTACACGCGCCTCGCCTACTCGACGGTGACGACGCCCTCGCCGTCGCACGACAACAGCGTGATCGTCGGCGACGACCCGAGCCGTACCGACATCGTGCCGCTGGGGGTGGGGGAGGGCTGGGCGGCCTCCCGGCACTCGGTCGGCGACGGGATCCGGGTGAGCAGTGTGGTGCTGGCCGAGGGCGCGGTGGAGGTGCGCGTCCACCGGGTCGCGGGCGCGGCTCCCGGGACGGCGGTGCGGGTGACGGGGTGGGCGGCGGGGGAGGGCTTCGAGGCGGAACTCGTGCCTGTGTCCGGCCTGTTGAGCGACTCCGAGCCGACGGCTCCGACGGCTCCGACGGCTCCGACGGCTCCTATGGTTCTGCCGGGTCTGACCGGAGTGACGGGGGACGGGCCCACCGTGTTCGTCGCCCTCGCCCGCCTCACCGCCGAGCCGGACCCCCTGCCGCTTCAGGAGCTGGTATCCGTGGACGTGGCAGAGGCCGGCGCGATTCACGTCCGCTGGAGCGCGGGCCGCGAGGTGCGGGTCCGGCTGGATGAGAACGGGGCGGGCGTCACGCCCTCCTGAGGCTGCCGGGGCGATTGTCAGTGGTGGCTGGCAGCATGGTGATCATGAGCCGGATCATCTCGTACAGCACCGCTGACAAAGCCGACGTCCTGGGGTTCCTCGGAGCCGCCGGGAACCTCACCGCCGACCAGGAGCGCATCCTCGGCATGATGCGCGAGAGGGCGAGGAAGAGCCAACTCGAACTCGACCACCAGGGCATCGACTGGGGCCTGTCCATCCCTGACGCGCTCGAGCACCTGGTGGCCGGTCACGCGAGCTCGGACGCGGAGTACGCGGCCGGCGCCTACTACCGCGCCCTCCAGCACATCATCGACTGCAATGCGTCCGACCCGTCCGACCTGGGCGTGTACTCCAAGCCCTCGACCTTCTTCGGCCTGCTCGACGACGAACTGCGCCGCCTGGACGTGAGCGGGGATCTGCTGCTGCACGACCACCTGTTCGCCGGACCGCCGCAGGAGATCCCCTTTCACATCCCGTATCCCGTGGACGGCCCGCACATAGGCATGTTCCCCTTGGCCAAGGCCAAGCCGGCCGCCGACGCCTACCGCGCCGTGCTGGACCGGATGGACGCGGACTTCCGGTACGACGTCCAGGAGATCATCGACAAGCTCGACTTCGAGCACACCGAGTGGGAGTACGCGACGAAGAACATCGACTGGTACACCCAGGACACGATCTTCTTCTCCATCACGGGCTGACCGGGCACCGCTCAGGGCTTCAGGCGCGCGATCCGCAGTGTCGTGGAGGTGGGGGAGGCACCGGTGAGCGGCGACGCGTACGACGGCGTGACCGGGACGTACGCCCACGCCAGCGTGCCGTCCTTCTGGACCGCGATGTCGCCGGTGATCCGGGTGCCGACGACCTTCGTGGTGCTCTGGAACTTGCCGTTCCAGTCGATGAGCCGGAAGGACGTGCCCGCGAAGGTGCCGGTGCAGGTGCCGTTCGCGCACTTGGCGTTCTTGAGGGACTCCCAGGACAGCAGGAGGCGGTCCTTGCCGTAGGGGGCGATGCGGACGTTGACGTGCTCGACGCCCTTGGTGCTGGACAGCTGGATCGCCTTGCCCGCGGGGGTGTCGCGGTTCTTGAGGAAGGCGACGGCCACCTGGTGGGTGCTGGTCCTGGGCGTGACCGTCCAGCCGCGTCCGCTGGAGTCCTCGGGGTTCTTCTTGGCCGACGCGGCGCCGCGGGAGGCGAAGGCGGTGGCGTAGCGGCCGGTGGCCGACTTCACGAGGTCACCGGTACGGCTCGGATACGTGCCGCCGCAGTAGCCCGCCCAGCACTGCTCGCGTTGCACGACCGGGGCGTTGTCGGGCGCGCCGATGCCCGTCGACACGAACAGCCCCGAGCGCCAGTCGTCGAAGCAGAGGGAGGTGAAGGCGCCGGTCTTCTCGGCGTGCAGCGCGATGCCCTCGTTGTGGCTGCACCCCCAGCTCCAACCGCCGCTGAGTTTCGCGCCCTTGGCGCTGACGTACGACAGCTTGTCGCCGAAGTGCCCGTCGGCGAAGCCGCCCGCGCCGTGCACGACGAAGTAGGCGCCGTACTTGGTGCCGTTCCAGGTGAGCTGGCCGTCGAGGGTCGGGGAAGTGTCGTGGGAGGAGGTGGCGGTGAGCTTGGTGCGGAAGGTCTGCTTGCCGTTCGTGTAGCGGATCAGCGCGGCCGCCGTCTCCTTCCACTTGTTGCTGTCGGCGACCCGGGTCAGCAGCGCGAAGCCGTCGTTGTGCGCGACCAGGCCGCCGACCTCCTTGGCGCCCTTGACGATCGTGTCCGCGCCCGCGCGCTTGCCGGCGGCGGTCAGCGGCGTGACGTGGATGCCGTCCGAGGCGGGCCAGGCGACCCGCAGGGTGCCGTTCGGGGCCACCGCCGTCGCCGTGCGCGTCCACTCGCGGGTGTTGTTGTAACCGGCCGACAGGTAGGGGAACTTGGCCGGCAGATTCACCGTGGTGGTCGTGGGGGTGAGAGCGGCGGCCGTGGTCGTGGCGGCGCCGGCGGTGGCGTACCAGGCCCCGACCAATGCGGCCGTGGCGGCGAGGCCGGCGATGAGCGGCTTGCGGGCGGCGTGCGCGCGGCGATGGCCGGGCGCGCCGGACGCGGAAGTGGACACGGACGCCGTACGTCTTGCGGAAGTCATGCACCCCGGTCGCCGCCCGAGCCGGCAAAGTTGCTGAAGTTCACAGAGTGTGGGACGGATCACTTCGGCCAGTACCGAAACGACCGGCGCCTAGCGTTCGGGGCATGACCGAAACCGCCCGTCGGGCCCCCTCCGCGGCCGTCACCGCCATGGTCGACCACGTCCTCACCCTGGCCGCGACCTGGCCGAACTGGGACGGCAGGCCCAAGCACGTCGACGACCGCGTCCACACCCCGCACAAGGCGATCCGCCGCGTCGCCGACCACCTGATCGACCACCTCGCCGAACTGGAAGCCCGGCTCGCGGGCGAGGAGCCCCTGCCCGACCAGTGGCACGCCTCCGCCCTCACCACCGAGGCGGACCTCGCACCCTTCACCGCCGAGCCCCTGGAGGAGGCCCGCAGCCGGCTGACCCGCCTCGCCCGCATCTGGGTGAACCGACTCGACGCCCTGAGCGACGACCAGCTCGACCACTCGCCCGGCGAGGGCTGGAGCTTCCGCGAACTCGCCCGGCACCTCGGGGAATCGACGTACTACGCCGACGCCATGGGAGACCTGTCGTGAGCGTGTTCGCCGACCTCCACCGAGGAGACGAGCCCCTCCTCCTCCCCAACGCCTGGGACCACGCCTCCGCGACGGCCCTCGCCGCTCAGGGCTTCCGGGCGATCGGGACGACGAGCCTCGGCGTGGCCGCGGCCGCCGGGCTGGCCGACGGGGCGTCGGCGACCCGTGACGAGACCCTCCGGCTCGCCCTGGCTCTCGGCTCGCAGCCGTACCTGCTCTCCGTCGACGCGGAGGACGGATACAGCGAGGACCCCGACGAGGTGGCGGAGTTCGCCCGGGAGCTGGCGTGCGTCGGAGCCGTTGGCATCAACCTGGAGGACCGCCTCGGCTCCGTCGCACTGCACGCCGCGAAGATCGCGGCCGTCAAGTCGGCGGCACCGGACCTCTTCGTCAACGCCCGCACGGACACCTGCTGGCTGGGCGACGGCGACGGCGACGGCGACGGCGAAGAGACGACGGCCCGCGCCGACGCCTACCAACGGGCGGGCGCGGACGGGGTGTTCGTCCCCGGACTCACCGACCCCGCGGACATCGCCGCCCTGGTCGAGCGCCTCCACGCCCCCCTCAACATCCTCTACACCCCGACCGGCCCCACCGTCCCCCACCTCGCAGACCTCGGCGTCCGGCGCGTCAGCCTCGGCTCGCTGCTCTACCGGCGGGCGCTGGGCGCGGCACTGGAGGCGGCCGCGGAAATCCGGGCGGGCCGGGCGCCGCACGGGGCCACTCCGTCCTACGACGAGGTGGACGCGCTCAGCCGCCGGGGCGACCTGACTCACAGCGACGGACCGTAGGTTCCTGTTAGCGTTGACTCTTTCCCGGGTATCAGACCCTTTGGACTCATCACCGGCGAGGGACCGAGGAACCATGACCATGGACATCCCCGGCGACAGGCGACTGGCGGCCGCCGTCGTGATGGACGACAAGCAGCGGGTGCTTCTGGTGCGCCGCAGCGAGAAGGAGCGGTTCCTGCCGCGGGTGTGGGGGGTTCCCTGCGGGAAGCTGGAGCCCGGTGAGAGTCCCGAGGACGGCGCCCTGCGGGAGCTGAAGGAAGAGACCGGACTCCTCGGCGAAATCGTCCGCAAGGTCGGCGAGTCGTCCTTCCTCAGCGACTACCGGGGGCACGAGATCAAGAACTGGCAGGACAACTTCCTGGTCAGGCCGTTGTCCGCGAGCGTCACCCTCCCCGAGCCGGATCAGGACGCGCGGTGGCTCGGCCGGTCCGAGCTGACCAGCGTGGAGATCGACGCGTACAACCTCGACATCGTGAGCCAGGCCTTCACCGAGTCCTGAGCCCACCGGGGCCACTTCGGCCACTTCGGCCACTTCGGCCACTTCGGCCACTTCGGCTACTTCCGCAACGGCGAGCTGATCACACAGGGAACGCATAGGGAAAACCCTGCGGGAGCGAGCACACTCTTGTCGCAGCCGCCCCCAGGCGTTTCACTTGGCGCACCCCCCCACAGGAGAACACCCAAGCTCACCTGCAGAAGGGTCAGTTCTTTTGTCAGCCATACGCGCCACCGCCGTCACCGCGGCGGCCTGTGCGGCCGTGCTCGCCACGGCGCTGCCGTCCTCGGCCATCAACTCGTACAACGCGACGCCCGCCCCCGAACGCACCGAGGTCGGCGCGCTCGTGGCCACCTGGGACAACGACGGCGATCCCGCGACCCCGGACCGGGTCGACTGGGTCTGCTCCGGCACCATGATCGACGCGGACACCTTCCTGACCGCCGCGCACTGCACCACCGACTGGCCCGACAACGTGCAGTTCTACGTGTCGCTGGACCAGGACGTGCAGGCCGGCCTCGACGCCGCCGCCAAGAAGTACCCCGGCGACCCGGCCGCCCAGGCGAGGGCCGTCGCCGTCCAGGGCACCGCCCACAGCCACCCCGACTACCCGGGGCCCGCGTCCGACACCCATGACATCTCGGTGATCGAACTGCCCGCCACGAAGGTCAAGGCCCGCTGGACGTTCACCCCGGCCACCCTGCCCACCGCGAACCAACTCGGCGCGCTCGGACCGCGGGGCCTGAACGCCACCGACTGGTTCGTCGCCGGATACGGCACCCAGGAGGCCGTCAACGGACCCGGCGGACAGACCCACCCCGGCGGCGGCGTCCGGATGAAGGCGCCCGTCACCTTCGACGCCCTCAACAACTCCTGGGCACGCCTGGCGATGACCGCACCGCAGGGCAACGGCGGTGCCTGCTACGGCGACTCGGGCGGCCCCAACTTCGCGGTGATCGGCGGAAAGAACGTCCTGGCCGCCACCACGATCACCGGTGACACCCCGTGCTACGCGACGAACGTGACGTACCGCCTGGACACCCCGGGCGCCCGCGCCTTCCTGTCGCCGTTCGTGAAACTCCCGTAACCCGTGCCGACCCCGGCCGCCCGGCGCACGAAGCCGACGGGCGGCCGGGGTCACCGCGCGCCCCGGGAGCCGTGAGCCGTCACAAGGCCCTGAGCCGTTCCGCCAGATCGCTCAACGCCCCCCGATAGTCCCGCACATCCATCGGCACCTTCTCCACCGCCTCCGGATGCGGGCCCGCCGCCGTGAACACATCGGTGTGGCGCCGCCGCCCCGCGCCGGTCTCCAGGAACAACGTCACCGTCGGCGCGTCCGTGTCGCACCAGGCCCGGTGCAGGGTGTGCGCGGGCAGGGCGTACGAGCTGCCCGCCGCGTACTGCCCCACATGCGTCAGCCGCAGCCGCGCCGCACCGGCCGGCCGCAGCACCCAGTCCGCCGACCCCTCCGCCAGCGACTCCTCGTACCGGGCCGCCGCGACACCACCGACACCGTCATCGTCGTCATCGCCGCTCTCGCCGCAGACCTCGTACAGCTCCATGGCCAGCCGGCCCCGTACGACATAAGAGGCCAGTGGCGAACGGTGGTTGTGGATGTCCTCCTCGCCGATGCCGCCCGCGCCCGGATGCCACACGTGCGCGCGCAGCATGTGCCGCGGACCGCCGTCGATCAGCAGCAGCTTGTCGAAGCCGAGGACATGGCGGTACGACAGTCGCGCGCAGTCCGCCGGATCGCCCTCCCCGGAGGCGAGTTCCGCGATCAGCTCCAGCAGCCGGTCGGTGGAGCCGAGTTCGGCGACGACGGAGCGGGCGGCGGACGCCAGCGCGTGCTCGGGCAGTTCACCGTCCAGTGTCTCGGCCAGCAGCCTTCGCGTCGCCAGGACCTGCCGACCGCCCATGCACCCATCCTCCAACGACCCGCGCGTGACATCCGAGTTCAGTCACCCGGCTGATACATCCATACGGCATGCGCGCGCAGCGTCGAAAGACCTTGATAGGTCATCCACATGGGCCGCCGCAGCTCGGTGCTGTCGCCCCGTCCCCAGAACCAGACGCCGTCCGTCTGCCCCGCCCACACCGCGGCGACGGCCCCGTCCAGCCGTACCCGCCACTGCTCCTCCAGCCCGTCGGCGCGGGCGATCTCCACGGCTCCCGGCGACAGCAGGGCGCGCGCCACCCAGGAGGCGGTGAAGTGCCGCACGCTCAGCACCTCGTGACGCGAGGGGTCGTCCGTGCGCGGCCGGCGTACCTCCTCGTGCAGGTTCCTCAGGTCGGCGCAGGTGTCGTGCGACGCCTCCGGGCAGGTCAGCAGCCAGCGGACGCCGTCCTCGCGGGCGGCGCGCGCACCGGCGTTCTCGCCGAGGACCCGGGCGGCCCGGTCGAGGGCGACGACCGCCTGTGCGGTGTGCAGTGGTGACGGCCAGCCGTGCGGGGGGTCGAGGCGGTAGCCCCAGCAGCGCAGATGATCGCGGCGCGGGTCGCTGATCGCGCCGTCCGAGAGGGCCTCGC
This sequence comes from Streptomyces sp. DT2A-34, assembly GCF_030499515.1. NCBI lineage: Bacteria > Bacillati > Actinomycetota > Actinomycetes > Kitasatosporales > Streptomycetaceae > Streptomyces > Streptomyces sp. DT2A-34. Next base: position 1,731,818 of record NZ_JASTWJ010000001.1, on the reverse strand, counting down.
GCAGCACGGGCAGGACCTCGGAGCGGGGCGCGGCACGCAGCAGCCCGCGCAGCACGGTCGTCACGACATGGGTCGACTCCCGCCCGCTGCGGTCGAGTTGACGGGTGAATGCGCTGGTGCACCGGTCCACCTCGGCGGCCAGCCGCTCGGCGGAGGCGCCGGGGCCCGGGCCAGCGCGCCCAGCACCAGCGCGGTGACCTCCGGACGCGCCTCGGACCCCTGCGAGCGCGCCGACCAGCCGCCGTCCGGCAGCCGTAGCCGCCACAGCGTGTCCACCAGGTCGCCGGTGCTCAGCCGTCCGTCGGGTACGCCGAGGTCGAGCATGATGTGCAGGCCGTACGCGGTGCCGACGGGGGTGGGGCGTGAGGGCGAGGTCTCGCCGAGGGAGTGCGGCCAGCCGGTGAGCCGGCCGCACTCCGGGTCGTCCACGACGGACACCTGGTCGACGAGGGTCTCGTAGGCGGAGGCGAAGGCCCGGGGGAGCGGGCCGGGTGCCCCCGGTGCCATGGCGGCGGGTCCTACGGCGGCGCCCGGTGCTCGCTCGCCGGCCGCCGCCCGGGCCCGCAGCAGCGCCGCCGCCAGCCAGGCGGCGATCGAGGTGCCGAGTCCGCTGATGCCGGCGATCAGATAGCGGGCGGCCGAACCTTCGAGGGAGCCGGGCAGCACACTGAACAGGAACTGGAACACGCCGTACCCGGCGGCCACACACCCGAGGCCACCGAGCCAGCCGACGAAACGCGCCGGGGGCGAGCTGTCCGGGGTTTCTTCGTCGGGAGCGGGAGGCGTGGGACGGGTCTGCCGGGACCTCAGGGGGCCGCGTCCGAGCTGCTGTTGGGACAAGACGCACTCCCTCCCCCGTGGTGGTGGCGCGTGACCTCCGCGAAGCTTCCAGTCTAAGTGGTCAGGGTGACAACTGGGGCGGGCGCCGGTCGCGCTCGTGCCGCGGCCAGTTCACCAGCGCCACGTGCAGGGCGTCGACGGCGCGCTCCCAGGACTCCTGTACGGCCCGGGGGGCGCCGAACGCGCCGGTGGACTCCAGGGCGCAGTAGCCGTGGAAGGTGCTGCGCAGCAGGCGGACGGCGTCGGTGAGGTCCGGCTCTTCGAGGCCGTAGGCGCGGAGCATGCCGTAGGTGATCTCGGCGGTGCGGCGCATGGCGGGGGAGTCGGCGACGAGAGCCTGGTCGACCTGCGTCTGGGTGGCGGCGTATCGGCCCGGGTGCTGGAGCGCGTACTGCCGGTAGGCGTCCGCGAAGGCGGCGAGCGCGTCCTTGCCGGCGCGTCCGGCGACGGCGGCGGCGATCCGGTCGATCATCTCGCCGCCGGCCAGCAACGCGACCCGTGTGCGCAGGTCCTGGAGATTCTTGACGTGCGAGTACAGGCTCGCGTCCTTCACCCCGAACTGCCGGGCCAGCGCGGACAGGCTGACCTTCTCGAACCCGATCTCGTCGGCGAGTTCGGCCGCGGCCGCGGCGAGGCGGTCGGCGGTGAGTCCTGCGCGGGCCATGGGCTGGCTGACCTCCGGATGTGTGACCTGGCCTAAGGCCCCGAGGGCCCCTGGAGCCCCTAGGAGACATCCTAGTGAGGTTAGCCAGTCGACCGCCGATCGCCCTGCGCGGCGGACCTCCTGCACGACCAGCACCCCGACCTCGCCGACCGCCCCCTGCAGCTCGGCGCGCGCGGCTGGGACAACCAGCTGTGGCGGCTCGGCGACGACCTCGCCGTCCGGTTGCCCTGGGCGACGCAGTCCGCGGACGAGCTGCTGCGCAAGGAATACGCCTTCCTCCCCGCCCTCGCCCCGCACCTGCCGCTGCCGGTCCCGCAGCGCGGGTGTCCGGGGCCGGCCCGGAGGCAAGCCCACCTGGGGCCCACCCGCCCAGGCCGCACTGCGGCGCCTCACCGCGGCGGCGCACGGTACGTGCGCACGGGCAGCTCCGCCTGCGGCGGCTTCCACTTGACCGACCACTTCGCCGGCTTGGCCTCGACACGCGCCCGGTAGAAGGCCACATCACCTTCGTGGCGAAGCTCGGGCAGCGTCATGAACCAGCGGGGCCACCACATGAGCGTCGCGGACAAGGGCCGGACGGGCGGCGGCCGTTCACATTGTGCCGTGCCGCCCACCCGCGTACGGCTGCGGGGCGGGCGGCCGTCGCACTGGCCGTCAGCCGATCGGCGCGTACAGCACCCCCAGCTTGTCGATCTCGTCGCCCGACCGACCCGTGAACCCGACGATCTGCCAACCGGAGGGTGCCGTGAAGGTCTTGCTGTCCGATGTCGCCGTCCCGGCGGACAGCGTGCGGCCCTTGTCCGTCGTGAACGACGCCGAGAAGATCCGCGTACGACCGTCCTTCTGGCCCTGTGTCAGCTTTACGGCGGTGAGGTGCTCGCCGGAAGCCAGGGTCAGGGACGTCGCCGTGCCTCCCGTGCCGCCGTGGCTGAGGGCTGTGCCGCCGTCGTGCGTCAGGGACACCGCGTCCAGGCGGGCGCTGCCGCGCAGGGTCAGGGTGCGCGGGGACACCGACGTCGGCAGGTCGTCCGCGTCGTTGAAGGCGGTGCCGTGGGGGCCGCCGAAGAAGTCGCTCGCCTTCAGGGAGGAGTTGAGGGTGTAGGTGAAGTCGACCGTGTGCGGGAAGTGGTCGGAGAGGTGCTCGCCGTCCTCGCGGAGGAATTTCGCCCAGTCGTTGTTGTAGCGGGTGGCGTCGAGGGTGAGCAGCTTGCTGCCGCGGTACAGGACCTTGTCGACGACCTCGCAGTCGTTGGTCGGGGCCGTCGCGTCGCAGAGCAGCGCGTCGCTCCCGGCCGCCGGAGGTGTGCCGCCCTTGACCAGCCGCACCCACGCGTCGGTCAGGCCGTTCTCGGCGGCCAGCGTGCGGATGTTGTCGCCGGTGCGGGTGTAGCGGGTGTTGGTGTCGCCCATGACGATCACCGCGTTGCCGGAGGAGTTGGCCTGGATGAAGTCCGACAGCTGCTCGACGTTGGCGCGGCGGGCGGCGAGCGCGGCGTCGTCGGCGTCGGCGTTGGTGTGGACGTTGTAGAGGTCGACGAACACGCCCTCGGCGAGGCGCACCCGGGCCAGCGTGAAGCCCTTCGGGGTCAGGCAGTTGGTGCCGGTGCAGTTGTTCCACTTCACCCGCTCGAAGTCCTCGAAGGCGAGGTCCGAGAGGGTGTTGAGCCCGTCGCCGACACCGGCGCCGCCACTGGTCGCCGTGCGGTAGGGATGGGTGTCGTTGGCGTACAGCGAGGCGTGGTAGTTGAAGTCCTCCTGGACGTTGACGATGTCGTACGGGGCCAGCCGCTGACCGATCAGCGGCGTGTTCGTCTCGGGGTCGCTGTCGCCGAGGCCGAGCGGGAGGCCCGCGATGTTGTACGTCAGGACGTTGAAGGAGCCCGAGGTGGCGGCCGTCGCGGGCGTGGCCGCGGTGGCGGTGAGTCCGGTGACGACCAGCGCGGCCGCCGCGAGCGTACCGATCAGTCTTCTCATCGTGGGGGTGTCTCCGATGGGTGGGCAGAGGAGGAAGGTGAGTCCTGCTCAGGTTCTGCGTCAACCAGGGTGACGTACAAGTGCCGTTGGGGAAACAGTCAGAGACGTGATGTTCCGTCGGTGCTGTCCCTGCTGTTGCCGCTGCCCGCCCGCTGCCCCGACCCTGACCCCGCCGCTCAGGCCGCCGGATTGAGTCCGTTCGACAGGCCCGTGTAGGCCGGCTTCGCCCCGTAGCCCTCGTTGTACGGGAGTGCCGCCCCGTACCCGCTGAAAGTCCCCGGCACCCAGGAGTACTTGTCGGTCAGGCCCCAGACGGTGACGTTCGCGCAGCGCGGGACGCCCAGGCAGTTCTCGCTCGCCGTCTTGTAGTCGGTGGACTGCTGGGCGAGTTCGGCGGAAGAGGCGGGCAGGGGGATGCGGATGTCGAGTTCCGTGACCGAGACCTCCAGGCCCAGGTCCGAGAAGCGCTTGAGGTTGGCCTTCATCGAGCTCGGCACCTGGCCGACGACGAAGTGGGACTGGAATCCGATGCCGTGCAACGGGACGCCTTGGGCGAGGAGTTGCTTCGCCAGGTTGTACAGGGCGTCGCTCTTCGCGTTGTCCGCCTCGATGTTGTAGTCGTTGATGTACAGCTTGGCGCTCGGGTCGGCGGCGTTCGCCCAGCGCAGGGCGTTGGCGATGTGGCCGGTGCCGAGCTTGTCCTGCCACAGCGAACTCCGCATCGAGCCGTCCTCGTTGAACGCCTCGTTGACGACGTCCCAGGCGTAGATCTTGCCCTTGTAGCGGCCGACGGTCGTGTCGATGTGCTTCTTCAGCAGGGTGTTCAGTTCGGAGGCGGAGAAGTTGCCGTTCTTCAGCCAGGACGGCAGCTGCGCGTACCAGACGAGCGTGTGGCCGCGTACGCCCTGGTTGTGCGCGGCGGCGTGGTTGACCAGGCGGTCGGCGGCCGCCCAGTTGTAGCTGTTCCGGCTCGGCTCCAGCGCGTCCCACTTCATCGCGTTCTCCGCCGTCACCGAGTTGAACTCCCGGTCCAGGACGGTGGTGTACGCCGACTCGTTCTGCAACGGCCCGTCGGCGTACCCGCGCAGGGTCGTCGCGGCCGAGGCCTCCGGGCTGAGCTGGGGGAGCGCGACGGCCGCGGAGGCGATGAGGGCGCCCACGGCGGCGAGGGGGAGGGGACGGAGAAGGCGCCGGCGGCGGTGGGCGCGGGCGCTGGGGGGAGTGTCGGGAGTGGCGGGAGTGGGGGACACGGCTCCTCCTGCGGGGTTGGGGGCGGGTGACGCGGGGCGGGCGTTCATTCTTGGGTTGCCGCCAACGCCCGCAAGGTTGCCGGGGGCGTGCGCTGATGTGCTTCGGCGCGGCTAGGCCCAGTCGTCATCCGTTCACCCCCGTGTAGTGCCTCAGGCTCCAGCGCCACACCAGCCGTGCCGCCAGGTACCCGGCGATGCCGAGCAGCGGAGACGCCGCCGCCAGCCAGTACGGCACCCCGATGTCGTCGTCGTGGCCGGTCAGGACGGCCGTCGGGAGGTAGGCGACGAACGCGAGCGGAAGGGCGTACGTCAGGAAGCCGCCCACCGCTCGGGGGAGGATGTTGAGCGGGTAGCTGCCGAACGTGCCGAGCAACTCCTCCAGCCAGCGGCTCCAGTAGTCGGCGGCCGGGAAGCGCAGGCAGGCACTCGACACCACCGTGAACAGGGCCGCCTCCAGCAGCATCCCGCCGACGATCGCGGCGATCAGGTACGACACCCGGCCCGCCGTCCAGTCCAGGTCGCTGCGGCTGAGCGCGCCCACCATCAGGCCCGCCGCGACCGTGAGGTCGCCGATCGCGTTGGTCGGGAAGTAGGCGAGCTGGACCTGCCGGTGCACCGGCATCGGGCGCAGCAGGTAGACGTCGATCCTTCCCTCCTGGATCTGCCGGCCGACGAAGTGCATCCGCCCCAGCAGAAGCACGAACAGCCCGTGCGCGAGCATCCGGATCGCCGGGATCAGCAGCACGTCCGAGCTGTCCCAGCCGCCCATCCCGGTGAACCGCGCCAGCAGCACCGTCGCGAACACGATCACCGACACCTGCCAGATCGCGCCGATCGCGATGTTCAGCAGGAACTCGGTGCGGTACTCCATCGCGGCACGGATGTTGAGCAGCGTGATGCGCCACACGATGCGCACGGACTTCACAGCCTTCACCGACACGTCAGCCTCCCTGAGAGATCACGCGCCGCGCGGCCCGCCGCCACACCCACCGGGTGAACAACGCCAGCACGACCACCCAGGCGGCCTGAATGGCCAACTGGGCGCCCGCGTCGGCCAGTCCGATCCGGCCGACGTAGATCGACAGCGGCACGCTCAGCGTCGCCTGGAACGGCAGGAAGCCGCTCAGCGTGATGAACCAGTCCGGGAAGAACCACAGCGGGGCGTACACCCCGGACAGCAGGTTCTGCGCGAAGATCAGGATCAGCATCGCGGAGTTGTTGCGGATGGTGAAGAAGCACAGCTGGTCGAGGACGAGCATCACGTAGTACAGCACCCACTGGCCGAGCAGCATGCTCACCACGAACACCCCTGCCACGGCTGCCGACTTGGGGGGCTCGACGACTCCGGCGGCCAGGCAGACCAGGTATCCGGCGAGTGCCCATGCCAGCCCGTAGAGCTGCTCGCCGAGGGCGCGCAGGGCGTAGTAGCGCTGGGGCGGCAGCGGGCGCAGGTACCAGTAGACGATCGTGCCGAAGTGCATGTGCTGCAGCACCATGTCCCGGCCTGCGGACTGGTCCAACTCCCGCAGCCGGGAGGCGAGTACGGCCAGGACGGCGTAGGTGACCGCCTGCTCGCGGCTCAGGCCGGCGGTGGTGCCGGTCTGCGCGTACAGGCCGCGCCACAGTGAGGCCACCAGGACCACCTGGACGGTCAGCCGGAGCAGGACGGCGGTCATCCGGGGCGGCGTGTGCAGCTCGCCGAGCGGGGTGACGCGGGCGGCGCGCCAGCCGTGCAGTACGGCGGCCATCTCAGGCTCCTTCTGCGACGGACTCGGCATGCACGTACGCGGCCCGCATCACGTCCTCGAGGTCCGCCTCGTCGAGGGCCAGGTCCGTCACCTCGTACCGCTCGATGACCTGCTTCAGCGCCTGGTGCACGGTCGGTGCGTCGGGGCCGTCCGGGCCGAAGACCGCCTGCGGGCCGTCGTGCCGCAGCAGCGCGATGCCCGGCAGGGAACCGACCTCGGTGTGCGGGTCGGCGAGCGTCACCCGCACCTGCCAGGTCGAGCCGAACTTGCGGCGGATCTCGTCGAGGGTGCCGTCCAGGACGAGCCGCCCGTGGTTGATCAGCACGACCCGCTCGGCGAGCCGCTCGACCTCCGTCATGTCGTGGGTGGTGAGCAGGACCGTACGGCCGCGCTCCTCCACCTGGTGCCGCAGGAACTCCCGCACCTGCTCCTTCACCACCACGTCCATGCCGATGGTCGGCTCGTCGAGGAAGACCACCGGCGGGTCGTGCAGCAGGGCGGCGGCCAGGTCGGAGCGGACGCGCTGGCCGAGGGAGAGGTGGCGGACCCGGGTGTCCCAGAAGGAGGAGAGGTCCAGAAGCTCGTCGAACTCCTCGAGCCGGGCCGCGTGTTCGCCCTTCGGCACCTCGTAGATGTCCCGCAGGATCGCGAAGGACTCGCGCACCGGCAGGTCCCACCACAGCTGGGTGCGCTGCCCGAACACCGTGCCGATGTTACGGGCGTTGCGCTCACGCTCCTCGTACGGCACCACGCCCGCGACCCGGGCCTCGCCCGCCGTGGGCGTGAGGATGCCGGTGAGCATCTTGATGGTGGTGGACTTGCCGGCGCCGTTCGGGCCCAGCAGGGCGAGGAGTTCCCCGGCGGCGACGGAGAAGGTCACATCGGAGACGGCGTGCTTGGCGACCTTCTGCGGATTGACCAGGGAACGCAGTGCGCCCGCGAAACCGGGGCGGCGGATGCTCGTGTGGAAGGTCCGGGAAAGGCCGCGAACCTCGATGGCGCCACTCAATGGACATCAACTCCCTTGTCTCGGAAGCAAGTCGCGGCCGGTCGGCTTGAGTGCCGACCGGCCGCGGGTGGACCTTCCGACAGTGTCGGAAAGTCGATCAATCGGTCAATCGATTTACAGTTTCCTCACTCCGGTTTCTCACTCGGCGGTCGAGAACACGAACGAGAACTCCGTCGGCTCCGCCCGCAGGAAGTACTGCGGCAGCGGGCCCGGCCCGCAGGACTGGGAGCCGATGCCGTGCTGGCCGTGGTCGAGATTGACCCACACGGTGTCCCCCGGCGCCAGATCGGTGAGGTGCCGCGCGGCGTCCAGCTGCTCGCTGGTCCAGCGGCGGGCGCTGAACCAGAACTCCGGGTCGCCCTCGATCCGCAGCCCGCCGAGCTCCACCCAGCGCACGTCGGCACGGGCGCCGTTCTCCTGCGGGCGGACGTACGGAGTCTGCAGCTCGTCGACGGTGGAGTGCCAACGGCCGACCATCGACGCCGTCCTGCTGTCCGGGTACGCCTCACCGGGACCGCCGCCGAACCACCGCACGGCGTCCGCCTGCGCGAGCCCGAACCGGACGCCCAGCCGGGGCAGCGGCACCTTCCACTCGCCCTCGGGCGTCACGGAGACGGTCAGCTTCAGCCGGGTGCCGTCGGAGGTCCACCGGTACACGGTGGCGAGGCCCATCTCCCAGGCGGCGGACGCCACCCGGGTCCGTACCGTCAGCGCGTCGTCGCCCTGCTCCACGGCGTCCAGCCGGTGCCGCATGCGGTGCAGGCCGTACTTGCGCCACAGCATCCCGTAGCGGGTGTCGGTCTGCCACTCGGCGCCGTCGTCGTTGTCGGTGGGCGCCCGCCACAGGTCCAGACGCGGAGCCGTCACCTCGACGCCGCCGATGGTCTTCAGCGCACCGGTGCGGGCGTCGAAGGAGGCCGGGCCGAGGGTGATCAGCTTCTCGCTCGCGGCGGGCCGGTCGCTCGCGGAGACCGACGGCGACTGCCGTGCCGCCACCGGGAACTGGCCCCACGCGACCACGTGGTCCTTCGGCGCCCACGCCGTGTCGGCCGCCAGCAGCGCCCGTACGGTCCACTGGGTCTCGCCGCTCGGCTCGTGCGCCGCGGGCGGCTCCGGCAGCTTGACGTCGGCCGACTCGCCGGGGGCGAGGTTCGGCACCGACAGGCTGCCCGCCTCGACCGTCTCGCCGTCCACCTGGTACGACCACTCGAAGGCGAGACCCGACAGGTCCGCGAAGTCGTACTTGTTCGTCACCCGTACGGTGCCGTCGGCGCCGTCGCCCTCGATGCGGACCGGCTCGATGACCTTCTTGTACTCGACGAGCCCGGGGGAGGGCCTGCGGTCGGGGAAGATCAGGCCGTCGCAGACGAAGTTGCCGTCGTGCAGTTCCTCGCCGAAGTCGCCGCCGTAGGCGTAGCCCAGCTCGGGGTGCTCGATGCCGTGGTCGATCCATTCCCAGATGAAGCCGCCCTGGAGCCGGTCGTACGACTCGAACAGCTTCTGGTAGTCGGCGAGTCCGCCGGGGCCGTTGCCCATGGCGTGCCCGTACTCGCACTGGATGAAAGGCAGTTCGCGACGCTTGTGCGTACCGCCGTCCAGACGCTGCCCGATCTTCTCGACCTCGTCGTGGAAGGCGTACATCCGCGAGTACACGTCCGTGTCCCGGCAGTCCCAGTCGCCCTCGTAGTGCACGAGCCGCGAGGAGTCCCGGCCGTGGATCCACTCGGCCATGGCGGTCAGCCCGCGTCCGGTGCCCGCCTCGTTGCCGAGGGACCAGAAGACGATCGACGGGTGGTTCTTGTCCCGCTCGACCATGCGGGCCGCGCGGTCCAGCAAAGCCGGGGTCCAGCGGTCGTCGTCGACGGGGTTGTCCCGCCAGGCCTGCTCGGTGAAGCCGTGGGTCTCCAGGTCGCACTCGTCGATGACCCACAGGCCCAGCTCGTCGCACAGGTCGAGGAAGGCCGGGTGCGGCGGGTAGTGCGAGGTGCGCACCGCGTTGAGGTTGTGCCGCTTCATCAGCAGCACGTCCTCGCGCATGGTCTCCAGGTCGAGGGCGCGGCCCTTCTCCGGGTGCCACTCGTGCCGGTTGACGCCCTTGAAGAGGATCGCCTTGCCGTTGACCTTGATCAGGCCGTCTTCGAGGACGACGGTACGGAAGCCGATGCGCAGCGGCACGCGCTCGCCCGCCGTGACCAGCTCACCGTCGTACAGCTTCGGCGTCTCCGCCGACCACGGCTCGACCGCCACCGTCACCGGCTCGCCGGTCGCGACATCGATGTCCAGGGCGGGCACGGACACCCGCCCGTCGACGTCGGAGTCGACGCGCAGGGTGCCCTCGCCCGTGGTGTGGTCGTAGGAGGCGTGCACGAAGAAGTCGCCCACGCTGCCCGCCGGGCGGTGCAGCAGGGTGACGTCACGGAAGATGCCGGGCAGCCACCACTGGTCCTGGTCCTCCAGGTACGAGCCCGCCGACCACTGGTGCACACGGACGGCGAGCACGTTGCCGGCCGGCTTCAGCAGCTGCCCGACCGCGAACTCGTGCGGCAGGCGGGAGCCCTTGAACTCGCCGATGTCCGTGCCGTTCAGCCACACCCGGGCACAGGACTCGACGCCGTCGAAGCGCAGCACGGCGCCGCCGTCGGCCGGCCAGTCCGCCGGCAGGTCGAAGACCCGCAGGTGGTCGCCGGTCGGGTTCTCCGTCGGGACGTGCGGCGGGTCCACCGGGAAGGGGTACAGGTGGTTGGTGTAGATGGGCGACCCGAAGGCCCCGTCGCCCTGCAGGACCCAGTGCCCGGGGACCGTGACCTCGGCCCAGTCCCCGGCGTCGTACCCCTCCTCGGCGAACGAGTCGTCCTCGGCGTCGGCGGTCGGCGACACGCGCAGGCGCCAACTGCCGTTCAGAGACAGGGACTTGGCGTCCGAGGACGCGTACCAGGCGCGGGGCGGGAGGGTCCCGGTGCCGGGAGAGACGTCCTCTACGTAGTCGACGGACGTGGTGGTGCGGAAAGACATCGGTCTCCAGGTCTTGAGAAGAGAACGTCAGCCCTTGATGCCGGTCTGTGCGATCCCCTGCACCAGCCAGCGCTGGAGGAAGAGGAACACGAACACCAGGGGCAGGATGGAAACGGCCGTGGCCATGAAGATCAGGTGGAAGACGACGGTCTGGTTGGTCATGTAGCTGGAGAGCGCGACCTGGACGGTCCACGAACTCGGGTCCTGGCCGATGACCAGCGGCCACAAGAAGGCGTTCCAGCCGTTGATGAAGGTGATGGTCGCCATCGCCGCGAAGAAGTTCAGCGAGTTGGGCACCACGACGCGCCAGTACGCGCCCCAGTAGCCCAGTCCGTCCATGCGCGCCGCCTCCTCCAGCTCCTTGGGGAACCCCAGGAAGTACTGCCGGAAAAGGAAGCAGGTGAAACCACTGAACAGGCCCGGGATGATGAGCCCCCGGTAGGTGTCCACCCAGCCGAGCGACGAGACCAGCACGAAGCTGGGCACGAAGGTGACCGCGGTGGGGACCATCAGGGTGCCCAGGACGGCGTAGAAGACCTTGTTGGCGTGCTTGTACGGGATGCGGGCCAGACCGTATCCCGCGAGGGAGCACACGAGCAGGACGCCGACGGTGTGCAGGGTGGCCACGACCGCCGAGTTCCACAGGGACTGGGCGAAGGGGACCGTCTCGTCCGTGAAGAGTTCGCTGATGTTGCCCCACTGGATGTCCGTGGGGAAGATCTTCCAGTTCTCGCCGGTGATCTCGGCATCCGTGGACAGCGCGTTGCGCAGGAGAACGTAGAACGGGATCAGGAAGAGGACGGCGGCGACGCCGGTGGCGATGTAGAGGCCGGTAGAGCTCATCACGCCGCCGCCGCGCCGGACACGGTGGGGCTTGCCTGACGTCGGCGCGGACTTCCGCACCTGAGGCGTGGTGGTGGTCACTTGGACTCGTCCCCCCTTCCAAAGCCCATGATCTTGCCCTGGAGCAGGGTCACGGCACAGATCAGCACGGTCAGGATGAGTGCTCCCGCGCTGCCGGCGCCGTAGTCCTGGCTCTCGCCCAGAGCCTTGTAGTACAGCTCGACGAGGGGCGGGCGGCCCCAGGTGGTCTTCGACAGTAGGTTGAAGAACTCGTCGAAGGCCTGGTAGGCGGCGATGAGCAGCAGCAGGATCACCGCGGTGGAGGTGGCCCGCAGCTGGGGCAGGGTGATGTACCGGAAGGTCTGCCAGCCCGGCTTGGCGCCGTCGAGGGCGGCGGCCTCGTACAGCTCGTCCGGGATGTTCTGCAGCGCCGCGATGAACAGGATCATGTAGAAGCCGGACTGCAGCCACAGCCGGGCGGTCACGATGACCAGCCAGTACCAGGGCGGGTTGGGGTCGATCAGCCAGGCGATGTTCTCGACCCCGAACCAGCCGAGGACCGTGTTCATCAGGCCGAAGCGGACGCCGCTGAAGATGGACATCTTCCAGATCAGCGCGGCCGCCACATAGCTGCACGCGGTCGGCAGGAAGAAGACCGAACGGAAGAACGCCCGCATGAAACGCATCCGGTTCACCAGCAGGGCGAGGCCCAGCGAGAGCGCCCAGGTGGTGGGCACGATGAACGCGGCGAAGACGGTGAAGGTGCCGAGCGAGCCGACGAAGTCGTCGTTCGTCAGCATGTACTTGTAGTTGTCGAAGCCGACGAACTTGTCGGGTGTGACGGTGAAGCGGGCCTCGAAGAAGCTGAGCCAGAGGCTCCAGAGGATCGGCGCGTAGACGAAGATCGCCAGACCGATCAGGAACGGCCCGGTGAAGATCCAGAAGTTGAGCGTGGGGCTGCCCCGCAGACCCCGCCGCGGCTTGGCCGGTGAGGCCTTCGCCGGGGCGGGGCGCGCGAGGTCGCGCGTCGTCGTCGACATGTCGTGATCCGTCCTGCGGCCTATCCGAACAGCTTCTTGAGCTCGCGGTTGACGGCCGTGTCGCACTTGTCGAGGGCGGCCTCCGGGTCCATGTTCTTGCGGACGCAGTTGGCGAAGACGTCCTCGAAGGCGGTGCGCATGGCCTGGGTCCAGCCGATGTTGTCGAAGTGACCGAACTCGTTGAAGAGCTTGACGCCCTCAGCGGCGTTGCCCGACTTGAGCTTGGTGGCGGACTCGGCGATCGAGGAGCGCGGCGGGATGTGGAAGCCGTAGGACGTGGCCCAGTCCTCCTGGTACTTCTTCTGGTCGATCCACAGCCACTTCACGTACTCCTTGGCCGCGTCGACGTTCTTGCCCTTGGCGTTGACGAACATCGACCAGCCGCCGTTGTAGACCGACGGCTTGCCGGCGTCCGTGACCTTCGGGAAGGGGAAGATTCCCCAGTCGTCGCCGAGCGCGTCCTGGATCGCCGGCATCGCCCACATACCGCAGAACTGGATGGCACACAGGCCCTGGTTGAACGAGGAGGGGTCCCAGGACTCGGTCGGAGCGCCGAGGAGGAGGTCGCCGCTGGTGAACAGCTTGCGCATCTTCTTCAGGCCCTCGACGACGCCGTCCGTGTGATAGGCGATCTCGTTCTTCTCGGTGAGGTGCTCGGCGCCGGCCGACCAGATCAACGTGTCGTTGACGCTGTGCAGGTCGTTGCCCATGTACAGGCCCTTGACCTTGCCGGTGGTGAGCTTGGCGGCGGCCTCCATCAGCTCGTCCAGCGTGGTCGGCACCTCGACCTTGGCCTTCTCCAGCATCGACTTGCGGTAGAAGAAGAACTGCGGGTCGTCGATCATGCGGACGCCGTATATCTTCCCGTCGACCGTGTGCGACTTGATGTCCGCCGGGTTGAAGTCGTCCTTCACCGGGTCGATGAGGTCGGTCAGGTCCGCCACCTGGCCGCTCTTGACCATCTGGATCTGCGGGTGGAACTCGAAGACGTCCGGCGCGTTCTCGGTGAGAAGGGACGAGAAGAGTTTGCTCTCGTAGTCCGAGCTGGTGATCCACTGCGTGGTCACGTTGGCGTCCTTGTAGGCCTTCGCGTACCGCTTGATGGCCTGCTCGGTGCCCGCCTCGCCGTACGCGTGGAACATCTGCACGAGGCTGTCGCCGGAGCTGCTCCGGCCGGTGTTGCTCCCGCACGCGGCCAGTCCTCCGGCGGCGGCCAGGCCCATCGCGGCCCGCAGTACGTTTCGGCGGTCCCAGCTGGTGTTGCTCAATGCCGACATGCTGACGTCCTTGTCTCGAGTGCGGCTGCGGCCCTGTGCCCGTGCCTGTGGCTGGAGCGGCTCAGCGCCAGTTGGCTCAAATGGGGTTGCGGTGCGGGACGTTAACCTTCGACTAAGGCTTCGGCAAGGGGTTGGACGAAGTCTGCACGAAGCGTTGTGCAACGTTCGGAATACCGGACGTGAGGGGGTTGCGGGGCGCCGCACCAGCGACCGGCAACTCCCTTTCGGGAAGAGGGAATCACGCCGTTTCAGGAGGGGGGAATCACGCCCCTCATGAAGGCGGTGCGGTACGGCTCCTCACAGGTGTGCCGCGTTGCGCGGCAGGCTGCGTCCTCTTCTGCGGGGCCGACTGCAACGCACCCTCGAGTGCGAACGTCGCCGCGCCCAGACACACCGGGTCGGTGGGGATGGCGGAGAGGACGATCCGGGTGGCGGCCAGCGGACGCCTGAGCGCGTGCCTGGCCACGGCCTCGCGCACCTCGTGCAGCAGCGGTTCGCCCAGGGTGGCGGCGACCCAGCTGCTGAGCACGACGACTTCGGGGTTGAACAGGTTCACCAGGTCGGCGATCCCGGCGCCCAGGTAACGGGCGGTGTCCCGGACCACCTTGAGCGCCACCGGATCGTGCGCGCCGACCCCACGGGCGAGCGCGTCGATCGTGGCCGTCTGGTCCTCGGGGTGCAGCAGCGCGCTGTCGGCGGCCAGCTCCCGCAGGTTCACCATGATCCCGGGCGCGCCGACATAGGTCTCGACGCAGCCGTGGTTGCCGCAGTGGCACAGCCGTCCGTCCAGCACGAGCGTCGTATGGCCCCACTCGCCGGCGCTGTTGCTCACGCCCCGGTGCAGCCCGCCGCCGAGCACGAGCCCGGCGCCCACGCCGGTCCCGAGGTTGACCACCACGGCGTCCCCGCTGCCGCGCGCGGCACCGAACCACAGCTCGGCCACCGCGCAGGCGCGCAACGGGTTGTCCATGTACAGCGGGTAGGCGATCTGCTCGGAGAGCAGGTCGAGCAGGGGCACGTCGTGCCAGTCCCAGTTCGGGGCGTACTCGGCGACGCCGGTGGCCCGGTCCACCTGCCCCGGCACGCTCACCCCGACGCCGAGCACCCGCGCGCCCTCCACGCCGGCCTGCGTGACCACCGAGCCGACGGCCGCGGCGACATGCCCGACGACCTGCTCGGGGCGGCTCTCGCCGGGGCGCATGTCCTCGTCGGCGCGGGCCAGGACGTTCAGCCCGAGATCGAAGAGCTCGACCCGGACGTACGTCTCCGCGATATCGACGCCGATCAGCGCGCCGCCGGACGCGTGGACGGCCACCAGCCCGCGGGGGCGGCCGCCGGCCGAGTCCTCGAACCCGACCTCTGTGATCATGCGGAGGTCGAGCAGCTCGCCCACGAGGGTGGCGACCGTGGCGAGACTGAGACCGGTGGCGGCCGCCAGCTCCTGCCGGGAGGTGGGCGACGCGGCGATGATCTGGCGCAGCACCTCATAGCGGTTCGCGGTGCGGATGTCGCGTGATGTGCGCTTCACAGGGCCATGCCCCCGTCCCTTCACTTCATGCCGGGTCGTCGTCGGCACCGGCGCGGCGCAAGGCTATGGCGTGCGGGGACTTTCGACAAGGGGTTAGGAAAGGGGGTTTACGAAGTCCCCCCGGAGTCAGTCACCCAGTATGTCCTGCACGAAGGCGTTGGCGAACTTCCGTCCCGGGTCCAGCTCCCGCGCCAGCGCCCGGAAGTCCTCCAGCCGCGGGTACCGCCCGCGCAGCACCCGGGCCGGCACCGTGAACACCTTCCCCCAGTGCGGCCGGGGGGCGAAGGCGTCCAGCGCCTCCTCCAGCCGCCGCACCACGGGCAGTACGGCGGCCGTGTCCTCGATCCAGGTGAAGTGCAGCGCGACGGTGTCCCGTGCGTAGGCGGGGCTGAGCCACTGGTCGTCGGCGGCGACCGTCCGCACCTCGCAGGTCTGCAGTACGGGGCCGACCGTCTCCCGTATCCCGTCGAGCGCGTGCAGCGCGTCGAGCGCGTACTCGCGCGGCAACAGGTACTCCGACTGCAACTCCGCCCCGCTGCTCGGCGTGAACTCCGCCCGGAAGTGCGGCAGCCGCTCGTGCCACGGCCCCGGCACCCCGAACTGCTCCGTGCAGTTGACCGCGGGCATCCCCGGCACCGGGTGCAGCTTCTCGGTGGCGGGCGCCGCCCAGGGGAAGTCGGACAGTGGCTGGTCGGTGCGCCGCTTGAGCCACACCTGCCGGAAGCCCGGCTCCCGCCAGTCGGTGAACAGGCTCACGCTGTACGCAGTCGACAGCACCGTGTCGAAGGTAGGCAAGTCCATCCCGTCCAGCGGCAGTTCGGTGAAGACATGCTGCTCGACGTCGAAGGACGGCTCCAGATCGAGGGTCAGGGAGGTGACGACACCGAGGGCGCCCAGCGAGGTGACGGCACCGCCGAACCGCCTCTCGCCCCGCCCGACGGTCACCACCGACCCGTCCGCCGTGACCAGCTCCACCTCCCGCACGGACGCCGCCAGCGAGCCGTTGCCGACCCCCGACCCGTGCGTGCCGGTGGCGACCGAGCCGGCCACCGAGATGTGCGGCAGGGACGCCATGTTGGGCAGCGCGAGCCCGTGCGCGTGCACCGCGCGGGCGAGCTCGGCGTACCGTACGCCGCCCGACACGCGCACCGTACGGGCCGCGCTGTCCACGTCGATCACCGGCGGCAGACCGGCGATCGACAGCAGGACACCCTCGGGGCCCGGCTCGGCGATCTCGTTGAAGGAGTGCCCGCTGCCCAGCACCCGCACCCTCTCGCTCCCCGCCACCAGGGCGCTGACCGCGTCGATCGAGTACGGCCGGTGCAACTCCTCGGCGGTGTAGGTGATGTTGCCCGCCCAGTTGGTGATCGTCTTCGTCATCCCTGCCGTCCTTCGAGGTGGGTGCCTGTGCGTTGACCCTCTCATTCGCGCCTGCCTACGGTAGAGAGCGGTTTCCCCACGCCATTTCTCCGAGCCGGAGGCCACGTCCTTGACCCAGCGGCCGTACGCCCTGTTCGCCATGTCCGCCGAGAACGTGCCGCAGGTCTTCCCGCCGGAGGTGCTTCAGCGGCTGCGGGAGTCCGTGGACATCGATCCCGCCCTGGTGGCCGAGGACCACGGGGACTTCACGGGCCCGCGCCTCAAGGACGCGCTCGCCCGCACCGAGATCCTCGTCACCGGCTGGGGCTGCCCCCGCCTCGACGCGGCCGTACTCGACGCCGCGCCGAAGCTGCGCGCGGTGCTGCACTCGGCCGGCTCGGTCAAGAGCCTCGCCACGCCCGAGCTGTGGCGGCGGGGCATCGCGGTGAGCTCGGCGGCCGCCGCCAACGCCGTGCCGGTCGCCGAGTACACGCTCGCCATGATCCTGCTCGCCGGCAAGGACCTGTTCGCCGCCCGCGACCGCCTGCGCACCGAGCGCGCCTTCCCCGGCTGGGGGCTCGTCCCCGGCATCGGCAACCACGGTCGCCGCGTCGGCGTCATCGGGGCGTCGCGCATCGGCCGCAAGGTGATCGAGTTGCTGCGCCCCTTCGACCTGCGGGTGAGCCTCACCGATCCGTACGTCGACGAGGCCGGGGCAGCGGCGCTGGGCGTGCCCCTGCTTGCCCTGGACGACCTGCTGCGCACGTCGGACGTCGTGACCGTGCACGCCCCCGAGACGCCGGAGACCCACCACCTCGTCGGCCGCCGCGAGCTGGCCCTGATGCCCGACGGAGCGGTACTGCTCAACACCGCGCGGGGTGGTCTGGTCGACCACGACGCCCTGCTGGCCGAACTCCGTACCGGTCGCCTCAGCGCCATCCTCGACGTGACCGACCCCGAGCCCCTGCCCGCCGACTCACCCCTGTACGACCTCCCGAACGCCTTCATCACCCCGCACCTGGCGGGTTCGCAGGGCAACGAGGTGGCGCGGCTCGGCATCGCGGTGGCGGCGGAGGCGGAACGGTGGAGGACGGGAGGGGAGTTGGCGCATCCGGTGGATCCGGTGGCGTTGGAGAGGGAGGCATGAGCCTTCGGGAGGTGCCGGGCCCCGGCGTGCAGGGCGGAGCCCCTTCCAGGGGACCCGATGCTGCTCGCACCCAGGCAGGGGCATACCGTGAGGAGTCGTACGCCTGAGCCGGGAGGAGATTACGGATGGGCAGCCGCACCGCACTGGTCGAGGATCTGATGGAGCGATTCCCGCACGTTCCGCGGGAAGCCGTCTTCAAGGAGGATCTGCTCCGGGGCGGAGTGGCCTTCGACCCGTCCGCCCTCAGCGACAACGAGGACGGCGAGGTCAAGCCGAAGTCGTACTTCATCTTCTCCTTCGACCACGGCACCCTGCCCGAGCTCGGCGAGGCCGCGCTGCGCCGCCCGCCGGAGGAGATCATCCTCACCGGCGGCCCGTACGACCTGCGGCGCACCGTCGTCTCCGTGCGTGTGAACCCGTCCTCGCCGTACCGGGTCGCCGCCGACGAGGAGGGCATGCTCGGGCTCTACCTCGACGGCAAGCGGATCGCCGACGTCGGTGTGCCGCCGATGCCGGAGTACTACCGGCACACCCTCGCCAACGGGAAGTCGGTGATGGAGGTCGCCCCGACCATCCAGTGGGGCTACCTGATCTACCTCACCGTCTTCCGGGTCTGCCAGTACTTCGGCGCCAAGGAGGAGTGCCAGTACTGCGACATCAACCACAACTGGCGCCAGCACAAGGCGGCCGGGCGCCCGTACACGGGCGTGAAGGACGTCGAGGAGGTGCTGGAGGCCCTCGAGATCATCGACCGGTACGACACCGCCAAGGCCTCCACCGCCTACACGCTGACCGGCGGCGCGATCACCAAGACGGTCGCCGGCCGTGACGAGGCCGACTTCTACGGCCACTACGCCAAGGCCATCGAGGAGCGCTTCCCGGGCCGGTGGATCGGCAAGGTCGTCGCCCAGGCGCTGCCGCGCGACGACGTGCAGCGCTTCAAGGACTACGGCGTGCAGATCTACCACCCCAACTACGAGGTGTGGGACGAGTACCTCTTCAAGATGTACTGCCCGGGCAAGGAGCGTTACGTCGGCCGCGACGAGTGGCACAAGCGCATCCTCGACTCGGCGGAGATCTTCGGCGCCCGCAACGTCATCCCCAACTTCGTGGCGGGCGTGGAGATGGCGGAGCCGTTCGGCTTCGGATCCGTCGACGAGGCCATCGCGTCGACGACGGAGGGCCTGCGCTTCTTCATGTCGCACGGCATCACGCCCCGCTTCACCACCTGGTGCCCCGAGCCCACGACCCCGCTCGGCAAGGCCAACCCGCAGGGCGCGCCGCTGGAGTACCACATCCGGCTGCTGCAGGCCTATCGCCAGACGATGGACGACTTCGGCCTGTCCTCGCCCCCCGGCTACGGCCCGCCCGGCCCCGGCCGCGCGGTGTTCTCGGTGAGCTCCTTCATGGACAGCCTGCCGGCGCAGGATTCCACGACGGCGGAGGATTCGACGCCGGTGTAGGTGAGACAGACGGGGCTCGCGTCCGTACAAGTGGCTGGAGTTGTAGGGGCGCGCGGCCTGTCATGACATTTGAACACGGCGCTTGTCAGTTGTGTCGGAAGCGTGAAAGGCTCACGTCCTGCCGCGAGGTTCCCCCCAACTCCACTGCCAATATGGCGAGTTGACCTCGCATGTGGATGCAGGAGACCCATGCCCGACCTGCCGACCCCCCAGGACGCCACCGAGGCCGCGCTGTTCTCCGAGTGCTGGGACGCCGTGCTGTCGTACGCCGACCTGTGCACGGCCGGTTCCGCCGCCGCCAAACAGCTGGCGACCGAGGCGTTTTCGACCGGCATACGCGAGGCTCGCGAGGCCGAGGCCGGGACCTTCAGGAGTGCGGGCCGCCGCCCGGCCCGCCTGCCCCGAATCCCCCTGCTGCTGACCACCGTACGCGCCACGGCGGCCGCCTGGGAGGAGAGCGGGCAGGGCCACAAGCTCGACCCCGATCTGCGCCTGTGGCTCAACTCCGACAAGGCCGCCCGCTTCACCGGCCCCCCGTTGCAGCGCCCGATCGCGCTGCGCGGACTGCGTGACATGCAGGAACCGGACGCGGCCCTGCTGTGGCTGGCCGAGGTGGAGGCGCTGCCGCTGCACGTGGTGGCCCGCCGGCTCGGCCTGGACCCGGCCGCCGTCTCCGAGGAACTCGCTCAGGTCCGGGGCCTGTTCAGGGACCGCTGCCACCGCAACCACCTCGACACGCCGATGGACGCGCAGTGCCGCAGCTACGCCCGCCTCCTCGACGCCGTCACCCGCTCGACCGCGGCCGACACCCCGGCCGACCTCTCCCGCCACCTCGCCACCTGTGTGCAGTGCGCCGAGGCCGCCGCCTGTCTGCGGCTGCACGGCGGCGGACTGCCCGGGGCCCTCGCCGGAGGTGTGATCGGCTGGGGCGGCCTCGCCTATCTGGAGCGCCGCCGCCGGGCCGCCGAGGTACGCCTCGGCGCCGGACGCCCCGACCCGGCGGACGCGGACGCCGGCCCGCCGGACTCCGGTGCGCACAAGGCGCGCGTCGTACGCAACGGCCTCCTCGTCGCCGCCGTACTTGTCTCCGTGCTCGCCCTCGCGGTGTCGATGATGCCCGCCGGCTCCACCGGCGACGGCGGCACCGCGGGCGGCGACCCGTCCGACCGCCAGCCGGTCGCCGACCCCGGCTTCTCCGTGCCGGTCACGTCCGCCACGAAGCCCTCCTCGAACTCCCCGGAGCCGTCGGAGAGCGGCACGAAGGGCGACGACGCGCCCGGACCGAAGAACCCCGAGCCGGGACCGCAGGGCACCACGTCGTCCACGGCCGGCGAGGACGATCCGGACCCGTCCGCGAGCGAACCGGCGACCTGCAGCGTCGAGTACGACCTCGTCAACGAATGGCCCGACGGCTTCCAGGCCACCGTCACCGTCACCACCGAACGGGCCCTCGACGACTGGCGCGTCGCCTGGTCCTTCCGGGACGGCCAGAAGGTCGGCCAGATGTGGGACGCGAGCTTCGCCCAGAACGGCTCCCGGGTGACGGCCGAGGCCGCCGACTACAACAAGACGGTTCCCGCCGACGGCGAGCTGGCCTTCGGGTTCCTCGCGTCGTGGGAGGGCGAGAACTCGCCGGGCTACGACTTCGCGTTGAACGGGCACGACTGCACGAGGGCGGACTGACCG
The DNA here is from genome assembly GCF_030499515.1 of Streptomyces sp. DT2A-34. Lineage (NCBI taxonomy): Bacteria > Bacillati > Actinomycetota > Actinomycetes > Kitasatosporales > Streptomycetaceae > Streptomyces > Streptomyces sp. DT2A-34. The sequence goes on along the minus strand of NZ_JASTWJ010000001.1, from coordinate 1,710,978 downwards.
GGTCGGCCGCCGGTCACGGTCCGACGTGCAGATAGGCCGCCCACCGCAGCGGATCCGTCGGGTCCTGCACACGCTGCGCGGCGACCGCGGTATGCAGCGCGCGGGCGGCCCCGGCGGCGTCCGGCACACCGGTGCCGGTCAGCGTGGCGTAGACCCGCGCGGCCACGTCCGCGGCCGAGCCGTCCTGCACCTCCCACATCGTCGCGATGGCATGCCGGTAGCCCGCCGCCTGCAGGGCCGAGGCGAGATGCATCGCCTCATCGGGCAGGTTCACCGCGCCGAAGGCCGTTTCGCAGGCCGACAGATAGGCCAACTCGGCCTGCGGAAGCTCCAGTTCCAGCAGCTCGGCCGCGGTGAGCCGCCCGTCGTGCAGGGCGAGCGCACTGGCCGCCGGATCCATGTCGTCCTGCTCCGCGTGACAGGCGAAGTGCACCCAGGCGTGCTCGTGCAGAGCCTGCCGCACGGCCGCACGGGTCGCGTCCCGCCCGAGCAGTCCGCCGGCCCGCGCACCCGCCGGGAGGTCGGCCAGCAGCTGCGCGCACTCCCGCTCCACGCCCGGCAACGCGGGCAGGCCCGGCGCCTGCGGCACCCCCACCACCACCAGCCCGCCGAAGGAGCCGTCGCTCCCGCCGCCCAGCCGGGCGCGGCGCAGTGCCGTGAGCGTCGAGGCATACGAGGAGACCACACGGTCCGGCACGGAGCGGGCGCCGCTGGTGTCCGCGGTGCCGCGATGGCGCGGATACCGGCCGGCGGCGTGCAGGGGCAGCAACGCCAGCCGCCCCGTCGGACACCACCACAGCCGGGGCGGCTCCCGGTCCGTTCCGCCGGGGATGCCGAGGCGGTCCAGCACGGGCCCGGCGATGCTGTCCCACAACCACTCCAGCAGGTCGTGCACGGCGTGCCGGTCCTCCTCCCGGCGCAGGAACGGCCGCCGTGGCCGACGACGGTTCGCCAGGACGTTGAGGAACGTGAGGACCCGCCGGGTGACCGCCTCGTCCGTCAGGTCGGGCAGCTCGACCACCTCGACGGGTGCCGGGGCGCCGCGCACCACGAGGGCGTGGCAGGCGATCGGGCTGACGTTGACCACGACGACCGGCCCGCCGTCCGCCGCCATGCGCAGTTCCTCGTACGGGACGGGCGCGAGGAACCGCTCGAAGCCGTCCAACCCGCGTGCCTCGGCGAGCAGTTCGTCCCACTCGCGGCACAGCTCGGCCCGCTCCCGCGCCAGCCGCTCCCGCGCGAGGGGAGACACCAGGACGGCCTCGGACATCTCCGCCGGATCGGCGTCCACGCCCAGCCGGCCGGTGTCGAGGCGCTCACGCACCCGGCGCATACGGTCCGCCAGCGCCGGGTCCCGTTCGGCGAGCCGTGACAGGTCGCTTCGCGTGCGCAGGAGCTGGCTGTGGACGACCGTCCGGCCCTGTTCGAGCAGTTCCAGCGCCCGCTCGGGTGCCCCGGCCAGGATGTGGCAGGCGGCGGCTGTGGAGGCGATCCCGGACCAGTCGGTCAGATGCCGCTCACGCGCCGTTCTGGGCAGCCCGTGCCAGGCCAGTTCGGGCAGCAGGAGCAGCGCACGGTCGTATCCGTCGGTGGCCAGGGCGAAGTCGCCGAGTTCGACGCCGGCCCGTCCCCAGTTGGAGCGGCACTCCATACGGAGTTGCTGTGTGGCGTAGGGCATCGCGTCGGCCCGACGCCAGCACTCGACGGCCTCGTGCAGGTCGGCCCGGTCGCCGGTGTGCTGGTAGCGCCGCCGCAGCAGATCGCCGAGGCGCCGCCAGGCCCGGGGCAGGAAGACGTCGTCCGCGCGCGCCGTCGCCACGGCCTGCCGGGCGAGGGCCACGGGGCGGTCGAGCGCGTCCGGCTGCCTGCCGTGACCGGCGGCCAGGGTCACGGCCAGACTGCCGAGGAGCGAGCTGTACGAATGGTGTGCGGGGGACGTGACGGCCACCGCCCGCTCGGCGGTCGCGATCGCTTCCTCGACGTCCGCGCGGGTTCCCGTCTGCTCGAATCGGTGGAGGAGTACGCGGCTGAGCACGGACAGGAAGTCGCCGAAACGCTCGTGGCTACGGGGGACCGTCCTCGTGGCCTCTCGCTGCCATTTCACGGCCTCGTCGAGGACCGCCGGATCGAAGGTGTTGTTGTACCGCTCCCGCAACGCTTCGGCGAGGTCCGCCATGGCCACGGCGCGGTCGGTGTCGGGGGAGGCGGCCGGCGGCACGTCGATCGCCCGGGTCAGCAGGCGGACCGCACGGTCCAGGTCCGCCTGCTCGAAGGTGCGGTGGTACCTGAGCAGATAGCTCTGGCCGAGGCCCTGCAGGGCGACCACGTCCTCCGCTGTGGCGGACACGGCCTGTGTCCCCAGCCGGATCGCCTCCTGGAGGTCCTCGGCCGAATCCAGCCGTTCGTAGCGGATTCGGTAGGCGTTGGCGTGCTCGGCGAGCAGGCGCCCTCGGGTGGGGGCGGTCGGGGCTGTCGCGTCCAGGGCCTGACGCCGGAGGAGGATCGCGCTCTCCAGATCCGCGAGTTCGCCCGTGCGTTCGTGCCTCCAGAACAGCGCCCAGGCAAGCTTTGCCCGCGCCTTCGCGCGCTGTGCCTCGGGCGCGGTGGCCAGCAGGGAGCGCAGCAGCTGGATGGGAGAGTCGAGGTCCGCCGGGTCGCCCAGCCGGTCGTAGCGGGCGCCGAGCCGGTGGGTGAGACCCGCCGCGAAGTCGAGCCGGTCGGGGTCGTCGGGCCAGGCGGTCTCCACCGCCTCCCGAGCGTGGCCGACCGCCTCCTGGAGGTCGGCGAGATCGTAGGTGCGCTCGTACCGGCGATGCAGGGCGAACGCCAGATGATGGAGGCGACGCGCGCGGGCGTGGCTGTCGACCGGCGTCGCTCGCACCGCCTCGCGTCCCACCGACACGGCCCGCTCCAGATCGGCCGGCTGTCCGGTGCGCTCGTGGCGCGTGGTCAGCAAGGTCGACAACAGCATGAGGCGCCGGGACAGTTCGGGATTGTCCCCGGCCGTGGCCTTGACCGACGCCTCCCGCAGCCTGATCGCCTCGTCGAGGTCGGCGGTTCGGCCGCCGAGCCGGAACCGGTAGAACAGCGCCGTGGAGAGCTGGGACATGGGCAGCCCGGGTACGTCGGGCCCGCCCAGGGCCAGCCCGAGCGCCACCCGGTAGTGGCTCACGGCCTGGTCCAGGGCCGCGGCGTCCGGGTGCGCGGTGCCCATGGTCCGCTCGTACTCCTCGATCAGCGCGCGGGCCTTCCCATGGGCCTCGTATGCGCGTCGGCCGGCCTCGTCGACCGCCTCCCGGAACGTCTCGGGCACGCCGCCGGGCAGCAGCCGAGCCCGTAACAGCAGCAGCCGCAGCGCCTCGCCGTAGTCCGCGTATCCGTTGTCACCCGGCCGGGCCCGATGCCGCGTCATGTGGAACGTGACCAGGGCGTCCAGGGCCTCGATGGCGACGGCGCCGTCGTCCCGCACCATGAGCGCCCGCAGCCGGGCGGCTTCGGGCAGGGCCGTCTCTTCGAACAGCGCGGACGGGTCGCCCTCGTCCTGGTGTCGCGCCACCCGGTCCAACAGCGCGGTGATGAGGGGACGGAGCATCGTGTCACTCTAGTGGCGCAACTCACCGATACGGCAGGGCAGTACGGCAGAGGGGAACGACCGGACCATGGCGGCACCGGAACACCGAACCGGCGAACGCTGGGAACCCACCTCGGAGTTCGGCTGGACCAGCAAGGCCTACGACCTGCTGGAGCAGGATCTGCTGCGGGCCGAGGTCGCCCTCGTCGACGGCGTGGTGACCACCCGGGTGTGGGGATGCTGCCCGCGCTGCGCCGGGCGGATCGACGACCGGCAAGTTCCCACCGTCGTAGGCGACTTCACCAGCCCCAGGGGGATGGCGGACGCGGACGCGGCCGAGGTCCTGCCGCCCGTGGTGGTCGTCGACGTCACCTGCGGTTGCGGTGCGGCACACGTCGACTCCCCGGAAGGCACCACCGGTTGCGGGGTCAGCTTCCGTGTGGAGCTCGTGGCCGACAGCGCCTCGGGGCCGGGAACGCCGTGACCGGGTACCGGCCGCGGCGGCCGACCAGCGCCCCCTCGGCCTTCGACATCGCCGAGCGGGACGCCTTCGGCGAGATGTCGGCCGCCTCCCTGGACGCCGTCCGCGCCGGCGCCGAGACCTGGCGCAACGGCCTGACCGCCTTCATCACCCTGGTCACCACCGGCGTGGTGATCAAGGGACGGGACACCACCAGCGTCCTGACCACCGGATGGAAGACGGCGCTCACCCTGCTCATCGGCGGCGGTCTGCTCGCCGCGCTCACGGGGCTCTGGCAGGCCCTCGCGGCGCAGGCCGGCACCCGCCCCCGGGCGACCACTCTCAGCGCGGTGCACGACCGGTACGGATCGGTCGCGGCCTACAAGGTCGCCTTGGCCGTCGCCGCGGCACGACGGCTCAGGCGGGCCCAGTATCTCGTCGCGCTCGCGCTGACCCTGCTGCTCGCGGGCATCGTCGTCACCTGGTGGGCGCCGGCCGAGGCGGGCAAGGACAAGCCGGTCTACCTGAAGGTGACCCACCCCGGCGGACCCAGCTGCGGAACACTGCGCTCCGCCGACGGAGGCAAGCTCCGGCTGCAGAGCCCGGGGCGGCACGACCCCGTCGTGGTGCCGCTGAGCGACGTGGCCAACATGACCGTGGTCAGCAGCTGCCCATGAGCTCCGGATCCGGCCGAGGAGGGCCCTCGGAAAATCAGTGGCGGGGCCCGGCCGGCCGGTACTAAAGTCACGGGCGTTCCCGCGGCGGCCGATGGTCACCGCTGCCGAGTGTGTGAAGTGCCGAGTGTGTGAAGTGAGGAGGTGTCGACCGATGGCTGTCTTTGCGATGAGCGCTACCCGCATTCAGGAATCCATCAAGTCCACCTCCGTGGCCACCGGCTGACACACCCATTTCCTTCCGCGCCCGTGCGCGCGACGGCCGGGGCCGCCCTTGTGAAGGGTCACCCTTGACTTCCAGCTCCGCCGCTTCATCCGTTTCCTCCGCTCTCGCTCCCTACGGCTGGGACGAGGCATGGGCGGACGAGTTCGCCCCCTACGAGCCCGAGGGGCTCCTTCCCGGACGTGTGATCCGGGTCGACCGCGGGCAGTGCGACGTCGTCACCGCCGAGGGCGTCGTACGGGCCGACACGGCGTTCGTCACCCCGCACGATCCGATGCGGGTCGTGTGCACGGGCGACTGGGCCGTCGTCGAACCCGCCGGGAACCCGCGCTATGTACGGACGTATCTGCCACGCCGTACGGCCTTCGTGCGCTCCACCTCCTCCGAGCGGTCCGAGGGGCAGATCCTCGCCGCCAACATCGACCACGCGATCGTCGCCGTCTCGCTGGCCGTCGAGCTCGACCTCGGCCGTATCGAGCGCTTCCTCGCCCTGGCGTGGGAGTCGGGCGCCCAGCCGGTCGTGGTCCTCACCAAGGCCGACCTCGTGCCGGACCCGGTGACGCTCTCGCATCTCGTCCAGGACGTGGAGACGACGGCGCCGGGTGTGCCCGTGCTGACCGTCAGCGCGACGCTGGGGGAGGGGCTCGACGTCCTCGCCGCGGTCGTGGGCGGGGGCACCTCCGTGCTGCTCGGGCAGTCCGGGGCGGGCAAGTCGACGCTCGCGAACGCACTGCTCGGCGACGACGTGATGGAGGTCCAGGCCGCCCGCGACGTCGACGGCAAGGGCCGCCACACGACCACCACGCGCAACCTCCTCGCCCTGCCGGGCGGCGGCGTACTGATGGACACACCGGGGCTGCGGGGCGTCGGGCTCTGGGACGCCGAGGCCGGGGTCGGGCAGGTCTTCGCCGAGATCGAGGCGCTGGCCGAGCGGTGCCGCTTCCACGACTGCGCGCACGAGAGCGAGCCGGGGTGCGCGGTGCTCGACGCCATCGACGCCGGTGAACTGCCCGAGCGGCGGCTGGAGAGCTACCGGAAGCTGCTGCGGGAGAACCAGCGGATCGTGGCCAAGACCGACGCGCGGCTTCGGGCCGAGATCCGCAAGGACTGGAAGCGCAAGGGCGCCGAGGGGCGGGCGGCGATGGAGGCGAAGCGGGGCCGCATGCGGTAGCGCAGCGTCACGTCCGATTTCCGCCAGCCGCACCCGCACGGTCGGCGGAGACTGGAGGGCGTGATGGACGAGGACACCAGGTACGAGGCGGTCCGCAGCAGGGACGCCCGGTTCGACGGCGAGTTCTTCTTCGCCGTCGAGACCACCGGCATCTACTGCCGCCCCAGCTGCCCGGCCGTCACGCCGAAGCGGCGCAACGTGCGGTTCTTCGCGACGGCAGCCGCCGCGCAGGGCTCGGGCTTCCGGGCCTGCCGACGGTGCCGGCCGGACGCCGTGCCGGGGTCCGCCGAGTGGAACGTGCGGGCCGATGTCGTCGGCCGGGCCATGCGGCTCATCGGCGACGGCATCGTCGACCGTGAGGGCGTCGCCGGGCTCGCCGCGCGGCTGGGATACAGCGCGCGGCAGGTCCAGCGGCAGCTCACCGCCGAGCTCGGCGCCGGGCCGGTCGCGCTGGCCCGGGCCCAGCGGGCGCACACCGCACGGGTGCTCCTGCAGACCACCGAGCTGCCGATCACCGAGATCGCGTTCGCGTCCGGGTCCGCCAGCGTGCGGCAGTTCAACGACACGATCCGGGAGGTGTACGCCTCCACGCCGAGCGAGCTGCGGGCCGCCGCCGCACGGAGGGGCGGCCGTGGCGCCCGGCGTGCGGGCACGCCGTCGGCCGGGATACCGCTGCGGCTCGCGTACCGGGGGCCGTACCAGGCCGGCCTCGTCTTCGACCTGCTGGAGCGCGAGGCCGTGCCCGGCGTCGAGGACATCAGCGGACCGGTCGGGCGCCGGACGTACCGCCGCGCCCTCCGGCTGCCGTACGGCACCGCCATCGCGGCGGTGCAGGAGCGGCTGGGCGGCGGCGGGAGGCAGGCGTCCACGGCCCGCCGAGGAGTACCGGCGGTGGCGTCGGCATCGGCGCCGGAAGCCGTGCCGGGCCCACCGGCCCCCTCGGCCGCCTCCACCACCCACCCCGGCGGCCGGCTCGACGCCCGTCTCCACCTCACCGACCCGCGCGACCTGACCACGGCCGTGCAGCGGCTGCGGCGCCTGTTCGACCTCGACGCCGATCCGTACGCCGTCGACGAGCGGCTCGGCGCCGATCCCCGGCTCGCTCCGCTGGTCGCCGCCCGGCCGGGGCTACGGTCACCCGGTGCCGCCGACGCGGAGGAGCTGGCGGTGCGGGCACTCGTCGGGCCGGGGGAGGCCGAGCGGCTGGTGCGGCGGTACGGCAAGGCGCTCGACGCGCCCCGCGGCAGCCTCACCCACCTGTTCCCCGAGGCGGCCGTCCTCGCCGAGGCCGAGCCCGACGGCCCCCTCGGCGCGCTCACCGCCGCCCTCGCCGACGGTGCCGTACGGCTGGACCCGGGCGCCGACCGGGACGAGGCCCACGACGCGCTGCTCGGCCTGCCCGGCCTGGGCGCCCGTACCGTCGCCGTCATCCGCACCCGGGCCCTCGGCGACCCGGACGTCGCCCCGCCCGGCGTCGACGCCCCCGACAGCTGGCGCCCCTGGCGCTCCTATGCCTCACAACACCTGCGTGCAGCAGGGGAGTCGGAGTAATCATGACCAACCTGGCCCCGACCGCCACCCCGACCCACTGGACCGAGCTCGACAGTCCGCTCGGCCCGCTCCTCCTCACCGCCGACCCCGCGACCGGCGCCCTGACCTCCCTCTCCGTGCCCGGCCAGAAGGGCGGCCGTACCGTCCAGGAGGCCTGGCGGCGCGACCCCGCGCTCTTCCGTGCGGCCGAGGAACAGCTCGCCGCCTACTTCGCGGGTGAACTCAAGGAGTTCCAGCTGGAGCTGAGCACAGCCGGCAGCGAGTTCCGGGAGCGGGTCTGGGCCGCCCTCGACGATGTCCCCTACGGGTCCACGACGACGTACGGCGAGATCGCGGCGCGGATCGGCGCCTCCCGGGCCGCCGTACGGGCCGTCGGCGGCGCGATCGGCGCCAACCCGTTGCTGGTCGTACGCCCGTGCCACCGCGTGATCGGGGCCGACGGGTCGCTGACCGGGTACGCGGGCGGCCTCGAACGCAAGATGCGGCTGCTCACGCTGGAGGGCAGGCTCTAGGCCCTGTCGTCGAATTCCCGCCTGCCCGGCGACGCGACAGGGCCTAGCGGTCCTCCGGTTCCTGCCATGCGGGCGTCAGCCCCAGAGCACGGCCCCCACCCACGCCCCCGCGATCAGCTGGCACGTGAACAGCTCCGCCAGCACGCTCGACCCGCCCGACCGCATCGCGGTCCGCAGCGCCGCCATCGCCTCGCCGTGGCGGCCGAGGCGGAACCGTTCCTCGAGGTAGATGCCGGCCATGAAGCCGGGGATCGCGCCGATCACGGGGAGCAGGAGGAAGCCCAGGAACGACCCCGCCCCCGCGTACACCGCCATGTGACGGCCGGCCCAGCTCGGACGCAGCGGGCGCGGCGGCAGTGCCCAGCGCACCACCTGGGAGAGGAACAGCGCGACGGTGGCCCCGACGAGCACCCACCACGCGACCGGCTGGGGATCCTGCAGCGCCCACCACATGACCGCGGCCCACACCAGCCAGGACCCCGGCACCCCGGGCACCAGCACTCCGCAGAGGCCGAGCAGGAGGACCAGTCCGACCAGCACGAGGTCCGACACTCCCATCTGACCAGAGTGCCGGAGCTCACGAGAACGCGCAGATCAGCCTTGTCGCCGGGGGTGCGCCGCGGTCACCCCTGCCGCTCCCGCGCCACCCACCCCCGCTCGTACGCGTGCCACCCCAGCTGCAGCCGGGTCGTCACCCCGGTCAGCTCCATCAGCCGCTTCACCCGGCGCTGCACGGTCCTGAGGCCCAGGTCCAGCTGCTTGGCCACGCTCGCGTCGGTCAGGCCGGCCAGCAGCAGGGACAGCACCTCCAGGTCGGTGTCGTCGGGCCCGTCGGGCTGCTCCTCGGTGACGCCGGACGGGCCGAGGCGTACCGGCAGCGCCTCCCGCCACACCGACTCGAACAGGCCGGAGAGCAGCTCCAGGAGCCCGCTCGCGTGGACGACCAGGGCGGCCGGCTCCGACGTGTGCGAGGTGAGCGGTACGAGGGCCAGGGTCCGGTCGGCGATCACCAGCTTGGTCGGGACCTGGTCCACGACCCGCACCTGCTCCTCGCGGCCGAGGGCGGCGGACAGCTCGGTGACGCCGTGCGGCTGGTCGAGGACCGAGCGTTCCAGGACCACCCGGTAGCGGACGCCCCGGTCGGCGGCCTGCTCCTCCGCGTCGTTTTCCACGCCGGTGACGGCGACGGGACTGCCGGTGACCAGGGCGCACACCTCCTTGCTCGCCCCGAGCTGGAGCTGCAGGAAGCGCTGCGAGACCGCGGCGGCGCCGATCACCACCTCGACCAGGTCGTGCACGGCGGGCTCGGCGGCCCCCGCCCGGTACTCCTCGGCGAGCATCGCGGCCGCCAGCTCCGCCTTCTCCAGCTCGTGCCGCTGCTGGGTGAGCAGCGCGCCCAGCGCCACCCCGGGCGGCGCGGCGACCCAGCGACCGGGCCGCGCCGAGGACTGCGCCGCGAGTCCGTGCCGCTCCAGACGGCGCAGGGCGCGCTCCGTGTCGTACTCGCCGAGCGTCAGCCGTCGCGCGAGATCCGGTACGTCGGCGGCGCCCACCGACACCAGGGCCCGGTACGCCGACTCATGCGTCTCGTCGAGACCGATCACTCCCAGCATCGGGCCGCGCCCCTCCCCAAAAGAAACACCGGTGTCCGGCCCGTGGCGGAAAACGGCCACGGCGTAGAACCGCCTCGGCACATCATCGCCGCACCACCCGTCACTCTGCCAAGGTGTCGCCACCGCAGCATCAACCACCGCCCGCTTTGCCCCTGCTTGGGCTGCCGGAGATCGCCGCCCCGGGAGGGCATACCGCTGCCGTCCCGCGGTACACGTGGCCGGAGGACGGACTCGTACGAAGGCGGCCGCGAACCACAGCGGGACGACAGGGAAGCAGGCCACACTCGAGGCCGTCCTGGCCGACGCGAGCGGCGTTTCGGTCACCCAGATCGTGACCCGGGCCCACGACGTGCGTTGACGCGTGCGAAGGGGATCCGGGCCCGGGTCACCCGGCAGTCGCCGGGCGGTTCTCCCGTGGGGGGTGGGACCGCCCGGCGACGTGGCTCGCCTTTTGCGCGGCCTGATGTATCGCAAGACTGTTCAACACCTCACTCCCACAACGCCTTTCGTGTCGGTCCACCGGGTCGGATTTTCCGGATGCCCCGTTTTCATCCGGCCCGTGCGGTGGACAATCAGGGGCATGAGTCAGCAGGGGGGAAGGCCCACCGGTCACGAGGACGACTGGTGGGGGCAGCTGTACGGTGACGCCACACAGGACACGGGCCCGACAGCGGCGCCCGACTCACTGGACGACCGGTTCGCCTCGGCGGCGGGGGCCGTGAACCTGCGGCCGGGGGCGGGGGTGCCAGGGGCCGGAGTGCCCGGGACCGCGGGTCCGTCGACCTTCCCGGCGGGCCTGCCGAAGCCGCCGGGATTCACCGTGGAGGAGCCCGAGGAGCGCCCGACGCCTGCGAGTGACGACGAGCCCCGGACGGCGCCCCGCGCAGACCTCCCGACCTTCCCCCCGGAGCCCCTCGACTACGTCGGCAACGGCCCGCCGACCTACGCCGCCGAACCCACCGCCCTCCCCGCCGCGGACCCCGACGACCTCGACGACCTGGTCGCCGACACCGTCCTGGACGGTGCCCACTACGGCGCCTGCACCCTCCGGGCCGTCTCCCTGCGCGGAGACTCCGCCCGCTACCGGGGTGAACCGCGCCGCGACTCCCTCCTCACCGCCCGCTTCGGCACCGGCGACCACGCCCTGGTCCTGGTGGCGATGGCAACCGGCGCCCGGGCCACCCCGGGCGCCCACCGCGCCGCCGCCGAGGCCTGTCACTGGATCGGCCGGGCCGTCGGCCGCAGTCACCCGAGGCTCGCGGAGGACATCAGGGCCGCACGGCGCGGCGACCTGAAGTCCGGCCTGCACCGCCTCACCGACCGCAGCCTCGGCAAGCTCCGCGCCAGCGCCGCCGAACAGGGCATCGAACCGGAGGAGTACGCGGCGACCCTGCGCTGCCTCCTCCTCCCCGCCGACCCCGCGTGCCGTACCCGTGTCTTCTTCGGCGTCGGCGGGGGCGGACTCTTCCGGCTGCGGGACGGCGAGTGGCAGGACATAGAGCCCCGCGTCACCGACGCCACCGGCGAACCCGTCGTCGGCTTCGGCTCGTTGCCGGCGGAGACGCCCGAGGGCGACCGCCTCACCATGGACCTCGGCATCCCCACACCCCCGAGCCCCTACGACCCGGCCCCCGAGCCGCCCCGCGAACCCTTCCGCTTCCGCGCCTCGGTGGCCCGTCCGGGAGACACGCTCCTGATGTGCACCGGCGGCCTCGCCGACCCCCTGCGCGGCGAACCCGAACTCGCCGCCCACCTGACCGCCCGCTGGTCCGGCCCCGAGCCGCCCGGCCTCGCCGCCTTCCTCGCCGACACCCAGGTCCGGGTCAAGGGGTACGCCGACGACCGTACGGCCGCCGGAGTGTGGGAAACGTAGCCCTGCCCTCGGAGGTACGGCTCAGGTGTACGGCACCCACTCGCGGGCCGAGGTGTCGTAGCCGTAACTCGGCAGTCCCTTGACGCTCGTCGTACGGAACGGACGGCCGTGGTCGTCGATGCGGATGGTGCCGGTACGGCCCTGGGAGGACCAGTCCAGTTCGAGGTACCAGCCGCAGTCGCAGCTCTCCGTCCGCGCGTCGACCAGCAGCACCTCCGGGTCCTCGGCGGACACCCGGTACGGCAGCTTCATCGCCGGGATGGGGGTGCCGGTGTCGTTGCCGTCGACGGGGCGGGCGATGGGCCGGTCCTTGTCCAGGTCGACATCGAAGTAACGGGGCGTCAGCGCACCGCCACAGCCGTTGTCCATGGCGTACGAGGTCCCCTCGGCGGGTGCCGAGCGGCCGACGACGCGCACCCGGAGCGCGTCCAGGACGACGGCCGTCGACGTCCGCCCCTGCACGGCGATCTTCACCATGGTCTGCCCCCCGTGCACGGCGTTCTGGGTGGCCGCCCAGGTCCCGGCGTCCTGCGGGGCCGGAGGCGGGGGCACCTGCTCCGGGGGCTTGGCGATGACGTAGTCGTGGCCGCAGCCGCCCTGCCAGACATGGGAGTTGGCGCTCCAGGTGAGCGGGACGCCGACCGGGGGCCGCTGCCGGCCTGCTTCCTCGGAGGGCTCGGCGGCGGATTCTGTGGGCTTCGCGGAGGGTTTCTTCGACGCGTCGGCCGAGGGTGACGCGGTGGTGGGGGTGGGGCTCGTCGACTTGGTCGACTTGGGGCGCGGAGTGCCCGCGTCGGTCGTTCGGGTCGGATCGGTGCCCTGGACGGAGTCGCTCGCCCGGGGTCGGTTGTCGTCCGGCAGGGCGGAGAGGCTGCCGAGCGTGGCGAGGAGTGCCGTTGCCACGGCCGCGGAGACCAGGAGGCGTCGGCGGCGGTACCAGGGGTGGCGGGGAGGCTTGGCCGGTGCCGGCTCTTCGGGCACCGCCGGGGGAGTCGCCGTCCGTGCCCGCTGTCGTGCCGCCACCGCCAGGATCCACCGCCGGTGCAGCTCCAGCCGCTCCTCCGGCGTCGCCTCGCACAGCGCGGCGAAGCGTTCCACGGGGGCGAAGTCGAGGGGGACCGCGTCGCCGGCGCAGTAGCGATGCAGCGTGGAGGTGTTCATGTTCAGGCGGCGGGCCAGCTGACCGTAGCTGCGGTCGGTGCGTTCCTTCAGGCCTCTGAGTAACGCCGCGAACTCCTGGACGTCGTCGTCCTGTGCTTCCGACACTGTGCCCCCGCGTCCTCCCCGTCCCGGGACGGCATCCCAGGCACTCCATATACCTGCACGTCAGAAGGGCTGGGATGGTTCCACCGTCGCGGATCGGGCGTCGGCGGTTGCGCCCGTCGACTGTGACGGCTGATGCTTCTGGTGTCGCACCGACCAGGCCGACAGGGCCCGGGGGGCCGGACGGACCATCCGGCGTCGGTGACGGCCGACTTCCTGATCGTTCACGCATCTCATCTCACTCACGGGGGACACCCATGCCCAAGCGCACCCGAGCCGGCGTGCTCGCCGCACTCGCCGTGGCGGGCCTCGCCGCAGGCGCCGCACTCACCGCCGCACCGGCCGGAGCCGCGACGAAGACGCCCGCCCCCAAGTTCCTGTCGGCGTCCCAACTCCCGCCGCACCCCTCCTCCGCCTGGACCGCGGACAAGGTCGCGGACGGCGTCCCGGAGGAGATGCGGGGCTGCCTCGGCGACGCGCTGCTCGCCTACGACGCCCGCCACCGCACGTTCCGCACCGACCTGGAGACCAATGCCCAGCAGCTCAACGTCGTCGTCGGCGACAACGCCAAGGCCAAGGCCCTCGCCACGCGTCTGAACAAGGAGATCCGGTCCTGCGCCTTGCGCAGCGACGCCGACCCGGAGATCGAGGCCGAGTACAAGAGCTACGGCAGCCTGCCGGTCGAGGAGGGCGCCCGCGTCCACGGCGTGCACACCCGTGCCTCGTGGGGCGCCATGGACATCAACCTCCTCTCCGTCGGCCGGGACGGTGGCACCGTCACCGTCGTGCGGTGGGGGCAGATGGGCGACTTCACGGACGCGCCGGTGAAGGCCTTCAAGAAGACGACCACCACCGCGGTCAACAAGCTCTACTGACCACCCCACCAGCGGGGCCGCCCTCCCGGACGGGGGTCGGGCGGGCGGCCCCGCACTCACTACGGCTGAACAAGCGAATTCCGGCCAGATTCGTCGGCCGCGGGCTCCGCATGGGGCGTCGGCGTCGACGGCGCCTCGACGCCGAGCCCTCAACTGCCCCATGCCTGCGTCACATACGGCCGGATCGGCAGCGGGGAATCGGCCGCCGGGCCGCACCCCTTCGCGCCCGACGCCCGTGCGCACATCGGCTCGAAGCCGTGCAGGATTGCCCTGGTCGGCCGCCCCCGACCGGAGCGGATGAACCGCCTCGCCTCCCCTCGCCGGAAGCCCCGCCATCGGCCCGGAAGCTCGGCCGTGGCCGGTGGCCGACTCGGACCGGTCGTCGCGTACGGCGCCTCCCGGGCGTCCGGTGGGTGACGTTCCGGGTTTCATGCACCCGGCGTGCGCCGCCCCCACCGTGGCCGAACACCTGGTTGTCGACGATTCGACATGACTGGCGCCGGTCCCCATGGGAAATGGTTCCCGTGAACGTGTTCGAGCCAGGAGGGGAACCGACATCGGCACGCGGGCGGGGGTCATGAAGAGGCAGGCACGAGGGGGCGGTCCCATCACTGCAGGGGCCTCCTTGGCGGAGGCGGTGCAGGACAGGACCGCGAGCGCCGGGGAACACGCGCAGACGCCTCAGCTCAGGCGCAGACTCGGGAGGGCGGACCTGCGGGCCGTACCGGAGGCACGCAGGGCGCTGCGCGAGCTGTTACGGCACTGGGGCAGGCCCGGACGATCGGACATAGCCGAACTGCTCACCAGCGAGCTCGTCACCAACGCGCTCGTCCACACCGACCGTGAAGCGGTCCTGACGGCCACCGTAGGACCGGGCGGACTGAGAGTGGAGGTGCGGGACTTCGTGGCCCGCAGGCCCAGACCGCGCGTACCGAACGCCGACGACGGTACGAACGGCAGAGGCCTGATCCTGGTCCAGTCCCTCGCGGACGCCTGGGGTGTGCGGTCCCACGGGGTGGGGAAGGCGGTGTGGTTCGAACTCGACGCGGGCGCCGCATGACCAGGCGTGCCGCATGACGAAGCGTGCCGTACGGCAACAGGCAGGGGCGCGACCCGAACCTCGGGTCGCGCCCCTGCCCGGCGATGAGAGGCGTTCTCAGCCGAACTGCTGCTCAAGATCCTTGAGCTTGCGCTCCAGGGAGTCGAGTCGCGGCAGCGCCATTGTGTCGTCCTCCGCGGTGAGGTCGACGGTCACCGGGTCAGAACCGGTGCGGACGGGCTGCAGTGAGGGACGCGTGCGCACGGGAGGCAGCTGCTCCGGCGTGGATATGGCAGGCTCCGCGGAGACTTGGGCCGAGGCACGCTCCAGGGCCGCCGGCGGCTCCGCCTGCCGTCCGCCGCCGCGGCCGACGAAGCCGCGGTGGCCCCGGCTGATGGCCTTCAGCTGGGCACGCTCCATGCGCTGCTGCTCGCGCCGGCGCAGGCGGGCCTCTTCCTTCTGCCGCTTGTCCTCGCGGACCTCGTCGACCGCCTCGTCCAGGCTGCGCACGCCCTCCAGGAGCATCAGCGACCAGGCCTTGTAGGTCTCACGGGGAGCCCGCAGCCAGCGCACGATCCGGATCTGCGGCAGCGGCCTGGGCACCAGACCCTGCTCGCGCAGGGCGGCCCGGCGGGTCTGCTTCAGCGCCCGGTCGAACAGCACGGCCGCGGACAGGGACATGCCGGCGAAGAAGTGCGGGGCGCCGTCGTGGCCGATGCCCCTGGGTGCGTGCACCCAGTTGAACCAGGCCGCGGCGGCCGCGAACGTCCACACGAGTATCCGGGAGCCGAGCGCCGCGTCACCGTGGCTGGCCTCGCGCACCGCGAGGACGGAACAGAACATCGCGGCGCCGTCCAGACCGAACGGCACGAGGTACTGCCAGCCGTTGTGGAGGCCGAGGTTCTGTTCGCCGAAGCCGACCAGGCCGTGGAAGGAGAGAGCGGCGGCCACGGCCGCGCAGCAGAACAGCAGCACATAGGAGGCGGTGCCGTATATGGCCTCCTTGCGCCGACGGCGCTCCTCGCTGCGTTCCCACGAGTCGTCCGCGCTCGCGTCCTTCCCCGAGGTCTTCCCGCGCCGAAGCACCGCTATCGCCGCCAGCAGGCCCAGGAGCAGGACGGCGCCCGGAAGCAGCCAGTTCAGCGATATCTCGGTCAATCTCATCTGGGGTCCCTTGCATTGGGATAGGGCGTAACGCCCGCCATAGTGGCCCAATCCCAACGGCCCTCAGGGGGTTTCGGGGCAAGAGGCCGCCAAGGAAGTGCAAGGGGATGCCCCAGGGCGGCGTTCTGCTCGAACTGCCGCTTGAGGGGCGGGAGTTGAGTTCGAACAAGACTACCCGTACGGGTGGTTCCATGGAAAGTTCCTGCATCGAGTGAGGAATTTGTGAAACGCCTGTAACCGTAACGGGGGTCCTGCTCGCGGGTGATCTTACGGCACGGCGCTGTACGCGCCGGTCTGAGGGGGCCTCAACTGGCTGCGGACAGAAGCTTGGTGACGCGGTCCGCGTCGCAGGTGCGCGGGCAGGTGGGGCAGGTGTCCTCGGGGCGCAGTGTGTAGAACATGCAGCAGCTCGCCCGGTCTCGAGTGGGTAGTGACTCGCCGTCCGGTCCGGTGAGTTCGCGGAAGGCGGCCGAGCCGACGTACGGCTGTGTCGCGCCCGGCAGCAGCAGCTCCAGCTCGCGCCGTGCCCGGTCCTGCTCGCCGTCGCCGAGCAGGTGGGCGACGTACCACAGGCCCTCGACGACCTCGTCGGTCACCATGCCCCACAGCGCGCGTCCGCGTCGCCGCATGCGCGGTCCGAAGCCGGTGAGTACGGGTTCCAGGTGCTCGGCGACGGCGGTCCGCACCTCTGCGCGCAGTGCCTCCTCGTCGGGGACGACCCTGGCGCCGGGCAGGGTGGCCGCCGGGTCGCCGGGCAGGCAGGCGAAGGTCGTGGGGCGGGCGGCCAGGCGGCCTATGGCGAGGCCGGGGGTCGTGCGGTCGTACGAGACATGCGTCACGGGGAAGCGGGGGACGCGGCGGAGCAGGAACCACGGCACGGTGATCAGCAGGCAGACGGGCCAGGCGTACCGGTGCAGGCCGAAGCCGGCGACGACGTCCTGGCGTGCGGGCATTCCGTAGTCGCGTAGTACCTGTGCGTCGTCCCAGGCCAGGAACGTGTCGAGGCCGGTGCCGCCCGCTGCGAGCGAGGCGGCGGTGATCCAGCCGTCGTGGCTGGGGAGCTGCTCGTCGGGGGGTGGCTGGGTGATGTCGAGCCCCGGGAAGACCTCGGTGAGACGGGTGTAGGCGTCCGCGAGGGCTATGGGGGGCACGGACATGGGGGCCGCCGATCCGTGAGACTTTGAAGGTAAGGCTTACCTTACCCAAGATCGCTGCGGTTTGAACTGTCGCGTTCTGCGCCTATGGTGCTTGACGGGTGAGTAACAACCCGCCGTAATGACCCCAAGTACTGACACGTCCGGAGGAGGACCCGTGAAGCAGGGCGCGCAGGGCTCCGCGGCCACGGGGATTCCGCAGGTCTCGGAGGCTGGGGTGCCGCGGGTGCCGCCGCAGGGGCGGGCTGCGGGCGTGGGTGCTGGTGTGGGCGCGGGCGACGAGCGGGCGCGGGGTGCTGGAGCCTCGGCGCCGGCGGCTCGTGGTGAGCACACCCACAGTGAGCAGCCGATCCCGCGGCCGCGTCCGGTCGTTCAGCGGGCCTCGGTGCGGGGTCAGATCCTCGACGCCCTGCGCACCGCGCTCGTCGCCGGTGAGCTGATTCCCGGCGCGGTGTACTCGGCTCCCGCACTCGGCGAGCGCTTCGGTGTCTCCGCCACGCCGGTCCGCGAGGCCATGCAGCAGCTCGCGTTGGAGGGGGCCGTCGAGGTCGTTCCCAACCGGGGGTTCCGGGTGGTCGAACGGGGCGCCCGGGAGTTGGCCGAGCTGGCCGAGGTCCGTGCGCTGATCGAGGTTCCGGTGATGCTCCGGCTCGCGCGTACTGTCCCTGCCGAACGCTGGGCGGAACTACGGCCGTTGGCGGAGGCGACGGTTCGGGCGGCGTCGACCGGCTGCCGGGCCACGTACGCGGAAACCGACCGCACCTTCCATCGTGCCGTGCTCTCCCTGTGCGGCAACGAACAACTCGTCCAGATCGCCGACGACCTCCACCGGCGCGCCCAGTGGCCCCTGGTGAGCGCCGTCCTCCCGTCCGGCCGGGGTCCAGCCGACCTCATCGCGGATGCTGCGGAACACGTGGCGCTGCTGGACGCGTTGATCGCCGGGGAGCTGGATGTGGTGCGGGCGCTGGTGGGGGAGCACTTCGCGGGGTAGCGTCCGGCGGTTGGGCGTGGGTGCCTGCGGCGGCCTGTGCGGCCTTGGTGGGGGTGCGCGTGGCGCCTGCGGGTGGGGGGTGGGTCGGGGCCGTGCCGGGGGTGTCCGTCCTCGGTCCGGTGGTGGGCCTTGCGCTAGAGGTGCCGTTTCTTGACACCGGACTCTGCGGGCGGACACCCCCCGGCACGTCCCCTTGCCGCCGTACGCGGGTGCGGCGCCGCGGGGCTACGCGCGGACGGTGCGGGTACGCCTGCCTCTCGACGCCGGCCGGCATCATCCAGCCCGTCCGGCGTTTGAGGACGAGGCCCGTTCAGGGCCGAAGCGGGGGTCTGGGGCGGCAGCCCCAGCGGGGGCGAAGGGGCGGAGCCCCTGGAGATGGGACGGGTAGGGGCGGCGGGGGCGAGGTGATCGCCCCCGGCGTCATGCCGTGGCCGCTCCAGTCGCCGGTGGGGTGGGGGCCAGCTGGTGGGCAAGCCAGGTCGGGACGCCGCCCAGGAGGCGGAACAGGCGGCGGGCCTCGTCGCGCAGACGTGAGGCCTCCGGTTCGGTCTCCGCGTCGGCGAGGGACGCCAGCGCGGGCGCCGTGCCCACCAGGTAGCCCAACTCCTCGCGGATACGGAGGGATTCGGCGAAGCCGTGCCGGGCCTCCGCCAACTCGCCGTCCCGCAGGGCGAGTCCGGCCAGGTGACGCCAGGTGAAGGAGAGGAGGAGGGGGTCGGCGTGGGCCGTCGCGCCCGCGTGTGCGCGGCGGTATGCGGCGCGGGCCGCCTGGGGCGAGCGCGCCAGGTTCTCCGCGAGGAGCCCGCGGCGGAAGTCGAGCAGGGCCCTGCCCGCCACCCCCGGAGGGAGCAGCGCCGCCGCCCGCCCCAGCGCGGCCCGCGCCTCGTCGGCCCGGTCGCGCACTCCGTGCAGTGTCGACGCGTACGCAAGTTGACCGCGTTCACAAGCGGCCGCGCCCCGCTCGTCGTCACCGTGTGCGAGCGCCTCGGCCGTGCGCAGCGCGTCCTCGGCCTCCTCCCAGCCCTGCTCGGTGTAGAGACAGCGCTCCACCAGCAGCGACGCCCGCTGGAGCGCGGTCTGAGCGGTGACAGGCTGTAGCAGGGCCGCCGCGTCCGACCAGCAAGCGCGTGAGCGCAGCCGCCATACCGCGGTCTGGAGTGGATCGTCGCCGGCGGTCGTTCCGTTACCAGACATGGCGGTATACGCCACCTCGCCCTCCCCGAGCACGCCATCGAGCTGTTGAGTGGTGGCGGCATCTCAGCACGAATTCGCGCGCTCGGCCAAGAGGGTGGGTGAAGGATTTCACAAAGTCGTGGGACAGTGGCGGTACTTGGTGCCGTCCGTCGCCATTCGCGCGAGGGCTCGCGGAGGCTCAACTCATCCGCAATGCCAAGAAGAAATCCAGCTTGTCCTCCAGCCGGGACAGGTCCCGGCTCGTCAACTGCTCGATCCGCCCCACTCGGTAGCGCAGCGTGTTGACGTGCAGGTGGAGGCGGGTCGCGCAGCGGGTCCAGGAGCCGTCGCAGTCGAGGAACGCTTCCAGGGTGGGGATCAGTTCGGCGCGGTGGCGGCGGTCGTAGTCGCGCAGCGGGTCCAGGAGGCGGGCCGTGAAGGCTCGGCGGACGTCGTCCGGGACGAAGGGGAGCAGGAGGACGTGGGAGGCCAGCTCCTGGTGGCCCGCCGCGCAGACCCGGCCCGTGCGGGCCGCCGCCACCCGGCGGGCGTGCCGGGCCTCCTCCAGGGCGCCGCGCAGGCCCTCCGCCGAGTGCACCGCCGCGCTCACGCCGAGCGTGACCCGGCCGTCGCCGTCCAGGCCCGCCGACAGCGCGTCCCGGATCGAGTCGAGGAGCGAGTCCGCGTGGATGCCCGCTTCGGAGCCGTCGTGCTCCGAGGAGACCGCGGGGAGGGGGACGAGCGCGATGGCCTCGTCGCCGGTGTGGGCCACGGCGATACGGTCGGAGGGTTCGGGGCCGGTCGCGAGCGGGTCGACCAGGATCTCCTCCAGGAGGGACTGGGCGATCGGGCCGGGCTCGGTGTCGCCGCCCTCCCACTCGACCCGGGCCACCACCACCTGCCAGTGCGGGGCCGCGCCGAGACCGGGCAGCAGGACGGGGGCCGCGACGCGCAGGCGCGCGGCGATCTCGGCGGGTGCCGCGCCCGTCTGGACCAGTTCGAGGACCTCCTGGGCGAGGCGGCGGCGGACCGTGCGTGCCGCGTCGCGCCGGTCGCGTTCCACCGCGATCAGCTGGGTGACGCCCTGGAGGAGGTCCAGGCGCTCCTCGGGCCAGTCGCTCGCGTCCGCCTCCACGGCCAGCAGCCAGTCCGACAGCACCGTCTCGCGCACGTCCCGCGCCGCCCGCGGGGAGCGGCCGCTGCTGCGGATCGGGAAGAGCGAGTACGGCGTGCCGCCGATGGTCGTGCGGTGCGGGCCGCGCCGGGCTGTGCGGGCGGCCGACAGGTGCTCCGCCGCCAGCTTCGCGCACATGTCGGCGGGCAGCGCCGGGCCTCCCACCTTCGAGCCCGCGATGAGCCGCCCCGTCGGCGCCAGCACCCACGCCCGCAGGTCCAGGTCCGAGCCGAGCAGGTCGAGGACGACGTCCGGGCCGCCGCCCGCCGGGCCCGACGTCATCATCCGGCGGTGGCGGTCCACGACGGCCGCCAGGTCCCCGGCCCGCTCGCCGCTGACCTGCCGTACGACATGCTCGGTGATCGTCGCGAACGCCACCGACTCGTGCACCGCGAACAGCGGCAGGCGGTGCCGGGTGCAGGCCAGCACCAGGTCGTCGGGGATGTCGCCCAGCTCGGCCTCGCCGGCCGCCAGGGCGGCCACACCGGCCTGCACCAGGATCCGCACGAAAGGCTCGGAGTCCGCGGCGTTCCTGCGCCAGGCCAGCCCGGTGAGCACCAGCTCACCGCCCGAGAGGTAGCGGCTGGGGTCCCTGAGGTCGGTGGTCATCACACCGCGCACGGTGCGGTCCAGCTCTTCCTCGCCGCCGAGCAGCTTGAGGCCCAGCGCGTCGGTGTCCAGCAGTGCGCGCAGCCGCATTCTCGTCGCCGCCGTTCTTTGTCTCGAAATCTACGATGGATCCAGGAGGGTCGTGTGGTGAGCGGCCCGTCCGGCGGGCCGGTTCATGGTGACCGGCGTCCGCGGAGCTGTGTCCCGGCTGTGTCCCTGGTCACAAGGGCTGTGTCTCACGTTTCCACGGAAAAACCAGGAGGTTACTGATGACCTCTGTTCATACGAATCTACAAGATGCCCGCCCTGGCCAGCCAACTCCTTCATGGTTTCCGTGACTGACCCCGGTGGAGCACCGCGCTGTGTACTGACGTCAATGCGCGTTAACAGCACATGAACGAGCCGGGACTGCCGCACCTGATCTGGCTCAAACCGTACGACCCACGAGACGAAGAAGAGAGCCGGTCATGGACTTCCTTCGCCCCGCCAGCTGGGAGGAGGCGCTCGCCGCGAAGGCCGAGCACCCCACCGCTGTGCCGATTGCGGGTGGCACCGATGTGATGGTCGAGATCAACTTCGACCACCGCCGGCCCGAGTACCTCCTCGACCTGAACCGCATCGGCGACCTCTACGAGTGGGAGGTCGGCGAGGACAGCGTGCGGCTCGGTGCCTCCGTCCCGTACAGCAGGATCATGGAGAGCCTGCGCGCCGAGCTGCCGGGCCTGGCTCTCGCCTCGCACACGGTCGCCTCCCCGCAGATCCGCAACCGCGGCGGCGTCGGCGGCAACCTCGGCACCGCCTCCCCGGCCGGCGACGCCCACCCCGCCCTCCTCGCGGCAGGCGCCGAGGTCGAGGTCGAGTCGGTGCGCGGCAGCCGCCGTATCCCGATCGACGAGTTCTACACCGGCGTGAAGCGCAACGCGCTGGCCGCGGATGAGCTCATCCGGGCCGTGCACATCAAGAAGGCCGACGGGCCGCAGCAGTACTCCAAGGTGGGGACCAGGAACGCCATGGTCATCGCCGTGTGCGCCTTCGGGCTCGCGCTGCACCCCGAGACGCGGACCGTGCGTACCGGGATCGGCTCGGCCGCCCCGACACCCGTGCGGGCCAAGGCCGCCGAGGAGTTCCTGAACGCGGCGCTCGAAGAGGGCGGCTTCTGGGACAACGGCAAGATCATCACCCCGTCGGTCGCCAAGCAGTTCGCCGAGCTGTGCTCCGGCGCCTGCAACCCGATCGACGACGTCCGGGGCACCGCGAGCTACCGCCGCCACGCGGTCGGCATCATGGCCCGCCGCACGCTGACCTGGACCTGGGAGTCGTACCGCGGCACCGCCGCCCACACGGAGGGAGTCGCCTGATGCGCGTCAACTTCACTGTCAACGGACGTCCGCAGGAAGCCGACGACGTCTGGGAGGGCGAGAGCCTTCTGTACGTGCTGCGCGAGCGGCTCGGTCTGCCGGGGTCGAAGAACGCCTGTGAGCAGGGTGAGTGCGGGTCCTGCACCGTTCGGCTGGACGGTGTGCCGGTGTGTTCGTGTCTGGTCGCCGCCGGGCAGGTAGAGGGCCGTGAGGTCGTGACCGTCGAGGGGCTGGCCGATTTCGCCAAGCAGCGTGCCGAGCACGGTGGTTGTGCGACCGGGGCCTGCGGTACGGACGGGAAGGCGGGGACCTCGCTCCAGGACGCCCAGCACTGGGCCGCCAAGGGGCAGGACTCGCAGACCGGCGAGGGCACCGAACTCTCCCCGATCCAGCAGGCGTTCATCGACGCCGGCGCCGTCCAGTGCGGCTTCTGCACCCCGGGTCTGCTGGTCGCCGCCGACGAGATGCTGGAGCGCAACCCCAACCCGACCGACGCGGACATCCGCGAGGCGCTGTCGGGCAACCTGTGCCGCTGCACGGGCTACGAGAAGATCATGGACGCGGTCCGCCTCGCGGCCGCCCGGCAGGGAGAGGCGGTCTGAGCGACATGCCCACCAACGGCGCTCCCACCAAGATCACCCAGGGTTCCCAGACCAAGGGCGGCATCGGTGAGTCCACGCTCCGCCCGGACGGCACCCTCAAGGTCACCGGCGAGTTCGCGTACTCGTCCGACATGTGGCACGAGGACATGCTCTGGGGTCAGATCCTGCGCTCCACCGTCGCGCACGCCGAGATCGTGTCCATCGACACGAGCGAGGCCCTCGCCATGGCGGGCGTCTACGCCGTCATGACGTACGACGACCTGCCGACCGACGTGAAGAACTACGGCCTGGAGATCCAGGACACCCCGGTCCTCGCGCACGGCAAGGTCCGTCACCACGGTGAGCCGGTAGCGATCGTCGCCGCCGACCACCCGGAGACGGCCCGCCGTGCCGCCGCCAAGATCAAGGTCGAGTACCGCGAGCTGCCCGTCATCACCGACGAGGCCTCCGCGACCGCCCCGGACGCGATCCTCATCCACGAGAACCGCGACGACCACCACAGCGGCCACGTCCCGCACCCGAACATCGTCCACCGCCAGCCGATCATCCGCGGCGATGCGGCGGAGGCCGCCAAGAAGGCGGACGTGATCGTCAAGGGCGAGTACACCTTCGGCATGCAGGACCAGGCCTTCCTCGGCCCCGAGTCCGGCCTCGCCGTGCCGGACGAGGACGGTGGCGTCCACCTCTACATCGCCACCCAGTGGCTGCACTCCGACCTGCGCCAGATCGCGCCCGTGCTCGGCCTGCCCGAGAAGAAGGTGCGGATGACGCTGGCCGGCGTCGGCGGCGCCTTCGGCGGGCGCGAGGACCTGTCGATGCAGATCCACGCCTGCCTGCTGGCGCTGCGGACCGGAAAGCCCGTAAAGATCGTCTACAACCGGTTCGAGTCCTTCTTCGGGCACGTCCACCGTCACCCCGCCAAGCTCTACTACGAGCACGGCGCCACGAAGGACGGCAAGCTCACCCATGTGAAGTGCCGGATCGTGCTCGACGGTGGCGCGTACGCCTCCGCGTCGCCTGCGGTCGTCGGTAACGCCTCCTCGCTCAGCATCGGCCCGTACGTCGTCGACGACGTCGACATCGAGGCCCTCGCCCTCTACACCAACAACCCGCCCTGCGGCGCCATGCGCGGCTTCGGCGCGGTCCAGGCGTGCTTCGCGTACGAGGCGCAGATGGACAAGGTGGCGAAGAAGCTGGGCATGGACCCGGTGGAGTTCCGGCAGCTGAACGCGATGGAGCAGGGCACCATCATGCCGACCGGGCAGCCGGTCGACTCCCCGGCGCCGGTCGCCGAACTGCTGCGCCGCGTCAAGGCGATGCCGATGCCGCCCGAGCGCCAGTGGGAGAGCAGCGAGGGCGCGGACGTACGGCAGCTGCCCGGCGGGCTCTCCAACACCACGCACGGTGAAGGCGTCGTACGCGGTGTCGGCTACGCGGTCGGCATCAAGAACGTCGGCTTCTCCGAAGGCTTCGACGACTACTCCACCGCCAAGGTGCGCATGGAGGTCGTCGGCGGCGAGCCCGTCGCGACCGTGCACACCGCCATGGCGGAGGTCGGCCAGGGCGGCGTCACCGTCCACGCGCAGATCGCCCGCACCGAGCTGGGCGTCACCCAGGTGACGATCCACCCGGCGGACACGCAGGTGGGCAGCGCCGGTTCGACGTCGGCCTCGCGGCAGACGTACGTCACCGGCGGCGCCGTCAAGAACTCCTGCGAGCTCGTCCGCGAGAAGGTCCTGGAGATCGGGCGCCGCAAGTTCGGCTCCTACCACCCGGCTTGGGCGACGGCGGAGCTGCTGCTGGAGGGCGGCAAGGTCGTCACCGACGGCGGCGAGGTCCTCGCCGACCTGGTGGATGTGCTGGAGGGCGAGGCCGTCGAGGTCGAGGCCGAGTGGCGGCACCGCCCCACCGAGGCCTTCGACCTGCGCACCGGCCAGGGCAACGGCCACGTCCAGTACTCCTTCGCCGCGCACCGCGCCGTCGTCGAGGTCGACACCGAGCTCGGCCTGGTGAAGGTCATCGAGCTGGCCTGCGCCCAGGACGTCGGCAAGGCGCTCAACCCGCTGTCCGTCCTCGGCCAGATCCAGGGCGGCACCCTCCAGGGCATGGGCATCGCGGTGATGGAGGAGATCGTCGTCGACCCCAAGACCGCGAAGGTCAGGAACCCGTCCTTCACGGACTACCTGCTCCCGACCATCCTCGACACGCCGATCATCCCGGTCGACGTGCTCGAACTCGCCGACGAGCACGCCCCGTACGGGCTGCGTGGCATCGGCGAGGCCCCCACCCTGTCGTCGACCCCGGCCGTCCTCGCGGCGATCCGGAACGCGACCGGGCTGGAGCTCAACCGCACGCCGGTACGGCCCGAACACCTCACGGGCACGGCGTAAGTCACCAGTCTCTCCGGGCGGCACCGGGAACGTCACACTTCGCCGCGCCGCCCGGAGCAACCAGATCGTTCGTCTCGGGCCGTCCCCCGGGTCGTGCGGCCGAAGCACCTTCCCAAATCCCGCAGCCGCCACGGCGGTTGGAGATGCGGGTGTCCCTATGAACCTTGGGAGTAGGCCCACATGACCCAGCAGTCACTGGAGCCGGCGACGACAGCCGAAGACGCGGGAGAAGGCACCCGCGTCCCGGCCGGCAGGTCCTGGCTCGACCGGTACTTTCACATATCCAGGAGAGAGTCCACGATCGCGCGCGAGGTGCGCGGCGGCATCACCACCTTCATGGCGATGGCGTACATCCTCCTGCTCAACCCGCTGATCCTGTCGGGCAAGGACGCGGCGGGGGACACCCTCGCCCAGAAGGCCCTGATCACCGCGACCGCGTTCGCGGCGGCCTTCACCACGCTGCTGATGGGCTTCTTCGGCAAGGTGCCACTCGCCCTCGCCGCCGGCCTCTCCGTCTCCGGTGTTCTCGCCTCGCAGGTCGCCCCGCAGATGACCTGGCCGCAGGCCATGGGCATGTGTGTGATGTACGGCGTGGTCATCATGCTGCTGGTCGTCACCGGCCTGCGCGAGATGATCATGAACGCGATTCCGCTCGCGCTGAAGCACGCGATCACCATGGGCATCGGCCTGTTCGTCGCCCTGATCGGCTTCTACAAGGCCGGCTTCGTGCACCAGGGCGAGGCGACGCCGGTCACCCTCGGCCCGGCCGGCGAACTGGCCGGCTGGCCCGTCCTGCTCTTCGCCGTCACGCTGCTCGCGATCTTCATGCTCCAGGCACGCGGCGTCCCCGGCGCGATCCTGATCGGCATCATCGGCGGCACCGTCCTCGCCGTCGCCCTCAACGCACTGGACGTCATCGACCCCAAGCAGTGGGTGAGCGGCGCACCCGAACTGCACGGCAGCGCCGTCTCCATGCCCGACTTCTCGATCTTCGGCAACGTCGAGTTCGGCGGCTGGGGCGAGGTCGGCGCGATGACGGTCGGTATGATCGTGTTCACGCTCGTGCTCGCCGGGTTCTTCGACGCGATGGCGACGATCATCGGCGTCGGCACCGAGGCCAAGCTCGCCGACGACAAGGGCCGGATGCCGGGCCTGTCCAAGGCGCTGTTCATCGACGGCGCGGGCGGTGCGATCGGCGGCGTGTCCGGCGCGTCCGGCCAGACGGTGTTCGTCGAGTCGGCGACCGGCGTGGGCGAGGGTGCCCGTACGGGCCTGTCCTCGGTCGTCACCGGCCTGTTCTTCGCGGCCTGTCTCTTCTTCACCCCGCTGACGGCGATCGTGCCGGGCGAGGTCGCGGCGGCGGCCCTGGTGGTCATCGGCGCCATGATGATGATGAACGCGCGGCACGTGGACTGGTCCGACCGGGCCACCGCGATCCCGGTGTTCCTCACCGTCGTGATCATGCCGTTCACGTACTCGATCACGGCCGGTGTCGCCGCCGGTGTCATCTCGTACGTCGCCATCAAGGCCGCGCAGGGCAAGACTCGGGAGATCGGGGCGTTCATGTGGGCCCTGACAGGCATCTTCCTGGTCTATTTCGCCCTCAATCCCATTGAGAGCTGGATGGGCGTGCACTAGCCAGTCACTGAACCGCCCTCCGCACAACCTCTGTTAAGGAGACCGACAGATGCTGGACATCGCCGAAGAGCTGCACCGGTGGGTCGAGCAGGGACGTGACTTCGCCGTCGCCACCGTGGTGGCGGTCGGCGGCAGCGCACCCCGCCAACCCGGTGCCGCCCTCGCGGTGGACGCCGACGGCACGGCCATCGGCTCGGTCTCCGGCGGCTGTGTGGAGGGCGCGGTGTACGAGCTGTGCCAACAGGCGCTGCAGGACGGCGAGACGGTCCTGGAACGCTTCGGCTACAGCGACGAGGACGCCTTCGCCGTCGGCCTGACCTGCGGAGGCGTCATCGACATCCTCGTCACGCCGGTACGGGCCGCCGACCCGTCCCGCCCGGTGCTCGCGGCCGCGCTGCGGGCGGCCGCGAGCGGCGAGGCGGCGGCCGTGGCACGGATCGTGTCGGGGCCGGGCGAGCTGACCGGCCGGGCGCTGCTGGTCCGCCCCGACGGCTCCTGCGAGGGCGGCTTCGGCGCCCACCCCGAACTGGACCGCACGGTCGCGGCGGAGGCGGGCGCGTTCCTCGACGCGGGCCGCACCGGCACCCTGGAGATCGGTGAGCAGGGTTCACGCTGCGGCGCCCCGCTCACGGTGCTGGTCGAGTCCTCCGTCCCGCCGCCCCGGATGATCGTCTTCGGCGCGATCGACTTCGCGTCGGCGCTGGTGCGGATCGGCAAGTTCCTGAACTACCACGTGACGGTGTGCGACGCCCGCCCCGTCTTCGCGACGAAGGCCCGCTTCCCGGAGGCCGACGAGATCGTCGTGGAGTGGCCGCACCAGTACCTGGAACGGACCTCCGTGGACGCCCGTACCGTCCTGTGCGTCCTCACCCACGACGCCAAGTTCGACGTACCGCTGCTGCGGCTGGCGCTGCGCCTGCCGGTGGCGTACGTCGGCGCGATGGGCTCCCGCCGCACCCACCTGGACCGCAACGAGAGGCTGCGCGAAGTCGGCGTCAGCGACCTGGAGTTGGCGCGGCTGCGGTCGCCCATCGGGCTGGACCTCGGCGCCCGTACGCCCGAGGAGACGGCCCTGTCGATCGCCGCGGAGATCATCGCCAACCGGCGTGGCGGGAGCGGGGTCTCACTGACGGGCGCCCACACGCCGATCCATCACGACGCGACGCCGTCGCCGGCGGGGCGGATCGGGTCGGTGGCCTGAGTCCGGGGTACCGGCTGGTCGGGCCAGGCGAAGGCGTAGGCCGGGTCGCCGCCCCGGCCGATCCTGACGTAACGAAGGAGCTCGCGGACGATGCCCGCGTTGCCCATGGCCCACCCGGTCTCCGCTTCGAGGTCGCTCGGGGTGGCCCGGTGCTCGACGTTGGACCAGCGGACGCCGTCGGCGTCCCGGGTGGCGTGGGCGGCGAGGTCGGCGACGAGGAGCCGGGCGAAGCCGTGGCCGTCTCCCTGCTCGGCGATCCGGTCGCAGGCCAGCGCCAGCACGCCCGCCGTGCCGCAGCAGCGGCCGTTGTTGTCCCAGAAACCGGGGCGCAGCCGGCGGGGCACACCGGAGTGCGTGACGGTGTGCCAGCAGCGGTCGGCGAGGGACGACCAGGGGGTGGGGTCGCCGAGCAGGTCCCTCAGCAACCGGAAGACCTGGGCGTCACCGGTCGGGCCATGGCACCAGCCGTAGTTGTACCGCTCGACCACGTCGGGGCGGTGGTGCGGGTCGGAGTGGGGGACGAGGAAGCCGTCGGGCCCGTCCTCGTTGCGCGACACGACGTCCGCGGCACCGGCCAGGGCGAGTTCGACCAAATCCTTTCGGCCGGTCGCGTGACCCACCGCGGCCAGGCCGTACACGATGCCGAGCGTGCCGTGTGAGATGTGATGCATGCGTGCGGGCGCGCCGGGCCGATGCTGCCACTGGGCCCCGGCCGGGGTCTGCTCGGCTGTGCGGGCATAGGGCTCCATCGCCTGCACGGCCAGGTCCTCCTGCCCGGTGAGGAGCGCACCGAGGCCGATGCCCGCGTTGCCGCCCATCAGCTCGAACAGCTCGCCCCAGCGGGTCCCGTCGAAGCGTGAGCGCACCAGCTCCAGGGCCCGGTTCGCGGCGGCGCCGGCGGCGGTGTCACCCAGGTCGTCGTGGACGGCCCGCAGCGCGAGGGCCATTCCGGTGCGGCCGAAGTAGAGGGAGTCGTCCTCGTGGCTCTCGACGGAGCCCGCCAGGCCGCGGGCCGCGCGCAGGGCGGCGTCCGCGTAGGAGTCGTCGCCGAAGTGCCGCCATGCTTCCAGGAGGACCGGAACGACGCCGGCCGTACCGTGGTAGAGCATGGGATCGGCCTCGTCGTCGGAGGGTCTGACGGGCCAACCGAGGCCGCCGTCGTCCCCGGTGTCCCGCGCGGCGGCCAGCAGCCACCGCAGCCCGTCCACCGCCAAGGCCTCGACTTCGTCCGACGTCATGCCAGTTGCGTGTGTCGTCTCCGTCATGACGCCCACTCTGGCACGCTCGCCGCGCGGGACTCAGACCCGCAGCACGAAGCACCGCACCCCGCCCGCATCCAGGTCGTACCACTCCCCACGCCCCCACCCCTGCGTCACGGCCGCCACGTCCTCGGCCGTCATCCCGATGTATCGGCGCTCCTGCGGCAGCCTCTCCGCCAGCGGCGTCGTCACCACCCACGCCCCGCCCGGCGTCAGCAGCCCCCGCACCCGTTCCGCGACCGCCGTCTTGTCCGCCATGAAGGCCAGGACGAGTCGCATGGTCACGAGGTCGAACCCCGCCCGTGGCAGGGCCGCCGAGACCTCCCCCGCGTCCTCGAAGTCCAGGCGGCGCACGCGCAGGCGCGGCTCCAGATCCGCGTACCGGTCGCGGGTCGCCGAGACCGCCGCGTCCGCCCAGTCGACGGCGAGCGTGTCGTAGCCGAGGCCCGCGAGCGCGGCGGCGTAGGTGCCGAGCCCGCAGCCGATGTCCAGGGCCCGGGCGCCGGCGCGGGGCCGTACCGCCTCGCCGAGCAGCCGCAGTTCCTGTTCCCTGACGCCCCGAAAGCCCCGCCCCCGCGCGAAGTGGTCCTCCCAGCGGGCCTGCGCGACCGGCGTCATGGCTGCCTCAGCAGCCGGTTCACCGCGCGCCCGAACACATACCGCGCCGCCCGCTCCAGTACGCCGTCGAACAGCCCCGGCAGCGGGCGCACCCGCAGTTCCTCGCGCCACACCACGCGCGCCCGTCCGCCCGGCCCGGGCCGTACCTCGATCTCGGCCCAGCCCGTCACCACCCTGCCCCGCTTCTCCAGCCGGCACAGACCAGGAGCGTCCTCACCCGGCGGCTCCCACGTCGTGACCTCCATGGGGTCGTCGAACGCGAGCGGGCCGATCCCCGAGCGGGCCACGAAACGGGAGCCCACGTGGGTCGGCGGGGGCGTGGTGACCGTGACACGGGTCAGCGGGACCACCTCGCCGTGCCGGGGCCACTCCGTCAGGCGGCGCCACGCCTCGTCGAGGGGGAGGGGAACCGTGCGTTCGAGGAGGAAGGTGACCACGGAGCGATCCTAGGCAATCGGAACTGGTCATCGGCATGGTCATATACGTGTCATGCGGCCGTACAGGCTGTGCCTCACCTGGTGAGGCACAGCCTGAGACGCCTCACTGGGCGTAGAACGTGGCGTCCGCCCTGTCCGTCGCCGTGCTCAGGGCCTGCACCTGCAACAGGTACTCGTAGTGCCGGATGTAACGCCCGGCGTAGTTGTACGACTCGTAGGAGACGCCTGCCGAGTCGGACAGCCCGGCTCGCTTGTAGAAGGTCGCGTCGGACGCGAACCGCGTCGTGCCGTCGTTCTTCTCCAGCCATACCTCGAAGTTCTTGTGCCGCAGGTAGTAGCCGGGGAAGTTGGCCGACTCCAGGGAGACGGTGCCGCTGCCGGTCAGGCCGGTGACCACGCGGAACTGCGAGTCGGCGAGCGGGGAGACGTTGGCCTCGATGCGGGCGCGGTACTCCCAGTGCCGGATGAAGCGGTCCGCGAAGTTGTACGACGACAGGCGCTGCGGCGTGGCCCCGTCGGCCACCGGGATGCCGAAGTCGGGGGTGCCGTCGGCCTTCCAGTACAGCTTCTGGACGCGGGTGCGGCGGTTGGGGTCGTTGAGCGGGTCGCCGCTGATGTCCTTGTAGCTGCGGTCGTGGTAGACGAGGATGTCGCTCTTGCCGTCCTCGGAGACGGTGAAGGAGTTGTGGCCCGGACCGTACTGGCTGGTGGCGGCGTTGCTGGTGAACACCGGCGTGGAACTCTTGGTCCAGTTCGCCGTGTTGAGCAGGTCGGCGCTCGCGGAGGCGGACAGCAGCCCCAGGCAGTAGTTGCTGTCGGTGGCGCTGGCGGAGTACGACATGAACACCTTGCCGCCGCGCTGGATCACCGCCGGACCCTCGTTGACCTTGTAGCCGACCGTCTCCCAGGAGTAGGTGGGCCGCGACAGCATCACCGGAGTGCCGGTGATGGTCCAGGGGTTGGCCATCTTCGCGAGGTAGATGTCGGTGTTGTTGTTCACGGAAGGGTCGCGCTGGGCCCAGGACAGATAGCGCACCCCGTTCACGACGAAGGTCGTGGCGTCCAGCGAGAAGCTCTCCCACTGGGTCTTGATCTGCCCCTTCTCCGCCCAGGCGGCGGTCAGCGGGTTGGAGCCGGTGCCCTCCAGGACGTACATCCGGATCGCCCAGATGTCGTTGGTGGCGCCGGCGGCGAAGTAGACGTACCACTTGCCGTCGATGAAGTGGATCTCCGGCGCCCAGATGTGCGCGCCCATCACGCCGCTGGAGTGCTTGGTCCAGATGGTGACCTCCTGGGCCGTGGACAGGCCCTGGATGGTCGTCGCCCGGCGCAGCACGATGCGGTCGTACTCGGGGACGGTCGCGGTGAAGTAGTAGTAGCCGTCGGTGTGTTTGAAGATGTGCGGGTCGGCCCGCTTCTCCGCGATCGGGTTGGTGTAGGTCACGGCGGGGGAGTCGGGCACGGCGGCCTGGGCGGCGGGGGCCGGCCCGACGAGGCAGGCCGCCAGGGCGACCAGGACGGCCATGAGCAGCCGTACGGCTATGCGTCTCAAGGGAGTTCTCCGGATCGGAAAGGGTGCTCAGAGGGGGTGATCGGAGCGGATGATCAGGGGCGGGATCAGGTGGTGGGGACGAGCTTCCACTGCTGGCAGTTGTTGTTCAGCCACGTCCACTGCCGTACGTCGGCGCCGTTCGCGGTGGAGCAGTCGGCGACGTCGGCGACCTTGCCGGTGGACTCGTTGACGATCCGGACGTAGTCGCCGCTCGCGGTGAAGACGAGGCGGTAGCGCTGGCACTTGTTGTTCAGCCAGGACCACTGCCGGATGTCGGCGCCGTCGGTCGCGGAGCACTCGGCGGTGTCCATCACCTTGCCGGTGGCGACGTTGACCAGCCGGTTGGTGTCGTCGCCCAGGTCCTCCAGCTTCCACTTCTGGTTGGCGCCGCCGGTGCAGCTCCACTGGAAGATGTTGGTGCCGTCGGCGGTGTTCCCGCCGTTCACGTCGAGGCACTTGCCGCTGTTGCGGTTGACCAGGGTGTACGACGTCGGCGTCGCCGCCGTCTCGCCGGACGGGCCGGGGAGCGTGGTGCCGAGGGCGACGGGGGTGCCGAAGTTCGGGGTGCCGTCGGCGTTCCAGGTGAACTCCTGGGCGCGGGTGGTGCGTCCGTTGCCGCAGCCGCCGTTCGACGCGGAGTTGGCGTGGTAGACGATCCAGTTCTCGGTGCCGTCGGGCGAGGTGAAGAAGCCGTTGTGGCCGGGGCCGTAGACGCTGTTCGCGTCACTGCGCTGGAAGACGGGGGTCTGCTTCTTGGTCCAGGACGCCGGGCTCAGCGGGTCGGAGCCGGTCAGCTCCAGCTGGCCGAGTTTGTAGTCGGCGGTCTGGCAGGAGCTCGCGGAGTATGTCAGGAAGGTGCGGCCGTTGCGGTAGAGCGGCTCGGGGCCCTCGTTGACGGGGCTGCCGGAGCGCTCCCAGTCCAGGGTGGGGCTGGAGATGATCGTGAAGGTGTTGCTGGCGAGGGTGTACGGGTTGCTGAGCGGTGCGATGACCAGGCTCTGCGTACTGCCGTTGATGAACCCGCTGCCCATCAGGTACAGCTTGTTGTTGGCCTGCAGCACACTCGCGTCGATCAGCCAGCCGCCCGGCGTGAGGTTGGACCCGGTGAGCGAGCCCTTGTAGGTGTACGGCCCCATCGGGTCGGTGCCGGCGCTCTCCAGGACATGGGTCCGCTGCGAGTCACAGCAGGCGACGCCGCTCTGCCCGGCCGAGTAGTACACGTACCAGTGGCCGTTGAAGAGGTGCATCTCCGGCGCCCAGAAGTTGGTGTTCCGGGTCGACGTGGTCTCCGCGTACACCTGCACGTTGGGCGCGGTGGCGAGGCCCGCAAGAGTCGGCGACTTGCGGATGCCGAGGATGCCGGTGAACGTCGTCGTGATCAGGTAGTAGTTGCCGTCGTGGTACTGGAGCCAGGGGTCTGCGCCCTTGAACGACTTCAGCGGGTTCGTGTACGGGCGGCCGTCCGCCGCGGACGCCGGTTGCGTGGTCGCCACCAGGGCCAAGAGCGCCGCGAGTACGCAGAGGATCAGTGATCTGCGGCGCTTCCTGAACGGCGGGTGAGACATCCGGGGCATACGACACCGTCCCTGTCTGGTATATCGAACGGAGTTCGTGATTCCGATCGTGATTGAGATCAGAAGATAAGAGTGGGTGGTGCTCCCGTCAACGGTTTCGTCATGTGCGCTTTACAAACCCGCGTGCGGACGCATGCCCGGCGCGGGTGCGCGATCATGCGCTTGCCCGTTCAGGTGATGAACGGACGGATGGGCTGTCCGCCCCCCGCCCGCCCCGTATCCAGGGCCCATGGACAATCACCGCGCACCTGTCGGCCCCACTCCCTTCTCCCGGAGGCAGTTCACGACCGCGTCCGCCACGACGGCCGCCCTGGCCGCGTTGACCCCGACCACGGCCGCGGCTGCCGCCGCCGCACCCGCCGCACCCGCCGTCCCCCACCAGGCACCCCACCGACCGCGCTCCACCGCCGACTGGGACACCTGCCTGGCGGTCGCCCGCGCCCTGCTGGTGGTCGACGAGCACGACGAGCCGCTCGTGCCGACGTACCGGAAGATCCTCGACTCCGGGCTCCCGCGCGCGAAGACGACGACCGCGAAGAGAATCCTCGTCGTCGGCGCCGGACCCGCCGGCCTGGTCGCCGCCTGGCTGCTGAAGCGGGCCGGGCACCACGTCACCCTCGTCGAGGCCAACGGCAACCGGGTCGGCGGCCGCATCAAGACCTTCCGCACCGGCGGCCACGAGCAGGCGGCGCAGGCCTTCGCCGACCCGGCCCAGTACGCGGAGGCCGGCGCCATGCGCATCCCCGGCAGCCATCCGCTGGTGATGAGCCTCATCGACCAACTCGGCGTCAAGCGACGCCGGTTTCACCTCGTCGACGTCGACGGCGAGGGCAAACCCGTCAACAACGCCTGGCTGCACGTCAACGGCGTCCGCGTGCGCCGCTCCGCCTACGCGAAGGCGCCCCGCGCCATCAACCGCTCCTTCGGTGTCCCCCGCGAGCACTGGGACACCCCCTCCTCGACCATCCTGCGCCGCGCCCTGGACCCGGTACGCGACGAGTTCAGCACCGTCGGCCCGGACGGCAAGCGCGTCGACAAGCCGATGCCGGAGCGGGTCAAGGGCTGGGCGCGGGTCGTGCAGAAGTACGGCGACTGGTCGATGTACCGGTTCCTCACCGAGGAGGCGGGCTTCGACGAGCGGACCATCGACCTGATCGGCACTCTGGAGAACCTCACCTCACGGCTGCCGCTCTCCTTCATCCACAGCTTCATCA
Organism: Streptomyces sp. DT2A-34; assembly: GCF_030499515.1. Lineage (NCBI taxonomy): Bacteria > Bacillati > Actinomycetota > Actinomycetes > Kitasatosporales > Streptomycetaceae > Streptomyces > Streptomyces sp. DT2A-34. The sequence goes on along the minus strand of NZ_JASTWJ010000001.1, from coordinate 1,676,045 downwards.
GCCAGTCGCTGATCAGCCCCGACACCGCGTTCTGGGAGCTGGTCGGCGGTACGGCGACGCTTCCGGACGCGCTGCTCAAGGAGGTCGCCGACGTCCTGCGTCTCGACCGGCGCGCGACCCACATCGAGTACTGGGCTCCCGGCCGGCCCGGCGCCGACGACACCTCCCACGTCAGTGCCAAGGGCCCGCACGTCTGGATCGACACCGTCTCCGAGGGACGCGACGGCAGGATCGTGCGCGAGCAGTTCACCGGTGACCTCGCGATCGTCACCGTGCCCTTCTCGGGGCTGCGGCAGGTGCAGATCAGCCCGCTGATGTCGTACAAGAAGCGGCGTGCGGTGGCCGAGCTGCACTACGACAGCGCGACCAAGGTGCTGCTCGAATTCGGCCTGCGCTGGTGGGAGTTCACCGAGGCCGACTGGAAGCGGGAGCTCGACGCCGTACGGCCCGGGCTCTACGACGACTACCGCAAGGGCAAGGCACCGGCCGACGGCAGCCTGCTCGGCGCCCACCCCTCCGTCCCGGACGGCCACATCAGCGACGCGCAGCGTGCCCACTACGCCGCCAACCGCTGGGCCACCCGCGACCAGCCCGAGGCGGCGCACATCATCGGCGGCGGGTCGGTCTCCGACAACTCCAACCGCTTCATGATCAACCCGTCCCATCCGATCGACGGCAGCGAGGGCGGCGTCGTCCTCGCCTCCTACAGCTGGGCCGACGACGCCTCCCGCTGGGACTCCCTCGACGAGGACGCCCGCTACCCGCACGCGCTCCGGGGGCTGCAACAGGTCTACGGCCAGCGCGTCGAGGTCTTCTACACGGGGGCCGGGCGGACGCAGAGCTGGCTGCGCGACCCGTACGCGTACGGGGAGGCGTCCGTCCTCCTCCCCGGTCAGCACACGGAGTTGCTGGAAGCCATCCGCAGCCCCGAGGGCCCGCTGTACTTCGCCGGGGACCACACCTCGGTCAAGCCGTCGTGGATCGAGGGGGCCCTCGAATCAGGGGTGCGGGCGGCACTGGAGGCGCACGGGGGCTGAGACGCCGTACGACTCAGTTGCTCTGCGTCAGGGGCTGTTGCGTCCAGATCACCTTGCCGTGCGCGGTGTACCGCGTGCCCCACCGCTCGGCGAACTGCGCCACCAGGAACAGGCCCCGGCCGCCCTCGTCGGTCGTGGCCGCGCTGCGCAGATGCGGGGCGGTGCTGCTGGCGTCGGAGACCTCGCAGATCAGGGCGCGGTCGCGGATCAGGCGGACGTGGATGGGGCCGGTGGCGTGACGGAGGGCGTTCGTGACCAGTTCGCTGAGGATCAGCTCGGTCGTGAACGCCTCCTCCACGAGCCCCCAGTCCTCCAGCGTCCTGGTGGCCGCCGCCCGGACCCGGGCCACGGCCGAGGGGTCGCCCGGGACGTCCCAGGCCGCCGTGCGGTCGGCGGGGAGCATCCGCGTCCGCGCGACGACGAGGGCGACGTCGTCGCGCGGACGCTCGGGCAGCAGGGTCTCCAGTACCACCTTGCACGTCTCCTCCGGCGTCCGGCCGCGCGTCGGCGGCGCCCCGGCGAGTGCCCCGCGCAGCAGCTCCAGCCCCTCGTCGATGTCCCGCCCCTGCTGCTCCACCAGCCCGTCCGTGTACAGCACGAGACCGCTGCCCTCGGGCAGCCGCAGCTCGGTCGCCTCGAAGGGCAGGCTGCCGCCCAGGCCCAGCGGGGGGCCGCCGGGGACGGTGGGGAACTCGACGTGGCCGTCGGGGTGGACGAGGGCCGGTTCGAGGTGGCCGGCGCGGGAGAGGGTGCACAGCCCGGAGGACGGGTCGTACACGGCGTACAGGCAGGTGGCCCCGGTGACCGGCGCGGCCTCGCCGTCGCCCTCGTCCTGGTCGATGCGGACCACCAACTCGTCCAGATGGCCGAGGAGTTCGTCGGGCGGCAGGTCCAGGGTGGAGAAGTTGTGGACCGCGGTGCGCAGCCGTCCCATCGTGGCCGCCGCGTGCAGCCCGTGCCCCACGACGTCCCCGACGACCAGCGCCACCCGGGCGCCCGGCAGCGGGATGACGTCGAACCAGTCCCCGCCGACGCCGCCCTGCGCCGCGTGCGCGGGCAGATAGCGGTAGGCGACGTCGAGGCCGCTCTGGGCGGGCAGGGCCCGCGGCAGCAGGCTGCGCTGGAGCGTGACCGACAGGGTGTGCTCGCGGGTGTAGCGGCGGGCGTTGTCGATGCTGACGGCGGCGCGGGCCACCAGCTCCTCGGCCAGGGAGACGTCGTCCGGCTCGAACGGCTCGGGCCGGTCGGCGCGCCAGAAGGTGGCCATGCCCATGATGACGCCGCGGGCGCGCAGCGGGACCGTGAGCATCGAATGGATCCCGAAATCGACGAGTCTGCGGGCGTTCTCGGGGTCCTGCTCCTGCCAGCCGGAGAAGGCCGGCATGTCCGCCTCCAGCACGGTCTGGCCCGTGCCGAAGCCGAAGGCCTGCGGGGTGGTCGGAGCGAAGTGGATCAGCTTGCCGATCGGGTACAGCGGGGCGCCCTCCCGCACGCCCCGGAACGCGACCCGGCGCATGTCGGTGCGGCCCAGCTTCGGCTCCCCGCCGCGCAGCACCGGATCCGCCAGGTCGATGCTGACGAAGTCGGCGAACCGCGGCACCGCGAAGTCGGCCAGCTCCTGCGAGGTGCGGGTGACGTCGAGGGTGGTGCCGATCTCCAGTCCCGCGTCGTACAGCAGCTTCAGCCGCTCCTGCGCCACGTCCGCCCTGCCGGTCATCGTCCGCAGCTCGGTGGTGTCCCGCAGCGTGGCCACGCTGCCGGGCGGCCCGCCGGCCCGGTCGGTCGAGCGCTGACTGACGGCCAGCAGCCGGCCCCGCGCCAGGTGCACCTCGTCGGTGGCGTCCCGCCCGGAGGCGAACAGCCCGGCCAGGTCGCGTCCGAGGCCGAGGTCGCGGCAGGGCCGCCCCTCCGCGTCCGCGGGCAGCCCGAGCAGCCGGCGCGCCTCGTCGTTCGCCAGCGCCAGCCGCCGCCGGCCGTCCAGGATCAGCACACCTTCCCGTACGGCGTGCAGGACGGCGTCGTGATGCTCGTACATCCGCGTCATCTCGGCCGGCCCCAGCCCGTGCGTCTGGCGCAGCAGCCGCCGGCTGACCAGCGCGGTCCCGCCGGTGGCGAGGGCGAACGCGGCCGCCGCCGAGACGAGCAGCACCGGCAGCTGGTGGTCCACGACGCCGCCGACGCTGGCCAGCGTCACCCCGGCGGCCACCAGACCGACGACCTTGCCGTCGTCGTCGGTCACCGGGACCACGGCCCGCACGGACGGGCCCAGGGTTCCGGTGTACGTCTCCCGTACGACCCCGCCCGCCGCGGCCGGTGCGATGGTGCCGACGAAGTGCTTGCCGATCCGGTCGGGGTCGGGGTGCGTGTAGCGGATGCCGTCCCTGGTCATCACGACGACGAAGTCCACGTCGGTCGCCTCGCGCGCCGCCTCGGCACGCGGCTGCAGCAGCGCGCTCGGGTTCGGATCGGCCAGGGCCTCGACGACGCCCGGCGCGTTCGCGAAGGCCTCGGCCACGGCGAGGGACCGGTTGCGGGCCTCCCGCTCGCTGTCGTTGCGGGCCTGCAGCACCAGGGCCGCCACCGCGGCGGCGACGAGGAGCAGCACGATCGCCGCCTGCAGCACGAAGACCTGCCGGGCGACGGTGCGCGCGCTCAACAGGGAGCGCAGGCGGCCGAGGAATCCGGCCATGCCTCATTTCTAACACCGTTCGGTGGGGTGGGCATGGTGCGCCTAAGAGCTCGGGGGTACGCGCTCGGTGGCGGGTGCGGTCCGCATGTGGTTGATCGCGCAGTTCCCCGCGCCCCTGAGGGCGTTGTCGGCACCCGGCATCCGGCGGAGCAGCAGCAGGGCCGCGTCGTCGTGGAGGTGGCCGCCCACGTGGGCCAGCAGTTCGTCGTGGAGTGCGGTGACCGTGTCGGCCGGCTCCTCGGACGGGTGCCGCGCCAGGCCTTCGGCGAGCGGGTAGAACTCGCGGGCGTGGTTGCGGGCCTCGGTGACGCCGTCGGTGTAGAGCAGCAGTTGGTCGCCGTCGGCGAAGGGCAGCACCTGCAGTGCGGGGGTCTCGCCGGAGAGGGTGCGCAGCCCGAGGGGCGGTGCCGGCAGGTCCGGCTCGATCGGCACGACGACGCCGTCGCGGACCAGGAGCGGCGGCGCGTGACCGCAGTTGACCACTTCCAGCTGCCCCGCCCGCGGGTACCCGGCGACCACGGCGGTGACGAAGTCGTCGCTGCCCAGGTTGCGGGCCAGGCTCCGCTCGATCCGCGCGACGACGGCGAGGAGATCGGGCTCGTCGTAGGCGGCCTCGCGGAAGACACCGAGCACCAGAGCGGCCGTTCCCACGGCCGGCAGCCCCTTGCCGCGCACATCGCCGACGATCAGCCTGACCCCGTACGGCGTGGACACCAGCGCGTAGAGGTCGCCGCCGATCCGGGCCTCCGCCGCGGCCGCGCTGTAGCGGACGGCCACCTGGAACGGCCCCACCTTCGCCGGTACGGGCTGCAGCAGCGCGTGCTGGGCGGCCTCGGCGACGGAGCGGACGGCGGCCAGCACCCGCTCGCGCCGCCCGCGCAGCGCGCTGGCCAGGGCGCTCGCCAGGGTGACGGCCATCAGGGCGGTCACCACGACCGCCAGCTCGTGGCCCTGTCCGCCGTCCCGGATCCCGAGGGTCGCGCCCAGGGCCGCGGCGAGCAGCCCCACACAGAGGACTCCGTGCGGCCCGTTCGTGGTCGCGGCGAGCGCCGGGCCCACGGCGAGCAGCGGCACCGAAGTCATCCCCGACCCGCAGACGAGGTCGACGACCACGATGACGAAGACGATCAGGATGGGCAGTACGGGCATAGCGGCGACCAAGCGACTCGGCCAGTGGTCACGACCGTGGTGTGGGGCCTGGCTCATGTCTTGTCGGCTGTCCTCACCTGTGTGCGCGGGCATGCCCCCGGTGTGGAGGCCTACGCCCATGAAATGTCCGTTTCGTCTAGGAAATAGGTTCGACGCGGTCGGGACAAGGACAGCGTTTTCAGATAGTGAGCGAGAGCCCTCTCGTCACCCGGCTCGCGGCCGGGAGCAGCCGTGCCGTGATCTCCTCCAGACGGGAGCGCCGGTCGGCCCGCAGCGAGACGCCGAGCGAGCCGAGGGTGTTCCCGCTGTACACGGGCACCGCGACACAGGCCGTGCCGAGGGCGTACTCCTCCAGGTCCGTGACCGCCGGCGCCATGGGCGAGGAGTCGAGCCGCCGCAGCAGCTCCGGTGTGTCGGTGATCGTCCTGGGGGTGAGGTCGGCGAGCGCGTGCCGGGACAGGTAGTCCTTGCGCGACTCGTCGTCCAGCTCGCGCAGTACCGACTTGCCCAGCGCCGTGGCATGCCCGGCGTCCTCGAACCCCACCCACAGGTCGACGCGGGGAGTGCGCGGACCGTCGACGATCTCGGCGACCCGGATCTCGCCGTCCTCGTAGAAGGTGAGGTAGGCGGCGGTCGACAGCTCGTCCCGCAGCGCGGCGAGCGTGGGGCGGATCCGGCTGAGCAGCGCCTGCGCCCGGCCCGTCGTGTGCAGCGTCTGGAGCCGGTCGCCCAGGATGAACCCGCCGTCGTCGAGCTTGCGTACGTATCCGTCGTGGACCAGGGTCCGCAACAGGTGGTACGCGGTGGCCAGGGGCAGGCCCGTCTCGCGTGCCAACTGCTTCGCCGGCGCGCCGTTCTCGTGCGCGCTGACCGCCTCCAGCAGGCGGAAGGCTCGCTGGACGGAGTTGATCAGCGTCGGGCCTTCACGAGCACCCATACGAACAGCGTGCGCCGGGCGCACGGGGCGGGCAAGGTGGGCGTGTCCGGAGGGCCGGGGTGCCGGGGTGCCGGGGTCTACAGCACCCGCGCGACGAGCAGGGCGACGTCGTCGTGGTCGTCGGGGTGGCGCAGGCCGTACAGCAGGAGGTCGCAGGTCTCCTCCAGGGGGCGGTGAGGTTCGTCGAGGAAGCCGAGCAGGACATCCAGCCGCTCGTCGATGGGGTGGAGCCGGGTCTCGACGAGGCCGTCGGTGTACAGGACCAGCACATCGCCGGGGCCGAGGTCGACCGTGGTGGTCCCGAAGGGGATGCCGCCGACGCCGAGCGGGGCTCCCGCGGGCAGTTCGAGCAGTTCGGGGGTGTGGCCGGGGCGGGTCAGCGCGGGCGGCATGTGCCCGGCGTTGGCGATGTGGCACTGCCTCGTGCGGGGGTCGTACACCGCGTACAGGCAGGTGACGATGTAGTGCTCCAGATCGCAGGTGATCTTGTCCAGGTGCTGGAGCACGGCGCCGGGATCGAGGTCGAGGTCCGCGTAGGCGACGGTGGCGGTGCGCAGCCGGCCCATGGTGGCGGCGGCGTCGATGCCGTTGCCCATGACGTCGCCGACGACCAGGGCGGTCCTGTCGTCGGCCAGCGGCAGCACGTCGTACCAGTCGCCGCCGACCTCGCTGGTGGCCTGGGCGGGCTGGTAGCGGGAGGCGAGCTCCAGGCCGGGGTGGTGCGGCGGGTGGTCGGGCAGCAAGCTGCGCTGGAGGGTGAGGGCGGTGTTGCGCACGCTCTGGAACCAGCGGGCGTTGTCGATGGCCACGGCGGCACGGCTGGCCAGCTCACCGGCCAGGACGACGTCGTCCTGGTCGAACGGCACCGGGTTGCGGGTGCGCTTGAGGTCGAGGGCGCCCAGCACCTCGCCGTGGGCGATCAACGGCACGGCGAGATAGGAGTGCACGCCGGCGCGGGCCAGCAGGGAGGTGGCCTCGTCGTCCCGGGCGATGCGCCGCAGATCGTGCTCGCCGACATGGCGCACCAGCACCGGCCGGGCGGTGTGGACGCACAGGGTGACCAGGCGGTCGCCGTCGTAGGCGGCGAGGTCACCGGGCGGGTCGGCGGCCCGCAGGGCCACGCTGGGGTAGGCCGCCTTCAGGGCGAGGGCGCGGAACAGCTCGGGACCGTTGTCCGGCTTGCGCATACGCCGGCAGGCCAGGGCGGCGTCCAGGATGTCCACGGCGACCACGTCGGCCAGCTCGGGGGTGGCGATCTCGGCCAGTTCGCGGGCGGTCCGCTCGACCTCCAGCGTGGTGCCGACCCGGGTGGAGGCGTCGGCGACCAGCGCCAGGCGCCGCCGGGCCCGGTCGGCCTCGGCGGCCGCGCGGTGCCGCTCGGTGACGTCGACGAACGAGATGGCCGCGCCCAGCACCCGCCCGCCGGAGTCGTCCAGCCGGTAGAAGGACAGGGACCAGGCGTGCTCGTGGTCGGGGTCGGCCGGCGGTCGGCCCACGTGGTACTGGTCGAGCAGCGGGGTGCCCGTGGTGAGCACCTGACGCAGGGCGGACTCGATGGTGTCGATGTCGGGCAGGGGCAGGGTCTCCCGCAGCCGACGGCCGACGTGGTCCTCGGCCGGGGTGGCGTCGATGCGCTCCAGTGCCGGGTTGACCAGCAGGTAGTGCAGGTCGGGGTCGAGGAGGGCGATCCCGATCGGGGACTGGTTGATCAGCCGCTCGCACAGCGCCAGGTCGGTCTCGACGCGCTGGAGCAGCGAGTGGTCGGCCGCTATGCCCAGCGCGTACACGTCCCCGAGATCGTCCAGCAGCCGCATGTTGCGGAACTCCGTGAGGACGGTGCTGCCGTCCTTGTGCCGCACGGGGAAGGCGCCGGCCCAGCTCCGGCCGGTCTCCAGCACCTCGGCGAACAGCTTCGCGACGGCCGGCAGGTGCTCGGGATGGATGAACAGCCGCGCCGCGTGCGTGCCGAGAGCCTCCTCGGAGGTGTAGCCGAAGAGGTCCTCGGCCTGCGGGGTCCAGAACACGATGCGCCCCTCGGCGTCGACCACTACCGCGGCCACGCTCAGGACGTCCAGCAGGCCGGTCGGCCGGGGTGGCTCGGAGCCGTACCCGCCACCGTCGGACTCGAAGGATTCGGCTGTCATCCCAGCTCCCGCGCCACGGCCGGCAGAGACTGCCGGCCTTTCGTCCCCGCCGGGTACCACGGCTGAGACGACCGGCACCTCCATGCTCCCTCCACCCCGCGGGCCTTGCCCAGTCCGGGCGCGCCGAGCGGCCCTCGGGGCGGGGTCAGGTGTCGTCGGCCCGTGCACATCCGGCGGACAAGCAGGAACATGGTCGTGTGAGGACGGGACCCATGGACGCTGCGTGAGGACCCATGGATGCTCCGCGCGAAGACCCGGACGCGCGCACGCCCACGGGGGCGCGCGCCCTCCTCGACGCGTCCTCCGACGCGGCGGCGGTGGTGTCCGGACGCGGTGTGGTGCTCGGCTGGACCCGGGCCGCGGAGGAACTCCTCGGCCACCGGGCGGCGGAGATCGTCGGCGGCTCGGCCGAGCGGCTGCTGGCGATGCCCGGCGATCCGGTGCGGGTGGCCGGTGTCCTGGAGCGCTGCCGGGCCGGCATGGGATGGAGCGGCCTCATCCCGGTACGGCATCGCGACGGCCGCCGTATCGACGTGGACCTGCGGGTCTCCGCGTCCTTCCGGATCGGCGCGGACGAGTGCTTTCTGCTCTCGGCGCGGGAGCGGCGGCAGCAGTGGGAGGTGGGCCAGTCCGTCCTCGACGGCTTCCTGATCCGCTCGCCGGTCGGCATGGCCGTGATGGACACGCAGCTGCGCTACGTCTGGCTGAACGACACCCTGGAACGCTTCGGCGGTGTGCCCCGTGCGCAACGGCTCGGCCGTCGGCTGAGCGAACTGCTGCCCGGGCTGCAGGCGGAGACCATCGAGGGCCTGATGCGCAAGGTCCTCGACACCGGCGTCCCGGTCACCGACTACGAGTACGTGGGCTGGAGTTGGGCCGATCCGCACCGCCGGCGCGCCTACTCGACCTCCTTCTTCCCCCTCGTGGACGCCGACGACTCGATCACCGGGGTCTGCTACATGGTCTCGGACGTCACCGAGCGGTGGACCGCCCGCCAGCTGTTGTCGCTGGTCAACGAGGCCGGGACGCGTATCGGTACCACGTTGGACGTGCTGCGGACGGCTCAGGAGCTCGCCGACTTCGCCGTTCCCCGCTTCGCGGACTTCGTCGTCGTGGACCTGCTGGAGCCCGTGTTCAGCTCCGAGGGGCACGGGGCCTGGCTCACCGACGCGGGGCCGGCACCCGCCAAGCCGGTCATGCGCCGGGCCGGAATGAACTCGGTGCGCGAGGGCTGCCCCGAGGCGGTGGCGCAGGTCGGGGACCGGGTGGACTTCCTGCCCCCGCCGCACGACGCGCATCTGCTCATCGACGGCGATCCGATCCTCATCCCGGTCCTCGACCCGTCCGACGAGCTGTGGGCCACCGAACAGCCCGAGCGGGCGGCCAGCATGCGCGAGTTCGGCCTGCACTCCCTCATCTCCGTGCCGATGCGGGCGCGCAACACCACCCTGGGCCTCACCACGTTCATCCGCTCGCTCAACCCCGTCTCCTTCCAGCCCGACGACGTCCTGGTCGCCCGGGAGCTGGTGGCCCGAGCGGCGCTGTGCGTCGACAACGCCCGCCGCTACACCCGGGAACACACGGCGGCGGTCACCCTGCAGCGCAGTCTGCTGCCGCAGGCCCTGACGGGCGGTACGGCGCTGGAGGTGGCCTCCTCCTATCTGCCGGCGGACCCGTCGGGCGGAGTCGGCGGCGACTGGTTCGATGTGATCCCGCTGTCCGGCGCCCGGGTCGGCCTCGTCGTCGGCGACGTCGTCGGCCACGGCATCACCGCGGCGGCGACCATGGGCCGGCTGCGCACCGCCGTACAGACCCTCGCCGACATGGAGATGCCGCCCGACGAACTGCTGGCCCACCTCGACGACCTCGTGCTGCGCCTGAGCGAGGAGCACCCCGACGGGAGTGCGGCCGAGGCGACCCACCGGAGCACGACCGCCTTCCTCGGCGCGACCTGCCTGTACGCCGTCTACGACCCGGTCACCAGGCGCTGCACGATGGCCCGTGCCGGGCATCCGCCCCCGGTCGTCGTCGCACCCGACGGGCAGGTCACCTTCCCCGAACCCCCTGCCGGGCCGCCGCTCGGGCTGGGCGGCATCGCCTTCGAGTCCTGCGAGATCGAGCTCGCCGAGAACAGCCTGCTCGGCCTCTACACCGACGGCCTCGTCCAGGCGGCCGACCGCGACATGGAGCGGGGCATGTCCCGGCTCGGCGACCTGCTGTCCCGGCGCGACCTCGACCTCGGCACCCTGTGCTCGTCCGCGGTGCGCCGGCTCGTGCCCGGGCCGCAACCCGACGACATCGCCCTTCTCCTGGCACGCACCCACGCCCTGGGTGCCGACCACGTCGTCTCCTGGGACGTGCCCGTGGACCCGGCCGCCGTCGCCGACATCCGGGCCCGGGCGACCCGCCAGGTGGAGGCGTGGGGCCTCGAGGAACTGGCCATGACGACGGAGCTGATCGTGAGCGAGCTGGTCACCAACGCGATTCGCTACGCCGAACCGCCCATTCGCCTACGGCTGCTCCGCGACTGCCGCCTGACCTGCGAGGTCTCCGACGCGAGCCATACCGCTCCGCGGTTGCGGCATGCTCGGAGCATGGATGAGGGTGGGCGTGGGCTGTTTCTGGTGGCTCAGCTTGCTCATCGCTGGGGGGCTCGCTATACGGGTGACGGGAAGATCATCTGGGCTGAGCAGGAGATCGCCTAAGAGCCCCGCGCCCCTTTGGGTTGGCTGCCAGGGTTGGCTCGTACGCCGACCACCGCCACTGCCGCGCCGACGACGCACAGCACGCCGGCCACCAGCACCGACGTGTGCACGCCGTTCATGAAGGCCTCGTGGCTGCGCCGTCTGTGCGGGCACGCCGGCGGAGGTCAGTTCGCCGGTCAGGGTGGAGCCGACCCGGCGTGCTGATGAGGGACACCGGCACGGAGGCGCCGAGCGCGCCGCCGATCTGCAACGCGGTCGCCTGCAGGCCGCCCGCCACACCGCCGTCCTGCACCGGAGCGTTGCCGACGATCGCGTCGGACGAGGACGACATCACCATGCCGACATCCAGGCCGGCCGGGGACGCCACCGCCACCGAGCCGTCGGGCGCGTACCGCCACGGCAGGCCGCCGTTCGCGACCTGCGTGCCGACGCCGGCCGGCGTGAAGAACGCGGGGATGCCCGCGCCGCCCGCCCGCGCGCAGCCGCTCGGCTGGCGTGCCCTGCGGCACGAGTTCCACCTCCAGTTCCCCGGACAGGTACTGGCGGGCGAACTCCTTGTTCTCGCCCACGTAGGAGCCGGTGACCCGGGCGATCCGGCCCGCCGCGAGCAGTACGCCCAGACCCCGCCCGTCCACGCCGCAGTTGTTCGACACGACCTTCAGACCGGTCGCGCCCTGTGCGTGCAACGCCTCGACGAGGACCGCCGGGATGCCGCTGAGACCGAAGCCGCCGACGGCCAGCGACGCGCCGTCGGGGATGTCGGCGACCGCGTCGGCGGCGCTCTCACAGACCTTGTTCACACAGGTGCCTTTCTGGGCTTGACGGGGGCGACGGGGGACGGGGGACGGCTCAGGAACGCAGCGCGTCCGAGAGGGACTTGACGCCGCCGTGCGCGGTGAGACCTCCGTCCACGGGGATCTCGGCGCCGGTGATGAAGGACGCCTCGGCCGAGAGCAGGAACACCACGAGCGGGGTGATCTCGTCCACGGTGCCCGTGCGGCCGAGCGGCGTCTCGCGGATGTTCGCCGCGCGGAAGGCGGGAGCCGCGGAGGCGGTCATGTCGGTCTCGATGTAGCCGGGGTGGATGGTGTTGACGCGGATGCCGCGGGGCCCGAGTTCGGTCGCCGCCGCCTTCGACAGGCCCCGCAGCGCCCACTTGCTGGCCGTGTAGGCGACCGGGTAGTGGCCGGTGAGCGCGGCCGTCGAGCCGACGTTGACGATGGATGAGCCCGGCGGCATCAGCGGGGCGAGGTGCTGGATGCCGAGCAGCGGGCCGGTGACGTTGACGGCGTGGACGCGGTCGAAGTCCTCCGGGCGTACGTCGCCGAGGCGGGCGCGCCAGGTGATGCCCGCGTTGTTCACCAGCCCGTGGACACCGCCGTACGACTCCCGTAGCTCGGCGGTGAGTTCGGCCCACTCCTGGTCGCTGGTGACGTCGAGGCGGCGGCAGCCGGGGGCGTCCGTCACATCGGTGGCGATCACCCGGGCGCCCTCGCGGGTCAGTGCCTCGGCCTCGGCGGCGCCCTGGCCGCGGGCGGCTCCCGTCACCACGACGACCTTGCCGAGGAGCCTCTTGGTGTGCAGGTCGGTCACGGCCGCTCCCGGGGCCGACGTCGAGCGACCGGCACCGGCACCGGATCAGGGCCGGTCACCACGGTGTTGGACACGGAACCGATGCCCTCCACGGTGAGCGTCACCGTGTGGCCGGGCTTCAGCGGCGGCGGGTCCGGCCGGCCGCGCACACCCCACAGCTCGGCCAGGCAGCCGCCGTTGCCGCAGGTGCCGGAGCCGAGCACGTCCCCGGGACGTACCCAGGTCCCGCGCGAGGCGTAGGCGACCATCTCCTCGAACGTCCAGCTCATGTTGGACAGCAGGTCCTCGCCGACCACCTCGCCGTTCACCGCTGCGGTGAGCGCCAGACGCAGGAAACCGTCGGCGTCCCGGTACGGCTCCAGCTCGTCGGCGGTGACGAGGTACGGGCCGAGGGTGGTGGCGGTGTCCTTGCCCTTGCAGGGGCCCAGGCCCACCTTCATCTCCGCCGACTGCAGGTCACGGGCGGACCAGTCGTTGAAGACCGTGTAGCCGATGATGTGGTCGCGGGCCCGCTCGGGCGTGAGGTCGCGGCCTTCTCGGCCGATCACGGCGGCGACCTCCAGCTCGAAGTCGAGCACGGCCGACCCCGGAGGCACGGGGATGTCGTCGTGCGGGCCGTACACCGCGTAGGGGTTGGTGAAGTAGAACGTCGGGGCCGCATACCACCGCTCCGGCACTCCGGCGGCCCCGTCCACCGAGCGTCGTACGCCCTCCACATGCTCCTCGAAGGTGACGAAGTCCCGCACGGTGGGCGGCTGGAGCGGCGGCAGCAGCCGTACCTCGGAGGTGTGCGGACCGGCCGGCACGTCGAGTGTCGCGGCGCCCGCTTCGAGCAGGGCGGGCAGACCGCCGCCCTCGGCGAGCAGGCCGGTCAGGGAGCGGACCGCGGGCAGCGGGTGGAGCGTGCCGTCCTCGTCGACGACGGCCACCTGGGTTCGGTCGCGGTACTCGTACGTGGCGAAGCGCATGGGAGGGGTCCGTTCCTGTCGGCGGGGCGGCGGGTGGGCGGGTACGGCGGGCCCGGGGGCGCGGCGGGCAGTCAGGGCAGTGACAGGGAGTCGCCGCGCCCCCGGAGCTGTGGCGGTCCGGGGTGGTGGGGGATCAGACCGGCGGGGCGACGAAGACGCCGCGGTCGACGTCGTTGAACGACTCCTTGGCGATCAGTTCGTTCATCGGGTTCGCCGTGCCCCACTGGTCGGTGACCTCGGGCTGGGAGAAGTCGTAGACGTGGGGGTGCCAGGTGTCCTCGTCCAGCTCCTCCAGCTCGGTGGTGTACTCGACGGTGTTGCCGTGCGGGTCGAGGAAGTAAGTGAAGGTGTTGTCGCCCGCCATGTGCCGGCCGGGACCCCAGATCTTGCGGATGCCGGCCCGCATCACCCGGCCGGAGCCGCGCATGTACTCGTCCAGGCCGCGCATCTCGAAGGAGACGTGGTGCAGCGAGGTGTGCGGGCCCTTCGCGAGCGCCATCGAGTGGTGCTGGTTGCTGATCCGCATGAAGTGCATGACCTCGCCCATGTGGGGCGAGCTGAGCGTGTCGCTCAGCCGGAAGCCGAGGTGGCGCTCGTACCACTGGCGCGTCTTGTCCAGGTCCGGGGAGTTGAGGACCACGTGGGAGAGGCGGACCGGGATCGCCTCCTTCTCCTCGATCCTGCGGTGCCGCCGTGCCCGGACGTCGGCGGAGACCTCGATGGTGCGGCCGTCGACGTCGAAGAAGCGGAAGCCGTACCCGCCTCCGAGGGTGTCGAGCTTGCCCGGCTGCGAGACCAACTGCACGCTGTCCGCGAGCAGTTGCTCGGCGAGGGTGTCGACGTCGGCCGGGCTGCCCGCCCCGTAGGAGACGAGGTCGAGGCGCTTCTCGTCGGCCTTGCGCAGCCGTACGACGTACTGCTCGGGGCTGCCCTCGGCGGCCAGGAACGAGATGCCGGAGTCCTCGGCGACGTTGGTCAGGCCCCAGACGCCGGCGTAGAAGTCGAGCTGCTTGTCGTAGTCGGGTACGGCGAGGTCGACGTGGCGCAGGTGGGTGAGCAGACGGTTGCTCATGGGGGGGTGCCCCTATGGGTTTCGTCAAGCTGATGGGGCGGGTTGGGGGTCGTAGAAGGTGCCGTCGCGGAGCATCGCGAAGAGTACGTCGGCTCGTCGTCTCGCGAGGCAGAGGAGGGCTTGGGTGTGGTGTTTTCCCTGGCTGATCTTCTTGTCGTAGTAGGTCCGGGAGGCCGGGTCGGCCAGAGCCGCGAACGCGGACAGGAAGAAGGCCCGTTTGAGCTGCTTGTTTCCGCGGCGGGATGGTTGTTCGCCGCGGATCGAGGAGCCAGAACTGCGGGTTGTGGGGGCGAGGCCGGCGTAGGCGGCGAGGTGGGCGGCGGTCGGGAACGAACGGCCGTCGCCGACGTCGATGAGGATGCGGGCTCCGGTCCTGACGCCGATCCCCGGCATGGACGTCAGGACCTTGGAAAGAGGGTGGTTCTCCAGCAGTTCCTTCGATCCGGGTGGCCAAGAGTTTCCGCTGGTCAAGCACCGCTCGGAGCGAGTTGGCGAGGCTGGGGACGATCAGAGCGGCCGCGTCGGTGCCCGGGACGACGACGGTCTGTTCGTCCAGTGCGGTGAAGATGTCCTCGACGAGCCGCTCGGCCATCCGCGGTGCCTTCGGGCGTATCAACGCAATGAGCCGTCGGCGTCCGGCTTTGCGGATCTGGGCCGGGGAGCCGAACTGGTCGAGGAGCTTGAGCACGGCCGGGTGTTGGACGCGTGGGCCCAGGATCCGTTCCAGCGACGGGTGGATCTGGGTGAGCAGGCCCCGCAGGCGGTTGCTGATGCGGGTTGCTTCGCCGGCCAGGTCGTCGTCGAAGCCGACGATCATCTCCAGCTCGGCGATGGTCTCGTCCTGGAGGTCGACCGAGCGGAGCGTGTGAGGCATGACGCGGGCCGCGTCTGCGATGACGAACGCGTCGCGGGCATCTGTCTTGGCCTCGCCGGGATAGAGGTCGGCGATCCGCCGCATCGTCAGGCCGGGCAGATAGGCGACCGGGCAGCCCATGTCCCGGGCCACCGCCAGCGGCAGAGCCCCGATCGAGGCCGGCTGGTCGACCACCACGAGCACGGTCCCGTGCTTGGCCTGCAGTTTGCCGAACACTTCGCGGAGCTTCGGCTCGCTGTTGGGCAGCCGCTTGTCGAAGGCCTTCTTCCCGGCCGGGGTGACGGCGGTGGCGTGGTGTTCGCCCTTGCCGACGTCCAGGCCGAGGAAAGCGCCGATGTCACTGACGTCGATCACGTGCGTCCTTCGGTCGTCCTCGCCCGGCCGTCCCACGGCACCGATCGCCACATCCACATTACGAAGAGCCTCCCGACCTGCGAAGAAGCCGGTGGTCATGCCCCTAATCAGCGGTCTGTCGATGCCTCCGGAGCCGGTGACACCACCCCCCAAGACATGCGATCGACAGGGGGAGAAAGTCATGCCAACTCCGAAGGCCGGGCGCCCCATTGCGGGGCTACCAAAAAGGTAATGGGGGGGCCTCCTCAGGCGAGGTTCAGCAGGGCGGTGGCGTTGCCGCCCCGCACCGCGTGGAAGTCGTGGTCGGGCAGGTCCGCTGCGCGCAGGGCGGCCAGCGGGTCGTCGGTGCCCATGTCGAAGGGGAAGTCGGAGCCGAGCAGGACACGGTCGGCGCCGGCGACGCGGATCAACTCCCGCAGGACGTGCGGGTCGTGGACGAGCGAGTCGAAGTACAGCTGCTTCAGATAGCTGCTCGGCTCCCGGGAGCAGGCCCGGGCGTCGGGGCGGGCCCGCCAGGCGTGGTCCGAGCGGCCGATGTGGGTGGGGAGGTACCCGCCCCCGTGCGCGGCCACCAGCTTCAGTCCGGGGTGCCGGTCCAGGGCTCCGGAGAAGATCAGATGGGAGAGCGCGACGGCGTTCTCGGTGGGCTGCCCGACCGTGTTGGACAGGTACCACTGGTCCAGGCGCTCGTCGAGCGTGCAGCCGAAGGGGTGCAGGAAGACGACGGCGCCGGTCTCCTCCGCGCGTGCCCAGAAGGGCGCGAGCCGCGGATCGGACAGCTCCACTTCCCGTGCCCCGCCCGGCCCCTGGGCGTGCGAGGAGATCTCCACGCCCCTCAGCCCCTGGTCCAGCGCGTGGTCGAGCAGCGTGACGGCGAGGCCGGGGTGCTGGAGGGGGACCATGCCGAGGCCGTGCAGTCGGTCGGGGGCCTTGGCGCAGTGCGCGGCGGTGCCCTCGTTGGCCAACCGGCAGATGCTCTCGGCAAGTTGGGGGTCGGCCCAGTAGTGGTAGTGGCCCGGCGAGGGGCTCACCAGCTGGACGTCGACGCCGGCCGCGTCCATCGCCGCCAGGCGCACGTCGACGTCCGTCAGCTTCGGCACCCGGGCGCCCACCATGGGGCCGTTCACGGCGAGGGCCGCCGAGCCGTTGCGGCGGGCGTCGAGGGCGCGGGCCTCGGCGAGTCCGGCGTGACCGGCGACGGCCTCCTCGATCTCCGGGAGCAGGAGGTGGGCGTGGACGTCGATGGTCGGCGCAAAGGACGCGGTGGCGGTCACGGGCGCTCCTTGAGGATGTTCATGGTGCGGCCCACCAGCCCGGCCATGTCGGCGTCGCGCACGCGGGCCAGCTGCCACTGGCCGATCTGCACGGACGCCTCCACGACAGTGCGCACCCGGGGGAGGCGGCGGTCGTGGTAGGCCTGGAACAGCTCGTCGTCCCAGTCCCGTCCGCTGGTGAGCAGCTCGGCGAGCACGGAGGCGTCCTCCAGGGACATCGCCGCGCCCTGGGCCATGGTGGGCGGGCAGCAGTGGGCGGCGTCGCCGATGAGCACGACCCGGCCCCGGTGCCAGGAGCCCTCGACCAACAGGCGGTCGAACCAGGCATAGTTGACCTTCTTCGGGTCGTTGATGTGCTCGGTGATCTCCGGCCAGACCCCGCCGTAGCCCTGCGCCAGGCGGCGCATCTCGTCGGCGTAGGTGTCCGGGTCGATGGAGGCGCGGTCGCGGCACGCCTCGACGACGTAGGCGTAGATGGTGTTCTCGCCGGTGGGGGTGTAGCCGGCGATGTAGGCCGGGCCGCCGTAGGCGAGGTCGGTGCGGGTGACGCTCTCGGGCCGTGGGGTGGCGATGCGCCAGATGGCCATGCCGGTGGGCTCGGGTTTGTCGGTGATGCCGATCGCGGCGCGGGTGGCGGAGTTGAGGCCGTCGGCGCCGATCACCAGGTCGTAGCGGCCCTCGCCGCCGTCGCTGAAGCGCACCGAGACGCCGTCGGCGTCCTGCTCCAGCGACTCGGCGGTGGTGCCGAGCCGGACCGTGGCGCCGGAGGCGCGGACCGCGTCGATGAGGATCCGCTGGAGCTGGGGGCGCTGCATGCCGAGGGTGGCGGGCAGGTCGGGGCCGCCGGTCTGGATGTCCTCGGCGACGAACAGGACGGTGCCGTCCGGGGCGGTCACGCCGAGCGAGCCGAAGGGGTATCCGGAGGCTTCCACCTGGTCCCACACGCCCAGTTCGCGCAGCACCCGCAGGGCGTTGCCCTGGAGGGTGATGCCGGAGCCGGTGGTGGCGTTCCAGTCGGGCTTGGCCTCGATCAGGTCGACGGTGATGCCGGCGCGGCGCAGCAGGATGGTGACGGCGTTGCCGGAGGCGCCCCCGCCGATGACGAGGACGGTAGGAGTGGGGCGGTCAGCCATGGCGGGGATACCTCCCGAGGTTGGGCCGCGCGGCTTCGAGCGGCGGGGGTGCGGCTCGCCCGCTGGGAAGGCGGGCCAGAGGTGGGGACGGGGGCCAGGGGTGGGATGAGGGGGCGGATGCGCCGCTGCTGTCCGGGGAGGTCGGCGCATCCGGCGGCCGAGCGGCTACTTGACGGCGACAGGGTTGACGGGGGAGCCGACGGCCCCGGTGATGGGCAGCGGCGCGGCGGTCAGCCAGAACTCGTACACGCCGTCCGCCGCGCAGTCCGCGGCGAGCGCCTCCGGGTCCCACATCTCGCCGATCAGCAGCCCCATGTTGGGGATGACGACCTGGTGCAGCGGCTGGAAGGCGTTCTCGAATTCGTTGGGCCGCACCTCGAAACCCCAGGTGTCGGTGGCGACGGCGGCGATCTCGGTGCGGTGCAGCCAGCCGGCCGCGGTGAACGACAGCCCCGGCGCGGGCCCACCCGCGTACTCGCCCCACCCGTCACGGCGCACCCGGGCCAGCTGCCCGGTCCGTACGACGACGATGTCACCGCGGCCCACGGACACCCCGTGGGCTTCGGCGGTCGCGGTCAGATGCTCCTCGGTGACGGCGAACCCGTCGGGCAGCTCACCGCCCTCGCCGATGACCCGGCCCACGTCCAGCAGCACACCGCGCCCGGCGACGTACGGCGCCATGTGCTCGATGCCGGTGACGAGGTCGCCGTCGGAGGTGACGACCTTCTCGGCCTTGCGCCCGTTCCAGGCGTTGCCGTGGTCGAAGATGTGCCCGAGCCCGTCCCACTGCGTGGAGCACTGCAACGGCATCGCGATCACGTCGTCGGCGCCGCCGATGCCGTGCGGGAAGCCCTGGTTGCCGAGGGCCGCGTCGGTGCCGGTGTCGAGCATCGTGTGCACGGGGTTGGTGCGCCGGCGCCAGCCCTTCTGCGGCCCGTTCATGTCGAACCGCTGCGACAGCGAGAAGCTCACGCCCCGCCGTACGAGCGCGGCGCCCTCCCGGCGCTTGGCCTCGTCGAGGAAGTTGAGGGTGCCGAGCACGTCGTCCTCGCCCCAGCGCCCCCAGTTGGAGTACGCCTTGGCGGCCTCGGCGATCGCGCCCTCGGGGTCGTGCCGGTCCAGGCTCACGACGTCCCCTCCACGCACCGCGTGCGCTGCACGCCCAGACCGGTGATCGAGCCCTGCATGACGTCGCCGTCGCGCAGCAGCCGTCCCCAGTGGATGCCGTTGCCGGCCGGGCTGCCGGTCAACACGAGGTCTCCCGGCAGGAGTCGGGCGGTCTGCGAGATGTACGACACCAGCCGCGCGATGCCGAAGAGCATGTCCTTGGTGGACTCGTCCTGCATGGTGTCGCCGTTGAGCCTGAGGGTGACCCGCAGATCACCGGGATCGGCGATCGACTCGGCCGGCACCAGCCACGGGCCGAGCGGGGTGAAGCCCGGCGCGTTCTTGCAGCGCAGCCAGTCGGTGCCGATGGCCTTCATGTCCCGGCGGAAGACGGTGGCGCGATCGGTGAGGTCGTTGGCGATCGTGTACCCGGCGACGTACTCCATGGCCTCCTCGACGGAGACCCGGTACGCGGGCTTGGCGATGACGGCCGCCAACTCCAGCTCCCAGTCCGGCTGTTCGGCCCAGGAGGGGAGTACGACGTCGTCGTACGGTCCCGCGATGGTGGTGGGCAGGCCGATGAACACGTACGGCAGGTCCTCGGCGGCCCGCCGGTCCATGACGGCGGCGATCTCGGCCCGCGCCTCCTCGACCGTGCGCGGGTCGTCGGGGGAGCGGTGGGCGACCTCCAGGTCGATCACGTGCTGCCGGTAGTTGGCGCCGGACTGGAAGATCTGCCGGGGCTCGACGGGGGCGTGCACCCGCAGCCCCTCCAGCGCCTGCCACTCGTGCGCGTCGTCGTCCGCCAGGGCGTGCAGCAGGGGGAGCGTCTTTTCCCACCGTTCCAGTACGGCACGCACGTCGGCGGGTGCCGAGTCCAGGGCGCCGCTCAGGTCGAGCACCCGGCCCCTGGCGAGGAGACCGGGGAAAGGCTCCCCGTCCGGGGTGGAGAACGTGCCGAGCGCGAACGGGCCGGCAGGTTGCGCGAGCGTTGCCATGATTTCCTCCTGCTGGGTTGCGGTCTACTCTGACCTCGATCGGACAATCACGGAAATCAATCTTGTGGATGCGCCGAATCCACGACATGGATGGCTTTCGCTTGCTAGGTGGTGCCCGGTGAACCTGTCCCGACTCGACCTCAACCTGGTCGTCGCCCTGCGCGCGCTACTGGAGGAGCGCAATGTCACCAGAGCCGGCGAGCGCATCGGACTGAGCCAGCCAGCGATGAGCGCGGCGCTGTCCCGGCTGCGCCGCCATTTCGACGACGAATTGCTCGCCCGGACCGGGAACTCCTACGAACTGACGCCGCTCGGCGTGGCGTTGCGGGACCGCAGCGCCACCGCGTGCGACCTGCTGGAGCGCGTCTTCGCCAGCCAGGCCGAGTTCGACCCGACCGCCGAGGCCCGCGAGTTCACGCTGCTCGCCTCGGACTACGGCGCGGCCGTGTTCGGCGCCGCGCTCGCCCGCGCCGTGCACCACGAGGCGCCCGGCATCCGGCTCACCTTCCAGCACCCGGCGCCCTCCGTCCAGGAGAACACCGGGGCACTGCTGAGCACCGTCGACGGACTGCTGATGCCGCACGGCGTCATCGACGGCTTCCCCGCCGTCGACCTCTACCAGGACCGCTGGCTGTGCATGGTCGCCGACGACCACCCCGAGGTGGGTGACGCACTCACCCTCGACCACCTGGCCCGCCTGCCCTGGGCCGTCTACCAGCGGCCCTACGACGCCCCGGCCGCCCGCCAGTTGAGCATGCTCGGCATCAGCCCCCATGTGGAGGTCTCCGTCCAGACCTTCCAGCTGCTGCCGCACATGATCGAGGGCACCCGCCGGGTCGCGATGATCCAGGAGCGGCTGGCCCGCAGGGCGGTGCGCTCGGCGGGGGTGCGGGTTCTGCCGTGTCCCTTCGAGGCCGTACCGGTGCAGGTGGCGCTGTGGTGGCATCCGCTGCACGCTCAGGACGCGGCGCATATCTGGCTGCGGCGGAAGGCGGCGGAGGTGGGGGCGACGCTTACGGAGGGGGGCTGAGGTGCCCCGCTGCGAGTGCCGCGACGGGTTGCCGTTCGGCTGCGGCTTACGTCGTGGCCGGTCGCGGCCACGCGGCGGAGCCGCATATCGATACCGCCGCGCCCCTGGGGGCGTTGCCGGGCCGTCAGACCAGTTGTTCCGGCGACGGCCGCGGAGCAACGGCCGTCGGCCGACGCCTCGATGCCGCCCACAACCCCGCCGCCACCAACGCCGCGGCCACCCCCAGCAACCCCACCGCCCCCGCGAGGCTCCTCACCGCCGACTCCCCGGCGAGCAGCACCAGCGGGCAGACGAACTCGCCGCCGAAGAAGGCCGCCATCCACAGTCCCGTGCCCCGGCCGCGGTCCTCGAAGGCCAGCCGGGACATGGCACTGGTGAGGAGGGCCGGCAGCAGCATCCCCGTACCCAGGCAGTTGATCACCGCTCCGACGACCAGCAGCGGCGCGCCGCCCGCCAGGAACATCACCCCGAAACCGGCGGCGCAGACCGCGAAGACGGCGGGCAGCATGGGGTCGGGGGCCCGCTTCAGCCGGGCGAACGTGATCGCGCCGCCCACGGTCGCGGCACTCGCGATCGCGGTGGCCAGGCCGATCACACCGGAGCTTTCCACGCCGAGGTCGTCGAGCAGGTACGCCATCTCCACCGGGACGGTGTAGAAGACCATCGCCCCGAAGAAGGTGAGGGCGCAGATGCCCGCCAACTGCCGCCGGGGAAAGGACCGGCGGACCCCGTGGCCCGCGGCCTCGGCCGGGGTCTCATCGGTGGTCGCCCGGCCCGCCGGGCTGGGCAGGGCGGACGCCATCAGCGGGGCGAGGACCAAGCTCACGGCGTAGACCCAGAAGGGCACCTTCCAGCCCGCCGCGCCCATGGCACCGCCGAGCACGAAGAAGACGGTGGCCGACGCCGAGGCGCACATGGTCTGCAGCGCGAGGTACTTCACCCGCCGGTGACCGCTGTAGTAGTCGCCGATCAGGGTGGTGCAGCAGGTCATGATCGCGGCCTCGGCGACGCCGACCAGGGCGCGGCTCGCGATGACGGCGCCCAGCGAGTCCAGCCAGAGCGGTGCCGTGCCGAACACGGCGTACAGCACGGTCGCGACGATCAGCAGGCGCTTGCGGCCCAGCCGGTCCACGATCACCCCGGCGAACGGCGCCAGCAGCGCCAGCGACAGCGCCGGAACGGTCAGCGCGAGCGGCACGAGTGCCTTGGCGCCCGGGGTCGAGGCGAAGTGGTCCTGCATCTTCGGCAGCACGGGGGCGATCAGCACCGCCCCCAGGATCGGCAGACAGCTGCCCGCCATCAGCAGGGTCACGCGCAACAGATGGGCCGGGCCGGAGACGGGCACGGGCGAGGCGGCGTCCTCGACATCGGCCGCGGCGGGAGGCGGGACGGAACCGGGCATGGAGACTCCAGGGAGGGGCGGGAATACGGGAGCGGGCATGCCTGTCACGGGCGCCTACGGCGCACGGCATGCTGTGGAGAGCCGCACGTGGCGGCTGGTCCGGACAGCGGCGTGCGGGTAGGACGACTATGAGCCGTCGGGTTCCCCGCCGCCATCCTCCGGGCGATCCGAATCCCGTATCCGCCTCATCCACGCCATGGATGGGGTGCTCGCCCGCCTCCGGCTGCTCACGGATCAGCCGGAGGCGGTCGCCACGGCGATGCCGAAGCCGATCAGTACGACGCCCGTGATCCGCCCGAGCGCACGGTGGACCCGTGGCCTGTGGAGGAAGGGACCGGCCTTGGACAGCAGGAGGACGTAGCTGCCCAGCCAGGTGAGGGTCAGGGCGGTGTGGAGGAGGACGAGGAGCGTCATGGCCAAGGCGGGGGGTAGGTGGGGCGGGGCCAGTGTGGGGAGCCGTCCGGTGTAGAAGACGGCGATCTTCGGATTGAGGACGTTGCTGACGAGGCCGGTCCGCCAGGGGTTCTCGACGCGGGATGGACCCTCGTCGGTATCGGCATCGGTATGGGCATCGGTATGGGCATCGCTATTGGTGGCGGTATTGGTGGCGGTATTGGTATCGCTCCGGGCCGTGGGTGCGGTGGGGCGGTTCTGCCACAGTGACTGCGCGCCGAGAAGTACGAGGTAGCCGGCGCCCAGGAGCTAGACGGCCAGGTATGCCCTGGGTGAGGCGGCCAGGACGGCCGCGAGTCCGGCCACGGTCGCCGCACCCCAGACGATCAGCCCGGTCGCGATCCCGCCCACGGTACGCAGCGCGTCCCTGGGCCCGGCCATGAGGGCACGGCGGGTCACCACCGCCATGTCCGGCCCCGGCACGACGGTCAGCAGGCCGAGCACACCGATCGCGGCCCCGAGATGGGTCAGCATGCGGTGGAGTGCGGGTCGGCGGTCGGGCCGCTCAGCACCGCGCGCAGACCGGCGAGCGCTGCGGCCCCGGAGGGACCCGAGGAAACCCCGAGCTCCGCGAGGCGGGCGGTGGCGTGGGCGCTGTCGCCGTCCGTGACGGCTACGGCAGCGTCCAGTCCGCCGTGCACAGGGCCAGGCGACGCTGGAGGCGCCGCGGGTGAGGCTTTCGAGGACGCAGGCCGCGGACTGCGGTTCCACCGACAGCGCCGGGGCCCGCTCGCAGGGGCGGCTGCGGTAGTGGGTGACGACGGCCGGGGCCGGCGAGCCCAGGCGGCGTCCTGGACCAGCACCGCGTCGGGCGCCGCAGCCGCGCGAGCCGCGGGGTGGACCGCCCAGGACGCACCCAGCGCTTCGAAGGCGGGCAGCCCCGGACGCCACGACTCCTCCCGTGCGTCGGCGGGTGCGGGAGCACAGCGCCGGCTGCGGGCTGCGGGCCCCGCGAGCCACGGCGGGGTGGGCGGGGAGGAAGCGTTGTCGGACACACGGCCAGGGTCTGCTGCCCTGCTGTGATCGGTCCAGCGAATGTTTTCGACCCATAGTCATCGGACAAGCCGATGAATGCGGGGGTCGGGGCCGGGATCCGGGAGCCGGGGCCGGGGGCCGGGGCTGGGGCCGGGAGGCTGCCCACGATTCGTCGATTCAGCTTCGGGACGGACAGGAGGCCGGGTCCGGCGATGTTCGACCTGCACCGACTGCGCCTGCTGCGCGAACTCAAGCACCGCGGCACGCTCGCGGCGGTCGCCGCCGCTCTGTCGTACGCCCCCTCCTCCGTCTCCCAGCAGCTTTCCCAGCTGGAGGCCGAGGTCGGCGTCCGGCTGCTGGAGCCGGTCGGGCGACGGGTGCGGCTGACCGAGCAGGCGGAGATCCTCGTCGCCCACACCGAAGCGGTTCTGGAGCGATTGGAGCGCGCGGAGGCGGACATCGCCGCGTCCCTGGCCGACCTGACCGGCACCCTGCGTATCGCCTCGTTCCAGACGGCCGCCCTGTCTCTGGTCCCGACCGCGCTGGGTTTGCTGCGCGACCGGCATCCGCACCTGCGCGTCCACGTCACGCAGATGGAACCGGAAAGGGCCCTGCCCGCCCTGCAGGCACGCGACTTCGACCTGGTCCTCGCCGAGGAGTACCCCGGCAACCCCAACCCGCGCCCCGCCGAACTCGAACAGGAGGACCTGCTCGACGACCCCCTGCGCCTCGCCCTTCCCCACCCCGCCGACGGCCTCGACACACGGTCCCCGACGGCGGCGCTGCGCTCACTCGCCGATCACCCCTGGGTCATGGAACCCGAGGGCACAGCCGCCCGGCACTGGGCGATGACCCTGTGCCGCAATGCCGGTTTCGAACCCGACGTACGGTTCGAGACCACCGACCTGCTGCTCCACGTCCGCCTCGTCGAGCAGAACCATGCCGCGGCGCTCCTCCCCGACCTCGTCTGGAACGGGTAGCCCCCGACGGTCCCTGTGCGGCAACTTCCGCGCGGCGAACGCACACGCCGCGTCTTCACCGTCGTACGCCGCGGCCGGGGCCGGCATCCCGCCATCCTGGCCTGCCGGGACGCCTTCCACCAGGCGTTCCACGGCTGACCGCACGGGCGTGCCGGGCCCGGATGCTTCCGGGCCCGGCATCGTGACTGCCCCTGAGGGTCAGCTTCTCCTTGTCCTTGTCACCCGTGCTGCTTCTTCGAGTGCTCCGAGTGCTTCGAGTGCTTCGAGTGCTTGGGGTGCTCGGGCTTCTTGGGGTGGGAGGGGTAGTGAGGCTTCGCCGGGAGCGCGGGCTTGGCCGGCAGGGCTGGCTTGGCCGGGAGTGCGGGCTTGGCCGGGAGTGCGGGCTTGGCGGGGAGGACGGGCTTGGCGGGGATTGCGGGTTTGGCCGGGAGCGCGGGCTTGGCCGGCAGGGCTGGCTTGGCCGGGAGCTTCGGCTTGGCCGGGAGTGCTGGCTTCGCGGGGAGTGCTGGCTTGGCCGGGAGTGCTGGCTTCGCGGGAAGCGCGGGCTTAGCCGGGAGTGCGGGCTTCGCGGGAAGCTTCGGCTTGGCCGGGAGTGCGGGCTTGGCGGGAAGTGCGGGCTTGGCCGGGAGCTTGGGCTTGGTCGGGAGCGCGGGCTTCGCGGGAAGTGCTGGCTTCGCGGGGAGTGCGGGCTTGGCCGGGATTGCGGGCTTGGCGGGGAGGACGGGCTTGGCGGGGATTGCGGGTTTGGCCGGGAGCGCGGGCTTGGCCGGCAGGGCTGGCTTGGCCGGGAGCTTCGGCTTGGCCGGGAGTGCGGGCTTCGCGGGAAGCTTCGGCTTGGCCGGGAGTGCGGGCTTGGCGGGAAGTGCGGGCTTGGCCGGGAGCTTGGGCTTGGTCGGGAGCGCGGGCTTCGCGGGAAGTGCTGGCTTCGCGGGGAGTGCGGGCTTGGCCGGGAGTGCGGGCTTGGCCGGAAGCTTGGGCTTGGTCGGGAGCGCGGGCTTCGCGGGAAGTGCCGGCTTCGCGGGGAGTGCGGGCTTGGCCGGGAGTGCGGGCTTGGCCGGGAGCTTGGGCTTGGTCGGGAGCGCGGGCTTCGCGGGAAGTGCCGGCTTCGCGGGGAGTGCGGGCTTGGCCGGGAGTGCTGGCTTGGCGGGGAGCGCGGGCTTGGCCGGGAGTGCTGGCTTCGCGGGAAGCGCGGGCTTCTCCGGCAGTGCCGGCTTCGCGGGGAGTGCCGGCTTGGCCGGAAGCTCGGGCTTGACCGGGTGTACCGGGTACGCCGGCTTGACCGGGTGGACCGGCTTGGCCGGAAGCTCCGGCTTGACCGGGTGTACCGGGTACGCCGGCTTGACCGGGTGGACCGGCTTGGCCGGAAGCTCCGGCTTCACCGGGTGCTCCGGGTACACGGGCTTGACCGGGTGCACCGGGTGGGCAGGCTTCTCGGGCTTGGCCGGGTGGGCCGGGTAGACCGGGTGGGCGGGCTTGATCGCGTGCACCGGGTGGTGGGCGGGCTTCGCCGGGTACGGCGGATGCGGGGTCTTGTGGTTGTCGTGGGCGTAGGCGGTACCCGCGCTCGTCAGCGCGGCTGCGGCGAGCGCCGTAGCCATGGCGGCCGACGCCAGAACGGATCGCCATCTCGGCGATGTCGTCATCTTCTCCACTCTCCTCGACTTGGTTCAGGGCCTCGTGACGGCTGGTCAGCACCAAGAGCCGGACAGTGGATGGATAGGAAATCGGTAGATATGCATAACACTGCGACGGTCATTAGTCACCGGATGGTGTAGCGCGGCACACCAGTTGGCCCGTGTGATGGGCCAACTGCCGGGACCGAGACCGAGGCCGCTCCATCAGGAGCCGGGAGCCGGGAGCCGGGAGCCGGGAGCCGGGAGCCGGGAGTCAGGAGTCAGGAGTCAGGAGCCAGGGACCAGGGACCAGGGGCTGGGAATCAGGAACGGTGGCCAGGACCTGGGAGCCGCCTCAGGACTGACGAACCGTCATGGGACCGATGCGCGAGGATCGCCCGGGTGAATGATCTACGTGTCCGCCCGGCGACCGAGGCCGGCCCACCGATCCTCGTCCGCCTCCGCGACGACGCGGCCCGCTGGATGTCGGCCCGGGGGATCACCGGGCAGTGGCGGCCGGGGGAGCTGACCGAGGGCCATTTCCGCCAGGTCATGGAGCATGGTGAGGTCTGGCTCGCGGAGGCCGGCGGGCTGTCGCCGGTGCCTGGGAGTTGTGGTGGGAGGACGAGGCCGCATGGGGCGCGCAGCCGCCCGTGGCCGGATACGTGCACAGGCTCATGGTCGACCGTTCCACCGCCGCGCCCGGGACGGGGGTGCGGCTGCTGAAGGCCGCGGAAGGCCGAGTTGCTGAGGTGGGACGGACGTGCGTGCGCCTGGACTGCTTGGCCGGCAACGCACAGCTCAACGCCTACTACCGGGACGCCGGTTACCGCGTCGTGGGGCACAAGCAGGGCAAGCCGCAGCCGGGCGGGGTGCCCAGGTCCTTCACGCTGCTGGAGAAGGTACTTCGGTAGGCGGGAGACCGGGGAGTTGCTCCCGAGTCCGAGTCCGAGTCCGATGCCGAGTCCGAGTCCGAGTCCGAGTCCGATGCCGAGGCCGAGTTCGAGTCCGAGGCGCGGCAAGCGTCAGGCGGCCGGCCGTACCAGGCCGGACTCGTAGGCATAGGTCACCGCCTGGACGCGGGCCCGGGCGCCGATCTTGGTGAGGATGTTGCTGACGTGCGTCTTGACGGTGGTCGGGGCGATGGACAGGCGTTCGGCGATCTCGGCGTTGGACCAGCCGGAGGCGACGGCGGCCAGGACGTCGCGTTCGCGTCCGGTGAGGGTGTCCAGGCCGTGTGCGTGCGGGCGGAGCCGGGGGCCGCGCTGCTGCCGGACGGCGTCGATCAGTTCGCGGGTCAGGCCCGGGGTGATGACGGCGTCGCCGGCGGCCACGATGCGGACCGCCGCCGTCAGTTCGTCCGGCGCGGCGTCGTCGAGGAGGAATCCGCCGGCTCCGGCACGCAGGGCGGCGTACGCGTATCTCTCTTGGCCGGCCGGGGTCAGGACCAGTACGCGGGGAGCGCGTCCTGCCGCGGGGCCGGGTTCGGCGATGCCGGCGGCGCGTGAGGGCTGTGCGATGCGTCGGATCGTGTCGATGCTGTCCGTCCGGGACAGGTCGCTGTCCATCACGACGATGTCCGGGCGGAGCTCGGTACTCGCCCGGACCGCCCCCTCCGCGTCCGTCGCCTCGCCTACGACCGTCAGGTCGGGCTCGGCCGCCAGGAGCATGCGCAGGGCGAGTCGGTGAAGGTATTGGTCGTGGACGACGAGTACGGAGACCATGACTGTCTTCTCCCTGGTGAAGCCGGTGGCCCGCGCTAAACGAAACGGTTTCGTACGCCAAGATTACCGCCGCTCATGTAAAGCCGGAGTACAGGAACTGGCTAGGGCTTCGCCCGGACCAGCCCGGCGTCGTAGGCCATGATCACGGCCTGGACGCGGTCACGCGCCCCGAGCTTGGCGAGGACCCGTCCGACGTGCTTGTTCACCGTGGACTCGGTGAGGACGAGCCGCTCGGCGATCTCCGCGTTCGTCCAGCCCTGGCCGATGGCGACCAGGACCTCCCGCTCGCGGTCGCTGAGGGGCCGCAGCCGGAGAGTCTCCGGGGCCCGGGGTGGGCCGTGGCGAGCACCTGATGGCGGCCCGCCGGCGGATGCCGACCAGGCCGTGGCCGGGGCCGTCGTGCTTCGTCCCTGCTGGTCACGGCGGTGCGGTTCGTCGTGCTGCGGCTGGCCGTCTTCCGGCGCTCTTGAGCCGCCCCGTCCCCCCGCCTCCTTCAGGAACAGGAAAGCGAACGGCACCGTGACCCACACCTCGCAAGACCCGTCGACCACCCCCACGAGCGCGCCTCCACCGGTCGCCGCCGGCCGCACGCTGCCCCGCTGGGCCGCCCCGGCCGCCCTCGGCGCGATCCTGCTGCCGGCCGCGGTCCTCTACGGCTGGGTACGCGTGGGCACGGGACGGGCCGGCCCCACCGCCGGAGGCACGAACCGGCCCGGCCGGACGAGCCCCTCGCCACCGCTTGCCGAAGGGACGCCGATCTGCGTGCCGGAGGTCGCCGACCAAGGGCTCGGCCTCTCCCCGGAAGCGGCCGAGCGGGTCTTCGAACGCTTCTACCGGGCCGACCCGTCCCGCTCCTCCGACCACGGCGGCTCCGGCCTCGGCCTCGCCATCGCGAGCGCGAGCGCCCAGGGCCACGGCGGCAGACTGGAACTGGAGACGGCCACCGGACACGGAAGCGTCTTCCGGCTGGTGCTGCCCGCGGGGCCACCACAGTGACCGTGCGCGACTCGCCTGAACCCCGCATCAGCACCGGCCTCCGCGTAGCCCCAGGGCTGTGACCTCGGAGATCTCGGTGGCGGTACAGTCTGCGCAGGCCCGCCCCTCGTTTCCGACGCCCGATGTCCGAGGTTTCTCCGTGACCAAGCCCATGGCCCGCGTTCCCCAACGGCGCAACGCGCGCTCCAACCGGGCGCGCATCCTGGCCACGGCACGCCAGGAACTCGGCCGCAACCCGGACATCACGCTGGAGGAACTGGCGCGGGCCTCCGGTGTCGTACGGCGCACCCTCTTCGGGCACTTCCCCGGGCGCGCGGCACTGCTGGAGGCGCTCGCCGAGGAGGCCTCCGAATCCCTTCGGAGCATGCTGGCGGCCGGGGCCGCGCACTTCGGGCCGGACGAGCCGGCCGAGCGGGCGCTCGCGTACTTCGTGTTCTCGATCTGGCCCGTGGGGGACCGCTACCGGCTCCTGCTGGCGCTGGCCCGCCGTGACCTGGGCGCCGAACGCGTGGCCGAGGTCCTGGCACCGGCCCGCGCCGGGAGCACGGCCATCCTCGAGCGAGGCCAGCGGGACGGCGTCTTCCACCCGCACCTCCCCCCGGCCGTGCTGAGCGCCGGTCTGGAGGCGATGACGGTCGCCCTGCTGGAGGAGGTCAACACCGGGGCGCTGGAGGACGACGGCACCCACACCGCCGTCGCCACCCTCATCGCGGCCGGCGTACCTGAGCAGAAGGCGCGCGCCACGGTCGACGCCGTCGCCTCGACGGTGGCCGAGCAGGCCGCGGAGGTCGCGGCCGACGACTGAGGGGGGCTAGCGGGGCTGGCGGGGCTGGCCTTTCGCCGCCATGCGCGTGGCCGCGGCGAAGACCAGGTCGGTGTGGAGTTCGAACAGGGCCACCAGGTCGGCGGTGTCGCCGGCGATCTCGCGGTGGATGAACAGGCCGTCGGCGCCGGCCACGGCGTACGTCGTGAGAGCTTGTACGGCGTCCTCGTCGAGGTCGGGCAGGAGGGTTTCGACCACTCCGGCGATCTTCTGCCGGGCGATGGCGCGGACCTGGAGGAACATCGTGCGGCCGCGGGGCTCCGGGGGGCGCCGTTCCAGGGCGAGCATGAGGCCGAGGCGCAGGAAGTCCGGGGCGTCGACCAGCGACTTGGCCACGTTCGCCGCCATGGTCGTGACCCGCTCCAGCGGCGTACCGGCCTCTTCCCCCGGTAGTTCCATCGTGGCCAGCCACGTCTCGAAGCCGCGCTCGATGACCGCGGCGATCAGGTCGTCCTTGTCCTTGAAGTGCCAGTAGATCGAGCTGGCCGGCAACCCGTACTGGACCGGGTGGGTGTGGGCAGCCTCTCCGAGGGTGGACGACTACCCCCGTGCGGCGTGCCCGGGGCTCGGCCGAGGGCTCGGCCGAGGGGTCGGCTCGGCCGGGGCGAGGAGGTCGGAGTGCAGGGGATCGAGGCCCGTCGAGCAGAGCTCGTCGCGGGTTCGGGAGCGCTGGATCTTGCCGCTGGTGGTCCGGGGCACGCTCATCGGCCCCACGATGACGACCTGGACGGCCAGCCGCAGTTCGTGGGCCAGGCGCCTCCTGATGAGGTCGGCGAGGGCTGCGGGAGTGCGGCCGTCGAGATGGACGGGGCGGATTTCCTGGACCAGGACGATCTGCTCGTGGCCGGAGGCGTCGGGCAGGGCGAAAGCGGCGCAGGGGCCGGTCGCGGGGTCGGTGGTTTCACTGACGCGTTCGATGTCCTGGGGGAGGATGTTGCGGCCGTTGACGATGATCAGGTCCTTGGCGCGACCGGTGACGTAGAGCTCGCCGTCCTGGAGGAAGCCGAGGTCTCCGGTGCGCAGGTACGGGCCGTCGCCGTCGGCGGTGACGGCGGCGAAGTGGTCGGCGGTGCCCTGCGGGTCGTTGAGGTAGCCGTCGGCGACGCTGTCGCCGCCCACCCAGATCTCGCCGACCCGCCCGTCCTCCAGGGGACTTGAGGTCACGGAGTCGACGATCCGGACGACGGCACCGGCGGGACGGCCGCAGCCGACCAGGTCGACACCGTCCGGCGCCGGCACGGCCTGGCCGGTCTCCAGCGCGTCCCGGTCGAAGCGCCCCACGGTCGGCCCGCTGCCGCAGGACGTGCCGGTCACCATGAGGGTGGCCTCGGCCAGGCCGTAGCTGGGCGCCCAGATGTCCGGACGGAAGCCGATCGGGGCGAGTCGGCGGGCGACCGCGCTCAGGACCTCGGCGCGGACGGGCTCGGCGCCGCTCAGCGCGAAGCGCAGGCAGTCCAGGCTCAAGTCCGGGTCCGCGTCCGTGAGTTGACCGTCCTTGAGGCTCCTCAGCAGCCAGTCGTAGCCGAAGTTCGGGGCGAAGGTGTAGAAGGCCCGGTACCGGCTGATCATCTGGAGCCACAGCAGCGGATGGGCGATGAAGGACACCGGGGAGCAGAAGACGAGGTTGCCGCAGCTCGCGAGCGGGCTGAGCAGCATGCCGACCAGGCCCATGTCGTGGTAGTGCGGGAGCCATCCGGCGCCGCACTGCGCCGGGTCGTGGCGCAGTTCGTCCAGGACGTCGTCGGGGAGGATTTTCCCCCTGATCGACAGCAGGTTGTGCAGCAGGTTCCGGTGGGTGATGACGACACCGCGCGGCTCGCTGGTCGACCCGGAGGTGTACTGGATGTAGGCGGTCGCGGAGGGCTCCAGGGCGACGGGGGACCAGGTGCCGGGGTGCGGCAGTACGGTCCCGCGAGGTCCGTGAGCCCCGTCAGCCCCGTCGCTCCCGTCCGTCCTGTGGGCCCCGTCGGTCGCGACGCACTCGGCCCGGGAAGCCGCGCCCAGTCCCGCCAGCCAGGAGCCGAGCCCCGGCTGGTGCGCGGCGTCGCTGAGGACCAGCCCGACGTC
The DNA here is from genome assembly GCF_030499515.1 of Streptomyces sp. DT2A-34. Lineage (NCBI taxonomy): Bacteria > Bacillati > Actinomycetota > Actinomycetes > Kitasatosporales > Streptomycetaceae > Streptomyces > Streptomyces sp. DT2A-34. The sequence goes on along the minus strand of NZ_JASTWJ010000001.1, from coordinate 1,643,948 downwards.
CGCGTCACGGATGATGCCCTCGGCGCGTTCCAGGGCCCGCCGGTCGGTGGCCGGCAGCGGGGCGGGGATGGCGACCCGCCCGGCGTACAGGCAGCCGAGGAAGACCGCCAAGAACTCCAGGCCCGCCGGATACATCAGCAGCACGCGCGCGCCGGGCGGTGTCCGGCCGGCCAGCCATGCCCCCACCGCTCGGGCCCGAGCGTCGAGTTGGGCGTACCCGAGCCGCTCCACCTCGACCAGCTCGCCCCGGACGCTGTCCACCCGCGCGTACCAGCGGGTGTCCCCGAGGAGCCACATCTTCTCGCGCAGGAACCGGACGAGTTCACTCACCGCCGGCTCCGATCCGCCCGGCCAGGGCCTCCTCCACATAGCCGACCACGGCACCGACCGTGTGCAGCTCCCAGGCGACCTCGTCGGGGATGCGCACGCCGAACCGCTCCTCGGCGACGACGGTCATCCGCACCAGGACGAGCGAGTCGAGGGCGAGGTCCGCGATGAACGCGGTCTGTTCGTCGACGTGTTCGGGGTCGACGTCGCCGAACTCGGCGAGCATGGCCTTCAGTTCGGCGAGGATCTCGGCGCGATTCACCGCACGGCCCCCTTCTGGGGCTTCTGCAGCTTCGGCAACTTGTGCGGCTTCTGAGACTTCCGCAGCTTCTGAACCTTCCGCGGCAGGTCCCAGGCGACGGGCAGGGCACTGAGTCCGCGCTCGAACATGCTGGGCCGCCACCGCGGCGTGCCGTCCAGCCGCAGGCCGGGCAGCCGGCGCAGGACGGTGGTGACGGCGGCCTCGGCCGTCATCCGGCCGATGTGGGCGCCCAGGCAGTAGTGGGCGCCGTGCCCGAACGCCAGATGGCCGGGGGTGGGCCGGTGCAGGTCGAGCCGGTCGGGGTCGGGGAAGCGGGCGGGGTCCCGGTTGGCCGCGCCGAGGCACAGGAACAGGGACTCGTTCGCCGGGACGGTCACGTCGCCGAACTCGACGGGTTCGAGGGTGCCCCGCCAGCTGGTGAAGGGCAACGGGCTTTCGTAGCGGAGGAGTTCGCCGATGCCGGTCTCCAGCAGGGCCGGGTCGCCGCGGAGTTCGGCGAGTTGGCCGGGGTGGGCGAGCAGGGCGTGCAGGCTGTTGCCAACGCTGTTGATGCTGGGGTCCTGGCCCGCCACCAGCATCATCATGACCTGGCCGTGCAGTTCGTCCTCGCCGATCAGACCGTCCTCGTCGCGGGCCCGGACCAGCAGCGAGATCAGGTCGTCGCCGGGGGCGCGGCGCTTCTCGGCGACGGCCCTGCGGACGAACCCGTCGATCTCGTGGGCGAGGGCCGCCACGTAGGGGACGTCGTTGTTCCATTCGGCGGTACGCCAGATCATCGCCCGCAGATGGTTCATCCGGGGCGGGGTGGCGCCGAGGACGGAGAACAGGACGTTGCCGCCGAGCGGGTAGGCGACGGCCGCCATGAGGTCGGCGCGGCCCCGGTCCACGATCTGGTCGATCCGGGTGTCGACGACGCGCTGCACCCGGGAGCGCCACTGTTCCTGGCGTGCGGGCGTGAAGAACGGCCGCATGATCGCCCGCAGTTCGGCATGGCGCGGGTCGTCGCTGTCCAGCAGGTGGGTGAAGAGCCGCTCCCGCAGCTCGGACGGCCAGTGCCGCAGCCACATACGGCCGGCGGTGACGCGTTTGCTGTCGCAGCTCACCCGCGGGTCGGTGTGGGCCCGGCGGACGTCGTCGTAGCGGGTCAGCAGCCAGCCCGGACCGTCCGGCGACATGATGCGGCTCACCGGCCGGTGCTCGCGCAGCCAGTGCAGCGTCGGGTACGGGTCGTGCTGGAACGCCTCGGTGAACGGGGCCGGCAGCCCGCCCGGCAGCTCCTCGGGCGGCCAGCCGGGCGGGTACTCCCGGACCGCCTCGACCCTGGGCCTGCGCCGCGCCGGGACATAGGGGGCGGCGCCGTCGGACGGCGCGGGCGGGGACTGTGCCACGGACACGCCCTGGAGGCGACTGGTGCGCAGCATCGGATAGTTGAGCTCGCCGAACCGGTCTCCGCTCAGCCCCGGGCCGCCATGGTTGGACAGGTACGGAACGCCCGCGAGGTGGGAGTCGTTCACGCGGAGCTGGCCGCAGGAGCGGACGTCCCGGACGAACCGGTCGATGACCTGCGGGTCCTGGGCCCACAGGGAGTTGCGCAGGCCGTAGGGGCCGGCGGCGACGAACGACACCGTCTCGGCGAGGAGTTCGTCGTCACCGGCGGGCTCGGGCACGACGACGGTCAGCATCGGGAAGAACGTCTCGTGCCGGACCGACCGCAGCTCCCGCGCCCGGGCGAGCCCGTCGACCCGGATGAGCGCCGGCTCCGCGAACACGGCGACGTCGCTCTCCCGGCCGCCCACGTCCAGGTGGCGCCCGCCGGTCAGCACCCGGGCGCCCGCCCGCCGGGCGTCGGCGAGCGCGGCGTCGTATCCGGCGGTGTTGGGTGTGGCGGCCAGCACCACTTCGGGATCGTCGGGGAAGCCGGGCCGCAACGCCCGTACGCGTTCGGCGAGTTGGTCGGTGAGCCGGTCGGCGATCTCCGGGTGGACGAGCGCGATGTTGGGCGCACAGCAGATCTGGCCGCTTCCGTGGTACGACTCCAGCAGCGCGTCCACGGCCTGGTCGAGGGGCGCGTCACGCCACACCACGACCATGTCGTTGCCGCCGAGTTCCAGGATCGGCTTCTTGCCCGCGACGAGGCAGGCCTTCTCGATCTGCTCGCCGCGGATCGAGTCGCCGAAGTACAGCACGTCGTCCACCTGCGGACTGTCCAGCCAGGCGTCCAGTGCCTGGGCCGGGTCGGTGCACAGTGCCGACAGGACACCGGGCGGGGCACCGGCGTCGCCGAGCGCCGGCACGGCGATCCGCTCCAGCAGATACATCGCCGCGATCGGCGCCTGCCGGGACAGCCGCACCACCAGCGCGTTGCCCGCCAGCACGGACTGGAAGGCCGCGCCGACGCTCAGCGCCGGGGTGTTCTGCGGCGGCTGCACGCAGACGACGCCGTCCGGCACCCGGCGCAGCGACACCGTCCGGCCACCGGTGGTGTGCCGTGTCTCCAGCTGCCGCAGACACCAGTCGGTGGTCTCGGGGGCGAAGAAGGTGACCAGGTTGGCGACCTCCATCCGGGCCAGCCGGACCGGGTGCCCTTCCTCGACCAGGAGGTCGGTCAGCGTGTCCGCGTGCTCTCGCAGCCGTGCCCGGAACGCCTCGGCGACGGCGCGTCGGGGCCGCGGGCTGCCGCCCCATTCGTCCGCGGCGTGCCGCGCGGTGCGCAGCGCGGTCTCCATGAGGTCGGGTCCGGCGACGGCGCAGCGCCCCAGGATCGTTTCCGGATGGGCGTCGGGGCCCATGTGCCCGGCGTTGAGCGCGTTGCGGTAGCAGGTGGCGCCGATGGGGTCGTCGATCAGCGCTCCGGCGCGGATCGCGTAGACCCACTCGGTCGGGCCGGGGGGCGTGGCGCCGCCGATGAGAGGGCCGAAGCTGAGAAAGCCTTCGGTGCGGTGCGCCGCCCGGGTCTCGGGTTCCTGACAGGTCACCATGACGGGCCTCCCTTTCAGCCGTTGGCGGTGTCGGTGGTGCGCACGCCCAGGCGCAGCAGCACGTGGCGGGCGAGGTCGGTGACGGTGACGCCGCCCTGGAGGAGTTCCAGGGGCGGGATCTCGACATCGAGGCGTTGGCGCAGTGTGGTCAGCAGTTCGGCGGCCATCAGGGAGTCGACGCCGTAGTCCTGAAGCGGCAGTTTCGGGTCGAGGCGGGCGGCGTCGGTCTGCAGGATCTGGGCCAGGTACTCGGCGAGCGTGCCGCCGACGGTCTGCAGCGCCTCCTCCGAGGTGAGGCCGGCCAGGGCCGCCACGAGGTCCTGGCGGGTGTGGCCGCCGGGGTCGCCGTCGGCGGGCAGCAGCGCCGCGAAGCGGGGCGTGGTCAGGGCCGGCAGGAAGGCGCGCAGCCGGGCCCAGTCGTATCGGCCGACCCCGGCGACGCAGGCGCCGGACGCCGCCAGTGTCTCCAGCGCGGCCAGCGCCTCGCGCGAGCCGAGGGGGACGGTGCCGAGCGCTTCCATGGACGGTGCCAGGCCCTCGCGGGCGACATGGCCGCAGTCCCCGAGCGCACCCCAGGCGACGGCGAGAGCCGGCCGTGCGGCGTGGTGCCGTCGTCGGGCCAGCGCTTCGGTGAACAGGTTGCCGCCGACGTAGGCGGACTGCTTGACGTTGCCGACGGCCGCGGTGAAGGAGGAGTACAGCCAGAACAACCGCAGGTCGTGGTCGCGGGTCAGCGCGTCGAGTACCGCTGCCCCGGCCATCTTGGGGGCCAGGACCGCGCGGATCCGCTCGTCGGTCAGTTCGGTGAGCGGGGCGTCGTCGAGCGTCATGGCCGCGTGGACCACACCGGTGAGCCGGTGCCCGGTGGCGTCGACGCGGCCGATCACCTCGGCCATGGCGGCGGCGTCGGTGACGTCGGCGGCATACGGCGTGACGGTCACGCCCAGCGCGGCCAGGTCGGACAGTACGTCGGTCGCCTCCGGCCCGTCGGCGCCGCGCCGGGAGACCAGGGCCAGATGGCGGGCGCCGCGGTCGGCGAGCCGGCGGGCGGTCGCGGCGCCGAATCCGCTCAGCCCACCGGTGACCAGATAGGTGCCGTCGGGGTCGAGGCGGGGCGGCTCGGGCCGGGTGCGGACAGGCACCGGGCCGTCCTGTGGGTCGAGGCTCACGACGACTTTGCCGATGTGCCGCGAGTGCTGCAGCAGCGTGAACGCCTCGCCGACCCGTGCGGCCGGGTACACCGTGTGCGGCAGCGGCCGGTAGCGGCCGTCCGCCACCCGCTCGGCGACCTTGGCCAGCAGACGCCGACCGTGTTCGAGCCCGGCCTCGTCGCCCAGCAGGGCGGTGACGTCGACGCCGAAGAAGGCGATGTTGCGGCTGAACGGCCGCATGAGCAGCGGCTTGTTGGCGTAGATGTCACGCTTGCCGAGCTCGACGAACCGCCCGCCCGGCCGCAGCGTCTCCAGGCCCCGGTCGATGGCCTGCCCCGCCAGCGAGTTGAGCACCACGTCGACCCCGCGCCCGGCGGTGATTCGCAGCGCCTGACCGGCGAAGTCCAGGCTCCGGGAATCCAGTACGTGCTCGACGCCCAGCGCGCGCAGCAGGTCGCGCTTGGCCGGGCTGCCCGCGGTGGCGATCACCGTGGCCCCCACCAGACGGGCGTACTGGACGGCGGCCAACCCCACCCCGCCCGCGGCGCCGTGCACCAGCACGGTCTCCCCGGCCGCGAGCCGCGCCAGGTCGTGCAGCGCGTAGTGGACCGTCAGGAAGGCCACCGGCAGGGTCGCGGCCGCCGCGAAACCGAGCCCGTCGGGGATCTTCACCACGGCCGCCGCGGGAGCCACCGTGTGCGAGGCCAGACAGGCCGGGACGGCCGCGCACACCCGGTCACCGACGGCCAGGTCGCCCACACCCTCGCCCACGGCCGTGACGATCCCGGCGCATTCGAGGCCGGGGCCGTCCTGCCCGAACGCCCCTTCGCCGGCCTCCGGGGGCAGCAGACCCGTCGCCTGCATGATGTCGCGGTAGTTGAGCGCGGCGGCGCGCACCGCGATCACCACCTCACCGGCGCCGGGCGCGAGGGGGCGGGTCCGGGTCCAGACCGGCTCGTACGACAGTCCGGGAGTGCGGATCCGAAGGGCGAAGGGTTCGTCGCCGCTCTGCTCGACGTGCTCGTCGGACGGCACTGCGCGTTCCCGGGGCAGGAAGCGGCCGCCCGAGGTGAGGACGACCTCGTCCTCGCGTGCTGCGGCCGCCTCCTCGTCGTCATCGAACGGCACGGCGGGCGCCAGCAGTTCGCGGGCCAGCCGGTGCGCGTCGGCGGCGGGGTCGCCGAGGCGTTCCAGCGACAGCCGGGTCACCCGCAGGCCGGGGTGCTCGTTGGCGAGGGTGCGGGCCATGCCCCAGGCGGCGGCGTCCTGCGGGTGGGCGGCACGTTCGGGTGCGGGCAGCGCGCCGCTGGGCCGCGTCACCAGCCACAGGGCGGGCCGGGCGCCGTCCGGGAGGTTCCGGCAGGCCGCGGCCAGGGCGCGCAGCGTGGCAGCCCGCCGTACGGCCTGGTCGAGCATCGCCTGCGGGGCGGCGGGGGAGTCGGTGGGGGAATCGGCGGGGGAGTCGCCCAGCACGAGCACCACGGCCGGGTCGCCGTCACCGGTGAGCGAGGCCGTCCAGACGGCCGGGGCGACGGGAGCGGGCGTCACCGGGACGGACCGCCTTCCGCCGTCGGCCAGGAGCGCGGTGAGGTGCTCGGCCAGTGGCGTCTCGGACCCGCTCTCGGTGGCCACGATCCAACGGGTCCCGTCGACCGGCCGGGGCAGCGCCGGCTGGGCGGTCTCGGGTGAGGGTGCCGTGGCCAGCAGCACCGAGCCGCCGTCCCGGGCCGGTGACGCGATGTCGCCACCGAGGCAGACGACGTCGGCGAGACCGCACGCGGGCAGCAGATCAGTCCACTGGTCCCGGCTCAACAGGGGCGAGTCCGGACGCAGTTCGTCGTCGTGCCGCCAGAAGCTGTCCAGCGTGCCGAAGAACGGCAGCAGATAGTCCGTGTCGTGTGTCTCGAAGGCCAGCAGTCGGCCACCGGGGGCCAGCAGCCCCCGCACCCGGCGCAGGGCGGCCCCCAAGTCCGACGCGGTGTGCAGGGAGTTGGCCGCGACGACAAGGTCGTAAGCGCCGTCGCCGAAGCCCTGCTCGGCCGGGTCGGCGTTCAGGTCGAACGGGCGGTAGTCGACGAAGTCGTGGTCGCCGAAACGGTGCCGGGCGCGGGCGAAGAAGCCCGCGGAGACGTCGGTGAAGTGGTAGACGGTCCGCTCGGGCGGCAGCAGCGGAAGCACTGCGGCGGCGGTGCCACCCGTGCCCCCGCCGATCTCCAGGATCCGCAGGGGCCGGTCCTCGGGCCAGGCCCGGGCGATCTGTGCCGCGAGCGAGGCCATGACCCGGTTGTGGAAACGGCAGGTCGGCGCCACGTCGTAGAACTGCTCCAGGGCTTCCTGGGAGCCCTGGCCGGTCAGCAGCTGCAGTGCGTCGTGTTCGCCGCGCAGTACCTGCGGCAGGTGCGACAACTGGCGTACCGCCAGCCGCACTTCGGCACTGCAGGCCGGGAAGTCCGACGGCAGTCCGGCGAGGAGGGGCCCCGGGTCCGCGGCGCCGGTCAGCCGCCACCGTCCGTCCTCGCCGGCGGCGGCCAGACCGTGACCGGCCATCAGGCCGAGCAGGGCCCGCGCCAGCCGCTCGTATCCGGGGAGCATCCCCTGCCGGACCAGGTCGGCGGGCGTGAACTCGGCCACGTCCGCGGGCAGCAGGTCCCCGAACGCGGCGGCGGCCACATGGGCGGTCACCAGCTTCAGCCGGGCGGTGAAGTCCGCGAAGCGCGTGGCACGCCACCCGGCCTCCAGCGCGTCGACGCTCCCCGCGGCGGCCGTGGCGAGCTCATGGTTGGCGGGCAGCGGCGAGGGCGCGGCCGGCAGGTGGGGATGCGGCGCGGCCCGCAGCACGGTCTCGTACCGCAGGGGCGCCCGGTCGGCCGGGCCGGGCACCCGCCGCATGCGTACGCCGTCCAGTTCGGCGGTGACGCTGCCGTCCGGGTCGGTGACGGTGATGTCGAAGCAGAGTTCGGCGGCGCCGCGCGTGCGGTCGCGGACGTGCAGCATCCCCGTCGCGGACGGGCTCCGCCAGACGCGTACGGCCCCGATCGCGGCCGGAAGCCAGCACTGCCCGGCGCCGGCCCGGGCGGCCACGAGCGGCACACAGGCCTGGAGCGCGCCGTCCAGCAGCGCCGGATGCGCCACGTACTGCGCGGTGTCGGCCGCGTCCGTGGTGTGCCGGTAGGCCGCCAGCACCTCACCGTCCCCGATGTGCAGCCGGGCGAGCTGCCGGAACGCCGGCCCGTAGTCCAGGCCGGTCGCGGCCAGTTCGGGGTACAGGGTGTCGACGTCGGCCCGGCGAGTGCAACGGGCGCGCACCGCGGTCAGGTCGATCCGGGCGGGCGGCCGGCCGATCAGCTCGCGGACCCGGCAGCGGGCGTGCGGGCGGGGCCGCGTACCGTCGGCATCGGTGCCGGCGGCGGCCTCGGTGCTGGTGATGGACACCATGCCGTCGTCGGGGGAGAACCCGAGCTGCACATGGACGTCCCCGGCCCGGTCCCACGGGACGACCAGCGGGCGGCTCACCTCCAGCCAGGCCAGTTCCACCGGGCCGTCCAGGACCCGCCGGCCGGCGGACAGGCCCATCTCGACGTAGCCCGTCGCGGGGAGGACCACCGACCCGGCCACCTTGTGGTCGGCCAGCCAGGGCACCAGCACCGGTTCGACCGGACCGTGCCAGGAAGGCTCCGCCGTCGGCAGCCGCTCGCCGAGCAGCGGGTGGTCCAGACGTCCCGATCCGCTGCTGACGATCCACTGCTGCGGGGTGCCGCTCCAGTGCCGTTCCCGCTGCCACGGGTACGCCGGGAGCTCCACCACCCGGGCGGGGCGCGGGAACCAGCGCGTCCAGTCCGTCTCCGCCCCGGCGGCGATCAGCGCTTCCACCGACCGGCGCAGCGCGGCCGGGCCGGCGGCGTCGCGACGCAGGGTACCGAGTACGGCCACCCGGTCGCGTCCGGCGGTGATCCGGCGCAGGTAGGTGCGCAGGGCGGGATGGGGGCCGACCTCCAGCAGGACGTCGACGCCCGCGTCCAGGGCGTGGTCGACGGCGGCGGCGAACCGGACCGGCTCGCGGACGTTGCGCCACCAGTACTCGGCGTCCAGGCCGCTCGCGGGCACCGGGCCGCCGGTGACCGTGGAGATCAGCGCCTCCGTGCTCCCGTCCGGGGCCAGCCCTTCGAGTCCGACGGCCAGCGGGGCGCGGACCCGCTCCATGACCGGGCTGTGGAAGGCGTAGTCGAGGTCCATCAGCCGGAAGAACACCTCGCGGGCCGTCAACTCCTCGCCCAGCGACTTGAGTTGGTTCACATGACCGGCGATCGTCACATCCCTGGCACTGTTCACGGCGGCCACCACCAGGCCCGGGTACGCCGACAGGACCCGCTCCGCCTCGGCCGACGGCAGCCCCACCGCGGCCATCCGGCCCCGGCCGGCGGTGGCCGCCTGGGCCCGGCCGCGCTCGGCGACCACCCACGCCGCCTCCTGCAGTGTCAGCGCGCCGACCGCGTAGGCGGCGGCCACCTCGCCGACGCTGTGCCCGAGCGCGGCCGTCCACCGCACGCCCCGCTCGCGCAGGACCGCGACGATCCCGGCCTGCACCGCGAACAGCAGCGGCTGCGCCACCTCGGTGGCCTCCAGCCCCCACTCGTCCGCCGGCCGGCGCAGCTGCGCGGCGACCGACCAGCCGATCCGGGGTGCCAGCGCGGCGTCGACCGACTCCACCTCGGCGCCGAACACCGGGTCGGCGTCCAGCAGGTCGGCGGCCATCCCCGCCCACTGCGAGCCGTTGCCCGCGAAGACCAGGCCGACCCGGCCGTGCTCGACCGCCTCACCGGTCACGGCGTCGTCGGTCAGGATCCGCGCGGCCTCGTGCGGGGAGGAGGCGAGCGCCACGCGGCGGTAGCGGTGCCTGGCGCGGCGGACGGCGGTGGTGGCGGCGATGTCGTAGAACTCCGCCGACGCGAGCGACTCCGTCGCCCCTGTGGACCCCGTCGGCCCCATCGCCCCTGTCGGTTTCCGCCGGGTGCCGGCCGTCAGCCGGGCGGCCAGCCGTCGCGCCGCCTCCTCGGCTGCCTGCGGGGTACGCCCCGACGCGATCACCGGCAGTTCGCCGACCGTATCCGGGCCGGGCTGCGGGACAGCAGAGGACGGGGGCGTGACAGCGGGCGGCGGGCCGACGACGACATGGGCGTTGGCCCCGCCGAACCCGAAGGAGTTGACGCCGACGAAGCGCCGTCGGCCCCCCGAGGCCAGCGGACGCGCCCGGTCGACCGGCTCCAGCCCCAGCCCGGCGAAGTCGATGCCGGGGTTGAGCGGATCCAGGTGCAGTGAGGCGGGGATCGTGCCGTACCGCAGCACCGCGAGGGCCTTGAACAGCCCAGCCATGCCCGACGCCGGCTCCAGATGCCCCACGTTGGACTTCACCGACCCGATGGGCAGCGGCCCCACCGTCCGCGCGACGCCCAGCACTTGGCCGAGCGCCGTGCACTCGGCCGGATCGCCCGCCTGCGTGCCGGTGCCGTGCGCCTCCACGTACCCGACCTCGTCGGGCGCGATCCCCGCCCGCTCGTACACCCGGCGCAGCAGGTCCTCCTGCGCCCGCGCGCTCGGCAGGGCCAGCCCGACGGTGTGTCCGTCGCAGTTGCTGCCGGCGCCGGCGATCACGCCGTGGATCCGGTCCCCGTCGCCCAGTGCGTCGGCCAGCGGCTTCAGCACCACCACGCCCGCGCCCTCGGCCCTGACGAACCCGTCGGCGTGCGCCGAGAACGCCGCGCAACGGCCCCGCTTCGACAGCATCGACGCCTGGCTGAACCCGACGAATCCGGCGGGGTTCAGCAGCACGTTGACCCCGCCCGCCAGGGCCACCCGGCTGCCGCCGGACGCGAGTTCCCGGCAGGCGCGTTCCACGGCCACCAGCGACGACGAGCAGGCGGTGTCGACGGCCATGCTGGGCCCGCGCAGGTCGAAGAAGTGCGACAGCCTGTTCGCCGCGATCGAATGGGCCGTGCCCGCCATGGAGTAGGCGTTCATGCTCCGGGCCCTGACCATCTGCAGCCCGCCGTAGGAGAAGTCCGAGACGCCGACGAACACGCAGGTGTCCGAGCCCGCCAACCTCGCGGGATCGATCCCGGCGTCGTCCAGCGCCTCGACGGCCGTCTCCAGCAGCAGCCGGTGCTGCGGGTCCATCTGCGCCGCCTCCCGCGGCGAGATCCCGAAGTACTCCGCGTCGAACCCGGCGATGTCCGCCAGGAACCCGCCTCGCGCGGTGTACGACTTCCCCGGCCGCGGCATCGCGGTGTCGACGAACCGCGCGCTCTCGAACCGGTCCTCCGGGACCGCCCCGACCAGGTCACGCCCGGCCCCCAACGCCTCCCACAACCCGGCCAGATCCACGATCCCGCCGGGCAGCCGGCACCCCAGACCCACGATCGCGAACGCATCCGTACCGTACGAATCCCCCGACACCTCACGCCCCCAGTCCCGAAACTCTGTGTAATCGTGCGACTACGGGATCACCATGGCGGGGGTGCCGTGACAGGTCAAGCGGAATCGGACGGAGCCTCCTCTCCTTTCGGGCCGTGACCTGCGACAACTCCCATGTGAACGACGGCGATCGGAGTCAACCTGTGGAGCCGGGAGAACCGAGTGGGGGAACGGGGGGCGACTGCGGTCAGTGATGGTTCCACGGTGCGGAGGGGGTACCTCGGGCCCGTCATCAGCCCGAGCTCATAGCAGAGCAACGGGACACCCACAGGGAACCATCAGGGACGCGGAACACAATCAGGCGCATGCCTGCCGCCAGAGAAGCCCTCGCCATCCCCCGGAGCGCGGTGCGTGTGCTGATCGTCGACGACGAGCCCGAGCTGACCGAGCTGCTGTCGTGGGCCGTGACGGAGGCGGGCTGGCAGCCCTTCACGGCGGAGGACGGGCGCAGCGCCCTGACGCTCGCACGCGGCTGCGCCCCGCACGCCGTCGTCCTGGACAGGATGCCGCCCGACCTGGACGGCGTGCACGTGCTGCGGCGCCTGCGGTACGAGAACGCCCACCTGCCCGTGCTCCTGCTCACCGCCCGCGACACCCTCGAGCACCGCCTCGACGGGCTGTCGGCCGGCGCGGACGACTACGTGACCAAGCCCTGCTCACTGGAGGAGGTCATGCTGCGGCTGCGCGGCCTGCTGCGCCGCGCCGGTGCGAGGAGTTCGACCTGCTCGGCTATCTGATGCGGCATCCGCGCCAGGTGCTCAGCAAGGCGCAGATTCTCGGCGAGGTCTGGAACAGCTCGTTCGAGAGCGAGGGCAATCCCGTCGAGGTGTACGTGTACAGCCTGCGCGGGAAGATCGACAAGGGCCGGGCGCCGGTGATCCACACGGTGCGTGGCGCCGGTTACGTCATCAGGGCGGCGGACGGCAGGACATGACGCCCCTGCGGCGCGGCGATGGCGATCAGCACGGTCCTGGTCCAGCGTGGCCATCTGCTGGACGACCTGGACCAGCGCGTCCGTGACGCCGCGGAGCGCAGTCAGGGCGGGGCCCACTACCGCGCCGGAAGCGCCGAGGACCTGAGCTTCCTCAGCGAGCAGGGGCCGCCCGCCGGCACCGTCGAGGCCCGCCTCGCCGACGGGCGCGTCACCGCCGCCGAGGTGGTGACGGAGGACGGCCACCGCACGACCCTCACCGCCACCCAGCGCGCCGCCCTGTCGGGCCTCACCGAGGACGGCACCCTGCACACCCGCACCCTCCCCGGCCTCGGCACCTACCGTGTCACCGCCGTCAGCGGGCACGGCGCCCCCGTCCTGGCCGGGCTCCCCACGGCCGCCGTGCAGGACACGATCCACCAACTGATCGTGACGGAGACGGTGATCGCCGGCGCCGGACTCGCCGTCGCGGGCTGCGTCAGCGCGATGGTCATACGACGCCGGCTGCGCCCCCTCGGCCGGGTGGCCGCCACCGCCGTCGAGGAGGCGAGGCCGTGGGCGCAGCCCCGCGCGGAAACGGACTTCATGCCGATCACCGAAGGTCGGCCCCCTCCGGCAGCAGGATCGGCCGATCGGCCGAGGGGGCCGCCGCTGACGCCGACCTTATGGCCGAGGCGCGTGCCCGGGCGCGCGGGCGAGGGTGGAGCCGCACCCTCACCACGGACTTACGGATCCACGGACATCAGGAGTTACGCGATGCAGCGCAGCAAGTTCCTCGTAGGCGTCGTCGGCGGCATGACCGCCGTGGTCGCGCTGGGCGGCCTCGGCACGTATCTGCTCTCCGGCACCGAGTCCACCAGCCGCCTGGACGACTACAGCACGGCCTCGGTGGACGGGCACAAGGCGCTCGCGGCGAACATCGTCGCGGGCCGCACCGAGAGCAAGATCCACCCGTTGCCCTGGGTCGGCGAGAAGGTCTCCGGCATCACCTGCCCGACCGGCCTGAAGGCCGTGACCGGCGCCACCCTCACCTGCACCGGCAAGAAGAGCGACGGCACGACCGTGGACATCCCCGTCCGTGTGACCAAGGCCGACGCCAAGAGCGTCACCTGGAAGTTCGAGCGCTGAGAAGGGACCGGGGACTCACATCATGAGCACCGTTCTGGCCGGCTACGGCCTCGTCAAGAAGTACGGCTCCACCACCGCCCTGGCCGGCGTGGACGTCGAGGTCGGCGAGCGCGAGTCGCTGGCGATCATGGGCCCGTCCGGGTCCGGCAAGTCCACGTTGCTGCACACCCTCGCCGGGATCATCCGCCCCGACGACGGCCAGGTCCTGCTGCGCGGCGAGCGAAGCGAGATGGGGGTCCCCCCGGCCGAAGGCTGGGGGCGCATCGACAAACTCGGCGAGAACCGGCTCAGCGCCCTGCGCCGCAAGCGGTTCGGGTTCGTGTTCCAGTTCGGGCAGCTGCTGCCGGAGCTGCCCGCCGAGGAGAACGCCGCCCTGCCGCTGATGCTGGAGGGCATGCCGCGCAGCCAGGCCGTCGCCCGCGCCCGCCGCTGGTTCGTGCCGCTGGGCCTGGACGGGCTGGAGCACCGCCGCCCCGGGCAGCTCTCCGGAGGCCAGGCCCAGCGCGTCGCCATCGCCCGCGCCCTGGCCGTCGAACCGGACGTGGTCTTCGCCGACGAGCCCACCGGCGCCCTGGACCAGCGCACCAGCACCGAAGTGATCCAGCTGCTGACCTTCGCGACCCGGGAGACGGGCGCCGCCCTGGTGATGGTCACCCACGACGCCGACGTCGCCGCCCACTGCGACCGGATCCTCCAGGTCCGCGACGGTCGCATCAGCGGCCACACCCAGTACACCGTCGCCTGACCCCGCCTTCCCCGGAGCCCGCCATGCGTTCCCCCGTCCTGCCCCTGACCTGGCACCTCGCCAGGTCCTCCGGCCGCCGCGGCCTGCAGTCCCAGCTGCTCGCGGCCGGCGCCGCAGCCGTCGGCTCGTTCCTGTTGCTGCTGATGATCGCCGCCGCCCTCGGCTCCGGCGCCCGCGCCGACCACACCACATGGCGCACCCCCGACGCCGTACCGGCCAAGGAGGCGACGGCCGTCCAGGCCACGACCACGACGTACGTACGCCAGGACCCCGTCACCGTCGTGAACCTGGCCCAGCTGCCCGGCCGTAAGCAGACCCCCGCGCCGCCCGGCCTGAGCGGCTTCCCGCAGCGGGGCGAGGTGTACGTCTCCCCGGCCCTGGCCGAGCTGCTGCACCACCTCCCCGCCGGCCAACTCGCCGACCGCTTCCCGAAGGCGAAGTCCTACGGCACGATCGGCGCCGCCGGTCTCGCCTCGCCCGACGAACTGGTCGCGGTGGTCGGACGGGCGCCCGGCGACAAGGCCGTCTCCGAGACCGCAGGGGAGCAGAACTACTACGACGCCGGGCTGAGCGAGCGCGCACTGGTCTCCGGGTTCGCCGGCACCAAGGCGAGCGTGTTCACCGGCACCGACCAGGGGACCGTGCTGCTGGGGGTGGTGCTGCTCGTCATGCCGGTCGTCGTGCTGGCCTCGGCCGCCGGACGGCTCGGCGCGGCCCGGCGCGAACAGCGGCTCGCCGCGCTGCGGCTGGCGGGGGCGACCCCGCGGCAGATCCTCGCCATGACCGCCGCCGAGGCTGCGGGAGTCGGCGCGGCCGGGGCCTTGGCGGGCGCGCTCGCCTACACGGCACTGCTGCCCGCGCTCGCCGAACTCCCGTACGGCGTGGGAGGTTGGTACACCGGGCAGCTGTGGGTGGGGCTGCCGTGGCTCGCGGCCGTGGTGCTGGCCGTCACCGCGCTGATCACCGTGAGCGCGGTGACGATGCTGCGCCAGGTGGCCACCTCGCCCCTGGGCGTCGCCCAGCAGGCCGATCCGCGCCGCACTCGCCTGATCCGCCTCGTGCTGTTCGTCGCGGTCCTGGCCTACATCTGGATGACCGCGGGCGACAGGGGCCAGCTGAAGACCCGTCAGCTCCTCGCTCTGCTGGCGCTCTTCTACGGCGCGTTCTGGCTGTTCGGCCCCTGGGTCGTGGACCGGCTGGGCCGGATCGTGGGCCGCCGCGCCAAGCGCCCGGCCACGCTGCTGGCCGCGCGCCGGCTCAGCGACGACCCGCGCGCGGTCTGGCGTACCGTCAGCGGCCTGGTGCTCGCCGGGTTCGTGGCCGGGTTCTTCTCCGTCAGCACGCTGGGCTCCGAGGGCCCGAGCCGCCACGGCCAGGTGGCGGTGGTCACCGCGAACGCCTCCGACGCCCGGCACGCGGCCACCGAGGCCCGTACGGTGCTGCACCGGGCGGGCGTCGAGGGGACCGTCTCCGTCGTGAGTGAGGACGACTACGACAGTCTGCTCGGCGGTGTCGACGGCGTGATCGCCCATGTCGGCGGCGGGCAGGAGCGCATCGACACCGCCGTCACCGCCCTGGCGCCCCTCGGGGCGGGCAGGTACCCCTTCACGCGGGAGTACGTGTCCGCGCCGGACGACACGGTGACCGCCCGCGTCGCCACCGTCAGCACCGCCACCCTGGTGCTGAGCTTCCTCGTCGCGGCCGCCTCCGCCGGCCTCACGGCCGCCGCGAACGTCCTCGACCGGCGCCGGGTGTACGGCCTGCTGAGGCTGTCCGGCACCCCGCTGAAGGTGCTGGACCGGGCCCGGATCCGCGAGACCGTCATCCCGTTGGCCGTTCTGGCCGGCGGCACCACCGCGATGGGGGTCTTCGGCGCCGTCCAGCTCAACAAGGCGGTCGGCACCACGATCAACGCCTTCGGTGCCGTGGAACTGGTGATCTGCTTGGTCGTCGGCGCGCTGGCCATGTTCGCCGCGATCGCGGGCAGCCGGCCGCTGCTGCGGAAAGTGACGGCCGGCCCGGCACAGACGGCGGACTGACGCCGTACCGGCGGGGGAACCACACCTCGGCACGGGCCCGACACCTCACAGGGTCGCTCAGCCCGTGCCGAGGCTGTCGTGCAGGTGGGTGAGGAGGCCGCCGGTCAGACCGGCCGACTGGGCCACCTGCTCCGGCGAGAGGGCGTCAACGACGAGCCGGCGCACCGCTTCGACGTGGCTGGGGGCGGCCCGCACGATGGCGGCTCGGCGGGCGGGGGCGAGACGGAACGTGGCGCCGCGCCGGTCGGTCTCGCACTCCTCCCGCTCGACCAGCCCCCGCCGCTGCATCCGGGCTGGGGGGCAGGCGGCTCTGTTCCCGGGCGAGGGAGGCGCCGAGCCGTGACCGCACAGCTGACGGGCCGACGGACGCCGACCCGCATCACCACCAAGCAACAGCTGGGCCCCGACGCGCAGGCCGACGACAAGGCCCTCGTCTTCGTGCCGACCGACCCGGCCCTGACCGCCCCCTTCCTCGCCCTCGTCGAGGACCGGTTCTCCACCCCCGGTTTCGAGTGGCACCCCCGCGGTCTGGAGACCGTCACCACCGTCATCGACGGCGTCCTCGAACACGGCGACAACGTCGCCGCCGCCCGGCACCTCATCATCCGCCGCGTTCATGAGCAGGTCAGTCGTTCCGGCGCCATCCCCAACCAGCGGGCGATGGCGCGCTTTCCCTCGTGGCCGACCACCAGGATCCGGCTGTCGCGCTTCTGGGTCACCCAGCCCTCGGCCAGGAACGCGGACAGGATGGCCGCCCCGACCCGACCCGCGAGGTGGTGCTTGTCGCTCGTCCAGTCGACGCAGTGGCGGACCGCGGCCGACGATCCGCCGCCGGTGTCGTGGACCTTGATGGCGCCGAGCATCTCCTGACCGGCCAGGGTGACCCGGTACGCCGTGGATCCTCTGCCCGTCCGGGCTATCGCACCGCGGTCGAGTAACCCCTCCATGACGGTGACGCCCAGGTCTCCTGCCGCGTGGTCGTAACACGTGCGGGCGGCCTTCAGGGAACATGAACGGCGGTATGAGCGAAGCGAGTTCGGCTGGAAGGGGGGCGACAGCCGGGCCAGGCACTCCAGGGCGGTGGCCACGTCGGCGGAGGCGAGGCTGTAGTAGCGGTGCAGTCCTTCGCTGCGGACGGTGAGCAGATCCCCGTCGACGAGCCGGGCAAGGTGAGCGCTCGTCGTGGACTGGGCGACCCCGGCCTCCGCCGCCAGCTCCGACATCGCCAAGGACTGCCGGTCCAGGAGGGACAGCAGGATCCGAGCTCTGGTCGGATCAGCCATCAGGGCGGCCGGATCTACGAAGTTGGCGTCGCCGGCGAACTCACGCACGCGCTCCACTCCTTGGTCTCTCCCGGGAACGGAAGGCGGGAAACAGCCCGGAAACCGTTCGTACTTCAAGGCGTTACTCGGTCTGAAAGCGCCTACCACGCCAGGGGTTGAGCACGCTGCGGGCCGAAGGGGTTTCCGATTCTTGAGGAGGACTTGGGCAGGCGTTGGCGGCCCTTTGCTCCTTCGTATACACACCGGGCCGTTCCTGCGCGCAACGGCGGCCCGCCGGACACATGGCGTCCGGCGGGCCGTTCGAGGTGGGGGAGAGGGGCGTGGGCAGCGGACGCCCCTCCGGATCAGTGTGCCGCGGCCTCCTCCACTCCCTGCCGGGGGATGGTCAGAACAGTCAGCAGTGCGGCGGCCGCCCACAGCAGCGCGCAGAGCAGCCCCACCCGGTGGAGCCCTGCGAGGAAGCTCCCATGCGCGGCCGGGTCGCCGACCAGCGAGCCGAGCACCGCGATACCCAGTGCCCCGGCGGCCTGCCGGGCGGTGTTGTTGACCCCGGAGGACAGGCCCGGCCGGTCGTCCGGACCGGCCCGCAGCGCCGCCGCCACGACCGCGGCGGTGAGCAGCCCCATACCGGCGCCCAGGCCGACGAGGACCGGAACCAGGACCAGGTAGCCGCTGCCGGGAGCCACCGCGAGCAGACAGAGCGCGCCCGCCACGCCGAGCAGCAGCCCGGCGAGCATCGGTGGGCGCGGCCCGAAGCGGGCGACCAGACGTCCGGTGAGGGGCGCGCCGGCCGCGAGCGGCACGAACAGCGGCAGCATCATGAGCCCTGCCTCGAAGGCACCGTGACCCTGCACCCCTTGGAGGTACAGGGTCACCACGAACACCGCGCCGATACCGGTGAAGTTCATCGCGGCGGCCACCGCGTTGGCGCCGGAGAACGCCCGCCGACGGAACAGCTCCAGCGGCACCATCGGCGCCGCCGCCGCCCGTTCCCGCCAGAGGAACCCGGCCAGCAGGACGACCGAGAGCAGCGCCGCCACCGCGACGGTCATGGCCGAGACGTCGCCGCCCGCCGCGACCGCGCAGTACACGATGGAGCCGAGGGCCGCCGCGGCGAGCGCGGCTCCGGGCAGGTCCATCCGGTGCTCCCGCGTGCCGTCACCGCCCGGCACGAGCCGCAGGGGGACCAGGGCGGACACCGCCACCAGCGGGACGTTCAGCCAGAAGACCGCGCGCCAGCCGGTGCCGGCCACCAGGAACCCGCCCAGCAACGGCCCGGCCGGCAGGGCCAAGGCCGACACCCCGGCCCAGATACCGAGAGCGCGGGCCTGTTCCGCGCGGTCGGGGAAGGTGCGTTGGACGACGGCGAGGGTGCCGGGCAGCAGCAGCGCCGCGCCGACACCCTGGAGCGCGCGAGCGCCGATGAGGGCGCCGGCGGCGGGGGCCAGCGCGCACAGCATGGAGGCCAGCCCGAACAGCACAAGTCCTACGACGACCACGCGCCGGTGCCCCAGGCGGTCCCCGAGCGCGCCGCCGGCCAGCAGGAACGCGGCGAGCGCCACGCTGTAGGCGTCGACCACCCATTGGAGTCCGGACAGCCCGCCGCCCAGGTCGTGGCCGATGCTCGGGAGCGCCACGTTGACGACGGTCACGTCGAGTTGCACGAGAAACATGCCGACACACATCACGAGCAGCACGATGGTGCGCCGCAGGCCCTCGGGCGCCGGGGAGCGAACCGGATGTTCCTGCTCAGGTGCGGAGGACGTTGTCTTCATGGTTTCCCTCGTTGCTCCGAGTTGACGGCCTCAGGCCAGCCCGGACAGCAGGGCGGCGCGCAGCGTCACCCCTCGGCCGACTCCGTCGAAGTAGTGGGTGTTCGGCAACTCGTCGGTTTCCGGGGGCAGTTCGGGCCCACGCGGACCCGTGTGGGTGACCGGTACACCCGCCCCCACGGTGCGCAGCAGCCGGGAACTGAGGACGAACCGCTCGTCGAGCGCCGTGCCGCGGCCGTGGTCGCGCACCGCTCCCTGATGGAAGTCGGACAGCTCGAACGGGATCGCGCACACCGCGTCGGAGAGCCGTAACAACTCCTCGCTGGTCTCCACGTGACGCCGGGACAGACCGCTCTCGTCGATGAGGTCCGCCACGTCCCCCGGCAGCGTCGCCCCCTCGGGTGCGAGGAACACCAGCCCCGCGGCGTCGAAGGCGCTCAGCGCGTACACCAGGGAGCGGGCGACACGGCAGCTCGGATCACCGAGGTAGCCGATGGTCGTGCCGTGGAGTGTCCCCAACTCCTGCCGTATGGTCCACAGATCCAGCATCACCTGCGTGGGGTGTTCGCGGTCGCCCGTACCGGCGCTGATCACCGGCACCGGACTGACCTGGAGTGCTTGTTCAGCCGCGTCGTCGTCGGTGTGCCGCAGGACCAGTACGTCGACGTAGGAGCCGAGCACCCGTACGGTGTCGTCCAACGACTCGCGGTAGAAATCCCCGGCCCGGGTGGTCGTGACGTCGGCGAAGCCGATGGCGGAGCCGCCGATCCGGTGGGCCGCGGCCTCGAAACTGAGCCGGGTGCGGGTGCTGTTCTGGTAGAACGCGGTGCCCACCAGCAGCCCGGGCGCCATCCGCGCGACGACGTCCCGGGGCTGTGACTCCAGCCAGGTCGCCCGGTCGAAGAGGGCCTCGTAGTCGGCCTCCGTCCACTCCGCCAGACTGGCCGCGTGACGCGGGGGCGACGTCAGTGTCTTCACCACCACTGACCCTCCACCGTCTTCATGGTCCACTTCTGGGTGTCGATCATCGAGTAGCCCGGCGTGACGGGCAGCGGTACAGCGCCCGGCAACTGGTCCAGGCCGGTGATCGCCTGGCCGAGCCGAGAGGCAAGCATGCCCTGGGCGAGGGGCGGGGTGCCGGCGAAGATCGGGCATTCCTGCCTGTGGACGAACCACTCGTCGAGCATCTCCCGACTCGGGTAGTCGGGCATCTCCGGTATGAAGCGGCTGATGAGCTGACGTGCGTTCTTCTCGTTCATCGGCTCGTGCCGCGGTACACCGAAGTACTCCTCGGCGGTCATCGAGTCCTTCGTCCACTTGAAGAAGAACGTGCGATGCCCGAAGACCGGCGTCAGCATCATGAACCGGCACTGTTCGGAACGCCGGAATGCCTGGTGGAGGGTGTAGCGGGCGTCGATCTCGTACAGCTCGATCTTGTCGAGTACGTAGTCGCAGCCCTCGAAGAACTCGTCGACGGTCTCCTCGCGGATGCCCTCGGGGAAGACGTCGATGTTCACGTCGCGGGTCGTGTCGTGGACGAGTTCGGCCACGGCTTCGGCCTTGTTGCGCCCGACGTTGCCTATGGTCGCGCCGAACTGCCTGTTGATGTTGGACACTTCGAACGTGTCCGGGTCCGCCACCTTCAGGTTCTGCACGCCCATGCGGACGAGCCGTTCGGCAGTGGCGCCTCCGATGCCGCCCACGCCGGCCACCCCGATCGTCGCGTCGCGTAACCTGAGCTGTCGCTCGCGCTGCTCCTCCTCGGTGTCACCGAGCCAGCCGAGGTTCCGCTTGACCCGCTCCCAGTAATAGCTCTCGTCAGTCCGTTCGGCGACTAGGCGCTGACGGTCTGCCATGACAACCTCCCGGTTCTCTCAGGACGTCGGGGTGGCACCTCACGGCGAGGCGCCGCGCCCCGGAACGTTTCCCACGCTAGGAGCCAGTGGCTTCGACGCGGCCCGAAGTGTCCTGGCGTCCAGCTCGGTCGACAGACCGTTCGTCGGAGGCGATACTGCCGATATCGTCCGTGGGAGGACCTCCGTGACCGATGCCGCGCCCGCGTGGCTGCCCGCCCCGCCCTACTGCGCCGTGGTGTTCACCGCCGTGCGGACCACCGGCGACAACGGCTACGGGGAGACAGACGAGCGGTTGATGAAACTGGCGGCCGACCAGCCGGGATTCCTCGGTGTCGATTCCGCTCGCGGTGCGAATGGCCTGGGGATCACGGTGTCGTACTGGAGGGACGAGGCCGCGATCGCCGCTTGGCGGGATCACGCGGAGCACGCCCTGGCCCGTGCGCACGGACGCGAGCACTGGTATGCCTCGTTCTCGCTCCACGTGGCCAAGGTCGAGCGCGCCTACGGGTTTACCCGCCCGGCAGATTCGTAGGTCCGAGATTCGGAACGTCATCCACCGATCACGGCACAGCACCGCCGGTCGACCGGACGCGGTGGGCGGGTGACCGGCCGGCCGGCGCCCGCGGTGCTGCCCCCATCGCTGCGGGCGGGGCTCGGGCTGATCGCGGCCCTCGCCGCGCTGGTGGTCGTCGTGCTCGGGGTCTTGCACGCCGGCCACAGCGAGCCCGGCAGGGTGGACAGGTGGATCATCCAGCCGACGGCGGACAGTGTGCGGCCGCCGTGGCGGTACGTCGCTCTGGCCACGGACTTCTTGGGGGAGCCCGTGGGAGCGGCGACGCTGGTCGTGGCCACCGTGACGGGTTGCCTGCTGCGTCGGCGTCCGTGCGAGGCGGTGCTCGTCGTTGCCGGTCCCGGCCTGACCGTGGGGACGACGACGCTGCTCAAGCCCCTGGTGGGACGCACCATCCACGGCGACGGCAACCTGTCCTATCCGAGCGGGCACACCGCCTTCCTCACCGCGCTCGCCCTCGTGGTGGCGCTGCTCGCGAGCGGACGGTTTCGCCTCGGCAGGACGGCCGCCACGTCACTCGTGCTCGCCGCGGCGCTGGTGGCCGGTGCCGCCATGGGCTGGGCGCAGGTCGCCCTGGGCGCGCACTACCCGACCGACGTCATCGGCGGCTGGTGCACCGCCCTGGCGGTGATTCCGGCGACCGCGTGGCTGGTCGACCGGATGGCCGACCGGCTGGTTGATCGGAGGGCCGACGCCGGTCGGCGGGAGCGTCGCTGACGTCACGTCACGCCAAGCGGCGGAACACGGGCTTCACCGGTCGCCCGCCCAGCCAGGGAGTGGGATCGGCGGCGTCCAGTGCCTTCCGGTACACCGCACATGCCTGGGCCACCACGTCGACGGTGTGGTCGATGTCGGCGTCACTGAGCGCGCTGCTCACCACGAACGACGGGGCCAGCACCCCGCCCGCGAGGAGCCGGCGCAGGAAGAGGGTGCGGTACTGCTGCGACGGCTGCCGGTTCTCGTCGAGGGTGGCGAAGACCAGGTTGCTGGCCCGGCCCCGGACGACGATGTGGTCACCGACGCCCATGCCGGCCGCGGCCTCGCGGACACCGGCGGCCAACCGCTCGCCGAGGGCGTGCAGCCGTGCGGTGATGCCCTCCTCGACGTAGGTGGCCTGCACGGCCGTCGCGGCGGCCAGGGAGTGCGTTTCCGCAC
Organism: Streptomyces sp. DT2A-34; assembly: GCF_030499515.1. Taxonomy (NCBI): domain Bacteria; kingdom Bacillati; phylum Actinomycetota; class Actinomycetes; order Kitasatosporales; family Streptomycetaceae; genus Streptomyces; species Streptomyces sp. DT2A-34. Next base: position 1,621,282 of record NZ_JASTWJ010000001.1, on the reverse strand, counting down.
CGTGCGTGGTGGACAGCAGGAACACCCGGTCGCCGGAGTGACGCAGCCCGCCCCTCTCCATCAGCTCGCGGCGCCCGGCCAGCGCGGAGACGGCGAACCCGTTGCCCAACGCCTTGCCGAACGTGGACAGGTCGGGGACGACGCCGTACAGGCCCTGGGCGCCCGCCTCGGACCAGCGGAAGCCGGTGATCATCTCGTCGAAGATCAGTACGCAGCCGTGCCGGTCGGCCAGCTCGCGCAGACCGGCGAGGTATCCGGGCGGCGGCTCGGTGTGGGTGGCGGGTTCGAGGATCAGGCAGGCGACCTCGTCCTGGTACCGGGTGAGCAGCTCCTCGGTGGCGGCCAGGTCCCCGTAAGGGAAGGACACGGTGAGGTCGTTGGTCGCCGCCGGAATGCCGGCGGACATCGGTGTGGTGCCGATGAACCAGTCGTCGACGGAGAAGAACGGATGGTCGGCGCAGAGGGCCACCCGCGGGCGCCCGGTGGCGGCGCGGGCGAGGCGTACCGCGGCGGTGGTGGCGTCGGAGCCGTTCTTCGCGAACTTCACCATCTCGGCGGTCGGCACCGTGGCCAGGAAGCGTTCCGCGGCCTCGACCTCCACGATGGACGGGCGGACGAAGTTGCTGCCGCGGTCGAGTTCCCGCCGCACCGCCTCGATCACGCGCGGGTGCGCGTGGCCGAGGCTGACCGACCGCAGGCCGGAGCCGTACTCGACGTACCGGTTGCCGTCGATGTCCCACACGTGGGCACCGCGGCCGTGGCTGATGACCGGGGCCAGGTTCTCGGGGTACTGGTCGTCGCCCTTGGCGTAGGTGTGCGCGCCCCCGGGGATCAGGGCGTGCAGCCGCTCGTTCGCCGCCCGCGACCGGGGCAGGAGGAACTCCTCGGTCTCTTCGGTGCGTTCGGTGTCCACGCCGACCTCACTTCTCTCTTTGCTTCAGGACCTCGGCGAGGCTCGGCGCCTCCCGGTCCCGCTGGGACATCGAGGTGACCGGCAGCGGCCAGGGGATCGCGAGCTCCGGGTCGTCGAAGGCGATCGTCACGTCCTCGGCCGGATCGTGCGGGCGGTCGATCCGGTACGAGGTGTCGGCGGTCTCGGTCATCGCCTGGAAGCCGTGGGCGCATCCCGCCGGGATGTACAGGGTCGTCTGCGTCTCGTCGGACAGCTCGAAGAAGGCCCGGTTGCGGTATGTCGGCGAGTCCGGCCGCAGGTCCACGACGACGTCGAAGATCCTCCCGTACGAGCATCGCACCAGCTTGGCCTCGCCGGCGCCCGCGCGCAGGTGCAGGCCGCGCAGCACGCCCCGGGCAGAGCGGGACAGGCTGTCCTGGACGAAGGCGTGCGGGTCGAGGCCCACCGAGCGGACTACGTCGGCGTCGAAGGTGCGGCAGAAGAAGCCGCGCTCGTCGGCGTACGGCGTCGGTTCGAAGAGGTACGCGCCCGCGATCTCCGGGACTTCGATGGCTTTCACGGAGTCTCCTGCCGAGTGCGGGCGTGGGCTTGGGCGTGGGCGTGATCGGCCGTCGGGAACAGGGCCGCCGTCAACTCGGTGAACTGGTCCTCGAGTTGCCGGGCGGCTACCAGGTTTCGCTCGGCGAGGGTCTGCCGCAGCTCGGCCGACCGCTTCTCCAGCGCCCGGAACTGGTCGAGCAACCGGTCGGCGTCGACCTCGCGCGCCGGGTGGCAGTACGCGGCAAGACCCATCCGGTCCATGAGCGCGTCGCTCTTCTCCGCGTAGCTGAGGGCGAGGGTCGGTGTGCCGACCTTCAGCGCGCAGATCAGGTTGTGGTAGCGGGTCGCCACCACGGTGTCGGCGGCCGCCGTCTCCTTCATCAGGTCGGCGAGGGAGGCCGTCTCGGCGGCGGTGACCAGCGGCGAGTCCACCGCGTCGAGGATCGCGGTGACCACCGGCGCGTCGCAGGCGTCGCCGGTGAGCAGCCGGACCTGCCTGCCGTCCGCGATCAGCGCGCGAACGAATGCGGTTGTCCCGTCGAGGTAGCGCCGGTGGATCTCCTCGCCCCGGGCGCGGTCGTCGTTGCCGCCGTGGAAGTCCATGACGCCGACGCACACCGTGCCCGAGGGCGTGCCCGCCGGTGGCGTCGGCAGGGCGAACGCGAGGTCCGGGTAGACCTCGTCGCGCGCGGTGTCCACGCCCATCGCCCGCATCGCGTCGCGGGACTGGGTATCCCGGTACGAGCGGTACGAGGCAAGGCGTGCCGACCAGCGCACCAGGGACTGGGTCGGCCGGTTGCCGATCGGGGCGGCGCCGACGCCGACCAGCGCGACCCGGGTGCGCAGCAGCCGGCCGCTCGCGCAGAGCAGGAACAGCGAGTACGGCAAGCCCCACGGCCGCAGCGGCAGCGTGGCCTCCAGGACGCCCATGCCCGGCACGATCACCACGTCGTGCCGACGCACCCAGGCGGCGGTGCGGAAGACGTCGACGAGTTTGCCGAGCCCCTTCGCCGCGATCGCGCCCGCACGCGACGCGGTCCGGTACTCCCCGCGGTACCAGTGCAGCCGCGTCGCGGGGATCCCGTACCGGGCCGCGACGGCCTCGGGTCCGCCGCAGAGCGCGTCCACGACCGCCTCCGGGTGCTCGGCGCGGAGGTACCCGAGCACGGCTTCGAGGGACCCGTCGTTGCCGAGGTTGCCGGAGCCGAGCAGGCCGAACACCCCGACGCGGACCGGGGTTTCGTCCGCGGACGTCATGCCTGCCTCCCTTCACGAGCTTCACGAGCTTCACGGCCGGCGACGAGGGCGTCGACGGAGACAGTGAGCCGGCCCGGGTCGACCGGGGCGCGGTCCTCGACCCGCTCGCCGGCGCCCGGCCGGACCCGGCTGGTCATCCATGCGGTCAGGTGGCGGTAGCACGCTCGCCGGTCGGCCGGCGACAACGGCGCCCGCCGGATCGCCGAGGCGAAGCCCCAGACGTACTCGGCGAGCAGCCGGGGCGTCGGGTGCAGCGGTCCGGCCCGGCGCGGGTCCAGGTTGACGCACCGGGAGCGCTTGGAAGGGTTCGCCCGCTCGGCGCGGGTGGGATGGTCGCGGCGGAAGTACAGCAGCTCCGGCACCTGGTGGAAGGGCCCGTGCAGGGTGATCTCGGCGACGAACGTGCGGTCCGCGTGGTGGTAGCTGTCGTGCGGCTTCACCCGGCGCAGCACGTCGGCCCGCATCACCCCGTAGAAGTCGTCGCCGCCGGGCTCGAACAGCAGGCTGCGGAAGCGCTCCGGCGCGTGCGGCGAGTCGGTGGCGAGCCCGTACTCGTACGGGACCTTCACCTGGCCGTCGCCGTCGATGACGGCCTGGCCGGAGTGCGCGAGGATCACGTCCGGCCGCTCGTCCAGCGCCTGAACGCAGAGCCGCAGCAGGTCGCGGGCGTAAAGGTCGTCGTGCGAGGCCCACTTGAACAGTTCGCCGCGGCACTCGGTGAACACGTGGTTGTGGTTCGGCGCGGCGCCGATGTTCCGGGTCAGCCGGATGTACCGGATACGCGAGTCCCGCGCCGCGTACGCGCGGCAGATGTCCTGGGTCCCGTCGGTCGAGGCGTTGTCGGAGATGACCAGCTCGAAGTCCTCGTAGGTCTGGCCGAGCAGGGCGTCGAGCGCCTCGGCCAGGTACTCCTCGCCGTTGTACACGGGCAGGCCGATGCTCAGCCTGGGTCGGTCGGTCATGAGGTCCTCACTTCGGGGATGGGGTCGTGGTGGTGCTCGCGCAGGGCGGACCGCAGTTGCAGCCACCACACGGCCGAGCCGCAGACGGTCGCGGCGGCGACCCCCCAGGCCGAGCCGACCGTGCCGGCCAGGGCCGCCCCGCCGAGCCCGCCGCCGACGTAGCAGGCGGAGGCGAACAGTTGGGCACGCAGGCTGCGCCGGGCCGCGCCGAGCGCGCGCAGCCCGGCCGCCGCGCCGGTGCCGAGGCCGGCGCCCGCGACGCCGAGGGTGACCGGCACGATGAGCTCCGAGGCAGAGCTCCAGACGCCGCCGAGCACCAACTCGCCGAGCCGGTCCGGCATCAGCAGCAGCGCCCCGCCCCAGAGCAGCGCGGCGGCGGCCTGCCCGCCACCCAGCAGGAGGCAGAACGCGCCGAGGCGGTGCGGCGTCCGCCGCAGCACCCGTGCCGCCTCCGGGACGGTGACCAGCGAAAGGCCCATCAGCACGGCGAGGAACGGGCCGAGCAGGAGCTCGGCGCCCCGCACCGCACCCACCGCGCCGACCCCGACGATCGCGCCGAGCCCGTAGGCCCGCAGCTGGCTCGCGCCGCTGAGGCTGACGTTCTCGACCAGGTACCGCGAGCCGAGATCGCGCTGCTCGCGAAGCCACCCGCGCGCCCCGGTCACCCGGGGCCGGATGCCGGACTGGAGGTAGCCGTACGCCGCCGCCACCGTGGCGGACGCGCCCCAGGCGAGCACGAAAGCGGCCACGCTGCCCACGCGGGCCGCCACGACCATGGCCGGGACGAGCGCGACGCCCCACACGACGTCGTTGACGAACGCCTTCCGCCCGGCGCCGGCGGCGAAGAAGGAGAACCGCCAGGCGTCCTGCAACAGCAGCCCCGGCAGCATGACGCCGAGGCAGGCGAACGCGGGTCCCACGCGGCCGCCGAGACCGAGCCCGACCACCAGACACACCGCACCGATGGCTGCGCCTACGCCGAGTGCGGTACCCGACGACCGGGCCACCGCCCCGCGCCAGGCCGCGTCCGACACGCCGCTGAAGCGCACCACGAGCGGATCGGTGGCCAGCCCGCGGGAGACGTTGAGCACCACGCCGTAGGTCACCCAGGCCAGGCTGAACACGCCGAACGCGGTCAGCCCCAGCGAGCGGGCCACGTAGATCCCCACCGCGAAGTTGGTCATGCTGGAGGCCGCCTGGTCGGCCAGTCCCCAGGACAGTCGGCCGACGATGCCCCGCCGGGCGGATCCCGCCGGTGTCGTCGTCTTCGCCCCCTCGGTGGTCATCGGCGTCATGCCTTGATCAGCCCGGCGCCGTGCAGGGCGTCGGCCGCGGTGGCGACGGTGTCGAACGGCAGCCCGGACCGCTCGGCGACGTCCAGCAGACCGTGCTCGCCGTCGGAGAGGTTGAGCACCCAGAGCATGGCCATCTGGGCCTGCTTGGTGTCGCTGCGGCCGCCGAGCGCGTCGTACAACCCGCGTCGGCCCAGCTGTGGTTCGCCGTAGGGGCTGAGGTTGAGGTACCGCCGGTTGCGGTCGAGGACGGCGAACGCCTCGCGGCAGACGGCGAGGGTGTCCGCCATCGCCCCCGGGGAGACGAAGTCCAGGTTGTCCGCCGAGGTGTGGTACTCGGGGTAGCCGGCGTACGGGGTCCGGGTGAGCGAGCCCACGCCGAGATCGAAGCCGGGGGAGCAGAACTGCCGCTCGTCGTAGCCGTACGGAGTGAACTCGGTGACGTGGTGCGGGCGTTCGGAGGCGGCCAGCACATGCCGCATCACCCGGTCGATCTCCGCGTCGCCGCGCCTGCTCCGCTTGTACGTCAGTTGGCCCGGGTCGCCGGCACAGGCCAGCACGAGCCCGTGCTTGACCCGTTCCACCCGCTCCTTGTTGCGGGCCAGCCAGGTGATCGCCCCGATGGTGCCGGGCGCGAACAGGAACCGGTAGGTGTAGTACGGCGTCTGCTGTGCCAGCGCCCGGGCCAGGAACGTCGCCACCGCGATGCCGGCCAGGTTGTCGTTGGCCAGCGACGGGTGGCAGACGTGGCAGGAGACGATCACCTCGTCGGGGACCTGACCGGGGACCACGTGCTCGGCGTAGGTGAGGTGGCCGTCGGCGAGTGTGGAGTCGATGCGCACCTCGTACTCGCCGTCCGGCAGCGCGTCCAGGGTCTCCTGGGCCAGGCAGAAGCCCCATTCCGGCTTGTAGTAACTGGTGCGGTACGGCACCCAGTTCGGGTGCTCCGGCAGGGTGTGCAGGTGTTCACGCAGCTCGGACAGCGGCATGGTCGCCGACACCGGCACGCTGTAGCCGAGCACGTGCAGGCTGGACGCGGCGAAGTCCACGACCCGGTGGCCGGCGCCGTCGGCGATGTACGCGTCCCGGATGTTCCACTCCTGCGGCACCGTCCAGTCGAGCACCTGCGTCCCGGTCGGCACCTCGTGCACCTGCAGCGGGACGTACTCGCCGACGATGTCCAGGGTGGCGCGCACACCGTCGCCGGTGATGCTGCGGCACAGCGGGTACAGCCGCTCCACCAGCGCGTACATCTCGTCGCCGGCCGAGGTCATCGGCTGTTCGCCGGCCGCGGTCATCCGCGCCACCGCAGGGTGTCGTCCACGGCACCGGCGCCGGACGCCGCGCGCAGCACGGCAAGGCGGGTGAAGCGTCGGTCGAAGTCCTCCCGGGTCAGCCCGTGTTTCCGGTAGGCGTCGGCGAGTTCGAGCGCGCCCTGCTTCACCGTCCACTCGCAGTCGAAGCCGGGCACCGCGGCGCGGAACCGGGAGAAGTCCACCCGGTACGACCGCGGATCGGCCCCGGTCTCGCCGGTGATCACCACCTTGGAGCCGGAGACCGCCTCGGCGACCTGCTCGGCGATCTCGGCGACCGTGACGTTGTTGATCTCGCTGCCGATGTTGAACGCCCGGTCGTGCACCGCTTCCCGCGGCGCGGTCAGCGCGGCCGTGAAGGCCCGTGCGATGTCGGCGGCGTGCACCAGCGGGCGCCAAGGGGTGCCGTCGGAGAGCACCAGCACCTCGCCGGACAGGAGCGCGTGGCCCACCAGGTTGTTCAGCACGATGTCGGCGCGCAGTCGGGGCGAGTAGCCGAAGGCGGTGGCGTTGCGCATGAACACCGGGGTGAAGTCGCCGTCGGCCAGGGCGTGCAGGTCGTCCTCCACTCGCACCTTGGACTCCGCGTACGGCGTCACCGGGCGCAGCGGGGCGTCCTCGCCCACCAGGTCGTCGCCGCCGGCGGCGCCGTAGACCGAGCAGGTCGACGCGTACAGGAAGCGCCGTACTCCGGCGTCGCGGGCCAGCCGGGCCAGCCGTACGGACGCGTGGTGGTTGATGTCGTAGGTGAGCTCGGGCGCCAGCGATCCCAGGGGGTCGTTGGAGAGCGCGGCGAGGTGGATCACGGCGTCGACCCCGGCGACGTGTTCGGCCGTGACGTCACGCAGGTCCACCCGGTGCCCCCGCGGGTCCGCGGGCGTCGGGCCCAGCACGCAGTCGGCGAACAGGCCGGCGTCGAGGCCGACGACCTCATGCCCGGCGGCGGCAAGGACAGGGGCCATGACGGTGCCCAGGTAGCCCTGGTGTCCGGTCAGTAGTACGCGCAAGGTTCATTCCCCCAGGTCGAGCGTGAGTTTGGTGACGGCGAACGCCTCGGCGTAGCGCTCGTGGCATTCGATGCCGCGGATCCGGGCCAGGCCGAGGAAGGCCTCGCGGTCGTACCAGGGCCGGTGTCGCTGCGAGGGGTAGTGCTCCTGCAGCAGCCGTACCTTCTGTTCGGCGATCTCCGGCGACAGCGGTTGGTACGCCGCCATCCGGCCGAGATCGCCGTCCCACTTGACGATCTCGTAGCCGAGGACCAGGTGGTCGCGGAATGCGGTGGGTATCAACTGCGCCAGGCCGCGGTGGTCCTGGTGCGCGTCGTCGGTGCGCGGGGCCAGGATCAGATCCGGGTCGGTCTGCGCGCGCAGTTCCTCGACCGCGGCCTTGGCCTCGTCCCAGTGCACGGGCTGCCGGCCGTCCGGCAGCTTGTGCACGGTCAGCCGCAGGTCGGCGTCCGGGCAGAAGGCGGCGAGCGCGGCCTGCTCCTCCTGCTCCCGCTCGCTGCCACCGCCGGAGAGCACCAGCGCGTCGACCCGGATACCCGGCCGCGCACGGCACAGCGTCAGCAGCGTGCCGCCGGCGCCGATGGCGATGTCGTCGCAGTGCGCGCCCACCGCGACGATCCGGTCCACGCGCCCGGCCCCGAGCCGGATCACGCGCTCACCGCCGCGCTGTCCCGCTCCCACACGGCCCACGGGCGGTCGCCCCGGGCGTAGGCCTCGTCGAGCGCGGCCCGCTCCTTCACGGTGTCGGTCGGCTTCCAGAAGCCGCGGTGCCGGTGCGCCACCAACCGTCCGCGCTTGGCCAGTTGGGCGCATCCGTCGGCGACCAGGTCCCCGTTCTCCGGGAGGTGGTCGAAGACCTCCTGGCGGAGCACGAAGTAGCCGCCGTTCTCCCACAGCGGCAGTTCGCTCACCGCGGTGATGCCGCCCACCAGGCCGTCCTCGCCCAGCTCCACGCAGTGGAACGACGACTGCGGCGGCACCACCATCATCGACGCGCCCGCGTCGCGCCGCGCGAACCGGTCGATCATCTCCGGCAGCGGGGCGTCGGTGAGCACGTCGGCGTAGTTGGCGAGGAACATCTCGTCGCCGTCCAGGTGGTGCCGCACCCGGCGCAGCCGTTCCCCGATCGGTGACTCGACGCCGGTCTGCGCGAAGGTGATCGTCCAGTCCGAGATGTCGGTGGACAGCAGCTCGGTCCGCCCGCCTCTCAGCACGAAGTCGTTGGACGTCGTCTCCTCGTAGTTGAGGAAGAAGTCCTTGATGTGGTGGGCCCCGTACCCGAGGCACAGGATGAACTCCGTGTGCCCGAAGTGCGCGTAGTAGCGCATGACGTGCCAGATCAGCGGTCGCGGGCCGACCATCGCCATCGGCTTGGGCACGTCGTCGGAGGTTCCGTTGCGCATCCGCATCCCGTAACCGCCGCAGAACAGAACGACCTTCATGCTGTGCCCTTTCAAGACGCGACCTCGACAATGCTCAGTTCCGGGATGGGAAAGACCAGCCGGCCGCCCCAGTCGTGGACGAAGGACAGCTGCTCGACCAGCTCGGCCCGCAGGTTCCACGGGAGGACGAGGACGTAGTCCGGCTTGTCGGCGGCTATCTGCTCGGGCGGCAGGATCGGGATGCGGGTGCCCGGGGTGAACCTGCCGTGCTTGTAGGGGTTGCGGTCGACCGTGTACGGGAGCAGGTCGGGCCGGATACCGCAGTGGTTGAGCAGGGTGTTGCCCTTGCCCGGGGCGCCGTAGCCGACGACCGTCTCGCCGCGCTCGGCCGCCTCGATGAGGAACCGCAGCAGGTCCCGGCGCACCGTGGCCACCCGGGCGGAGAACTCGGTGTACCCGGACAGCTCCTGCAGCCCGGCGGCCTTCTCCCGGGCCAGCACGTCGGCCACCCGCTGCGTCGGCTCGCCGGCCACCTCGGTCGGCCGGGCCCACAGCCGGATGGAGCCGCCGTGCGTGGGCAGCAACTCGACGTCCACGAGCGCGAGTCCGCCGCTCGCAAGGGCTCGGATCGCGGACGCGACCGTGTAGTACTGGAAGTGCTCGTGGTAGATCGTGTCGTACTGGTTCTCCTCGATCAGGGTCAGCAGGTGCTGCACCTCGATGGAGACCCAGCCGTCGTCGGCGACCAGGGCGCGCAGCCCCTGGGTGAACCCGACCACGTCGGGGATGTGCGCGTACACGTTGTTCGCCACGACCAGGTCCGCCGGGCCGTGTTCGGCGCGGACGGCCGAGCCGGTCTCCGGGCTCAGGAACTCCGTGCGCGTGGGTACGCCGGCGTCCCGCGCCGCGGCGCCGACGTTCACCGAAGGCTCGATGCCGAGGCAGCGGATCCCCCGGTCCACCACGTGCCTCAGCAGGTACCCGTCGTTGCTCGCGACCTCGACCACGAAGGCGTCGGGGCCGAGATCGAGGCGCTGTACGGCGTCGGTGACGAACGTGTGCGCGTGCTCCACCCAGGAGGTCGAGTAGGAGGAGAAGTACGCGTAGTGCGTGAACGTCTCCTCCGGCGTGATCAGCGGCGGGATCTGCGCCAGCCAGCAGTCGGTGCAGACCCGCAGGTGCAGCGGGTACGCCGGTTCCGGCTGGTCCAGTTGGTCCGCGGCGAGAAAGCTCTCACATGGTGGCGTCGCCCCAAGGTCGACGACGCTCGCCATCGCTTCCGAGCCGCAGAGTCGGCATCGTGTCATCTACTGTCCCCATCCCCCCTGCTCGCGCGGGTGTCCCCGCCGCGAGCCAGTGCTGACCGCCCCGCGATCGCGGTGCGGTACTCCTCCACCAGGCGCTCCAGGCCGACGGCCGGGCTGAAACCCTGCTCGTAACGGCGCCGGGCCGCCTGGCCCATCTCCCGGTTGCGGGCCGGCTCGGCCGCGATCCGGCGTATGCAGGACGCGAGCGAGGCGGGCTCGCCCGGCCGGTGCAGCAGCCCGGTCACGCCGTCCTCGACGAGTTCGACGAACGCCCCGTGACCGGCGGCGACGGTCGGCACCCCGGCCGCCATCGCCTCCACGACCACCAGCCCGAACGCCTCCAGCCACGTCGAGGGAGCCACCACGGCGACCGAGTGCGCGATGGCCTTCCGGCACTCCGCCGTGTCGTACAGGCCGACGTAGCGCACGTCGTCCCGGCCCGCCGCCCAGGCGGTCACCTCTCGCTCCAGCGGCCCCGCGCCGGCGATCACGAGCGGCACGCCCACACCGCCGCTCGCTGCGATCTCGTCCCACGCGGCCATGAGCAGCCGCACACCCTTGGCCTCCGCGAGCCGGCCGAGACAGAGCAGATGCTCGCCGGCACCTGATCGGCGGTCATCCGGGTCGGGCACGAAGTTGTGCTTCACCACCAGCCGCTCGGCGGGCATGCCGGCCCGTACCAGGACGTCGCGCTGCGCCGCGGAGATGCAGAAGAACCGCTCGACGCCGGACCACCACCGCCGCCGGTTGACCGACAGGCCGACCGCGAGCGGCACCGTCGCAAGGCGGGAGTTCCGGTAGCAGCCGTGCCGGACGGCGGGCAGCGGCGCCGCCGACCCGACGCACTCGGTGCACGGCCGGCCGTCCCGCTGCAGCGTGCCGGGCGGGCAGACCTGGGTGTAGTTGTGCAGCGTGGCGACGGCGGGCACGCCGGCGTCGGCACAGGCGGCCAGGACCGCGGGCGACAGGAGCGGGAAGACGTTGTGGACGTGGACGATGTCCGGCCGCTCGGCGCGGAGCCGGGCGGCGAGTTCCGTGCGGACCGCCGGGTTCCACGGCACGAGGAGCGGCACCGCCACCTTGCCGAGCAGGGACCGGGCGGCGATGTCGTCGCTGCGCCGCTCGAACATCTCGACCCGGTGGCCGGCCGCGCGCAGCAACTCCACCTCCTGGTCGACGACCTTGTTCTCCCCGCTCGGCTGCGCCGAGGCGTAGCGGTTGTGCACCACAAGGACGTGCATGCTCACGTCACCTCCGATCTCCGGGCCCAGCGCGGGATGTGTCGTTGCGGGACGTCGGGCGTCGCGAGGGGCGTGGCGGCCTCGGCAGGTGCCGCCAACAGCGAGGCGGCCAGGGCCAGATGCAGCAGATACGGCGAGGCGTCGCCAAGGCCGGCCTCGGTGTACGACGCGATCGCGCAGTAGCTGATCAGGAAGATCGCGCAGGCCCTCTGCAGCGACGGTGGCCGCAGCAACGCGACGCCGCCCAGCACGATGATGACCGCCGCCACCAGGGCGACGCCGATCACGCCCTGTTCCTGGTAGACGGCCAGCCAGCTGTTGTCGATCGGCAGCCCGCCGAACGACTTGTCGCCCAGGCCCATGCCGAACACCTTCTCCGCCGTCGTCCGGGGCTCCGCCAGCAAGGCGTCCCAGACCTTGGCCCGACCGGTGAGGCTGGTGAAGTTCTCCTGGCTCTGTCCGCGCAGGAACCACGCCTGGAGCGCGGAGCCGAGCCCCACCGCGGCCACCGCGGCGCACAGGACCGCCCAGGTGAAGAACCGGCGGGCGGCGGCGCTGGTCAGGATGAGCGAGCCGATCGCCAACGCCAGCCCGATGAACAGGCCGAGCGTGGCCGTCCGGGTATGGGTCAGCGCGAGCAGGACGAGTGACGGCACGAGGACCACCGCCGCACTGGCCCTGTCGGTCCGGCGGCCCAGTACGAGCAGCACGGTGAGCCCGATGATCACCGCCGCGTACTGGCCGATCTGCGGCGGGGTGAGCGGCCACAACGCGCCGACCAGGCGTCCGCCGTAGAGCTCGGGCATGGCCGCGCCCGGTGAGATGACCAGACCCGCGGCCACCGATCCGAGCACCGCGAAGTACATCCGGATGTGGTGCCGGACGAACGTCAGGCCGCCGTCCCACCAGCGGCTGAGCAGCCACAGCGTGCCGACGAAGAGAGCCAGCCGGGCGCAGCGGAACAGCGCGCCGAACCCGGACTCCAGGTTCACGCTGGAGATCACGCTCGGCACCAGCAGCAAGGTCAGCAGGAACACGTAGGCGCCGGCCCGGATGCGCAGCCGGGGGTTGACGGCGAGCGCCAGCGTGAACGCGGCGACCAGCGCGCCCATGGTGACCATCTGGATGAGGGAGCGCGGCAGCGGGACGATGGTCTTCGCCCCGGCGGAGCCGAGCGTGTTGAGGATCAGCAACCCCCAGACGATCCCGACGATCTTCGGTGTGCCGTCCGGGCGCGGCTCGGCGGCGGGCTGCGTGCCCATCTCAACCACCGGCCCGTGGGTCGAGGGTGCTGCCCGCGTCCTGCCGGTAACGCTTGCCCTGCCACTGCCCGAAGGTGAGCACCCGGCTCGGGTCGTGGGCGACGAACTTCCAGGCTCCGACGTAGGCGTTGTCGTGCCAGCGGTTGTGCTGCTCGCGGGTGATCGCCTCGGCCACCTTCTCGCCCTGGTACGGCGACCAGTCCGGATAGGTGCCGTAGTTGGCAAGGACTGCCATGCGGTCGCACTGCACCGTGCACTTGACGACGGACTTGTCCAGCACGAAGCGGTTGTCGTGGATGTCCACCCGCTGGGTCTTCCACCGGCAGTCGGCGTAGAGCGGTGCGGTGGCGATCGCCGGCTGTGCACAGCGGTCGGTGTTCTTCACCAGCAATGTGCAGTCACCGGACGAGGTGTTGGCCGGGCTGTTGCAGAACCGGTCGGCGTTCTCCCACAGGGTGATCCCGGACCAGTTGTTCTCCAGCACGTTCCGGTAGATCTCGATCTTGTCGGTGCGGGCTTTGACCCGTGGTTCGCCGCCGGACTCGGACAGGTAGACCGTCGCGTAGGGGAAGTTGTCGCCGCGGTCGGCCTCCCTGCGGCCCTCGACCCAGTTGTTCCGCCGGATCGTGTTGTTCCGGATGACCGCGTTGTAGCTGGTCTCGTAGATCAGGGCGGCACCGTCGTTGGCCTCGAGCACGTTGTTCTCGATGCGGAAGTCGTTGTTGTTGGTGTCCGCCCACAACCCTGTTCCGCGGTTGTCGTGCACCCAGTTGCCGCGCACGTCGGCGCCGTTGACGGCCCAGAACTTGATGCCTCCGGTGCAGCCGCAGCCTTCCCGCCGCCGCTCCCAGTCGTCGGTGTTGTTGCCCACGATCTCGTTGCCCTCGACCACCAGGCCGCTGATACGGTCGCCGGCCTTGTAAGCGTTCATGCCGTACTGGCCGTTGCCGCGCAGGCAGTTGGCGCGGACCCGCTGGCGGGCACCGGCCATCAGTCCGGCACCGGAGTTGTCCTGGATCGTCGCGTGCTCGATCACCCACCCGTCGGCCGAGTCATGGTTGACCACGCCCTCGTCCGGCGGTGCGACGAAGCGCTGCACGGTCAGGTGGCGGATGGTGACATCGCGGGCACTGCCGCCGAACGCGTACTGGTTCTTCTTCCGGCCGTCGAGCACCGCACCCGGCGCACCGAGGTAGCGGTTCCCCTCCTTGGGGATGACCTGGGCGTAGCGGTCCGGGTCGAGCCTGTGCTTGCCCGGTCGTAGCCAGAACGTGGTGTTCGGGGGGCTGCTCCTGGTCTTCGCCGCCAGGTCGCCGACCACCGAGGGGTCGACGGTCACCGCGCCCGCCGGCGCCTTCGCCGGCCCGGCCGCGGGCTTGGCGCACACCCGGGCCACGGGCGTGGACGACGGCGCGGCGGTCGGCTTGGCCCCGGCGTCCGACGTGCTCGTGCTCTCACAGCCGGTCGCCGCCAGCAGGGCCAACGCCAGCGGTGCCGCCGCCAACGCCAAATGCCGCCTCATGACCCCCACGCGCCCCCTTCGGGGGTGTTGTGAAAGCCCCGCACAGCACTGGACTTTCACAACACCCCCAAGCCGCGGAACCTGAGCACGGTGGTGAAGCCCTCCGCGCCGTCGGCGAAGCCGGTGCCGATCAGCGTGGTGGCGGGTTCCTTGCGCCCGAATCCGGCGGAGTACCAGCCCAGCGGCGGGTCGCTCTCGCCGCGATGCGCCCGCCAGTTCAGCTGCCCGGGCAGGTCGAGCACCGCGGAACGCCCCTCGCCGTCCCGGGTCCAGGTGAGCACGGCCCGGTTCCCCACCAGGTCCGCGGCGATCGCCGGGCCGAGGTGGAACGCCAGCTGCACCGCCCGGCGCGGGCCGCGCACCTCGTCGACCACCCGCAGCTCCTGGCTCGCGGCCGTCAGCTCCACCCGGCGGCGGTGCACGGAGCCCTGGTAACCGTCGTGCTCGGCACACCAGCGGGCCACACCCTCGCCGGAGGTGTCCACGGCCAGCACGCGGCTGCGGGCATGCCGGGTCCACAGGAACGGGCCGCCGGAGACGGACTGGTCACCGCCGTCCAGCCGCAGGGTGTTGTGGCCGAGGGTCGACCGGAAGTACTGCCGCCACTCGGGCTGCCCGTGGTAGCAGTACGTCCCCGGGTCGGCGAGCACATCGACCCCGTCGTGCCGGACCTCCACCGACAGCGCGTCCGCGTGGGCGTGCGCGGCGATGGACAGGAAGCCGTGCGGACCACCGTCGCAGCGGCACCAGATCTCTTCCGGACCGCGCAGGATGGTCATGCCCGCGTCGGCGAAATGAGCCGGTCGGCTTGCCGGGCGGGTCACGGCCGGTGCCGTTCCATCGTTCGCGTACGGTCGGATGAGCGCGGCCAGCAGCGGGGTGCGCACATCGGTGCCGGTCACCGCCGGCCACCAGGTGAGCCGGCCGAACACGGCGTCCCCGGTGGCCAGCAGAGAGGCCCAGCGGTCGGTGCCCGCGCCGTCCACGACCAGACCGTGCCCGTCGTCCGCGTCCCCCTGGCGCGGGGGCCGTAACCGGCTGTCCACGATGGCCGCGAGCGCGTCGGTCATCCTCAGCAGTACCAGCCGGATGGACGCGGGGACCGGCACGTCGGCGGCATCCGCCTCGGCCACCGCGGCCAGGCCGAGCTCCAGCACCAGGCCGTGATACTCGGTGGCCAGCTCGCGGTTGAGGCCGGAGGCGAAGGTGTTGCCGCGCAGATGCCGCTCCAGCGACCGCAGCGCGTCGGCCCGCCAACGCTCCGAGGCGGGGAACCATCCGAACGCGCAGGCCGCGGCCAACTGCCCTGCGGCCTCGGCGATGACGTGGTTGTTCGCCGAAGACCCCTTGCTTGGGAAGGCGGCCAGCCAGCGCTGATGGTGCCAGATCTGCTTCAGTGCCACCGGGTTGCCCTCGAACAGCCCGGCCGCGCCCGGCCAGCCGTCGAGCAGCCGGCGGATCCACACCCAGGACAGCAGCCGGATCCCCAGCTCGATGCCGCTGATCCAGTGCACCCCGCGCAGCGGTGGGTTGGCCGCCCACCATGACCGCAGGTGCTCGGCCACGCGCTCGGCGTACCGCTCGTTCCCGGTGATCGCGTAGGCGGCGGCGAGCACGGTGAGGTACTGATGCCGGGACAGCTCCCAGATCTGCTTGATGTCCCCGACCGCGTCCTCGTTCCGGTACGGCACGTCGAACGCGTAGCCCCACGGAGCCCGGCGCCCGGTCTTCGGGTCGCACCACCAGTCCGGGTCGACGAGGTCGTCGCGGACCACCCCGAAATACTCGACGTGCCCGTACATCAGCCGGTCCGCCTCGGCGATGAGACGTTTGGCGGCGTCCGGAGGTATGGCGGCGATCGTCCCGGCAGGAAGTACCGCGGTGAACCGGGCGCCGGTCACGGTCGGGCAGTCCGGCCGCGCCGACCGCCACCGCCGCCGGCGCACCGCGTCACCCATCCGGCCCGCGACCTCCTGCGGCCCCATCCGCGACAGCCGCCGCAGGTACCAGCCCGCGCTCATCGTCATCGCGCCCCCGCCAACGTCACCGGGGCACCGGCCGCCAGGCCGGCCCGCACGGCGAGGGTGGCCGCCGTGGTGGCGACCAGCGACCCCAGCGGCACCGGCATCGGCCCGCCGGTCCGCACGGCTTTGATGAACGCGGCCAGCTCGGCGTTCTGGCCCTTGTCCCGGGCCTTGGGCAGCCGCGAACTGACCCACCGCTTACGGCCGTACACCGAGGCACGGACGAAGTCGTCGAGCCGCAGCGCCTTGCCGTCCGCGACCAGGTCCAGCGTCTCCTTGGGGAGGCCGGCCGGTCCGGTGGTGACGTAGCTGATGGTGGCGGTGGACCCGTCCGGGTAGCGCAGCACGACCTGGAGGTCCTCGTTGCCGGACGGGGCGACCGCGTACACCGACACCGGGTCGGCGTCGAGCAGCCAGCTCGCCGTGTCGATGAAGTGCCCGCCCTCGCCGGCGAACCGCGAGCCCTCGGTGCCTTGTTGGAGGTACCAGCTGCCGTGTTGCAGTCGGCCCGCGTTGACCAGGTAGCGCAGGCTCGCCGGCCCGGTCCGGGCGCCGAACCGCTTCTTGGCCTCCTGCAGAAGAGGCGCGAACCGGCGGTTGAAGCCCACCTGCAGCCGGTCGTTGCCGGACTCCTCCACCGCCGCGAGCACGCCGGCCAGCTCGTCCTCGGTGAGCGCCAAGGGCTTCTCCACGAACACCGTCTTGCCGGCCAGCAGTGCCTTCCGGGTCAGCTCGGCGTGCGAGCTGTGCCGGGTGACGACGAACACCGCGTCGATGGACTTGTCGCCGAGCACGGCGTCGAGGTCGGTGGTCGCCTCGGCGAAGCCGAACTTCCGCCGCGCGTTGGCCGCCGAGAGCGCCGTCGTGGTGACGACGGTCGACAGCTGGACGCCGTCGCGTTGTGCCAGGTGCGGCAGCAGCATCGACGTCGCGTAGTTGCCCGCGCCGACGAACGCGAGGCGCACCGGCGTCCTGGCGGCCCGGGCCGGAGCCCGCTTCACGTTCACCGCGGGCACGGCCACCGCCGGGGCCGCTGCTTCCTCCGCTTCCCCCTCCTGTCGGGGGTACCGGAACAGCACGGCCACGGCCTTCAAGTCGCCGTCTTTCAGGCTCTGGTACGTCTCTACGGCGTCGTCGAAGTCGGCGATGTGGGAGACCAGGGGCTCCACGTCGACGCTGCCGCGGGCGAGGAGATCGAGGAAGCACGCCAGGTTGCGGCGCTCGGTCCAGCGCACGTAGCCGATCGGGTAGTCCCGCCCCTCCAGCTCGTACTCCGGGTCGTAGCGCCCGGGGCCGTAACTGCGGGAGAACCGGACGTCGAGCTCCTTCTCGTAGTACGCGTTCCACGGCAGGTCCAGGCGGCACTTGCCGATGTCGACGACCCGGCCGCGGTCCCGGCTCAGCCGGGCGGCCAGCTCGACGGGCTGGTTGCTGCCGCCGCCGGCGGCCAGGTACACCTGGTCCACGCCGTGTCCGCCGGTGAGTTCGGCAACGGCGGTTTCCACGGCCGCGGACGCGGGATCGCCGCAGGCCGCGGCGCCCAGACGCTCGGCGAGCTCGCAGCGCGCCGGGTCGGGGTCGACCCCGACGACGCGGACCCCCGAGGCGGCGAGGAGCTGCACCACCAGCTGCCCGATCAGCCCGAGGCCGATGACCAGCGCCACTTCGCCGAGCTGTGACTCGCCCTGGCGGACGCCCTGCAACGCGATCGACCCGACGGTGCCGAAGGCCGCGTGCCGCGGCGCGAGGCCGTCCGGCACCGGGGCGTAGAGGTTCTTCGGCACCCAGTTCAGCTCGGCGTGCAGCGCGTGCTCGTTGCCCGCGCAGGCCACGAGGTCGCCGACCTTCACGTCGTCGATGCCGGCGCCGACCTGCTCGACCACCCCGCACAGCGAGTAGCCCAGCGGCGTGTAGGAGTCCAGCTTGCCCATCACCTTGCGGTAGGTGGCGGGCACCCCGTTGGTGGCCACGCTCTGCATGACCTTGGCCACCTGGTCAGGGCGGGAGCGGGCCTTGCCCAGCATCGACATGCCGGCCTCGGACACCTTCATGAGCTCGGTCCCGGTGGATATCAGCGAGTAGGCGCTGCGGACCAGCACACCGCCCGGCTTGCACCCCGGCACCGGCACGTCGAGCACCGCCAGCTCGCCGCTCTTGTAGTTCTGTACAACCTGCTTCACCCGAACTCCTCTGATTCCTAAGCCGCTAGGGCCCTTCTGATGGATCTCCGCGGCGTCGCGACGCCCGGCACGCACGCACCGAACGCCGCTCCTTCTCCCGCGGATATCCATCAGAAGGGCCCTGACCGAGTGCTCTGGCCGGACCCAGAGGTCGCGTCGCGATACCAGTACTCGAGGGTCAGCACATGCCACAGATGCTTGGAGAAGTCCCGCTGCCCAGCGGCGTCCTCGGCGACCATCCGCGCCAGCGCGTCGCGGCGCAGGATCCCGGAGCGGACGAGCAAGCCGTCGTTGACCACCTCGCGCACCAGGGGTGCCAGGTCCCGGCTCATCCAGGCGCGCAGCGGGGCGCTGAACAGGCCCTTGGGCCGGTACACGATCTCCCGGGGCAGGACCGAGGTGGCCGCCTCCTTGAGGACTGCCTTGCCCTGCCGTCCGACGATCTTGCGATCACCGGGCACGGCGAACGCCGCCTTGACCACCTCGACGTCCACGTACGGCACCCGCACCTCGGTCGACGCGGCCATGCTCGACCGGTCCGTGTACGTGAGGTTCAGGCCCGGCAGGAACATCCGGGCGTCGGTCAGGCACATGCGGTTGACGAAGTCGTCGAGGTCGTTGTCCTGGTAGACGTCCGCGTGTTCGGTCAGCACGTCGTCGACCGTCCCGGCCAGGTCCGGATCGAGCAGGGCGAGCAGCTCGGCCTGGTCGTACATGGTGTAGCTGCGCCGGAACGCGGTCTCCTCCGGCAGATCGGCGAAGGAGAGGAACCGCTTCGCGAAGCGCACCGACCGGTAGCCGCGACGGGACGTGGCGACCGGCAGGCGGTCCACGGCCCTGGACAGACCGCGCCGCAGGGGGCGCGGGACGCGCTGGTAGCGCAGCGCCAGCAGGTTGGCCAGGTGCTTGCGGTACCCGGCGAACAGCTCGTCGGCGCCCATCCCCGAGAGCATCACCTTGACGCCGGCCTCCCGGGCGGCCGAGCAGATCAGAAAGGTGTTGATCGCGGCGGGGTCGCCGATCGGCTCGTCCAGGTGGTACGTCATCTGCGGCAGCAGGTCGAGCACGTTCGGGGCGATCTCGATCTCGTGCAGGTCGACGCCGAAGCGCTGGGCCACCTGCCGGGCATGGCGCAGGTCGTCCGGCATCGCCTCGAACTTGGCGTCCTCGGCGCGGAACCCGATCGTGTAGGCGGAGATCCCGGGTTGGTGGCGGGCCGCCAGCGCGGTCAGGTAGCTGGAGTCGAGGCCGCCGGAGAGGAAGGTCGCCACGGGCACGTCGGAGAGGAGGTGCCGCCGAGTCGACTCCTCGACGATGGCAGCAAGGTCCGGCCGCTCGCCGCTGCGGGCCCGCTCCCGGCCCTCGGCGGCGACGTCCTTCAGGTTCCAGAACCGGCCGCGCTCCACCCGGCCGTCGGGCCGGCACCGCAGCCAGCTCCCCGGCGGCAGCTTCTCCGCCTCTCGGAACGCGCACCGTGAGTCCGGCACCCAGTAATAGAGGAGCGAGGCCACCAGTGCCGCATGGTCCACCTCCAGCGACCCGCCGGTCGCGGCGGCGAGCGCCTTGAGCTCGGAGGCGAACACCAGCCCCTCGCCGCGCCGGAGCAGGAACAGCGGCTTGATGCCCAACTGGTCCCGGGCCAGCACCAGTTCACCGGTGCGCTCGTCGAAGATCCCGAACGCGAACATGCCGCGCAGCCGGGGCAGGCAGTCCGTGCCCCAGCGCCGCCAGGCCTCGAGGAGCACCTCGGTGTCGGAGGTACCGCGGAAGCGCACCCCGGCGGCTGCCAGTTCGGCACGCAGCTCGGGCGCGTTGTACAGCTCGCCGTTGTACGTCAGGGCGAGGCCGTCCGAGACCATCGGCTGGGCGCCGGTCTCGGACAGGTCGATGACGGCGAGTCGGCGGTGCCCGAGGTGCACTTCGCCATCACCGACCAAGTGGCCGTACCGGCCCGCCCCGTCCGGACCGCGGTGGGCGAGGGTTTCGGTGAGCCGGTCGGTCACCAGCTTCCCGTCCGGCCATCGGTAAGTACCTGCGATGCCACACATGTCCTACCGCGCCTCCTGGTCGTTGTCCGGGCCCCGTGCGGCCCACATCGGCTGGCGTTCCGTGCGTCGCGGGGCCGTCCCGTTGCTCTGCCGGGCCGTCCGCTCGCTCCGGCCGCGCAGCGCGGTGTGCAGCCCGTCCCACAGCGTGCCGTCGGTCCGGTCACGCGGATCGGGGTCGATCAGCACCACACCGATCACCGGTATGCGCTGGTCCGCGAGCTGCCGCGCCACTGTGTGCAGCCATGCGGCGCTGCCGTGCCCGGCACGCACGACGAGCACGGTCTCGGCGCCGAGGTACTGGAGGTCGGTCCACGCGGTGCCGGGCGCGACCGAGCCGACGCCGAGCCGACGCTCCTGATGCGGCGCGACCGCGGCACGCTCGCCGCTGACCACGGTCGGGTCTCCCGGCTTCGGGCGGCGGCCTGCGAGCCGCGCGCCGGGCAGACCGTCGACGATGACCACGGGCCCGTCCGCCGCCAGTGCCCGGGCGAGGTCCAGGGCGATCACGCTCGTGCCGCGCGCACAGCCCAGTTCCAGCAGCGACACCGGTTCCGCGGAGCCGCGTACGGTGCGGGCCAGGGTGGCGGTGAGCCGTTCGCGTGCCGCCCGGGTCCTCCGGCGCTGCCACAGCCTGCCCGACCGCAAGGACGCGCGGCGCAGCTCCGCGATGACCGAGGCGCCCAGGTTCGCCGCGATATCCCGGCGCAGCACGGGGCGGTCCGCCACCACCGTGCCGACCGCGGCCAGCGCGAGTCCGAGGACGAGCCCGAGGACGAGCCCGATCGCGGAGTTGGTGGCGGCCGCCTTGGGCAGGGAGTGCCGCACCGCGCGCGGGGCGTCCACGATCTGCGTGCCGGCGATGACCTTGGGCGTGCCAGTGCGCGCCTCCGCGGCGCGCTGGTCGAAATCGGCGATCCGCGAGTTGAGTTCGGCCCGGCGGGCGAAGAGCGACTCGATGCTCGCCGACGCTTCCGGGTCGCTCTCCGGCGATCGGTCTCCGATCTCCTTGTTGACCTGGGCGAGCTCGTCCCGCATGCGGTCACGCTGGTCGAGCAGGGCCTTGGCCTCGGCCTGCGCGGCGTCCCCCATCCGCCTCACATGGTCCGTGACGAACGCGTCGGCCAGCGCCTTGGCCCGGGCCACCGCTTCCGCGTCGCTGTCACCGGTCACATCGATCTGCAGCAGGTTGTTGGTCAGGCCGGTGCCCCGGTAGTCCCGCATGAAGTCTTCAGGGTTTTCCGGGGATTTGAGGGCATGCAGGGCCTTGTCGGCGATCCGCGTGGTCTGCAGCAGCTCGACATCGGTACGGATCAGCGTTCCGGTGTCGTTCGGCTGGTCCTCCTTGTGCGCGACCAGCACCTTGGTCACCGCGCTCGGCGGCGGCGGCATCAGGACCGCCACCGCCGCGCCGGCCAGCAGTCCAAGGAGCGCCATGGCGCACCAGAGGCGGCGGCGCCTGCGCACCGCCACCACCAGCGCCTGCAGGTCGAGGAGCGGAGCGGCGGCGGCCGACGGCTCCGAAGTCGTGCTCGTCGTCACGCTGAACCTCCCGTCGCGGGGCCGCGCACCGCGAGCGCCGGAGTGACGTCGTCCGGTGAAGGGCCGGCAGACCGCGTCGGACGGGCCCGGACCGTGCCGGCGACGACGACGCCGACGACCTCGTGCCTGCCGTCCGCACACGCCTCGGCGATGCCGGCGAGCTCCTCCGCGGTCCAGCTGCCCGCGCTGAGGACGACCAGGGCACCGGACTCGGAGTCGCGGTCCGGCACTGTCGGCCGGTCCACCGAAACCTCCACCACCCGCAGCAGCGGATCGCTCTCGGCCTCGGCGACGAGCTGCCCGGCGGCTTGGCGAGCGATCTCGTCACCGTCCGGTACGACAACCAGCAGCCGCCCGGGGGCCGGCACCAGGCCCCGGATGCGCGCGCACACCCGCCCATAGCGGATCCGCCTGCCGGCCTCGTCGCCGGACCTCTGCGGGGTCGGTATGTCCCACCGGGTGTCGACGCCGAGGAGTCGGCGGATCAGGGCCCGTGGGCTCCCGCCCTCCGGCCGGTGCGCGCGCCGGTCGTCAGGCACGTCGACAGTGCCGAGCAGCGCCGAGCCCAGCGCCGCGGCGATCTCCGGTTCGGTGCGCAGCCGGCGATTCATCCGTGCGGCGACGAGGTGGCCGATGACCGCGAGCAGGAAGAACAGCAGCGCCCCGGCGACGATGAGCTGCATCCTCGTCGGCGGCGCCTCGCCCGTCGGCCGGGCGGCCGGCCCCATGACGACCATGCCGGCCTTGTCGGTCGCCGGGTCGGCCTCGTCCAGCTTCGTCATGGCCTCCTCCAGCGAGGTGCGCAGCTTCTCGAGCGCGGTGCGGGCCTGCACGCTCTCCACGGTCCGCCCCGGATCGGCCGCATTGGCCAGGTCGGTGATGCGGCGGTCGGTCTCCTCGACCTTCTTCCGCAGCGCCTCGGGCCCCGTGGCCGCTTCGGAGCCGGTGCTGCCGCCCGCGATCCGCGCGGCGAAGTCGACGAACTGCTGGGCCGCTTGGTCGGAGAGCCGCTGCGCGCGCTCCGGGGTGTCGGCCGTACCCGAGATCGTGATGATGTTCCCGTCGGCGGCCTTGGCGGTCACTCGCTCCCGCAGCTCGGCGCCACTGACGTCCGTCCAGCCGAGCTTGGCGGCCACGCGGTCGACCACCGTCGAACTGGTCGCGATCTCCGCCTGCGTCAGCAGCTCGCGCTCTTCCCACTGCCCCGGCAGCAGTACCGATGCCGAGGCCGTGTAACGCGGCGGGAACACCACCGAGGCGCCGTAGCCGACGAGTGCGCCCACCACGGCGAGGGCGGCGAGCAGCCGCCACCGCCGACGGAGTATCCGCCCGATGGTGACCAGACGGATCGTGTCATCGCTCAACGACGCGGCCTCTTCCCTGTACGGACCGGGCCGCCCGACGACACCGAGGTGTGGTCACGGCACGCGGCGGCATAGGCGGCGAGCAGCGACGCCTGCGAGTTCCGCCAGGAAAGCTGTCCGCTGATCCGCTCCTGGCCGATCTTGCCCATCCGGGCCCGCCTCTCCGGATCGTCCATCAACACCGCGATGAGCTCGGCGAATTGGGCCTCGTCGTTGGCGGGCGCGTAGACGGCGGCGTCACCGGCGGAGACGCGCGCCTCCTTCAGGTCGAACGAGACGATCGGCCGGCCCATCGCCATGTACTCCAGGACCTTGTTCATGGTCGACACGTCGTTGAGCGGATTGCGCGGGTCGGGGGAGAGGCACACGTCCGCGGTGGACAGGTGGCGCACCAAATCGGCGTCCGGAACGCGCCCAGTGAACTGCACCTGCTCGGACAGCCCGAGCCGCCGGGACAGCTCCACCATCGCGTCGAAGGCGTCGCCGGAGCCGACGAACACCGCATGCCAGTCGGTCCGCCCGAACTCGTCGCGCAGCTTCGCGAGGGCCCGCAGGGCGTAGTCGACGCCGTCCTGAGGGCCCATGACGCCGAGGTAGCACAGCAGATGAGGCTTGCCGCGCTTCAACTCCGGCTCGGGCGGTACCGGTTGGAACCGCTCGATCGCGGGCGCGCTACGCACCACGAAGACGTCCTCCGGCCGCCGGCCGCCGCGGCGCACCGCGACGTCCCGGTAGCTCTCGTTCGTGGCGAGCACGACGTCCGCCGCCCGGTAGGTCAGCCGTTCCAGCGCGCACACGGCGCGGTAGAGCAGGTCTTCGCCGCGGTCGAACCGGGAGAGGTACAGCTCGGGTACCAGGTCGTGCTGGTCGAAGACGAACCGCGCGCCGCGCCGCTTCAGCCACAGTGCCGGCAGGAACAGCAGGTCGGGCGGGTTGCAGGCGTGGACCACGTCGACCGGGCCGACCTTGCGGGCCAGCCGGGCCGTATGCCACAACGCCGATCCGTACTCCCGCAGGTAGCCGGCCGGTCCTCCGGTCGCCGCGCGCAACGGGTAGCGGTGGATCCGCACCCCGTCGATCTCCGCCTCCGGCTCCGTGTCCCGCTTCTCCCCCCGGGGACAGATGACGTGCACCTCCCAGCCCGCGTCGCGCAGCGTCGTGCACTCCTGCCACACCCGCCGGTCGAACGGCACCGACAGGTTCTCCACCAGGATCAGCGCGCGCCGACCCGCCCCGTCATCGCTCATTGCGTTACCAAGCAAGGCCCACGTACCCCGGTTCGGCCCGACGCGCCTCGGCGTCGGGAAGGCGGATGAGGTCGACGATCACCGGGCCGCCGCCATGGGGCAGCGCCGAAAGGACGGCCGGATCCCTGGTCCCGACCAGGCACACCTCGGCGTGCTGCAGCACCTCGTCGACGGAGTCCGCGAGCAACTGCGCGAGGTGCGGCAGCCGGGTCTCGATGTACTCGCGGTTCGCGCCGATCAGCCGGGAGAGGCTCACGTTGGCGTCGTGGATCCGCAGGTCGTAGCCCTTGCCGTGCAGCCTCTCCGCCAGCTCGACGAGCGGGCTCTCGCGGAGGTCGTCGGTGCCGGGTTTGAACGACAGCCCGAACAGGCCGACCCGGCGCTTTCCGGTGCGCTCCACCAGCTCCACCGCGCGCTGCAGATGGTCGGAGTTGGAGGGCAGCACGTGGGCGAGGATGGGCACCGAGACGTCGGCCCGCTGCGCCGCGTGGACCAGGCTGCGCAGGTCCTTGGGCAGGCAGGAACCACCGAAGGCGAAGCCGGGCCGCAGGTAGGCGGGGCTGATGTTCAGCTTGCGGTCGGCCAGGAACACGTCCATCACCTGGTGCGAGTCCACCCCGAGCGCCTGGCACACCGCGCCCAGCTCGTTCGCGAAGCCGATCTTGAGGCCGTGGAACGCGTTGTCCGCGTACTTGATCGCCTCGGCCGTCGGGACCGGCACCCGGAACACCTCGCCGGGCAAGCCGTCGTACAGCGCCATCACCGCGTCGCCGCTTGCCGGGTCGAGTTCGCCGATGACGGTCTTGGGCGGGTCGAAGAAGTCCCGCACGCTCGTGCCCTCGCGCAGGAACTCCGGGTTGACCGCGACCCCGATGTCCACCCCGGCCGTGCCGCCGACGTACTTCTCCAGGATCGGTACCAGCAGGTTCAGGCAGGTGCCCGGGAGCATCGTGCTGCGGAACACGACGGTGTGCCGCCCGCCCCGCTCGGCCAGCGCGGCGCCGATCTCCTCGGTGACCCGCTCCAAGTACGTGGTGCACAGACTGCCGTTGGGCTCCGACGGCGTGCCCACGCAGACCAGCGATATCTCGCTGCCCATGATCGCCTCGCGGACGTCTCCGGTGGCGCGTAACGCTCCGGTCCGCACGACGTCGGCGATGAGCTCGCCGATCCGCTCCTCGACCACCGGGGCCTTGCCGTCGTTGACCAGGTCGACCTTCACCTGGTTCACGTCCACCCCGATGACCTCGTGCCCCATGCTGGCCAGGCACGCGGCCGACACGCAGCCCACATAGCCGAGCCCGAAAACACTGACTCTCATGACGCGTCTCTCCCCCCAGGCAGGCCCTTGTGGCCCGCGGTCCCCCCAAGCAGGCCCTTGTGGCCTGCGGTCCGCACGTCCGCCGGACGGCGGCCCCCGCGCATCAATAGGCCCCCTGCCCGTGGATCACCGCACGCAGCGTCTTCCACAAGATCACCGCGTCCAGGGCGAGCGACCAGTCCTCCACGTACCGCAGGTCGAGGCGGACCGCCTCCTCCCACGGCAGGTCGCTGCGTCCGCTGATCTGCCACAGGCCGGTGAGACCGGGCTTGACCAGCAGCCGCCGCCGGATGTCCGGGCCGTACGCGGCGGACTCCTCCGGCAGCGGAGGCCGCGGACCGACGAGTGACATCGATCCGGTGAGCACGTTGAAAAGCTGCGGGAGCTCGTCGATCGAGTACCGGCGCAGTACTGCTCCCACCCGGGTCACCCGTGGATCCCGGCGGAGCTTGAACAGCAGCCCTGCACCCTCGTTGCGGCCGGCGAACTCGGCACGTGCCCCGTGGGCTCCGGCGACCATGGTGCGGAACTTGAGAATGGTGAACTCGCGACCGTCCTTGCCCACCCTGCGCTGGCGGTAGAACGCCCCACCCCGGCTGTCCACCAGCACGAGCAGCGCGACGAACACCATCAGCGGCGCGAACAGCATCAGCAGAATCGTTGCGCCTATTCGGTCGACGACCCCTTTGACCGCCCGGCGGCCTCCGGTGAAGGTCGGCATGCTGACCCGCAGCAGCGGGATCCCGAGCACCGCGTCGACATGCAGCCGCGGGCCGGCCACCTCCATCAGCACGGGGGCCACGACCATCTCGGCGTCGCTGCCTTCGAGGTTCCAGGCCAGCCGCTGCAGCCGGTCCGGTGACCAGTGCGGGTCCGGGGTGACCGCGACGACACGGTAGCCGTCGTGGCGTACGTGCTTGGCGACGTCCGACAGTTGACCGACGACCGGCACTCCGTCCAGTTGGTCACCGTCGAGTCCGCGACCGTCCGTCGTGCACACCGCCTCCACCCGCCAGCCGAGGTGCGGGAGCTTGCGGGTTCGGGTGATCAGGTCGCGCAGGGTGGCCGGGCTCCCGGCAGCGAGCACCGGTCTCAGGCACCGCCCTTCCTTCCGCTGTTTGTGCAGCCAGAGGCGGAGCAGATACCGCGCGGTCATGGTGACGAGCGCGATCGCGGGGATCGCGACGAAGATCCAGAGCTTGATGTTGCGCGAGGTGAGGGCGATCCCGCCGAGCGCCAGTACGACGGTCGCCGCGAACAGTGAGCGTCCGAGCCGGCGGAATTCCTCGGCCCCCTGGCCGAGCACGGCCGGAGCCCACGACCGGCTCACCGCAAGCGCCCCCAGCACCAGCAGCTCGGTGCCGAATGCGAGGATTCCCCACTTCTCGTGCCAGTCGGCCGCGTCCCGGGCCCCGAAGAAGTTGCCGATCGCCGCCACCACGAAGGCGGTGGCCACGGTGTCGCTCATGATCACGGTACGGCGGTACCGCTGTTCCCAGTCGGCCGCGGTCGGGCTGATCGCCCCGTTCGCAAGACGCCCGCGCGCCGACGGAAACGGGTCGACTAATTCCCCCTGCTGCACAGGACCCCCCAGGTCACCAGTGGTTCGACGTGTTCGCCTAACACTGTTGCTCCCCCCGGGAGGCACCCCCGCCCCCCGCGCCGCGCTGTTCCTTCCCTCGGGAGGCCCCCGCCCCCCGCGCATGCCATCCCGGCAATTTCGGCGCTACTTGAACAACCCACGCCGGCCGTAGCCGCTTCGCATGTCCTGCCGGACTCTCAAGGTGCCTGAAGCACGGTCAATCTAGACCATCGGGGCCCAGTGTGTAGAGGGGATGTGTGTAATTCGTGTTCAAGCTTTGAGGCTGCCTCCACCGATCGGTGACCACCTACGGTCCCTTGACGCCACCGCACGCTCCAGCAGCCCGCCCGGCCCCCGGTACGTGGTGCCGTTCGTGTCCGTGTGGTAACCCCAGCCCCCGGTGACCGCCAGGTCCCAGCCGCGCTGTTCTCGCATCTGAGCGGCGAAGGTGCGGCGGTCCTTGACGGAACAACCACAGGCGAGGCGCATGGCCGCCGCGTCACGCCCCTGCGGCGGGTCGCGGCCGGTGCCGGCCCAGGCAGTGCAACGTTCTGTGTGTTCGGGACGTTCGCATGTCCTGCCGGACTTACACCGCCGGACCGCCCCTGCCGGTGGGCCCACGTCTTCGGGGTATCTGTCGCTGAACGGCCGACGGTCCGGGCCCGCCGTCCTGTTACGTGGGACGATCGGCTTCGTGAGCGGTGTGGCGTCGGCACGCGAGGAGACCGCATGGCGGGTTCTCCTCGTCGGTGATCGTTTCATCCCTGCCGGGTACTGCGTCGATGCCCTGGCGCAGGTGAGCGGCCCGCGCTTCTGGCCGGTCCGCAGCCTCGACCGGTCGGGAAACAAGGCGGAACAGCACGCGGCGTGGCCGTACGGGAGTCCGGCCGTAACGCCACGGTCGTCGCCGAACCCGCCGCGACCGGCCGGTGCGACCACGGTGGTCAACGCCCGGGACCTGGCGTGGGTGTGAGCGGTGGCGCGTGACCTGGTGCTCGGTGTCGACGCCGGACACACCGTGACCAAGGCCGTTCTGTTCGACGCCGCCGGCCGGCCGGTGGCGCAGGGCAGCGGCACGCTGCCGCTGTCCACCCCTCGCCCGTACTGGGTCGAGCGGGGCATGGACGACGTGTGGCGGATGGCGCACCAGGCCATCGCCGCCTGTCTTGCCGCGGCCGGTCCGGACGCGGGGCGGGCTGTCGCCGCGGTGGGGGTGGCCGGACACGGCGACGGCCTGTATGCCGTCGACGAGCGCGGCCGGCCGGTGCGCGCCGCGATCGTGGCGATGGACACGCGCGCCGAACCCGTGCCGGAGGAGTGGCGGGGCACTGCGGTCTGGTCCCGTGCCCTGGATTTGTCGGGCACGGTGCCCTTCGCGGGCTCCCCGGCCGCCCTGCTGGCCTGGCTCGCCCGCCATGAACCAGGGGTGCTTCAGCGGGCGCGTTGGCTGTTGTCCTGCAAGGACTGGCTGCGCCTGCGGCTGACGGGCGTGGCGGCCACCGATCCCACGGACGCCAGTGCCTCGTTCACCGACATGCGGCGGGGCGGCTACGCGCCGGAACTGCTCGACCTGTACGGCCTCGGCGCCTTCGTCGGCCTGCTGCCGCCCGTCCTGGCGTGCGACGCGGTGAGCGGAACCGTCACCCGCGAGGCCGCCGCGCTCACCGGGCTCACCGCGGGCACCCCCGTCGTGACGGGCGCCCATGACGTCGACGCCGCCGCGCTCGGGATCGGCGGCACGACACCGGGTGAACTGTGCCTGATCGCCGGGTCGTTCAGCATCAACCAGGTGGTCGGCAAGCGCCCCGTCGTCGATCCGCGCTGGCAGGTCCGGCACTTCGTCCGCCCGGGACAGTGGATGACCATGTCCACCTCACCCGCCTCGGTGGCGAACCTGGAGTGGTTCCTGCGGGTGACAGGTGCGCCGTCCGACCAGCGGGACGGCGTCCACGAGGTGATCGGCCGCGAGGTCGAGGCACACCTCGACGGTCCCTCGGAGGTGCTCTTCCACCCGTTCGTCTACGGCTCCCCGCACCCGCATCCCACGTCCGCACGTTCCTCGGACTGCGCGGCTGGCACGGCCGCGGCCATCTGCTGCCGGGCCCTGATGGAGGGCGTCGTCCTCAATCACCGCTGGCACGTCGACGCGCTCTGCTCGAAGCTGCCGATCACCGGGTCGGCCCGGCTCACCGGCGGCGCCGCGCGCAGCGAGGTGTGGAGCCAGATGTCCGCCGACGCCCTGCGGCGGCCGGTCGTGGTGACCGACGTGCAGGAGAGTGCTGCCCGGGGAGCGGCCCTGCTCGCCGCCACCGCCGGCGGACTGCTCGACGACGTGACGGACCCGCGCGCCGGCGCCGCCGTGCTCAGACGCCATGAACCCGACCCCGAGCGGGTCGCCGTACTCGACGAGGCGTACGCGGTGTACCAGGAGGCGGTAGACGCTCTCGGACCGGTCTGGGCCCGCCTGGACGCGCCCGAGGTTCCGGAGTGAGTGCCGGGCGAGCCCGCGACATGAGGGATCGACGGGCATCCAGGCACGGCCACTGCCGCTACACGGGGGTCGGCACGCCGTCGCGGCGGTACGGCGGCTGGGCGCCGGCGCGGGTGCAGGTGTCGGCCGCGATCTGCACGGCGTACGACAGCAGCCGGGCGAGTTCGCCGGCGCCGATGGTGTCGATGCCCTCGCGGTCGAGTCGGCCGGTGTGGTGCAGATGGGCGAGCGCCCCGGCGGTGAAGGCGTCGCCCGCTCCCACCGTGTCGACGCCCCTGACCGCCGGGGCCGGCACATGGACGCGGGCGTCGCGGCCGACGGCCCAGGCGCCCTGGGAGCCGAACGTGATCAGGACGAGCCCCGCCCCGGACGCGAGCCAGTGGTCGGCCACCGCTTCGTACGGCTCGCCCGGCTGGAGCCAGGCCAGGTCCTCGTCGCTCGCCTTCACCACGTCGGCGAGCGCCACCCACTCGGCGAACCGCCGGAGATAGGCGGCGCGGTCGGTGACCAGGCCAGGCCGCACGTTCGGGTCGAGGGACACCAGCCGCCGGCCCGCCTCCCGGCGAATCAGTCCGTCGAGGGTGGAGGCCAGGGGTTCGAGCAGCAGACCCAGCGACCCGAGGTGCAGCGCCGTCCCCGCGGGCAGCGCGCCGCCGCGCGGGAGCGCAGCGAGGTGCTCCGGGCGCAGGCCGCGGTTCTTCCTGTCCACGAAGTTCCTCCCGGCCATCGCGGCCCTGCTGCCGGTCTATTTGATCGTCAAGGACGCCGGGATGCTCG
This sequence comes from Streptomyces sp. DT2A-34, assembly GCF_030499515.1. Classification (NCBI taxonomy): domain Bacteria; kingdom Bacillati; phylum Actinomycetota; class Actinomycetes; order Kitasatosporales; family Streptomycetaceae; genus Streptomyces; species Streptomyces sp. DT2A-34. The sequence goes on along the minus strand of NZ_JASTWJ010000001.1, from coordinate 1,590,711 downwards.
ACAACGTGTGGACGCTGGTCATCCTCTACACCGCCATGAACCTGCCGATCGCGGTGTGGATGATGCGCTCCTTCCTCGCCGAGGTACCCAAGGAGATCCTGGAGGCCGCCGAGGTCGACGGGGCCAACCTGCTCACCGTGCTGTGGCGGGTCGTCGCGCCCGTGGCCATGCCGGGACTCGCCGCCACCTCGCTGATCTGCTTCATCTTCAGCTGGAACGAGTTCATGTTCGCCGTGAACCTCACCGCCACCCAGGCGTCCACCGCGCCGGTGTTCCTGGTCGGCTTCATCACCAACGAGGGCCTGTTCCTCGCCCGCCTGTGCGCGGCGGCCACCCTGGTCTCCCTGCCGGTCCTCATCGCCGGTTTCGCCGCCCAGGACAAGCTCGTCCGCGGCCTCTCCCTCGGAGCCGTCAAGTGAGAGCAGCCGTCATCACCCAGCCCGGGGACGTCGAGATCACCACCGTCGACGACCCCGCCCCGGGCCCGCGCGAGGTCGTCGTCGAGGCCGCGGCCACCGGGCTGTGCGGCACCGATCTGCACATCCTCCAGGGGGAGTTCGCCCCGAAGCTGCCCATCATCCCCGGCCACGAATTCGCCGGACAGGTCGTCGCGGTCGGCTCCGCCGTCACCGAACTCGCCGTCGGAACACGGGTCGCCGTCGACCCGTCGCTGTTCTGCTTCGAGTGCCACTACTGCCGTACCGGCCGCAACAACCTCTGCGAGCGGTGGGCCGCGATCGGCGTCACCCACCCGGGTGCCGCCGCCGAGTTCGTGGCCGCACCGGTCGCCAACTGCGCGGTCCTGCCCGAGAACGTACGCACCGAGGACGCGGCCCTGATCGAGCCGCTGTCGTGCGCGGTGCGCGGCTACGACATCCTGCGCAGCCGCCTCGCCTCCCGCGTGCTCATCTACGGCGCGGGGACCACGGGCCTGATGATGCTCCAGCTCGCCAAGGCCACCGGCGCCGCGAGCGTCGACGTCGTCGACATCAACGCCGAACGCCTGGCCACGGCACGGCAGTTGGGCTGCTCCGCCGGAGCCGCGTCCGCCGACGAGCTCGACCGGCCGGCCTACGGCTGGGATCTGGTCGTCGACGCCACCGGCAACGCCAAGGCCATCCAGGACGCCCTCGGGCGGGTCGGCAAGGGCGGTACGTACCTGCAGTTCGGGGTCGCCGACTACGCGGCCCGGGCCACGATCGAGCCGTACAAGATCTACAACCAGGAGATCACGATCACGGGCTCCATGGCCGTCCTGCACAGCTTCGAACGGGCCGCGAGCCTCTTCGCCACCGGCGTCATCGACCCGGACGTCTTCATCAGCGACCGCCTCCCCCTGGCGTCGTTCCCGGACGGGATCACCCGCTTCCAGGCAGGCCTCGGCCGCAAGATCCAGATCCAGCCCGGCCTCGCCTCCGCGTGAACGCCCGAACCGAACGGAATCCCCCCCCATGACCGAACAGATTCGCCGGGTTCTCGTCCGCTCCCTCGACGACATCACGATCGAGCAGGTGTCCGCCCCCGTCCCCGGAGACGACGAACTCCTCGTCCGCACCACGGTCGTCGGCGTGTGCGGCTCCGACACCCATGCTGCGGCCGGCCACCACCCTTCATCGACCTGCCCTACCGCCCCGGTCACGAGGCGGTCGGCGTCGTCGCCGCGACGGGGAAGGGCGTCGAGGACTTCGCGCCGGGCGACCGGGTGATCATCGAGCCCAACCTGTACTGCGGCCAGTGCCCCCAGTGCCGCTCCGGCCGCTACAACATCTGCCAGGAACTGAAGGTCTTCGGCTGCCAGACGCCCGGCGCCATGACCGACCTGTTCACCATCCCGGCCGACCGCGTCCACCGCGTCCCCGACGGCATGAGCGACATCGAGGCCGCCCTCGTCGAACCCCTGGCCACCCCGGTGCACGCCGTGGCCAAGGCCGGTGACCTCACCGGCCGCACGGTCGCCGTCCTCGGCGCCGGCCCCATCGGCCTGCTCGTCCTCGCCGCCGCCCGGCACGCCGGCGCCGCCCGGATCGCCGTCACCGACCTGCTGGACGGCAAGCGGGAGAGGGCGCTGCGCCTCGGCGCCGATGTGGCCCTGCCCGCCGACGCCCCCGACCTGGTCGAGCAGGCCCACGCCACGCTCGGCGGTCCGGTCGACGTCGTCTTCGACTGTGTGGCCCGGGAGCGGTCCATGGCGCAGGCCACCGACCTGGTGGCCAAGGGCGGTCGGATCATCGTGGTGGGCGTGGGCGCCGCGGGCCCGACCCCGATCCGGCTGGACCTGGTCCAGGACCGGGAGATCCGCATCGAGGGCACCCTGATGTACACCCGTGAGGACTACCGCGCCGCCATGTCCCTGATCGCCTCGGGCGCCGTCGACACCGCCGAGATCGTCACCGCCACCTATCCGCTGGCGGACGCTGCCAAGGCTTTCGCCGCGTCCGTCGACCCCGAGCAGGTCAAGGTGCTGGTCACGGTGGACGGACCGTAGGTCCGGAGCGGGACGGGCCCCGGACCCCACCGGCCCGTGTGGGAAACTGCGAGACCGGAGCCATCGGGAAGGAGGGCGCTGTGACCGCCCGTGCGCGACTGTCGCAGGCTGCCGTCGAGGATCGTCGCCAGGCCGTGCTGCGGTATGTCGCCGAACATGGCGAGACCCGCATCAACGACCTCGCCCGGCACTTCGACGTCAGCCTGATGACGATGCACCGGGACCTGGACGACCTCGCGGGGCGCCATCTGCTGCGCAAGGAGCGCGGGCGGGCCGTCGCCTTCCCGGCTCTCACCATGGAGACGGCCACCCGCTTCCGGGAGAACAGTGCCCTCGCGGCCAAGCACGCACTGTGCGCGGCCGTCGCCGCCCGGATCAGGCCGGGCAGCACGGTGCTCATGGACGACTCCACCACGCTGTTCCCCCTGGTCCCCGCGCTGACCCGGCTGGACCAACTGCACGTGGTGACCAACTCCGTCGGCCTCGCGCAACGCCTCGGCTCCGCGCCCGGCGTGAACGTCACCCTGCTCGGCGGCCACTACCGAGGCGACTTCAACTCCTGCACCGGCCCCACCGTCACCCGCGCCTTGTCCCGGATCCGGGCCGACCTCGCCCTGATGTCCGCCACCGCCGTCCTGGACGGCCGCCTCTTCCACCCCCTGAACGACTACGTCGAGGTGAAGCTGGCCATGCTCGCCTCCGCCGAACAGTCCCTGCTCCTGGCGGACCACTCGAAGTTCGGCAAGACCGCCACGCATGCCTACGGCACCGTGGCCGACTACCACTGCGTCATCACCGACACCGGCACCCCCGACTCGGAACTCGCGGCCATACGCGCCCTCGGAGTCCGAGTCGAGACGGTCGAACCCGAAGAGCCCTCCCCGTGATTCACACCCTGTTCGAAACACCCAGCGTCTACCGCCCCGGCGACGCCGACATGGCCGCGCCCGTGCCCCCGGTCCAGGCCGTCCTCTTCGACTTCAGCAACACCGTCTTCCAAATGATCGACCTGGAGACGTGGTTGCGCCGGGTCGGCGCCGCCTCCGGTCGCCTCACCGCGCTGGACGAGCCCGGCGCGGTGGCCGAGATCTCCGACCAGTTGCGCGCCGCCTTCCGGCTGCCCTCCGTCGTCGCTCTCCAGGAAGGCCGGGACCTCTCCGCCGAACAGCACCGCCGCGCCATGCGGGGATGGTGGGAGCAGGTGGACTTCCTGCGCGGCGCGGAGGAGGCGGCCTACCGGGAACTCACCGCCCCGGACGCCTGGACCCCCTATCCCGACACCGAACCGGTCCTGCGCGCCCTGCGCGAACGCGGACTGCGCATCGCCATCGTCAGCGACTTCGCCTGGGACCTGCGCCGCCACCTCGCCCACCAGGGGCTGGACGCCTTGATCGACACCTGCGTGATCTCCTACGAGCAGGGCCGCGAGAAGCCCGACCCGCAGTTGTTCCTCAAAGCCTGTGCCGACCTCGGCGCCGACCCCGGCGCCACTCTCATGGTCGGCGACAACCCGGTCCGCGACGGCGGCGCAGCAGCCTGCGGCCTGCGCACCTACATCCTGCCGGCGGAACACCGCACCGGTGAGCGCGGCCTGGCGGACGTGCTGCGGCTCGTGACCTGACAGTCGTGGGCTGCGGAGACGGCGCGGAACCGATTCAGCACACATGAGGCCGGGACCTGCCGGGGCGTCAGGAGGCCACCCAGCGATCTCGGTAGGTGGCCTTCGATATTCAGGTCCGACCTCAACCCGGCAGTCACCGCCGACGCCGGATCAGGATGCTCTGGGCCCACCTGCGCGACAACCAAGCCCTCACCCCGTCGAGTTCACCAGCGGGGTCAGACGGTGGACTCGGTCGGCACGTAGATCTCGCCGGGGTCGAGGGCACGCCCACTTCATGCCCGAGGTCGGCGGGAAGGGACCTACTCAGAGCCAGTCCCGCCGCTTGAAGATGACGTACAAACTGGTGCATACGATCCCCATCAGGGCGATCGCGAAGGGGTATCCGAGCACCCAGTGCAACTCCGGCATGTGCTTGAAGTTCATCCCGTAGATCGTCCCGACCAGCGTCGGCGCGAACAGGATCGCCGCCCAAGAAGAGATCTTCTTGATCTCCTCGTTCTGCTCGAACCCCGCCTCCGCCAACGCCCGCATCTCCGCGTTCTGTTGCTGCGTGACCAGCGTCGTGTTCACCGTGAGGATCTCGGTGAGGGCCTGGCGGAAGCCGTCGACGCGTTCGCTGGTGTGGGTCACGTGGTCGGCGACGTCGCGGAGGTAGCGCTGTAGTTCCTCGTCCGTGCCGTATTTGGAGAAACCGGCCATCAGGCCGTGCAGCATGCCGACCAGAGGGCGGGTGGCGCGCTGGAACTCGACCATTTCCCGGGAGAGTTCGTAGATACGGCGGGAGACCTCGGGGTCGCCGCGGAAGACCTCGGTCTCGATCTCGTCGATGTCGTTCTGGACGCCCACCACGACCGGTTCGTAGCCGTCGACCACCGCGTCCAGTATCGCGTAGAGCACCGCTTCCGGGCCGAGTTTGAGCAGCTCCGGAGACTCCTCCATACGTTGGCGCACCGCCGACAGGTCGGGGGCCGCGCCGTGGCGGACCGTGATCACGAAGTCGGGGCCGACGAACACGTGCAGTTCGCCGAAGTCGACCTCCTCGGGCGCGTCCAGGTAGCGGGCGGCGCGCAGGACCACGAAGAGCGTGTCGCCGTAGCGCTCCAGCTTGGGCCGCTGGTGCGCCTCCATCGCGTCCTCGACCGCGAGCGGGTGCAGGTCGAACTCCGCGGCCAGGGAGAGGAGTTCGGCCTCAGTGGGGCGGGCCAGGCCGATCCAGGCCATGCCGGACGGCTGGTCGCGCAGCTCGCGGTAGGTCTCGGCGAGGGTGGCGGGGGAGGAGACCCGGACGCCGTCCTGGTACAGCGCCGCCTCCACGACGCTCGCCACCTCGGAGGAGTCGAGAGCCGTAGAACGCGCCGGAGGCGTCGTGGCCGGTGGCTCCGGTGGCTGTGGAGGAGTGAGGGCTCGGCGCCACACGGACTTCATGGGGTTCTTCGAGGCGGGGCGTGCGCGTCGCTCGGACACTGCGGCTGCCTCCCGATGGGGACGACGAGTGCGTGTGCGTGATCACGGAGCAGGATATACGGGGCGAATGACATGGGTGGGGCGAGCCGATCCCGGATTCGGTGAGAGTTGCGGACTGAAGGTGTCCGCAAGCCTCGCTAGCGTGCGGAGCATGACGAAGCGGACGACGAGCAAGCGGACCACGACCAAGCGCAGTACGAAACAGGCGACGACGACCGCGCCCGGCCCCGTGCTCAGCACCCGCGCCCTCAACCGTGCCACCCTCGACCGGCAGCTGCTGCTGCGCCGCTCACCGCTGTCCGCGTCGGCGGCCGTAGAGCATCTGGTCGGCCTGCAGGCCCAGGAGGTCAAGCCGCCGTACTACGCGCTCGCCGCCCGCCTCGACGGCTTCACGCCCGAGGAGCTGTCCGGGCTGCTCGCCGACCGTGCCGCCGTGCGTATCGTCACCATGCGCTCGACCATCCACCTGCACACCGCCGACGACAGTCTCACCCTGCGTCCGCTGGTGCAGCCCGCCCGGGACCGCGAGATCAACTACTTCCGCAAGGGCCTCGTCGGCGTCGACCTGGACCGGCTCGCCGTACTCGCCCGTGACCTCGTCGAGGCCGAGCCACGCACCATGAAGCAGCTGCGCGAGGCCCTCAGCGCCGAGTGGCCGGACGCCGACCCGCAGTCCCTGGCCGTCGCCGCCCGCTGCACGCTGCCCCTCGTCCAGGTCACCCCGCGTGGACTGTGGGGCCGCAGCGCCCAGGTCTGCCTCACCACCGCCGAACACTGGCTGGGCCGCCCCGCCGAGCCGGCCGCCTCCCCGGACGCCACGGTCCTGCGCTACCTGGCCGCCTTCGGTCCGGCCTCCGTGAAGGACATGCAGACCTGGTCCGGGCTGACCCGGATGCGTCCCGTCTTCGAACGGCTCCGCCCCGAGCTGGTCACCTTCCGGGACGAAGGCGGCGTCGAACTCTTCGACCTCCCCGACGCCCCGCGCCCGGACCCGGAGACGGCTGCGCCGCCCCGCTTCCTGCCCGAGTTCGACAACCTCCTCCTCTCCCACGCCGACCGCACCCGGGTGATTCCGCCCGCCAACCGTGGCCGCACCTGGCAGGCGAACACGGTCTACTGCCCCCTTCTCGTCGACGGCTTCCTCGTCGGCGTGTGGCGGATCCTCGGCGACTCCCTCGTCATCGAGGAGTTCACCGAGCTCACCAAGGCCCAGCGCGGGGAGGTGAGGCAGGAGGCGGAGCGGATGCTGCGCGTGATGCATCCGGACGCGTCGTACGACATCCGCTTCGGGACCGTCATCCCCTAGGCGATCAACCCAGTCGTCAGTCCGCCCGACCCGTCACCGCGACCGTCACCCCGAGCCCGATCATCGTGCACCCGCCCGCCCCGCCTATCAGCGACAGCCGGCGGTCGGAGCCGGCGAACCAGGAGCGGGCCGCCGACGCGGTCAGGCCCCACAGCGTGTCCGTGACCATGCCGATGGTGATGGGGACCAGGCCCAACAAGAGCATCTGCAGTGCGACATGGCCCGCCGAGTGATCCACGAACTGGGGGAGTACAGCCGCGAAGAACACCACGCCCTTCGGGTTGGTGACACCTACGAGGGCGCCGTCGAGGACCGTCCGCAGATCACCGCGTGAGGCTTCCGTCGGCTGGGCCTGTATCGCCGCCGCCCTCAGCTTCTTGCGGTGCCGGAACGCCTGCACGCCCAGATAGACCAGGTAGGCCGCACCGGCCAGCTTCACCGTCAGATGGATCGCCACGGACCGCTCGACCAGCGAGCCGATGCCCACCGCGACGGCGACCACCAGCAGATACGAGCCGAAGACATTGCCCAGGGCGGTCGCCACGGCCGTACGGCGGCCGTGCGCCAGGGCGCGGCCGATGACGAACAGGACGCTCGGCCCCGGAATCACGATCACCAACACCGACATCGCCGCGAAGGCGAGCAAACGGTCCGTGGACACCATGCCCATCACCCCCATCCGGCCGCCATTCAAACAGGCGCCACTGACAACGGACACGCCTGCGGGATGCCGGACATGGATAGGGGGCGTTGCGGGCCGCTCGTGGAGGCCCGCAACGCCCCCTGGTCTTGTACCTGAGGTGTGCTCAGGAGACCTTCTGGGTGCCGTTCCCGGTTACGACTCGACCTGTTCGGTCACCTCGTCCGAGAAGGTGGTCAGCCGGGTGTAGACACCCGGGTAACCGGCCTGGGCGCAGCCTTCGCCCCAGGAAACTATCCCTGCCAGGACGCCCCCGATGAGCAGGGGACCGCCGCTGTCGCCCTGGCAGGTGTCAACGCCGCCGGAGGTGTATCCGGCGCAGACCATGTCGGACGCGACGAAGTCCGAACCGTAGGAGCTCGCGCAGCTGGAGTCGGAGACGGTCGGCACGGTCGCCGTCCGCAGCTGGTTGGAGGAGCTGCCGCCCGAGGAGGTGGTGCCCCAGCCGACGATGCGGGCGGTGGTGCCGGCCGCGTACACGCCGGTGTCCGAGGGGTCGACGTACGAGGCCGTCGTGTACGGCATCGAGGTCGACAGGGTCAGCACGGCCACGTCGTTGCCGTCGGTGGCGTCCGTGTAGTCCGGGTGGACCCAGATGTCGCTGACGCGGCTGACCGTGCCGTTCGTGCCGTTGCGGTAGGTGCGGCCGCCGACGACCCGGACGCTGCTGGTGGTCTCGCCGACCATGCAGTGGGCGGCGGTGACGACCTTGGTCGCGGAGACGAGCGTGCCACCGCAGAACTGGCTCTGCGAGGCGTCCGTGATCTGCATGATGAAGGGGTACGCGGTCGTCGTGGTCGTCGTACCGCCCACGATGCGCGTCGACGCGGCCTCAGCGGTGGGGGCGCTGAGCAGTGCGGTCGCGGCGGCGGCAGCGGTCGCCGCGACGACGGCGGTCTTTCTGGCACGGGTGAGCCCGAACATGAGTCTCCTCATTGGGTGTTGCCGGTGGGGGGACGCGCGGGTGTGGGGGGTTGTGCACGGGGGTCGCGGGACCGACCCCCGTGTGCCCGGCGAGCGGCACATCCACAAGGTAGGTCCCGGAAGTTCCCCTTCCCAATGAGGGAACCCCCTAAGGGAGTTGGGCAGGGAAAACCCTCGGTCGTGTCCGGCTAAACCTGCACGGACCGACAAAGACGGGTGAACTCACGTCAGGCGGCGCCCCGAACCTCACTTCGTACGGCGGCCCGACCTCACTTCGTACGCCGCCCCGCCGCCAGTCTGACGATGTCGACCCGCGATCGGATCCCCAGCTTGCGGTAAACGCGGGTAAGTGTCGCTTCGACCGTTTTGACGCTGATGAACAGGCGCGCGGCGATCTCCCGGTTGGTCGCGCCCTCCATGACGAGCGCGGCGACCTGACGCTCCATCGAGGCGAGCCCGTCCAGGCCCTCAAGGCCGTCAGACGTGGAGGCGGGGGTGGGGGCCACCTCCACGGGCCGCGCGGCGGCCGCCGCCTCGACCTGCCGCAGCCAGGGCAGCGCCCGGCAGCGGCGGAACAGCCGGGCCGGCTCGTCGTACGACGTGGGACCCGGCGTTCCGGTGCGCAGCTGCGCCAGCGCGAAGGCGGCCCGGGCCTCCTCCAGGCCGTAGCCCAGCTTGCCGAGCCGGTCCTGTGCCGACGTCAACTGGGCGAGGGCGGCGTCCTGTTCGCCCTGTGCCGCGCGGATCAGCGCCTCGGCCCGGTCGAGGACGGCCCGTACGCTCTCGCGGTCCAGCCGCAGTGCCTGCTCGCGCGTGACGTCGATGACGTCCTGCGCCTCCGCGAACTCGCCGCTGCGCACCAGGGCCTCGGCCAGGTCGCCGTGCCAGCGGCCGCGCGCCGGGTCGGTGATGCCGAGGCTCTGCTCCACCTCGCGCACCCGGCGCAGCGAACGCACCGCCGCCTCCACGTCACCGGCCACCAGCTGGGCGTGGCCGAGAGCGGCCAGGGCGCGGGAGACGTACATCTGGTCGCCGTCCTCCTCGGCGTGCTCCATGGCCTCCCGGGCCAGTGCCAGCGCCCGGTCCACCTCGCCGCCCGCGGCCTCAGCGAGCGAGGTCAGCACGGCGGAGGCCACCTCGCCGATCCCGGTGTCCCGGGCGAGGCGCAGGCTCTCGCGGGCCAGGTCGAGGGCGCGCCCGCAGTGCCCGGAGTGCAGTTCGGTCTCCGCGACTCCGCGCAGGAAGTGCACCTCGCTCTCCACCCAGCCCTGCCGGCGCACCTCGCGCAGCAGCGCGGTGACCGTCGCGCGGGCCTCGGGCAGCTGGTCGCTCATGATCAGCCAGCGGAAGCGGGAGTAACCGGCCCCGTTGTGATGGCAGGCCACCCTCGGGTCCTGGGGTTCCTCCAGCGCCCGTCGAATGGTCGCGGGGGCGTCCGCATGGCCCATGAGGGTCTCGATCTGGGCCTGGAAGGCGAGCGCCATCAGCTCGGTGTACCGGTCGCCGGCCCGCGCGGCCAGCTCTGCCACGTACGCGGCCTCCCCCCGGGCCTCGTCGAAGTCGCCCTCCACGAGCAGGGCGCGCCACGTCAGCTGGTAGTGGACCAGGGCGAGCAGCTTCGGGTCCTCACCCGCGTCGGCCAGGGCCTGCGGGAAGATCGCGTCGACCTCCGCCATGGCATGGCCGGCCGTCTCGATCACCGCGATCCAGGCCCGCACCCGGTCCGCGGGCACGGTCGCCCGGGTGAGCACCTCCCGGGCGATGTCCCGGGCGAGATCCAGCTCGCCGGCGGTGATCGCGTCCTCGGCGGCCTCCAGCCGCAGTACCTCCGGGCTCCGCGGACCGTCCGCCGGGGTGTGCCGGGCGGCGAGCAGGGAGAGCTGCGCGGCCACCGACGGCGCTCCCCGGTCCCGGGCCAGGGCGGCGGCCTCGGCGAGGCGGGCCGCGACCTCCGGGTCGGTGCCGGTGGTCGCGAGCGCCAGATGCCGGGCGCGCTCGATCGGGTCGGACGCCGCCGTGGACAGCGCGGCGTGCGCGGCGCGGCGCTCCTGCGCGGGCGCCTCCGCGTAGAGCGCGGCGGAGATCATCGGGTGCGCGAACCGTACGGCGGGACCCTCGGGCTCGGTCGCCAGCAGCCCGAGTTCGGCGGCCTGGGCGGTCTCGGCCTCGGCGTTGTCCCGGCCGGCCGCGTGCAGCAGGGCCAGCGTGGGGCGGGCGCCCGCGCTCGCGACGAGGAGGGTGCGGCGGGCCTCCTCCGACAGCATCTCCAGGCGGTTCAGCACCAGGGCGCGCAGCGAGGTGGGCACCGGCAGGGGCTCGCCGGGGCGGGGCGGGGTGGGGTTCTCGGCGAGGGCGCGGCCCAGTTCGAGGGCGAACAGGGCGTTGCCGCCGCTGGTGCGGTGGATGTCCCGGACCGTGGAGCGGGGCAGGCCGGTGTAGCCGCGGTGGTCGAGCAGGGCGGACATCTGGGCGCTGGAGAGGGGCCCCAGCCGTACCGCGAGGGTGTCCGGCGGGGACGCGCGTAGATGGCGGTCGTACTCCTGGCCGTCGGTCCGTACCGCGCACAGCATCCGCACCGGGGTGTCGCCGAGGCGGCGGGCGGCGAAGCCGAGGAGTTCGGCGCTGGCCGGGTCGAGCCACTGGAGGTCGTCGGCGACGACGAGGACGGGGCCGGTGTCGGCGAGGGCGCGCAGGGTGGACAGTACGGCCAGCCGCAGGGCGAGGCCGTCGCGCTGGAGGGTGGATTCGCCGCGGCCGGTGAGCGCCGACTCCAGGGCGATGCGCTGGGCGGTGGGGAGCCGCTCGGACACCTCGTCCAGGACCAGGCCGAGGAGGTCGGCCAGGGCGAGGAAGGGGAGATGGGATTCGGACTCCGTGGGCGAGCAGCGCAACACGGTGCGTGCCGCCCCGCCGTATTCCCCGGCCAATGCCCGCAGGACCGTCGACTTCCCAATTCCGGCAGGCCCGTGAAGCAGCACGCTGCCGCCCCGCCCGAGCTGCTCACGCGCCGTGCTGAACAGCTCCTCCCTGCCGATGACCTGGTCGGGGCGGCATCTCGCAGGCTCCTTGAAGTCCCGTCGCACGGTCACCGCTCCCCTCCGTGTGTCGTGTTCGGGCCAATATTAGGCAACGGATCTTTGAAATCCGGACCGAAGACATGGTGAGGCAAATAACAGCCGAGGAGCATGGGGAAATTCAAAGCTCGGCGGAATGAATGAGAGGTGTCCAGACCGGCGCCGCCGAGGGTGCGACCTGCGGTCCCGCAGTCCTACGGCCCCCCGGTCCCGCAGTCCTACGGCCCCTCGGTCCCGCAGTCCTACGGCCCCCCGGGGCCTACGGCAGCAACCCCGCCCGCCGTGCCGCCACCACCGCCTCACCGCGGGTGTGCGTGCCCAGCTTCCGCATCGCCGACCGCAGGTAGCCCTTGACCGTCTCCGCCCGCAGCCCCAGCCGCTCGGCGGCGACCGCGTTCGTCGAGCCGGCGGCCACGCACGCCAGTACATCCAGTTCGCGGGGGGACAGCTGGACGCCGGTCAGCGTGGGCCCCTCCGTCAGCAGGCCGCAGGCCTTGAGGAGTTCCGCGCGCAGGGCGGGGTCGCCGATGCGCGGGGCCAGGGCCCGCAGCGCCGCGTGGGCCTCGCGGACCTGCTCCCACGCGGAGCCCCGCCCGGACGGCGCCGCCTCCGGCCGCGCCGGCTCCGGCCGGGCCGCCTCCAGCAACCCCCGCACCTCGTCCCGCACCACCAGCGACTGCTCCACGTCCCGCGCCGCCTCCACGGCCGCCGTCAGCGTGCGGTCGCCCAAGGGCTGGGCCGTGCGCAGGGCGCCGTACAGGACACCGCGCACCCGGCGCCGTACGACCACCGGGACCGCCAGTACCGAATGCAGTCCTTCCGCGGCGACGGCGGCGTCGTACTCGTGGCTGATCTGCCGTGAGGCGGAGTAGTCCGTGACCGCGCAGGGGCGGGCGAGGGCCACCGCCTTGCCGCCCAGGCCGTTGCCGGCGGTCACCGCGATTCTGCTCAGGGCCTCGGTGGCCGTGCCGTTCAGTTCGCTGATGCGCATGCGCGGGCGCCCGGACTCCACCAGGCCGCCGAAGGCGACCGGGAGCCCGGTCGAGCGGCGCAGGCGCGCCAGCGCGCCCCTTATCTCCACAGATGCGGCCGCGTCCACTGCCACGTACTCGCCCTTTCAGTGCGGCTTCCCTGAGCGCACACCCCCGTTCGGGGGTAGTGAGACCCACATCACGGATTACACGATGACAGAGAGCCGCCCGGCAAGGTCCGGTAACCAGGAGGACAGATGACGACGGGGACGGAGCTGTTCCGCACTGCGCGGGACTTCCTGCTCGACCACCGCGAGGACTACGCCACCGCCTACGAGGGCTTCGCCTGGCCCCGGCCCGAGCGGTTCAACTGGGCGCTCGACTGGTTCGACGTGATCGCGGACGGAAACGACCGCACCGCGCTGCACATCGTCGAGGAGGACGGCAGCGAGCTCCGGCGGTCCTTCGCCGAGATGGCCGAACGGTCCGCTCGCGTCGCGGGCTGGCTGCGGGCGCGCGGCGTCCGTGCCGAGGACCGCGTCCTCGTCATGCTCGGCAACCAGGCCGAGCTGTGGGAGACCGCGCTCGCCGCGATGAAGCTGCGTGCCGTCGTCGTCCCGGCCACCCCGCTGCTCGGCTCCGCCGACCTGCGCGACCGGGTGGAGCGCGGACGCGTGCGCCATGTGCTGGTGCGGGCCGAGGACACCGGCAAGTTCGACGAGGTGCCCGGCCGCTACACGCGCATCACCGTCGGCGGGGCGCGCGAGGGGTGGCAGACGTACGAGGACGCGTACGCCGCCTCCGCCGAGTTCGTCCCCGACGGGTCGACCGCCTCCGACGACCCGCTGATGCTCTACTTCACCTCCGGCACCACCGCCCGCCCCAAGCTGGTCGAGCACACCCACACCTCGTACCCGATCGGGCACCTGGCCACCATGTACTGGATCGGCCTCAAGCCCGGCGACGTGCACCTGAACATCTCCTCGCCCGGCTGGGCCAAGCACGCCTGGTCCAACCTCTTCGCCCCGTGGAGCGCGGAGGCGACCGTCTTCATCCACAACTACACGCGCTTCGACGCGGCCCGCCTGATGGCGGAGATGGACCGCGCCGGGGTCACCACCTTCTGCGCCCCGCCGACCGTCTGGCGCATGCTCATCCAGGCCGACCTGAGCGCCCTGCGCACCCCGCCCCGCGAGGCCGTCGCCGCCGGAGAGCCGCTCAACCCCGAGGTCATCGAGCGGGTGCGCGAGGTCTGGGGCGTGACCATCCGCGACGGCTTCGGCCAGACCGAGACCGCCGTCCAGGTCTCCAACAGCCCCGGCCAGCCCCTGAAGACCGGCTCCATGGGCCGCCCCAGCCCCGGCTTCCGCGTCGAACTCCTCGACCCCGTCTCCGGCGCGCCCGGCGCCGACGAGGGCGAGATCGCCCTCGACCTCTCCGCCCGCCCCGTCGGCGTGATGACCGGCTACCACGGCGACGCCGACCGCACGGCGGAGGCGATGGCCGGCGGCTACTACCGGACCGGGGACATCGGTTCACGGGACGCCGACGGATACATCACCTACGTCGGGCGCGCGGACGACGTCTTCAAGGCGTCCGACTACAAGATCTCCCCGTTCGAGCTGGAGAGCGCCCTGCTGGAGCACGAGGCGGTGGCCGAGGCGGCCGTCGTGCCCGCGCCGGACGAGGTGCGGCTCGCGGTGCCCAAGGCGTACGTCGTCCTGGCCGACGGCTGGGAGCCGGGGCCCGACACGGCCAAGGTGCTCTTCGAGCACTCACGGGAGGTCCTGGCGCCGTACAAGCGCCTGCGCCGCCTGGAGTTCGCACCGCTGCCCAAGACCGTCTCCGGCAAGATCCGCCGGATCGAGCTGCGCGAGGCCACGGCCGCGGGCTCGGACGCCGAGTACCGCGAGGAGGACTTCCGGTGACCGCACAGCTGTCGTACACGCACGGGACGAGCGAGACGGTCCTGCTCGGGGACACGATCGGGGCCAACCTGGACCGGGCGGTGGCCGCCTGGCCGGACCGGGAGGCGCTGGTCGACGTCCCGTCCGGGCGGCGCTGGACCTACGCTCAATTCGCCGCCGACGTCGACGAGTTGGCGTACGCGCTGCTCGCGAGCGGGGTCGCCAAGGGCGACCGGGTGGGCATCTGGGCGATCAACTGCCCCGAGTGGGTCCTCGTCCAGTACGCCACGGCCCGCATCGGCGCGATCATGGTGAACATCAACCCGGCCTACCGCACCCACGAGGTCGAGTACGTCCTCAAGCAGGCCGGCATCTCCCTGCTCTTCGCCTCCCTCAGCCACAAGACGAGCGACTACCGGGCGATGGTCGAGCAAGTGCGGGGCAGGTGCCCGCAGTTGCGGGAGACCGTGTTCATCGGTGACCCGAGCTGGGAGGCGCTGATCGCGCGGGGAACGCCGGTGGCGTTCGAGGAGCTGTCCTGCGACGACCCGATCAACATCCAGTACACGTCGGGTACGACGGGCTTCCCGAAGGGGGCCACCCTCTCCCATCACAACATCCTCAACAACGGTTATTTCGTGGGGGAGTTGATCGCCTACAGCGAGCAGGACCGGGTGTGCATCCCCGTGCCCTTCTACCACTGCTTCGGCATGGTCATGGGCAATCTGGCCGCCACCTCCCACGGCGCCTGCATGGTGATCCCGGCCCCGTCCTTCGACCCGAAGGCCACGCTGGAGGCCGTCCAGCAGGAGCGCTGCACCTCCCTGTACGGCGTACCGACCATGTTCATCGCGGAGCTGAACCACCCCGACTTCGCCTCGTACGACCTCTCCTCCCTGCGCACCGGGATCATGGCGGGCTCGCCCTGCCCGGTGGAGGTGATGAAGCGGGTGGTCACCGAGATGCACATGGCCGAGGTGTCGATCTGCTACGGCATGACGGAGACCTCGCCCGTCTCGACCCAGACCCGGCGCGACGACGACCTGGAACACCGCACCGGCACGGTCGGCCGGGTGCTGCCGCACATCGAGGTGAAGATCGTCGACCCGGCGACCGGCGTGACCCAGCCGCGGGGCACGGCGGGGGAGCTGTGCACCCGCGGCTACAGCGTGATGCTCGGCTACTGGAACGAACCCGAGAAGAGCACCGAGGCCGTCGACCCCGGCCGCTGGATGCACACCGGTGACCTCGCGACGATGCGGGAGGACGGCTACGTCGAGATCGTCGGCCGCATCAAGGACATGATCATCCGGGGCGGCGAGAACATCTACCCGCGCGAGATCGAGGAGTTCCTGTACGCCCATCCGAAGATCGCGGACGTCCAGGTCGTCGGGGTGCCGCACGAGCGGTACGGCGAGGAGGTGCTGGCCTGCGTCATCCCGCGCGACTCGGCCGATCCGCCGACGCCGGAGGAGCTGCGGGCCTTCTGCGACGGGCGGCTGGCGCACTACAAGATCCCGAGCCGGTTGCGGATCCTCGACTCCTTCCCGATGACGGTGTCCGGGAAGGTGCGGAAGGTGGAGCTGCGGGAGAAGTACGCGGACAGCGGGGACTGATCGCTCAGTCCGCGACGAAAGGGGTGTAGCCGATGGGCAGCTCGCTCACCTGAAGGTCGGAGAAGAGCAGCGTGAGCCGGTGGGCGTTGGTCTCGATGAGCACTTCGTGGAAGTCGAGCCCGAGGGACCGCGACCACCGGCGGGTCCTCTCCGAGGCGGGCAGGAGCTTCGCGCCGGGGTACAGACAGTGCCACTTCACGCCCCAGACGTATCCGTCGAGGCCGCCGGCGGACACGTCGTCGATCAGGCGGTCGTCGAGGGACGTCCGCCAGACCTCCGCCGGCACCGACGTCTCGCACCGGGCCTCGACGCAGTACCGGAAGAGGTACCGCAGACAGGCGGGCTCGACACCAGTGCGGGGATCCGCGGTCGCGTAGATCACGACCTCGTAGTCGCGCATGTAGGCGGTGTAGCCGTGGTGCACGACGGCTTGGTCGAAGACGTCGTCCAGCAGCTGTTCGAGTGCAGCGGTGTCCATGCTGTCGTTCTACCGGCTGTCCAGGCCGCGGCGCATGCAGACCCGTGGCCATCGGTCGAGGCCGAGTTCCGCCTCGTGGGCGCGGATCTTCCACAGCCCAGGGGTGAGCTCGGCCTCCTCCAGGACGCGGAAGCCGAGGCGTGCGTAGTACGGCGCGTTCCACGGGACCTCGGTGAAGGCGGTCAGGGTGAGAGCGGTCAGGCCCTCCTCGGGTGCGCGGTCGGTGGCGTACGCGAGGAGGGTGCGGCCCACTCCGAGGGATGTGCCGCGATGGGCTGTCGATCTTCTGCGGGGTCGTTGTGGCTGGTCGCGCAGTTCCCCGCGCCCCTTCGGGGCGCGACCCGACCTCGGCAGGTGGACGAGGCCCGTTCAGGGCCGAAGCGGGGGTTCTGGGGGCGGCAGCCCTCAGGGACGGGACGGGTAGGGGCGGCGGGGGCGAGGACAGGTCACCGGGCGCCCGTCGCGTCCAGTTCGTCGGCGAGCCCGTTGACCGGCTGGGGCGTGCCCGTGAGGTCGAGGACGAACAGGGGGACGCCGAGGGTCTCGGCGCGGGCGCGGGCCTCGGGGGCGTATCCGGCGAGGGAGAAGTAGACGCAGGCCACCGACTCCGTCATGGCCGTCAGCCACAGGCACTCCACGTCCCGCAGCGAGGCCGGACGTACGGTCGGGTCGACCTGGGCGAGCAGGCCGTGGGCGGCGATACCGATGCCGGCCGGGGGCCGCTGGTCGGCGCGGCGGAGGTCCCGGTAGCCGAGCCAGCGCAGATAGACGGCGGCCGCCGTGACCGCGTCGCGCGCGGTGCGGATCGTGATGGGCTGGAAGACGCGGCGCGCAGCGGGCGCCTTCCGCTGCGCCGAGCCTGCCGAGCCCGCCGGGTCCGCCTGTTGCGCCGACGAGCCCATGTCCGCTTGTTGCCCATGGCCCGGCTCCGCCCGCGCCACCGGAACACGCAGCACCGTCCCGCAGGGGCAGCCCAGCTCCGGGCGCGGCCACTCGTTCTCCCGGCCGCATGCCGTACAGCGCACGCCGATCCATTCGTCGTCCCAGACGCGATGGGTGACGGCCGTGGCGGCTGCGTGCGGGTCGAGCGCCGGCGCGACGGGCGCCCCGCACGCACACGGATAGGCGGTGGCCTCGTAGAGATGCTCGCGCCGGCAGGCCGGGCAGCGCACCGACACGCTCTCGGACATGGCCCACTCCAGGACGGCTTCGCATCGGGACAGCGGTCCCATCGTCCTCCAGGCAGGGCCCGGTTGTCCGCCCCTTGACGGTCTTCACCGGCCCACCTACATTGCTTCCAGATAGTAGAAAACATTTTCCGCGATACGGAATAGTGGCTCGCGGGAATGTCATCGTCACGGAATTGCTCACCGCGGGGCGCGACGGGAGTGCGAATCCGACAGCCGAAGCAGGAGTACTCAATGGCTCGTATGACCGCTGCCCGAGCGGCAGTCGAGATCCTCAAGCGCGAGGGCGTCAGCAACGCGTTCGGCGTGCCGGGCGCGGCGATCAACCCCTTCTACGCGGCGCTCAAGGCCTCCGGGGGCATCCAGCACACCCTCGCCCGCCATGTGGAGGGCGCCTCGCACATGGCCGAGGGCTACACCCGCACGCACCCGGGCAACATCGGCGTCTGCATCGGCACGTCCGGCCCCGCCGGCACCGACATGATCACCGGCCTGTACTCGGCGATCGGTGACTCCATCCCGATCCTGTGCATCACCGGCCAGGCGCCGACCGCGGTGATCCACAAAGAGGACTTCCAGGCCGTCGACATCGCCTCGATCGCCAAGCCGGTCACGAAGATGGCGGTGACCGTCCTGGAGGCCGCGCAGGTCCCCGGCGTCTTCCAGCAGGCGTTCCACCTGATGCGCTCCGGCCGCCCCGGCCCGGTCCTGATCGACCTGCCGATCGACGTCCAGCTCACGGAGATCGAGTTCGACCCGGAGACGTACGAGCCCCTCCCGGTCTACAAGCCGGCCGCGAGCCGCGCCCAGATCGAGAAGGCGATCGGGATGCTGAACGCCTCCGAGCGGCCGCTGATCGTCGCCGGCGGCGGTGTCATCAACGCCGACGCCGCCGAACTCCTCGTCGAGTTCGCCGAGCTGACCGGCACCCCGGTCGTCCCGACCCTGATGGGCTGGGGCCTGCTGCCCGACGACCACGAGCTGAACGCCGGCATGGTCGGCCTGCAGACCTCACACCGCTACGGCAACGCGACCTTCCTGGAGTCCGACTTCGTCCTCGGCATCGGCAACCGCTGGGCCAACCGCCACACCGGCAAGCTGGACGTCTACACGGCCGGGCGGAAATTCGTCCACGTCGACGTCGAGCCCACCCAGATCGGCAAGATCTTCGCACCCGACTACGGCATCGCGTCCGACGCCAAGGCCGCCCTGGAGCTGTTCGTCCAGGTGGCGAGGGAGTTGAAGGCGGCGGGCAAGCTGCCCGACCGCTCGGCGTGGGCGGCCTCCGCGCAGGAGCGCAAGGCGACCCTCCAGCGCCGTACGCACTTCGACGACATCCCGATCAAGCCGCAGCGTGTCTACGAGGAGATGAACAAGGCCTTCGGCCCGGAGACCCGGTACGTCTCCACCATCGGCCTCTCGCAGATCGCCGGCGCCCAGATGCTGCACGTCTTCAAGCCCCGGCACTGGATCAACTGCGGCCAGGCGGGCCCGCTCGGCTGGACCATCCCGGCCGCGCTGGGCGTGGCGAAGGCCGACCCGGAGGCACAGGTCGTCGCCCTGTCCGGCGACTACGACTTCCAGTTCATGATCGAGGAGCTGGCCGTCGGGGCGCAGCACAAGATCCCGTACGTCCACGTCCTCGTCAACAACTCCTACCTGGGCCTGATCCGCCAGGCGCAGCGGGCGTTCGACATCGACTTCCAGGTCAACCTGGAGTTCGAGAACATCAACTCGCCCGAGCTGGGCGTCTACGGCGTCGACCACGTCAAGGTCGCCGAGGGCCTCGGCTGCAAGGCGATCCGTGTGACCGACCCGAGCGAACTGGGCGCCGCCTTCGAGCAGGCCAAGAAGCTCGCGCAGGAGTACCAGGTCCCGGTGGTGGTCGAGGCGATCCTGGAGCGGGTCACGAACATCTCCATGTCGACGACCAACGACATCAGCAACGTGGTGGAGTTCGAGGAACTCGCGACGGAGCCGGAGCACGCGCCCACGTCGATCAGGACGCTGAAGGTCTGACGCGTCTCACCGCACTGAGGGGCGGTCCAACCGAAGGGTTGGGCCGCCCCTTTCGTGCTCCCCCGTCGCGGAGCCTGCCGCCCCCGTGCCGGCGGGGCCCCGCGTGAAAAGAATGTGCCCTCGGCAGGGGTCGGTTGAAGCCCCCCGGCACGTGTTCAGAGGTTGATTTGAGGGTTGCGTAGTCGGCGTACGATCGGTGACGTATTCCGGTAGGGCTCAGGCCCAAGGCCGACCGGGTAGGGGTCGGAGCCTCAGAGCCGGCGCTGTGCCGCCTCGACACTGTCCCCGCCGCTGGTGTTGAACGCGATGGCGGCCTGGGGCGCATGGCGTCGGATCAGGTTCACGATCTGCTCGAAGAGCGGGAGCAACTGCTCCGTCTTGCGGATGCCACCGCCGACGACCACCACGTCCCACGGACGCTCGGCCAGTGACGCGACGAGGGTGGGCTCGGCCGACTCGTCGAACACCACCAGCGCCATGGCCGCGTCGATGCCGTGCTCGCCGAACCGGGCCAACTCCCTGTCCAGCGCCCCGCGAAGGGCTTGCGCGTCGACCCCGGGGATCGCCTGTGGGTCGTAACCGACAACCAGTACGGAAGGCATACGGCCAACCTATCGGACCCTGTCCGGTCACCCGGACCCGGAGAAGGACGCCGAAGAGCGCCGGGTACGGGACCGTCCGTACCCGGCGCTCTTCAGCCGGTGAGGTATGCGGTTGTGGCCGTCCGGCGGTGCGAGGCTGGGCGCGACAGGACGTTCGCGCCGCCGGACGGAGTCTGCAGGGCTCGGGACCGCGGCGGCAGCGACGGAACCGGGGGCTCCTTCCCTCAGGTCGAGAAGGAGGCCCGGACCTTCACCACCGCACTGGCTCGCACGCCGCCGCGGTCCTCATGTTGCCCGCGCCCCCTCTCCGGTCGACCACCCCTCATCCGGGTCGATCGGCGGCATGGCGTGGGCGGTGCGTCCGGCTCATGACCTTCCGTCAGGAGGCGGACGCAGTCTCGGGGTTCAGTCCTCGCGCAGGGCGCGGACCGCCTCCTCCACGCGCTTGCCGTACTCCGGGTCGGCGGCGTGGAAGTGGGCCAGGTTCTTCTCGATCACGTCGTCGCGGGAGACCTGGGAGAGGCCACCGGCGATGTTGGCGACCAGGCGGGACTTCTCCTCGGCGGACATCAGGCGGTACAGCTCGCCCGCCTGGAAGAAGTCGTCGTCCTTGGTGTGGAGCGGGGCCTCGTGGGTGCCCGTGTGGCCGGTCACCGCGAGCGGGGCCGACAACGGGCGGCCGGTCTCGACCGGGCCGTCGTAGGAGTTCGGCTCGTAGTTCTTGGCGTACCGGCCCTGGGAGTTGCCGGCCATGAGGCCGTCGCGGCCGTAGTTCTGCGCGGTCGTCGCCTTCGGGGCGTTCACCGCGAGCTGGGTGTGGTTGACGCCCAGGCGGTAGCGGTGGGCGTCCGCGTAGGCGAACAGGCGGCCCTGGAGCATCTTGTCGGGGGAGGGGCCGATGCCCGGCACGAAGTTGTTCGGGGAGAACGCGGCCTGCTCGACCTCGGCGAAGACGTTGTCCGGGTTGCGGTCCAGGACCAGCCGGCCCACGCGCCGCAGCGGGTAGTCCTTGTGTGGCCAGACCTTGGTGAGGTCGAACGGGTTGAAGCGGTAGTCGGCCGCCTCGGCCGTCGGCATGAGCTGGACGTAGAGGGTCCACGACGGGTGCACGCCCCGCTCGATGGCCTGGAGCAGGTCCGTCTGGTGCGAGTTGGGGTCCTTGCCCGCGAGCTCGGCGCCCTGTTCGGCGCTCAGGCAGCGGATGCCCTGGTTCGTCTTGAAGTGGTACTTGACGAAGAAGGCCTCGCCCTCGGCGTTCGTCCACTGGTAGGTGTGCGAGCCGTAGCCGTTCATGTGGCGGTACGACGCCGGGATGCCGCGGTCGCCCATCAGCCAGGTCACCTGGTGCGTGGCCTCGGGGGCGTGCGCCCAGAAGTCCCAGACGTTGTCCGGCTCCTGGCAGCCGGTGAACGGGTCGCGCTTCTGCGAGTGGATGAAGTCCGGGAACTTGATCGGGTCCTTGATGAAGAACACCGGGGTGTTGTTCCCGACGAGGTCGTAATTGCCCTCCGCCGTATAGAACTTGACCGCGAAGCCGCGCGGGTCGCGGACCGCGTCCGCACCGCCGAGGCTGTCGGCCACGGTCGAGAAGCGCAGGAACACCTCGGTCCGCTTGCCCACCGCGCTCAGGAAGTCGGCGTGGGTGAAGCCGGTGACGTCGTCGGTCACCTCGAAGTGGCCGTACGCGCCGGAGCCCCGGGCGTGCACCACGCGCTCCGGAATGCGCTCGCGGTTGAAGCGCGCCAGCTTCTCCAGGAGGTGCTGGTCCTGGAGCAGGAGCGGGCCGCCGACGCCGGCGGAGGCGGAGTTCTGGTTGTCGGCGACCGGGGCGCCGGCCTCGGTCGTGAGCACGCGCTTCGACATCGTGGACCTTCCGTGCGGTGGCACTTCCGTGCTGGTGGCAGCGGAAAACTCTTTCCGCTTGGTGGAGCCTAGAAGTGAGGGAATCTGAACGTCAACAGTTTGTTGAAGTTGTTTGCGGCGGTGGATTCCGGGCGGCCTCCCCGCCTGGGCGCGACAGGACAGATGTCAGCGAAGACGCCGCCCGGAAGTCTCGGGGTGGGTCAGGCCTGGGCGCCGGAGAGGCGCTCCACGGCCCGCAGCAGGGCCGAGTGGTCCAGGCCGCCGTCGCCCTGCGCGCGCAGGGAGGCGACCAGCTGGGCGACCACGGCACCGACGGGCAGGGCGGCGCCGACGTTGCGTGCGGCGTCCGTGACGATGCCCATGTCCTTGTGGTGCAGGTCGATACGGAAGCCGGGCTTGAAGTCCCGGTTCAGGAAGTTGTCCTTCTTCCGCGTCAGCACGGTCGAGCCGGCCAGGCCGCCGCCCAGGACGTCCAGCGCCGCCGTCAGGTCCACGCCGGACCTCTCCAGGAAGACCACGGCCTCGGCGCACGCCTGGATGTTCACGGCGACGATCAGCTGGTTGGCCGCCTTCACGGTCTGACCCGAGCCGTGCGGGCCGCACAGCACGATGGTCTTCCCGAGGGCCTCGAGAATCGGCTTGGCGGTGTCGAAGTCGGCCTGCTCACCGCCGACCATGATCGACAGTACGGCCTCGATGGCACCGGCCTCACCGCCGGACACGGGGGCGTCCAGGACCCTGATTCCCTTGCCCTTGGCGGCCTTCGCCAGGTCGACCGAGGTCTGCGGGGTGATCGAGGACATGTCGATCAGCAGCGCGCCGGACTTCGCGTTCTCCAGGATGCCGTCGGGGCCGTAGGAGATGGCCTCGACCTGCGGGGAGGCAGGCACCATCGTGATGACCACGTCGGCGTCGCGCACGGCCTCGGCGATGGAGGACGCGGCGGTGCCGCCGGCCGCGGCCAGGCGGTCCAGCTTGTCCTGCTCCAGCGTGAAGCCGGTGACCTGGTAACCCGCCTTGATCAGGTTCTCGGACATGGGGGAGCCCATGATGCCGAGGCCTATCCAGGCGATCTTGGGGAGGTTGCTCATGATGGGGGTACCTCTCTGAACTGCTGTGGTACGTCTACGAATTGGCGCCGGCCTGCATCGATCAGCCCGTCCGGCGTTTGAGGACGAGGCCCGTTCAGGGCCGAAGCGGGGGTCTGGGGGAGGCAGCCCCCAGGGGACGGTGCCGTCAGCGGGCGGCGCGCTGCTCCACCGGCAGCCAGTCGAAGGCCTCCGCGCTCGGGCGGTCGCCCGGCTTGTACTCCAGGCCGACCCAGCCCTCGTAGCCCGCCTTCCTCAGCTGGTCGAGCAGCTCCTCCAGCGGCAGCGTCCCCGTGCCGGGCGCGCCGCGGCCCGGGTTGTCGGCGATCTGCACGTGGCCGGTCTTCGCGGCGTACTGCTCGATCACCGAGGGCAGGTCCTCGCCGTTCATGGACAGGTGGTAAAGGTCCATGAGGAACTTCGCGTTGCCCAGTCCTGTCGCCTCGTTGACCTTGTCGACGATGCCGACGGCGGCCGGTGCGGACACCAGCGGGTACAGCGGCGACTCCGGCTTGTTCAGCGCCTCGATGAGAAGGATCGCGCCGATCCGGTCGGCCGCCCGGGCCGCGAGGACCAGGTTCTCCAGCGCGAGCGCGTCCTGCTCGGCCGGGTCCACGCCTTCGACGCGGTTGCCGTACAGGGCGTTGAGCGCGCGGCAGCCCAGCGACTGGGCGAAGTCGGCGGCCACGTCGATGTTGGCGCGGAACCTCTCCGACTCCTCGCCCGGGACCGACAGGGCGCCCCGGTCGGGGCCGGGCAGCTGACCGGCGTAGAAGTTCAGCCCGGTGAGCTGGACGCCCGCGTCCTCGATCGCCTTCTTCAGGGCGCCGAGCTCGGACTGCTCGGGGGTGGGGGAGTCGACCCAGGGCCACCACAGCTCGACCGCGGTGAAGCCGGCCGCGGCGGCGGCCGCGGGGCGCTCCAGGAGCGGGAGTTCCGTGAAGAGGATCGACAGGTTGACGTTGAAGCGCTGCTCTGCGGCTGTGTCCCATTCAAAACCTGGCATGTCGCCGACGCTCCCTTCCGTTGTCGAGATTCCATATTGCGGAAGTTAGTTTCTGCCTACTGGAAGATTGCCGCCGTGTGGCGAAGCTTGTCAAGAGGGGTCGGCGGAAAGCGTCACCTGGCGTTAGGTTGAGCGCGTGCGATTGAGAGTGGAGTTCACGACCGAGCCCTTCGACCTCGACGAGGCGCCCGCGCACGCGCTGGTGGCCCGCGAGGTCATCGAGGCGGCCGAGCTCGACGCGGTGGACGTCGGTCCGTTCGGCAACACGGCCGAGGGGGGCGCCGACGCCGTGCTCACCGCCTTGGACGCCCTGCTGCGCAAGTCGCTGGAGGCCGGTGCCACCCGGATCTCGCTTCAGCTCAACGTGGTCGGGGAGGGCGAGGAGTGACCGGTACCGGGGACGAGCCCTTCATCGCGGCCGTGAAGCCGCTGGTCGACGCCATGGGCGGCGAGATTCTCCCGCCGGACGAGGCCGGCCCCGAGGACGTCGTGCTCTCCTGGGAAGGGGTCGACGTCGTCGCCGTACGCCTGCCTCAGCTGGCCGACTCCCTGGATCACATCCTGGCGGCCATGGAGCGCAGGAAGGGTAAGCCGCTGGCGGACCTGGACCGCAAGGCCAAGCAGGAGGTCGTACGGATACTCGAGGCGCGCGGCGCCTTCTCCGTGCGGCACGGTGTGGAGACGGTGGCGAGCGCGCTCGGGGTGAGCCGCTTCACGGTCTACAACTACCTCAACCGTGAGAAGGGCGCCTGAGGCGTCCCGTCCGGTTTCGTTACCGCGAATTTTCAACAAAGTGTTGACGTCTCGTCGTCGTAGGGCGTTAGCTATCGGCACGCCCGTTCAGTACGAAGGCCCTTCGCGGCCACGGAGGCTCCCGTGACGTCGAATTCCACGCCCTCGGGCCTGGCCCGGTTCAACGCCCTGGAGGAGCACGCGGCCCACGCCGCCCTCCATGAGGCGTGCGCCGCCACGGCGTGGGCGAAGCGGCTGCTCGCCGCCCGTCCCTACGCCACCGCCGACGACCTCTACGCCGCCAGTGACGCCGCCATGGCCGAGCTGACCGCCGAGGACCTGGCCGAGGCGATGGCCGGCCACCCGCCGATCGGCCGCCCCAAGCCGGGCGATCCGACCTCGGCCCGGGAACAGCGCGGCATGGCCGGCGCCTCCGAGGAGCTCAAGGCGGAGATGCTCGAACTCAACCTGGCCTACCAGGACAAGTTCGGCCATGTCTTCCTGATCTGCGCCACCGGCCGGACCGGCGAGCAGATGCGCGACGCGGTCAAGGAACGGATCGGGAACTCGCCGGAGCAGGAGCGGGAGATCGTCCGCGCCGAGCTGGGCAAGATCAACCGTATCCGGCTCGCCCGCCTCGTCGACGAAGACCGATCTTCGAGGAAGACCGAAGAGGACGCCTGACCATGAGCACCAGCACCACCGCCTCCGTGTCCACGCACATCCTGGACACCAGCATCGGCCGCCCCGCCGAGGACGTCGCCGTCCAGCTCTCCGCCCGCTCGGGCAGGGATGCGGACTGGCAGGCACTCGGCGGCTCCGCGACCGACGCGGACGGGCGGTGCAAGGACCTCCCGGCGCTGCCGGAGGGGACCACACACGTACGGCTCGACTTCGCGGTGGAGCCGTATTTCGAGAAGAAGCAAGCCGATGCGCAGCAGGACGCCCCCGCGAATCGGGACAGCGGTGCCGTGTTCTTCCCCGAGGTGGCGATCACCTTCGCCGTGCAGCCCGGGGAGCACTACCACGTGCCGCTGCTGCTCAACCCGTTCGGCTACTCCGTTTACCGAGGGAGCTAGCAGACATGCCCACGATCCTGGGACAGAACCAGTACGGCAAGGCCGAGAACCGAGTCGTAAAGATCACGCGGGACGGCGCCACCCACCACATCAAGGACCTGAACGTATCCGTCGCGCTCTCCGGCGACATGGACGAGGTCCACTACTCCGGCTCGAACGCCAACGTCCTGCCGACCGACACCACCAAGAACACGGTGTACGCGTTCGCCAAGGAGTACGGCATCGAGTCCGCCGAGCAGTTCGGCATCCACCTCGCCCGTCACTTCGTCACCTCGCAGGAGCCGATCCACCAGGCCCGGATCCGCATCGAGGAGTACGCCTGGGAGCGGATCGAGGCCTCCGACGCCAACTCGCAGTTCATCGGCTCCGACGAGGTCAAGCACTCCTTCGTCCGCCAGGGCCAGGAGACACGGCTCACGCAGATCACCTACGACGGTGAGAAGTGGGAGGTCGTCTCCGGCCTCAAGGACCTCGTCGTGATGAACTCGACGAACTCCGAGTTCTGGGGCTACGTCAAGGACAAGTACACGACGCTGAAGGAGGCCTACGACCGCATCCTGGCCACCCAGGTCTCCGGTCGCTGGCGGTTCAACTGGACCGACGACGAGCAGCGGATGCCCAACTGGGAGAAGTCCTACGAGCAGACCAAGAAGCACATGCTCCAGGCCTTCGCCGAGACCTACTCGCTGTCGCTGCAGCAGACCCTCTACCAAATGGGCTCGCGCATCATCAACAACCGCAGCGAGATAGACGAGGTCCGCTTCTCCCTCCCGAACAAGCACCACTTCCTGGTGGACCTGGAGCCGTTCGGGCTGAAGAACGACAACGAGGTGTACTTCGCCGCCGACCGCCCCTACGGCCTGATCGAGGCCACCATCCTGCGGGACGGCTGCGAGGCGAAGATCCCCATGGACCTCACCAACCTCTGATCCATCCTCTGATCCATCCCCTTTCGGCACCCGTGGCCGGGGAACCCGCCTTCCCGGTCACGGCACTCAAAACTCCCAGGGTCCTGCCGTGCCCTCTCCATTCAGCACAACACCCGTGAAAAAGGGGCGAACCATGGCAGCAGCCCAGCGCATCGTCATCGAGAACTGTTCGATCGCGACGGTGGACGCGCATGACACCGAGCACGCCACGGGCCACATCGTCATCGCGGACAACCGCATCGAGTCGCTCGGCGCGGGCAAGGCCCCCGAGGGCCTGGAGAACGTCGTACGCCGCATCGACGCCACCGGGCACCTGGTCACCCCCGGCCTGGTCAACACCCACCACCACTTCTACCAGTGGATCACCCGGGGCCTGGCCACGGACCACAACCTGTTCAACTGGCTCGTCGCCCTCTACCCGACCTGGGCGCGCATCGACGAGCAGATGGTGCGCTCGGCCGCCCAGGGCTCGCTGGCGATGATGGCCCGCGGCGGCGTCACCACCGCCATGGACCACCACTACGTCTACCCCCAGGGCTCCGGCGACCTGTCCGGCGCCATCATCGGCGCCGCCCGCGACATGGGCGTCCGCTTCACCCTCGCCCGCGGCTCCATGGACCGCAGCGAGAAGGACGGCGGCCTGCCGCCGGACTTCGCCGTCGAGACCCTCGAAGGCGCGCTGGCCGGCACCGAGGAGACCGTCAAGCGGCACCACGACGCCTCCTTCGACGCGATGACCCAGGTCGCCGTCGCCCCCTGCTCCCCCTTCTCCATCTCCACCGAACTCCTCAAGCAGGGCGGCGAGCTGGCCCGCCGCCTCGGCGTGCGCATGCACACCCACGGCTCGGAGACCGTGGAGGAGGAGAAGTTCTGCCACGAGCTGTTCGGCATGGGCCCGACCGACTACTTCGAGTCCACCGGCTGGCTCGGCGAGGACGTGTGGATGGCGCACTGCGTCCACATGAACGACTCCGACATCGCCGCCTTCGCCCGTACGAAGACGGGTGTCGCCCACTGCCCGTCCTCCAACGCCCGCCTCGCGGCCGGCATCGCCCGCGTCCCCGACATGCTCGCCGCAGGCGTCCCGGTCGGCCTCGGCGTCGACGGCACCGCCTCCAACGAGTCCGGCGAGCTGCACACCGAACTGCGCAACGCGCTGCTCATCAACCGCCTCGGCGCCCACCGCGAGGCCGCCCTGAACGCCCGGCAGGCGCTGCGCCTCGGGACGTACGGCGGCGCCCAGGTCCTCGGCCGCGCGCGCGAGATCGGCTCACTGGAGCCCGGCAAGCTGGCCGACCTCGTGCTGTGGAAGCTGGACACCCTCGCCCACGCCTCCATCGCCGACCCGGTGACCGCGCTGGTCTTCGGCGCGGCGGCCCCGGTCACGGCATCGTTCGTGAACGGCCGGCAGATCGTCGAGGACGGGCGGCTGCTCACGGCCGACGAGGACGCCATCGCCCGTTCGACGCGGGAAGAGGCCCAGCGCCTGGCGAGGATCGCGGCGCAGGCCTGATCCAGGCCTGACCAGTTGAAGATCTCCGGTCGGGAGGGACGGCTCCCGACCGGTGGCCGTGGACCCGAGCGGGGTCCATGGCGGCCGTCTCCGGGGCGCGCGTGAACGCGTGCGCCCCGGAACGGTCTCCGTTTCCCCCAGAACGGGCCCGTCCCCGGTCCCGCACGACCACTCGCACCACCTCCATGACACCCACGTCAGAGCCGACGTGTTACCCAACCGGAGGAGAGCCGCAGTGTCCGCCCAGCCCGTTTCGCCCCACCCCGTCGACGAGAAACTCCCCGCCCTGAAAATGGCGACCACCGGTCTGCAACACGTGGCCGCCATGTACGCGGGAGTCGTCGCCCCACCCCTGATCGTCGGCGCGGCCATAGGCCTCTCCGCCACCGACCTGACCTTCCTCACCGGCGCCTGCCTGTTCACCGCGGGCCTCGCCACCTTCCTCCAGACACTCGGCATCTGGAAGATCGGCGCCCGGCTGCCGTTCGTCAACGGCGTCACCTTCGCCGGCGTCGCGCCCATGACCGCGGTCGTCGCCTCCACCGAGGACAAGTCCGACGCCCTGCCGATCATCTTCGGCGCGGTCATCGTCGCCGGAGTCCTCGGCTTCCTGGCGGCCCCCTTCTTCAGCAAGGCGGTCCGCTTCTTCCCACCGGTGGTCACGGGTACGGTCATCACCCTGATCGGCATATCCCTCCTCCCGGTCGCCTTCGGCTGGGCACAAGGGCCCGACCCCGCGGCGCACGACTACGGTTCGGCGACGAACCTGGGCCTCGCGGCCGGAACCCTGCTGATCGTCCTGCTCCTGCGCCGCTTCACCAGGGGCTTCGTCAAGCAGATCGCCGTACTCCTCGGCCTGGTCGTCGGCACGCTGATCGCGATCCCGTTCGGTGCCACGGACTTCGGCCCCGTCGCGGACGCCGACGTCATCGGCTTCCCGACCCCGTTCCACTTCGGCGTCCCGCAGTTCCAGCTCGCCGCGATCATCTCGCTGTGCGTGGTCATGGTGGTCTCGATGACCGAATCGACGGCCGACATGCTGGCGCTGGGCGAGATCGTCGAGCGCCCGGCGGACGAGAAGACCATCGCGGCCGGCCTGCGCGCCGACACCCTCGGCTCGGCGATCAGCCCGCTCTTCAACGGCTTCATGTGCAGCGCCTTCGCGCAGAACATCGGCCTGGTGGCCATGACGAAGATCCGCAGCCGGTACGTCGTCGCGGTCGGCGGCGGCTTCCTCGTCCTGATGGGCCTGTGCCCGATGGCGGCGTCGCTCATCGCGGTCGTACCGCGCCCGGTGCTCGGCGGCGCGGGTGTCGTCCTCTTCGGCTCGGTCGCCGCGAGCGGCATCCAGACCCTGGTCCGGGCCGGCCTCGACAAGGACAACAACGTACTGATCGTCGCCGTCTCGCTGGCCGTCGGCATCGTCCCCATCACGGCGCCGGAGTTCTATCACGCCTTCCCGGAGACGGTGCGGATCGTCCTCGACTCCGGCATCTCGACCGGCTGTGTGGCGGCGGTCCTGCTGAACCTGGTCTTCAACCACCTCGGCAGTGGCGGCCGGGACGCCCAGGACGTGACCCACCCGATGGAGGCGGGGGAGGAGATCACCGGGACGGCGACCCGGGCCCCCGCCACGCCATGAGGTTGGCGAACAGCTCGGCCTGCTCGATGGCGTCGTCCAGCGCATGGTGCGTGTGGCGGCGCCTCGACAGCAGCTCGCGCGGCATGGTGCCCTTGGCGACGGCCCGCAGGGGCAGCCCGGCCTTGGTGGCGTACAGCGTCTTCATGTCCAGGCAGCCGGAGTGGCCGAAGGGGCTCGCTCCGGTGAAGCGGATCAAGTACCAGTACAGGAACGTCCAGTCGTACGACGCCGGGTAGCCGCACATCACCGGCTGCGCGTCGCCGCGGACCTCGCGCACCCAGCGCGTGAACTGTGCGAGTGCCAGGGCGGGGTCGAGGCCCTCCTTGCCGAGGCGCTCGCGGTCGAGTCCGCTCACGGCCAGCGCCTCGGGGACGAACTCCTCGCTGATCGGGCGGAGTTCGCGGTAGAAGGTGTGCTGCTCCGGGTCGGCCGCCGTGAATCCGTCCGCGTCCTGCACTCCCGCGACCGCCGCGCCGAGGCTCAGCATCGAGTACGGCCCCGGGATCGGGCCGTCGGCCTCGATGTCGACGGAGATGTAGAGGCTGGGTCTGATGCGTCGTGCCGCCATGGAGCGGGAGCATCCCAGGCTTCCGGGACTTCCCGCATCCGAATTCCGCTTAGGCTTCTGCCTCGGTCAACTCAGGGTTGACCAGGGGTTCAGGGGATGAGGGGAAGCGGGCCGATGAACAACGCCACCGAGGTGTTCCAGCCACTGCAGGCGGACGATCCGCCCGTCGTGGCCGGCTACCGCCTCGCCGCCCGGCTCGGCGCGGGTGGCATGGGCCGGGTCTACCTGTCGCACACGCAGGGCGGCCGACCGGTGGCGACCAAGGTGGTACGGCCGGAGCTGGCCGACGACCCG
Organism: Streptomyces sp. DT2A-34; assembly: GCF_030499515.1. Classification (NCBI taxonomy): domain Bacteria; kingdom Bacillati; phylum Actinomycetota; class Actinomycetes; order Kitasatosporales; family Streptomycetaceae; genus Streptomyces; species Streptomyces sp. DT2A-34. The sequence continues at coordinate 1,559,643 of NZ_JASTWJ010000001.1, read as the reverse complement.
GATTTCCGGCGCCGGTTCCGCCGCGAGGTGGAGGCGGCCCGGCGAGTGCGCGGCGCGTACACCGCCGAACTGATCGACGCCGACGCGGACGGCGTACCGCCCTGGCTGGCCACGCTGTACGTGCCCGGGCCGTCCCTGGCGGAGGCCGTGGCCCGGCGCGGACCGCTGCCGGTGCCCGCCGTGCTGTGGCTGGTGGCGGGGGTGGCCGAGGCACTGCAGGCCATCCATGGTGCGGGCATCGTGCACCGGGACCTGAAGCCGTCGAACGTGCTGCTGGCCGCCGACGGGCCGCGCGTGATCGACTTCGGCATCTCGCTCGCCGCCGACCTCACCTCGTACACCGCCACGGGCTCCGCTGTCGGCACGCCCCAGTTCATGGCACCGGAGCAGGCGACCGCGGGTGAGGTCACGGCGGCGACGGACATCTTCGCGCTGGGCCAGACGGCGGCGTTCGCGGCGCTGGGCGAGCCGCTGTACGGGAACGGCCCCGCGCCGACCGTGCTGTACCGGATCGTGCACGAAGAACCCGACCTGACCCGGCTGCCCGAGCCGCTCCGCCCGCTGATCGCCCGGTGCCTGGCCGCCGCTCCCGGGGAGCGGGCCACCCCGGCGGAGATCGTCGAGTGGTGCCGGCAGCGGCTGGGTGCCAAAGCCGACGCGGGCGCGGGGCCGACCGTCTGGCGGGACGTTATGGGGCCGGAGGCGACGGTTCCGGCTCCGGTCCCCGAACCCACCCGGGTACAGGCGGTGCCGTTGGTCGTCACGCGACCGCAGCCGACGGTGCCGGACGCGCGGCGGACGGGGAGACGGCGTACCGCGCTGATCACGACCGCCGGCGTGACGGCGGGGGCGCTCGTGCTGACGGGCTTCGCGTGGATGATCGCGGACGCGGGGGGCAGGTTCCGCGACTGGGTCGCGGGCGCGCCGACGACGCCCGGTGCGGAGGAGTCCCCGCGGTCGTCGGTGTCGTCATCGGCATCCGCGCCGACGTCCGGGGCCGGTACCGGTACCGGGAGTTCGGGAACCGGTGGCGGGGCACGGGAGTCGCGGCCCTCCCCGACCCTGTCCAAGTCGCCGCAAGCCACCCCGTACCCTCTCGTCTGGTTGGACGGGAAGAGCTCGGTGAGCTTCAAGGACCCGGAAGACCTGCGCAAGGATCGCAAGGGCGATATCCGCCTCGTGTGCGGGCAGACTTGCGCGCTGGAGAGCGACACCAGCGAGTTCGCCTTGCTGTACACGAAGCCCGGGGCCACCCTCGACTCGTGTCGCCTCGCCCTCTCCGACCCCGAAGGCCGGCGCCTCCCGCTGGCCGCGACGGCGAACGGCAGCGAGATCTGCATCAAGCACTCCTCAGGGGACATCGCGCTACTCGTGATCCAGACGAAATCGACTGCGTATCTCCCAGCCGCCTTCGTGACCGCGAACATGACGATCTGGCGGGATGCGGCCTGAGAGACGTCGGAATGGGCGGCGAACCGAGCATCCGCCGCCCCTCCCAGGCCACTACCGGCCCTGCTCAGTCCCGAACGCCGGCTGGTGGCCCCCGGCCGTGGCCGTCACCAGCTCCGTGCCCCGGCCGAGCAGACCGTCGGTGTGGCTCGCCGCCAGGACGGACAGCACCGCCGGGCCCAGCGAACCACCCACCACCTGCGTGGCGTTGAACAGCCCGGACGCCGGCCCCGCGTCCTCGAGCCGTCGACGGGTGCACGGCTCAGCAGCGCCATGCCCGCGACGATGAGCACCAGCCCGGCCCGGCAGCACCCGGTACGCGCAGAACCGGCCGACGGTACGGGCCGACAGACCCAGCATCCGCACCCCGATCGCGATCGGCGCCGGCAGGAACGCCGTGTCGGTGAGCAACTCGCCGTAGCCGAGGACGCGTTGGACGTACAGCGCGCCGATGCGCCACGAACCGCCGGACGCTGACCCTCACCCTGCGCAACCTGAAGCGCGACGGCCTCGTCACCCGCACCGTCCATCCGACGATGCCGCCGAAGGTGGAGTACGAACCGACCCTGGTGGCACGGGAGTTGCACGAGAACCCTGCAACGCCTGACCGACTGGGCCGAGCGGAACAGGGTCTGCATCGCCGAGTCGCGAGCGGCCTACGGCGAGGAGCACGCACCGGAGTCGGTGTGAGCTACAGGCCGAACATCGCGGGGTCCGAGGCCAGTTCCTTGAAGTGCTCCTGCGGATGGGCGACCAGTCTGCGCTCCTTGAGGTCCAGCAGCCCGCCGACCGCCGTGACCTCCGCTGCCACCGTGCCGTCCGCCTTGCGGATCGTCTGCTCGATGCGGAACGTCTTGCCATCGCCCCAGTCGAAGGAACACGTCACCTCGACCTCGTCGCCCGCGAGCAGTTCCCGCAGGTAGCGGATGGTCGTCTCCAGGGCCACCGGGCCGACGCCCCTGCCGAGCAGGCCGGCCTGGCTGATCCCGGCGGCCTGCAGCAGGGACCAGCGGGCGTGTTCCGCGTAGTTGAGGTACACGGCCTGGTTGAGGTGTCCCTGTACATCCGTCTCGTACCCACGGACGGTCACCGGAACGGAAAACGGCTCGGTCACGACTTCCCTTTCGCGTGCCACGCTGCCTGGACATCCGATCCTGACACGTGCCTCCTACATCCGTCGCGGGGAAGCCAGCAGATAGCGCGCTCTTGTACGAGGCTCGGTGTGCTCGCCGACCTGCCAGCCGGCCTTCTCCAAGGTCGCCCCGCAGGCGTGCAGCGCGTCGAGGTCCGGCTCGTGCACGGCGACCGCCTCCGGCTGCGGCGTCGCCCGCACCCGGTATCCCGAGGCGTCCGGCTCCAGCCCGGCCGGACGATGCCCGCCCGCCTCCAGGGCGAGCGCGGCGGCTCGCACCAGATGCGTGCGCTCCCAGTCGCACGGCCGGTCAACGGCCCCGTCCCGGTTGGTCATCCGGCGCAGCTCCAGCAGCCCCTGCCAGGCGCTGTGCACCTCCCGCAGCCGGGCGGGGCCCGCCTTCGGCGCGTCCTGCTCACCGCCGATGCGCGCGGCGAAGACACCGCCGGCCGCAGGAGCCTCCTCCGGTTCCTCGGGCGCTGCCGCCTCCACCTGCCGTATGCGATGCCCCGCCGGCGTCAGAAAGTGATCGTGCGGCGGCCGCGGGTGCCGGAAGGCGAGCCCTCGCTTCACCAGCGCGGCGAGCTGCGCCTCCGTACCCCTCAGTCGCCCGGTCACGGGATCGGCGGCGTCGATGACACGCCGCTGCGCGGCGGTCGGCGGTCGGGTCACGGCGTGTTCCTTCCTGCGCGGGGACTCACCCGCTTCGCAGGCTACGCCGGGGGTCTGACATTCCACCTGGCGAGCACCCGGTCCGCACGCTCCCCGACCTGTTCCGGGCTCTCCCCGGGGTGGGCCGGCGGCCCGGGCGCGACCCCGTCCGTGAACAGAAACCACCCGGGCCGCTCCCGCTGGATCTCCACGGTGGTCACACCTCGTACCCGCCGCAGTCCCTCCCCCAGAAGGGGCACCCACCCGCGGATCGACGTCGACGCGGGCACCCCAACCCCCCAGCTCCGCCGTCTCCCACGCCCGCTGCGACGGGCTGACGAACGCGCCCCGATCCGATGCGACCGCACCCACGGCACCGGCCGCCGCGCCTCTTCCCATCCGTGCTCGGTGAGCGGCACCTCTGTCCATCCGGTGTGCCGCCCGGATCGCGACCAGTCGCTCTCGCCGTGCCGGACGAGAAGGAGATCACCCATGCGTCACAGGCCAAGAGCCCAGCGCTCCAACTCCGCGAAGTCATCCTCCCGCAGCCCCTTGCGCGCGTCGACCGGCAGCAGCAGCGCGGCCGCGTCGTGATGGGCCGCGACATGCCGTACGTCGAGATCGGTGACCATGTCGTCGACCCAGACGAAGGGCCGCCCCGCCGCCCACGCCAGCACGTGCCGCGTCTTCCCGTACAGCCCCTCGGGATCCCGCGCGAAGAGCTCGGGCCACTCGATGACGGGCAGATCACCGGGCAGCCCGACCACCGGCGCGATCATCTCGTTGGCCTGGTGCTGCCACGTCGTGGCCCACGCCAACTCGTACGGCAGCGCCGGCAACCGCGCCCCGTGCCCCGGATGCAACCGCACCCGCAGCCCGCGGCGCAGCCGCCGGGACCCCGGCTGCTGCCGGGCCGACCAGTTGGCCGGATGCAGTCGCCGGGTCACGTAGCCGCGATGACGCAGGAACGGGGCGCGGAAGGGGTTGAGGGGGCCGTCCACTTTACCGACCGCAGGAGCTCGGATACCGGCTCTGGACTGCGACGATTCATGGACTACATGTCCGTGACGCCGAGTTGGGGTCGATGATGGAGCTGCCTATTCAACCCGGACATGATGGGGTCGCTGCCGGATGTGCGTGTCCCCCATGCCTCGGTGGAGGACTGGCAGGCGCTCCTCGATCTTGTCGAGGCGAGGGGTTGGCGGTGCCAGTACTCCGAAGGTGAGACGGTGCCGCCGGTCCCTCGGGCGCAGACCGGGGGTTGATACTGGTGGGCTCTCCTATTCAACTGTCGCCGGTTCTCCGAGGAACCCAGCCATCTGGTGACCGACTGTGGCCGCCAGTGGCGTATCGCTCCAGGTCCCACCGGCCTCGTTGCGGAGCCGGGTGGTGGTCTTGTCGTGATAGCCGAGAGCGTCCGCGGCGAGGGCGCGGGATGCGGGACGGGGCGGGAGAACAGCTGCGAACGGCGGGGTGTTAACTTCCTTCCCGTGGTGGAGCACCAGGACGAGACCAGGGCGGCCTACGACGGGGTCGTCGAGCTGTACGCGTCGTTGTTCGCTGATCGGCTGGAGACGCAGCCGTTCTCGCGGAACATGATCGGCATCTTTGCCGAGCTGGTGCGTGGGACGGGGAACCTGCGGGCAGCCGATGTCGGCTGCGGGCCCGGACATCTGACGGCGATGCTGCATGACCTGGGGCTGGACGCCTTCGGGCTCGACCTCTCCCCAGCCATGGTCGACCACGCCCGGCGGGCCCATCCGGCGCTGCAGTTCGACGAGGCGCGGATGGAGGCCCTGCCAGTCGAGGACGGCGCGCTCGGCGGCGTGCTGGCCCACTACTCGATGATCCACACCCCTCCTGGGGAACTGCCCGCGCTGCTCGCCGAGCAGGCGCGTGTCCTGGCACCAGGGGGCCTGCTCTTGGCCTCGTTCTTCGCGACCGACGGGGCCGAGCCGGTCCGCTTCGACCACAAGGTGACGCCCGCCTATAGCTGGCCTGCGGACCAGTTCGCCGAGCTGCTGGATCGGGCCGGGCTCGTCACGTTCGCCCGGCTGCTCCACGACCCGGCCTCTGAGCGGGGCATCCTCGACGCCCACTTGCTGGCCCGCCTCCGCTAGAGCATGGCCTTCGGTACTGATGGGCTCTCGTATTCAACTGTTGCCGGTTCCCTGAGGAACCCAGCCCACTGGTGACCTTGTGTGATCTCCCGAGGCGTATCGGCTCCAGGTGCCTCCGGCTTGGGCGGCCAGCTTGGCGGTGGTGACCTGGTGGTAGCCGAGGGCGTCGGCGACGACGGGTGCAGGCATCTCCAGGACGTGCTGGCGGATCGCGGAGACCCGGCTGGCGATGGTGGGGATGCCGAGGTCGTTGACCAGAGCCGAGAGAGCGTCGGGGTGCATCGGCTGTCCGGCCCGGCGCCCGGGGAACAGCCAGCGCGAGTCGCGGTTTGTCGCAGTGTTCATGTTGTCCCGGTTGGGGATCCAGCTGAGCAGGAGATCGGCGACCGGCCCGGGGACCGGGGAAGGTGGTTCGCCGAGCCGTAGGAGGACTTGGTCGCCGTCGTGGACCACGTCGTCGACGGTGAGGCGGACGACGCGGCTGAGCGGTTGTGCGTAGAGCAGGACGATGGCGGCCGCGACCCGGGGCCGGAGCGGCAGGTCGTGATCGGTCAGGAGGCGTCCGAGCAGGTCAATGCGTTCGTGTTGCGGGAGCGGTGTCGCTTGGCGGATCACTGCGGCGGGAAGACGGAAGCGCCTGGTGAGCTTGCTGGCCATGCACCACAGCAGGAAGGGCCGAATGGTGTTGCGGCCGTGCTCGGTGTGCTCGACGTGCCAGGCATCGATGTCGGTCTGACGGCAGGTGGGCAGGGTGAGACCGTGCTCGGCGAGCCATCCAAGGAACGCTGTGGCGTGCTTGACCTGGTCGCCGGCATAGCGGCGGCTTGCCGGGGTGAGCGGCTTCTTCTCCGCCCGGGTGCGGAGCTTCGGCAGGATTTCCCAGGTGGCGAATCGGCGGACGAGTTGGGCGTGGTCCGGGTCGGTGATGTCGGCGAGATGGCCGACGAGCCACCGCTCGAAGGAGCAGATCTGCTTGTCGACGGCGGGGAGCACGCCGCAGGCCATCAGGAGTTCCCGCAGGTGGGAGGCTGCCCGCCAGGGCTGGAGAGGGTGGAATGCCTCGTGGGTCAGCTCGATCTCCCCGAGGCCGAGGCGCCGCATCAGGTGTTCGGGCGAGTCGGTCCGTCCCTTGCGGGTGTAGAGCCAGGTCAGACCGGACAGCGGGTTGTCCATGGCGAGCAGGGAGTCGGCGAGCGGGACGAGTTCGGGGCGGATCCGGCCGGTGCCGTCGTCCAGGAGCTCGGTGAGGCGGTCGGCGAAGGTGCAGCGAGTGCACAGGTGCCGGGCGTGGAGTTTGCCCTCGTGTCCGCAGCGGACGCACTGGTAGGAGACGGTGAAGCCCGCGCAGTCCGGGCATATGGACGCGTCGTCGTCGGCCCGCAGGCCGGGGAGTGCGCGGTCGGCGCCGCAGCCGGGGCAGTGTCCACGAACCCGTAGGGCCTTGTCGTGACAGGTGCGGCAGACGTATCCGTCCGGCCACCGTGCGGCAAAGCAGCCGTGGCGTGTGCAGCGGGAGCATGTCTTTTTGTGCCAGCGCTCGTATTGCTCGGCGGTGGTGTAGGCGGGGCTCATGCGTCGGGCAGGATGCGGGCCGGGCGGGGACGCAGCTTCGCGACGTTGTCAGCGGGCGGCGCGGGCAGGTCGCCGGTGGCGGTCTTGCGGACGCCGGCGTTCTCGGCGGTGGTGGCCACCAGGTCGGCCGGAGTGCAGGCCAGGATGTCGCAGAGCGCGGCCATGACCTGCAACGACAGCCGTTCCGGCGTGCCGGAGACCAGGCGGTGGATCTGGGAGGCGGACAGGTCGATGCCGCGCTCGCGCAGCAGCGGTACCAGTTCGGTGGCCGTGAAGACCTGGTGCTGGGCCATCAGCTCACGCAGCCGCCATGTGTAGCCGACCTTGCGTTTCATGCCTGCCTCCCGGTCTGGGTCTCAAGAGCGGCGGCGATCGTGGCGTCGAGGTGCCGGCGCAGGGTGCGGGTGCGGAAGTCCGAGGACACGCAGGTGTAGATCGAGGTGGTGCTGGCGTGCTCGTGGCCGACCTGTTCCTGGACGAAGCGCGGGTCCCAGCCGTCCTCGATCAGATGGGTGACGTATGACCTTCGCAGCGAGTGGAAGTCCAGGCCGTCGTCCAGGTCCAGGGCCTTGCGGTAGGCGATGAAACGGGAGTTCAGCCGCTGGCAGCCGATCCGGGCACCGCGTTCGGAGGGCCAGAGCGCCGGGTTGTTGTCGGTGCCGAACAGGGGACGGACCTCGGTGGACCACTCGTCCAGGACGTCCGCGCTCCAGCCGAACACGGTCAGCACGCTGCGGCGCTTGGGCGGCGAGCCCTTCTTGGCCTTTCCGAAACGGACCAGCAAGCGGCCGTACTCGCCGTGCTCGGCGCCGTGCGGGTTGCGGCCGAAGTCGGCGGCGTCCAGCATCCGCGTCTCGTTGCGCCGCAGCCCGTAGGCGTACGCGGTCTTGAACAAGGTGGCGTCGCGGAACGCGGGCAGCCAGCCCTTGCGGCCGAAGGCCCGGATCCGGGCGACCTCGTCGTCGCAGTGCGCGAAGAACGCGTGCAGTTCGGCCTTGGTGAACGCGCGCTTCTTCGGGTCCGACTCGTTGTCCTGGACGTGCACCGCGGTGTTCCACTCGTGCACCACCTGGACCGGGTGGGTTCCGAACCGCTCCTCGCAGGTCGCGGTCCACTCGTAGAGCGGATCGGTGACGAAGTGGCAGAACGCCCGTACGGCCTCGGAGTACGAGCGGATGGTGGAGCGCTTCAGGTCACGCAGTGAGCGCAGGTCACCGAGCCATTCGTCGACCATCGCCGGCGTCCAGTGCCAGGGGTAGGTGTTCACGTAGGCGGCGAACGCCTTGACCGTGTTCTCCCTGCCCTCCACCGTCGTCCGGGCCAGGTTCCGTGCCAGCTGCTGGTTCGCGAACCCCGTCAGCATTGCCGTGAAGACCTGTTCCTCCGGCCGCAGCAGCGCGACCCCGTCGACCAGAAGCAGCCTCGCCGCCCCCGGTATCGACCCGTTGAACCCCACTGATCTTGCCACCCTCCGCCACTCGCATCAGATGCGAGAAAACCGCATCCTATGCGAGTCGCCGGAAGGGGCGCAGGCCAGCCCCCTGGACCGGTGCTGTCCACGCGTTGCCAGCCGCTATCGTGAGCACCAGCGCAGTAGCCCAATTCCCTGGTCAGGCCGGGTGATTGATGCCTTGGACGGCGACGATGCGCATACCGTCGCGAGTTCGCATCAGATGCAATTGGCGGCGCTTGGAACATCGGAACGAAAACCGGCGCTAAGCCCCTGGAGCGCCGACAGCGCTTTGACCTGGGGTTCGGCTGCGGCAGAGCCTTCGGCAGTCGTGTTGATCACTGACTGTCCGGAGGTCCGGGGTGCCGGTCGAGTTTCTGACGGATGAGCAAGCCGCGAAGTACGCGGCGTACGACGGGGCGCCGTCCTGGGGAGGCGTGGGAGCAGACCAAGCCGACCGTGCTCGCCTCGCTCAACCTGCCCGCCGAGGCAGGTGAGCACCTGGCGGCGCGGGCCGCGCTGCTGGACGGCACCTACCGAGAGGTCGCCGCCCGGGTGCCGGCGAACTCCCAGATCGTGTTCGACGACGACGGACGGCTGCACTCGCCGCCCTGGAACCGGAGCCCGAGCCCGCTTCCCTGCGCCAGCTGAGGGAGGCGGTGGAGGCGATGCTGCCCCGCGTCGACCTGCCGGAGGCCCTGCTGGAAGTGTTCTCGTGGGCCGGCGCCGACCAGGCGTTCACCTCCATCACCGGCGGCGAGGCCCGGCTCAAAGACCTGCACGTGACGATCACCGCGCTCCTGGTCGCACACAGCTGCAACGTCGGCTACACCCCGGTCCTCGGGGCCACGGAGGCGCTGAAATACGGGCGCCTGTCCCACGTCGATCAGACCTATCCGCGGCTGGCGACATACCGGGCTGCGAACGCCACGCTGATCGACTACCAGGCTTCCATCCCGCTCGCGCAGGCATGGGGCGGCGGCCTGGTCGCCTCGGTGGACGGCATGCGGTTCGTCGTGCCGTGCCGTCGGTGTACGCCAGGCCGAACCCGAAGTACTTCGTCCGGGCCGAGCCACGAAACCACGGCGACGGCAGAACACGCTGGCGGGCGTGCCTGTGTGCCAGGCCCGCGCGGTGATCCGCGGGTGTGCGGGCATCGCCGGCCAGTACGCGCACCACCCGTCAGACGCGCTCGTAGGTGGTGCCGGACTCGTTTCTGCGCAACAGACCCTCGTCCACGAGGGCACGGCGCAGGCTCACCCAGTCGTCGAACCATTCCCCGCAGATCGCGTTGACCTTGGACTCGGAGTAAGTCACGCCGGGCTCGAACGAGTCCTTCACAACGGCCAGAACGCGGCTGCGTACCTCCGCCTTGCCCGGAATGGACGTGAGCCGGCCACGGCGGAAGTAGGAGCCCGCCCCGTCTCCGCTGCCCCCGACCGGAGACGCTGACCTCGGCCTGGACTGCGTGCCGGAACGTGTCGTCGAGCAGCGTGTACGTGCGCTTTTCGCTGTCGAAGGCGGCGATCCGGCCGTCCGTCAGCTTCTGCAGCGCCGCGGCAGCGGCCGGTGGGCGGAGCCTGGCCAGTTCGGCGACCTCCGCCACGGAGGTCGCGCCGAGGGCGAGGGCCGCGTAGGCGGCGCGCCGGTCGGTCTGGGCGAGGAGACCGACCAGGTCGCGGCAGGAGGGCGAATGGTCCTCGGTGGGGGCCGTGTTCATGGTGTCCATTCCGGTTGTCGTTCCGGGCTCCGATCGTCGTTGGAGCCTCGGGCGTCTCTACACGTACCGCGATCTCGGGCTGCCGCTGAAAGCGGTTTATGGCGAACGGGTTCCTTTTCAGCCAGGCCGTTGGCACGGGGCCGGCATGCTGTGGGTGAGGGGATACGGAGGGATGCGGGGGCCGCCGAGGGCGCCCTCCCTGGCACAAGGGCTCAATCAGCCCGGCCTCCCACGCGCGGGTCGACCGGTGTGAGAACTCCGAGCCGGTCCTCGATCGCCTGGGCCGCGTCCAGGCACAGGTCCTCCCGGAACGCGCGCCCGACGATCTGCACTCCCAAGGGGAGCCCGTCGACCACGCCGGTCGGTACAGCCACACCGGGCACACCCACGAAGCTGGTCACGCTGCACAGGCGCATCCCCGACCCGACCCGGTCCCGGCCTGCCCTGTCCCGCGACTCCAGCCCCGGCTCGACCGGTGGCTCGGTGAACGACGGGCCGAGCAACAGCGGGTATGCGTCAAGGAATTCGGCCCACGAGCGGCGAATGGTCATCCAGGTGCCCATCAGCTTCATGAACTCGTCCGCGCTTGCGGGCGGGGTCTGTTCCATCGCCATCGCGATATAGCGGTCCCCGCCATTGCCGAGCAGTTCGCGCACCACCGGCCAGGTCGGGGCGAACTCGGTCACGGTGATCCGGCCGTACGCCTCGAGAGCCTCGTCCATCCGCGGTACGTCCCGTACCTCGCGCACGTCGTATCCGGCGTCGCGGAGTGCGTCGGCCGCGGTCTCGATGGCTCCGCGCACCGCGGGGTGGACACCGTGCCCGCCGGGGTCCGCCACGACCGCGACCTTCACCGGCCCGGGGAGCGCTTCGCCGTACGCGGGCACCGGTACGGCCCGTGGGTCTCGCGGATCGGTCCCGGCCAGCACCTCGTAAGCCAGCCGTAAATCGCCCACGCTCCGGGCCAGCGGGCCGTCGGTGACCAGTATCTGGGAGGCCGGGCCCGGGTCGTCCGGGCCGAGAACGCGGTGGTCCGCTGGAAACCGGCCCGTGGACGGCTTCAGCCCGGCCACGCCGCAGAACTGGGCCGGGATGCGCACCGATCCCCCGGAGTCGTTGCCGAGCCCGAGCGCCGCCATGCCCGTGGCCACGGCCACCGCGTCACCCCCGCTGGAGCCGCCCGGGGTCCGGCTGCTGTCCCACGGATTGATCGTGTCGCCGAACAGTTCGCTGCGCGTGTGCATCCCCGCCAGGATCAGGGTGGGAATGTTGCTGTGCCCGATGGGGATGGCTCCGGCTGCGCGCAGCCGTGCCACCGGGAGTGCGTCGGCCGACGCCACCAGATCGCGGAAGCGCTCCGTGCCGAACGTAGTCGGCACGCCTTCGACGGCGGTGCTCTCCTTCACCGTGAAGGGCACCCCCGCGAGGGGCCCCAGCGCTTCACCGGCGGCCCGCCGACGGTCTGTTTGTGTCGCGGCCTCGCGTGCGCGCTCCGCCAGGAGCTGCGTGACCGCGTTCACCTGTGGGTTGACCTCGGCGATGCGATCCAGGTGACTGTCGACGAGTTCGACAGCTGAGACTTCTGCGCTGCGCACAGCCTCCGCCTGCGCCGCGGCCGGCATCTTCCACAGGGCGTCCTGCATGGCCTTTCCTTCCTCATCCACGTAGCAATACGCTTGTATCGGAACTGTAGCCTGGAACCGATACGAGCGCATCGCATAAAGTGCGCTGCGAAGCGGAGCGCTGTGAAACAGGGAGGCGACCGGGCCATGCCCAGGCAGGTGGATCACGGGAGCCGACGCCGCCTCATCGCCGAGGCCGTCTGCCACCTCGCCGAGGAACACGGACTGGAGGGCGTGACCATTCGCGACGTCGCCGCCCGCGCGCAGGTGTCGCTGGGCGCCGTTCAGCGGTGCTTCCGCACCAAGGAAGAGATGCTCGTGTTCGCTCTCGGGCACATCAGCGAGCGGATCAGCGAGCGCGTACAGGCCCGCCTCCTCAGGAGCCCAGCCCAGTCGGCCGGCACCGCCCTGGGCCACGCGGCCACCGAGATCTCACTGCTCCGGGAAGAGCACCGCGCCGAGGCCAGGGTCTGGCTCGCTTTCGTCGCGCAGGCGGCTGTCAGCGAGGCGCTCGCCAGGACGCTGAAGGCGAACTACGCAGCCCTGCAGGAGGCGTTCACCCGCCTCATCTCGGAAGCCGACGTCGTGCCCCTCGATCCACAACGCGAGGCCCGCACCCTCCTCGCCCTTGCGGACGGCCTCACCACGCACGTCCTCATCGGCCACCTCACCCCGCACGAGGCACACGACGTCCTCCACGCACACCTGACCAGCCTCTGGGAGCAACCCGGTCCGGCCTCCTCGCTTCCATGAAGACCGGACCAAGTGAGCCGAAGAAGCGGCAGGCGAATCAGGCCGCTTCACCCATCAGCTCCGGCAAGAGATTGCCAGGACGTAGAGGTTGTCTCACGTGGCAAGTTGCGCGAGCTTCTTGTAGCAGGTCAGGGCGGCGGCCATGGCCAGGCCTCGGCTCTGCCAGTCGTTGCGGACCACGTACGGGATCTTGAGACCGCGAGCAGCCCATGACAGGCTCATGCTGCATGATCGATGAATTCGCGAAAGGAAACCTGCACGGGAGACTGCGGCGGGACCGCAAGGCGCTGCTCTGGAAACTCGACGGCTTGTCCGAATACGACGCCCGCCGGCCTTTGACAGCGACCGGGACCAACCTCCTCGGTCTGGTCAAACACGTGGCCACCGTCGAGGCCAGGTACTTCGGCGAGGTCTTCGACCGCCCTTTCCCGGAACCGCTGCCCCGGTGGCAGGACTCCAACGGCAGCGATCTGTGGGCGACCGAGGACGAGACCCGCGATCAGATCATCGGGTTCTACCGGCGCACGTGGGAACACTCGGACGCGACGATCAACGAGCTTCCCCTCGACGCCCCCGGCCACGTGCCGTGGTGGCCGGAGCCTTATCCCAACACGAACCTGTTCGCCATCATGGTCCATGTCCTCGGCGAGTCCATCCGGCATGCCGGGCACGCCGATATCCTGCGCGAGGGCCTCGACGGCCGGACCGGGGTGCGCGCCGAAAACGAGAAGCAGATCGACGAGGAAGCCCGTGCAGCCTACTGCGCGAAGATCGAGCAGGCCGCCAGGTCGGCCGCACCAATCAAGGCTTAGAGGTTGTCTCACGTGACTTGATGTTCGTGCGGCATGATGCCGGTCGTGGGTGCTGGTCTATCGAAGCGTCTGGTTCCTGATGAACTCTGGGAGCGGGCCGCCCCGTTGCTGCCGTCGTTCGCTGCTCGTCCGCAAGGTGGTGGGACCGCCCCGTGTGACGAGCGGGCCGTGTTCACGGCAGTGGTGTACGCGCTGACCAGCGGCTGTGCCTGGCGGCATCTGCCGCCGACGTTCGGCACGTCGCCCGCCACCGCGCATCGCCGCTTCACGGTATGGACCGAGGCCGGCCTGTGGCGTCGGCTGCACCGGGCGGTGCTGGACGAACTCGGGGCCCGGGGCGAGGTGGACTGGACCTCGGCGATCGTCGACGCGGCCTCCGTTCGCGCCAAAAGGGGGGATCGCTGACCGGGCCGAACCCGGTCGATCGCGGCAAGAAGGGCAGCAAGCTGCACGTGCTGTCCGATCCCCAGGGCATCCCGCTCGCCGTCGCCGTGTCCGGCGCGAACATGCGCGACAGCCTCGCCCTCAAGGCCGCTCATCCGCGGCATACCCGCCGTCCGGTCCCGCCGGGGGCCACGGCGGCGCCGACCCGTCAAACTCCGCGCGGACAAGGCTACTTCTCCGCCGAACGCCTGGCCTGGCTGCGCGAGCGCGGGCTCGTCGCGCGCATCGCGCGGCCCGGCATCGAGTCCGCCGAACGCCTCGGTCGGCACCGCTGGAAGATCGAACGGTCGATCGCCTGGCTCTTCGGCTACCGCCGCCACCGTCCGATACGAACGAAAGGGCTCGCACTTCCTCGCCTTCCTCGGCCTGGCCGCCGCCCTGACCTGCTACAAGAAGCTCGCGAAACCTGCCACGTGAGACAGCCTCGTAGTCTCAGCTGGTTCTTCAATGGGAGGATCGGTCCAGACATTGCGGTTTGCGCCGGTGCTGGCCGAGGAGATGACGCTGTCCTTGAGGACGATCAGTCCCGTGCGGCTTCTCGGGAGTCGGGCTGGCCGCTCCGGCGGGAGGCCCGGCGGGTGATGCGCCTGGTCATGATGGTGATGGCGGCCCAGGTGATCAGTGAGTGGGTGTTCTTGAACCCGGAGCCCTGTCTGACTCCAGTTGACAAGATCAACCCATGAGTCAGCACTCGGTGTCCTTGGACAAGATCGCGTTTGATGACTGGCAGGCGATTCACTCGTGGGCCTGTCTCCCAGAGGCTTGTCGTTTCCAGCCTTGGGGACCAAACACTGAGGACCAGACACGTGATTTCGTGAAGGCCGCAGTCGAGGCTTGGTCGAGCACACCCCAGCAGCGGTTCGCCCATGTAGCGCGCTTCGGGGACGACGTTGTCGGTGTGGGCGAGCTGCATGTCCGCAGTCACACGCAGCGCCAGGGCGAGATCTCCTACATTGTGCATCCTCGGGTATGGGGGCAGGGCATTGGCACAGGAATCGGGCGCCAGCTTCTCTCACGCGGCTTCGTTCAGTTGGGGCTTCATCGAATCTTCGCCACCTGTGACCCGCGGAATCTCGGCTCCGCCCGAGTGCTGGCCAAGCTCGGTATGACGTACGAGGGGCGCCTTCGACACACGGCATGGATACGGGACGGCTGGCGGGACTCCCTGACGTTCAGCATTCTCGAAGAGGAATGGCGTGCTGAAGACTCGGAGTGATGCCGACGTAGAGACGGTCGGTTCACGAGGTGGAGCCGCGCTTCTTGGTCCAGTTGTCGGTGCGGGGGCTCTTGCGGGTGAGGCGTCGGGTCATCGTGGTGATGAGTGCCGAGTTCAGGTGTGCTTCGGAGTGCTGGGGCAGACGTGTCGGGTAGCGGGGACGCATTGCTGCGTCCCCGCCCCCTCAGAACCGTGCGTGCGTCTCTCGACGCACACGGCTCAAGCAGGCCGCGAGGGCTGACACTGCTCTCTCCGGTGATCACCAGCGTGGTGCTGCTGGTGACAGGCGGGTCGTAGCCGCGGCTGTTCCTGCCGACAGTGGAGGCGTGGCCGTCGGAAGACGAACCCGTCGCGGCGGGTCCAGGTGATCGGCGTCAGGTTCTCCGCGGCGACGACGTCGCGGACGTGCCGGATGCCGCGGCCGATCTGCGAGCGGGTCAGGCGGGTGGCAGCCATGAGCTGGTAGGTGGTGCAGGCCGGCGGGGCGTGCTTCCATCAGGGCGACGCGGACGAGGTCGCCGTAGTGCCTGGCCAGCGGCCGAGCCTCCCGGTGTCGCGGCATGGCCTACTCGCGCTTGAGCAGCTGGACCAGCTGCTCGTCCAGGGTGAACTCGCCGTTGTCGAGGGCTCCTTCGAGCCAGTCCGCCGCGGCGAGGACCCGCCCGATCTGCCGCCTCACGGTCTCGCGCTCGTCCTCCGTGAACTCCCGCCCGCGCAGCTGTGGGACCAGGCGGCCGAGCGTGGCCACGAAGCCGTGGCAGGAGCCGACCAGGTCGAGGTACTCGATGGTGTGCTCGATCGCGCGGACGGCCGGCGTGCGTTCCCGGATCCGGTCACGGGTCTCGTGGGAGTTGTCGAACTGGGCGCGGTTGACGAGCATCCGGGTGGTGTCGTCCCGCATCGTCTTCCGGGCGACGGCCGGGCGGCGCAGCAGGTCCGTGGTCATCTGCTGGGCGACGGTGTCGTCCCTGGCCAGCTCGGTGACGACCCGCACCTTCTCGGCTGGGGTGACGTGCTCGGTCACTGCGGGCCGCTTCAGCAGGTCGGTGGCGACCTGGGCGGCGACCTCGTCGTCGCGGGTCAGGTCGGCCACGGCCTGGACCTTCTCATCCACCGTGACCGGCCGGTCGACGCGCTGGCCGACGACCCGCTTCGCGCCGTCCGGCGTCCACTGCCTCGCCCCCGTGTGTGGGTTGAACGGTGCGTCCTCGATCGCCGCCCACCGCTCGTCATCGACCACGACCGACGCCAGGATGCGGTGAACCGTGAACGACACACCCTCCTTGCGCCGCTCCTTCGGCCACCGGTTGGCGGTGTAACGCCAGTCCTCCACCGTCCGGCGCTCGACGCCGATATCGTCCGCGAACATCTGCAACGACTCCGTCACCGTGAACAGGTCATCCGTGCCGTTCGGCATCGACCCGTCCACCAACCTCATCGGCTCGACCTCCAACGCCATGTCACCCAGGGCGAACTGCGCCCTCGCGACCTGCGCGATCAGTTCCTTCGCCTGGGTGACGAGCTGTTCGTAACGCTGCCGGGTGACGTTCCCGATCCGGTCGGCCACGTCGGTCATGAAGACCACCGCCCCCGCCCGGGCCCGGCCACCACGACGTGACCGGTCAAAAGGGGCGCCAGCCCCGGGTCACCATCCACCGTGACGCGGACGCGATAGACCGAGGCAGAGCGTGAACCAGGGGCGCTCGAAGCACCGAGTAGACGCTCCCAACTTCCCTGCAAAACAAGGCATGTTCAAGATGCTCGCGAGCCGTTCGGCTACGGCGTTTCCGTAACGCCGTTCCGCGACGCCCGCCGCTGACGACAGGCCCGCACCCGGCAACGATCCGAGCAGTACACCGCCGCCCTCGACCGCTCTACTCCCACCGTCCACGACCGCCCGCAGACCGGGCACTCAACTTGCTTCCCGCGCTGTATCGCGGCCACCCGTTGCCGGGCCCGCTGAAGCCTCCGCCACTGCCGTGACCTGCACCGACCCGAGCAGAACACCGCCTCCGCCGCCATCGTCTGCGCCAGCGGATCACCGCACTCCCGGCAGTACCGCCGAGCCGTCTCACCAGCCCCCACACTCAGATCATCCAGCCGTGCGCACCTCACGGCCAGGGATCAAAAACACCTACTTATGCCGTGACTTCGCCATCAGCATCAACAGGCTCGCCCCTGCCTCTCCGAGGTGGGTCAGGGAGGAGTGGCGGTTCTCGTGCAGGTCCCATCCGGTCCCCGGCCCGCGCATGGCGGTGTGCTCGTCCAGCAAAGCTCGGGCCTGCCCATACGACAGCCGGGCGAAGCCGGTGTCCGGGCACACGTCACGCGGGTTGACGACCTTGCCGGGGCCGGGCTTGCGGTGGGTGACGAACACCGGGCCGCTGGTGCGGCCCTTGAGCGGGCGGGGCAGGAGCCGGGCGGTGCCGGCGTCCCAGTAGACCGTTTCTAGTACGAAGTCCTCACGCGCCTGGCCTCGGCGGCGGGCCTTGGTCCGGGCGCCCTTGGCTTTGACCGGGCAGCGGCGCCCGGCGAAGTCCAGGTCCTCGATGTTGACGCCGAGGATCTCGTCGGACCGCCCGGCGGTTTCGTAGAGCATCCGCCAAAGGGTCTTCTCCCGCAGGTTCACCTCGCGGCGCGCGATCAGCCGGTCGATCGCCATCTTCGAGCGGGCCGGGGTCTCGGAGTCCGGCACCGTCAGCCGCTTCGCTCAGGCCGGGACGGTGGGGCCGTCGTAGCCGCGCTCACGGCACCACCCGAGCCAGGACTGCACCGACGCCCGGCGGGAGTTCCAGGTGTTCACCGCAGAGGTGCCCCACAGTAGTCCCAGGGCCTCGCCGATCTCGTCGTCCGAGACCGAGGCCAGCGGCCGGCCTTCGCCGAGTCGCTCGGCGGTCTTGCCCACCCCGATCCCGTAGTTCCGGACCTTGTTCGGGTTGCCGAGCGAGTCCAGGAACACGTCGGCCGCCGTCCGGACGGTGAGCGCATTGCCGGTTGGCAGATGTACGACGGTGGGCATCACTTCCCCCTTGCCGCAGATAACAGGGCCGCTTCACGTAGCGGCCGGAGAACGTCAACGCAGGTGACGAATCAAACGACCGCAGATATTGGGGCATTATCCGTGGAATGGCTGCGGGTCTGGCCGACTGCCGATGTTCTGGCGATCTTTCGTTTCGATGACGACGATGAGATCGACTTCGATGTTGACCTGCGGGAGATGCAGGGCCAGGGGCGACTTGATGTGTTCTGCGGCTTCTTGCGGGATATCGGGCGACACTTGGGCAAGCCGGTGTTCATGGACCCGGAGGGCGATCGTGGCCATCCGGTGCTCGGCTTCGATGTCGAGGCCGATCGAGTCGTCCTCCTGGCCGAGCCGCAGACCGGGTGATCGCGGCCGCCAGCCGCGATTCGCAGCAGGCTCTGTCGCAGAGGATCAGTCGGTAGCGCCCCCCGAGCGGAGCGAGCGGCCGAGATCGCCGACGAGTAGACGAGGGTGGCGCCGCCACCACCACATGTCGATGGGGTCGAATCCGCTGATCCGGTGGAACTGTGACAACGAGATGCCGTCGTCGAAGACAGTGGCGGCCCGGAAACGGTCGTCGAGGGCTTTGACCTGCGGGGTCCATAGGACGATCACGCGCTCAGTGAGGATCGGCCACGCCTCGTGCAGCCAGTTCCGGCTGTAGAGGTCGTTGGTGTATTCGTCCACCAGGTCGCTGTAACCATCCTCGACCTTGCCCACGAGCCAGGCCCACTTGTCGACCATCTCTTGGACGGTGAATGCCTTGCGCCAGCCGCGTTGGCGCAGGACCTCGCCTGCTGCCGGCTCATTGTGGGGCTCCATGCGCCGGATCCTGGCATACGACTCGGTCCGATGACCACGGGTCCCGTGGTCACCGGACCGAGCGGCGCTCCTTGAGCCGCTCGTCGAGGGTGCGGTTGTCGGCAGTGAGCTGGCGGACTCGCTGCTTGAGGGTGGTGTTCTCGGTGGTGATTCGCTGGATGGCCTCCTCGGTCCATTCGGTCTGCAAGTCCCGGATCTCGCCGATGAGTTCACCGATGCGAGTCCGCCGGGTGAGGATTTCCGCGTGAGCGGTTTTGAGGGCGTCCTCCGCGTTAAGTGCACGTTCGCGCCAGGTCGCCTCGCGCTCGTCATTCTGCTCAGCGAGCGTCTGGGACCGGCGTTCGCCGGCCTCGACCATGGCCGAGGCGGTGGCGGTCCTGGCCTCGGGGTTGTCATAGAGGAAGGTGCGGGAGACGTCTGCGCGGCGGGCGACGGCGGCGACGCTGATCTGAGCCTTTTCGCGCCGGAGGCAAGGAAGGCGTCCCGGCGCTTCATCGGTTCCCACCCCAGACTGTGCGCAGAGCGGCATCGAAGACCGGATCGTGGATGTCGACGTGACCGTAGACCTCGTCGACCATCGCGGCCGAGGCCCAGCCGCCCGCGTCCCGGGCGATCAGGGTGTTGCGGTCCGCGGCGTCGAGAACCGCCGAGGTAAAGGTGTGCCGGAAGGTACGGGGTTTCACCAGCCCCAGACGAGCGCGTTTCCCTGCCCGGCCGAGCATCCGGCGGGCGCCGACCGGGGCCCACGGCTGGCCGACATCGGCGCCGTGCAGCTGGACCATGAGCATGCCGTGCCGAGTGCCGCGCGGGTACTCGGTCGTCATGTACTCGAAGTAGGAGTGCACCATCGCCGGGCTGACTCGCTTGATCAGCCCGCCGGTGACCGTTCCTCGCGTGACCTGCCACGGGTGCTTGGTCTTGGCCTCGGCCTGGTTCGGGTTGCCGGGCCGGTGGCAGACGCGCAGGTGCGGGGTGCGGCACTCACCGCAGGCCGCGTTCTCCCGCAGGTGCAGGTCGACCAGGTACAACCCGCACAGTTCGCCGATCCTCAGGCCCCCGTCGGCGAGCCAGTCGACCACCAGCCGGTCCCGCGCGGCGTTCACCGTCTCCAGCAGCTTCTCCCTCGCCCCGTCCGGCAACATCTTCGGGTGCCGGCGGTGCGGCCCCCTTCGGTGCCAGGGGGTTCGTGGGCAGTGGCGACTTCGCGTGACCGAGGAACGAGCGGCGACGGTCCACCCGCGACGGCAGCCGGGGCCTGTCGAGCTTCCTGCCGAGCTCGCCGTTGATGCCGAGGGAGGCTTGGTGCAGGTAGAAGCCTTTCAGGCAGGCCGCCGCGGTCGACAGCGCGGAACGGCTGTAGGGGCGCTTGCCGACCCGCCACGGTTCCCCGAGCGGCATGCGGACCTCGGCGCCGACGATCCCCGTGTAGCGTTCCAGATAGCGGAGTTGGACCGTGTCGAAGGCCAGGCATTCGCGCTCCAGCCACCGCAGGTGGTCCACCAGGTAGTACGCGTAAGTCTTCTGCGTGCCCGAGCCCTCGTGCTCACGCAGGAACCGGTCCGCCTCCGTGTGCAGCGTGCCCTCGGGCCAGACGATCGTCCATGTCCTCCGCCCGTCCTTCCCCTCGATCCGCTGGACCCTCAAGTCCCCGACCACAACGTGCCGTACCACTTGTCCCCCGTACCGACTCCGGAACATGACAGACGTCCCGGCCCCGGTCGGTAAACGAGCCCATGACGCCCAAGCCACAGGCCCAGACGGACATCACGGGCGGCACTGCCCGCGGTCGGTAAAGTCCACGTCGAGGAGCAGCAGGGGGCGGGTGCTCATGCACGGGTTCTACCCACGGCGGGGCCCCTGCCCACGGAGACGCGGTCACATCTGCCGGTACCCGCTGAGGTCTCCCGATACCGGCTCAGTTCTGCCGATACCCGCTGAGGAACCGCCCGATCCGCCCGATCGCCGCCTCCAGGTCGTCCGCGTACGGCAGGGTCAGGATCCGGAAGTGATCAGGGGTCGGCCAGTTGAAGCCCGTCCCCTGCACCACCTGGATCTTCTCCCGCAGCAGCAGGTCCAGGACGAACTTCTCGTCGTCGTGGATCGGGTACACCTTGGGGTCGAGGCGAGGGAACGCGTACAGCGAGCCTTTCGGCTTCACACACGACACACCCGGGATCTCGTTGAGCTTCTCCCAGGCCACGTTGCGCTGTTCGTACAGCCGCCCGCCCGGCACGGTCAGCTCGCGGATGGACTGGCGGCCGCCGAGCGCGGCCTGGATGGCGTACTGCGCGGGCGCGTTGGCGCACAGGCGCATGGAGGCCAGCATGGTCAGGCCCTCCAGATAGTCCTTCGCGTGCTGCTTCGGGCCGGTGACGACGAGCCAGCCGGAGCGGAAGCCCGCCACCCGGTACGTCTTCGACAGGCCGCAGAAGGTGAGGACCACCAGGTCGGGGGCGAGGGTAGCGACCGAGTGGTGCACGGCGTCGTCGTAGAGGATCTGGTCGTAGATCTCGTCGGCGAAGACCATCAGGCCGTGGCGGCGGGCGAGGTCGAGGATGCCCTCCAGGATCTCCTTGGGGTAGACCGCGCCGGTGGGGTTGTTCGGGTTGATGATGACCACGGCGCGCGTGCGGTCCGTGATCTTCGACGCCATGTCGTCCAGGTCCGGGTACCAGTCGGCCTGCTCGTCGCAGAGGTAGTGGACCGCCTTGCCGCCGGCGAGGGTCGTGACGGCTGTCCAGAGGGGAAAGTCGGGGGCCGGGATGAGGATCTCGTCGCCGTCCTCGACCAGCGCCTGTACGGCCATGGAGACCAGCTCCGACACGCCGTTGCCGAGGAAGACGTCGTCGACGCCCACCTCCAGGCCGAGTGTCTGGTAGCGCTGGGCCACGGCCCGGCGGGCGGAGAGGATGCCGCGCGAGTCGGTGTAGCCGTGCGCCTGGGGGAGCATCCGGATCATGTCCTGGAGGATCTCCTCAGGCGCCTCGAAGCCGAAGAGCGCGGGGTTGCCGGTGTTGAGGCGCAGCACGCTGTGGCCGGCCTCCTCCAGTGCGTTCGCGTGCTCGATCACCGGGCCGCGGATCTCGTAACAGACTTCGCTCAGCTTGCTCGACTGCCGGAACTCCATGCGCGCTCGCCCCTCCGGTTTCGTGTGTTGCTTGGTTTTACCAAGTTCGAGCTTGGAAAGTCCAACAACATGTCTAGACTGCGTCGCATGTCACCTCGCCGAAGCTACGACCAGTACTGTTCCGCCGCCCGTGCGCTCGACCTCGTCGGCGACCGCTGGACCCTGCTGATCGTCCGGGAGCTGCTGGCCGGCCCGCGGCGCTACACCGACCTGCACGCCGATCTGCCGGGCGTCAGCACGGACGTACTCGCCTCACGGCTGAAGGACATGGAGCGGGACGGGATCGGCACCCGGCGCCGGCTGCCGCCGCCCGGCGCGGCGTACGTCTACGAACTCACCTCGCGGGGGCGGGAGTTGCTGCCCGTCCTGCAGGCGCTGGGGGAGTGGGGACAGACCGAGCTCGGCGAGCGGCGGCCCACCGACGCGGTGCGGGCACACTGGTTCGCGCTGCCGTTGCTCCGGTCGCTGGAGGGGGAGGGGCTCGTCGAAGTCCGGCTGGAGGAAGGGGACTTCCACCTGTACGTCGGTGCCGAGAACGGGCCGGTCTACGGCGACGGGCCCGCTCCCGGGGAGCCCGACGCGCGGCTGGTACTGGACTCCGGGACGTGCGAGGCGGTCGCGCGAGGGGAGTTGAGGGTGGCCGACGCCGTACGGGCCGGCCGTATCCAGGTGACCGGGGAAGGAACCCTCGCCAAGGCCCTGCGGGAAGGCTGACCTTGGCGAAAGGGCCCGCCGTCCGGGACGGACAGCGGGCCCTTCCGGCTTCCCGTCAGGCGCCCGGCGGCACCCGCGACGGACGCCCCGACCCGCGCGTCAGCGCATAACCGCCGATACCCGCGAGCGCGGCCAGCGCACCGCCGATCGCCGTCCACACCCACCGGTCGGACCACCAGCCGGACGCCCAGCCGCCGCTGGGTTCGAGGCTCGCGAGCAGTGTCTTCTTGGTGTACTCGTCCTCGCCGCTCTCGGAGATGGCACCGGCCCCCGGCACCAGCGGCTGGGCCAGCGCCCCGTCCACCGCCGCCGCCCCGCCGATGTCCTTGGAGTCGACCCGGACCTCGGCGTCGACCGGCAGTCCGAGGTCGGAGGTGGGGACGTCCACGACCGTCAACCGGATGTAGTACGTGCCCGGCAGTGGGTCGTTGGCCCAGGGCTCGGACCAGGCGCGGACGGTACGCAGGACGCAGGCCAGCTCGATCGAGGCGGCACCCGCCGCGGCGGTGCGCGTCTGTGCCCCGGACTGGCAGGGCTGGCGGCGCCGCAGGCCGTCGTACACGTCGATCTGCCAGGTCTCGGCGGCGTGCGTGTCCGGCAGCTTCACCGTGGCCTCGACGGTGGGGCGCTGTCCGGCGTCCGCGGGGAACGACCAGTACAGGTAGTCGCCCGCGGAGCCGCTCGCCGTGGCCGTCTGCCCCTGCTCGAACTCGGTCGCCGTACGGAAGGAGGTGCCCGCCTCGGTCGGCGCGCCGCCGTCCTCCGACGCGCTCGGCGACGGCGAGGAGTCGGCGACCGCCGGACCCGCCGCCAGCCCCAGCGTCAGCAGGGCGGCGCTCAACACGCGTGTGATCCGCATCAGTTGGTCCTCCAGACCGCGACGCGCCAGCGTGACAGCCAGCCCCAGACGAGACCGGCGAGGAAGCCGGTGAGGATCAGGGCGCCCAGCAGCCACCAGCCGCGCCCGAGGCCGAAGGAGGCCACGTCGCTCGATGCGTCCGGCCCGTGTACGACGTCGATGGTCACTTCGAGCGGCAGACCGGGGGTGGTCTGCACGCCACTGGCCGGTGAGAAGGAGTGGGTGACCTGGAGGCACACGGTCTCGGGCGCGACCTCGCCCTCCACGTCCTCGTCCTCGGCCTTCGGGTAGCGCAGGCCCGTCGAGATCACATCGGTACGGCCGTTGCCCGCCGCCTCGCCGCGGACGATCTCCCGGCCGCGCTCGGTCGTCGCGCGCAACAGCAGCCCGTACGACGGGTTCACCGCACGGTCGGCGGCGACGCTCACCGAGGCGCGCAGTTCATAGCCGTGCGGGACGGGCACGCGGTACCAGCGCTGCTGTCCGAACTCCTCGCGGTCGGTGTACAGGCCGGACCGCAGCGTCGGCGCCTTCGCGCACTGGTCCGCGCCCGTCGTCGCGACCGGCGTCACCACCGGATCGGCCGCCCGGTCCACCAACTGGTTGACCTTGTCGGCGAGTTCGTCGGTGTGCTCGACCGACGTGAAGGTGCCGCCCGTGGCCTCGGCGATGCAGCTCAGCTGCTGCCGCATCTTGGTGTTCGGGACCAGGCCGAGTGTGTCGATGGTCAGGCCGATGCCCTTGGCGGCGATCTCCCGGGCGACCTCGCACGGGTCGAGCGGGGCGCAGGTGTCCTCGCCGTCGCTGATCAGCACGATGCGCTTGGAGCCCTCGCCGCCGTCCAGGTCGTCGGCCGCCTTCAGCAGCGCGGGGCCGATCGGCGTCCAGCCGGTGGGCGTGAGGGTCGCCACCGCCGTCTTGGCCTCGGTACGGTCCAGCGGGCCGACCGGGTAGAGCTGCGCGGTGTCCTTGCAGCCCGTCTTGCGGTCGTCGCCCGGGTAGTTGGCGCCGAGGGTGCGGATGCCGAGCCGGACCTCCTCCGGCGTCGCGTCCAGCACCTCGTTGAAGGCCTGCTTGGCGGCGGCCATGCGCGACTGGCCGTCGATGTCCTTCGCCCGCATCGAACCGCTGACGTCGATCACGAGATCGACTTTCGGAGCGGTGGCGGTGGTCTCGTCGGCGACCGCCCCGGCCGGGAACGCTGTCCCGGCCGTGAGCGCGGCGAGCAGGGCGCAGACCCCGGCCGCCAGCCGTTGTGTTCTGATCATCGGCGGATCTTATTGATCAGAGGTGTTCCGCTTCAAAACGTGATCGGAACACCTGCCGGACAACCGGTCAGAACACCGCGGTGACCAGCGGATTGGGCAGCTCCGCCCACTGATCCCCGGGCGTCCCCGGCGACAGCCGCATCAGCGTCAACGCCTTCGTGGGCAGCGGTTCGTCGAGCAGCGCCGCCAGATCGGAGGTACCCGGCAGATCCCGTACGACCGCCTCCAGCACCCCGCGCAACGCGGCCCCCGAGCCGGCCGTACCCGCCAGCGCCCCGGCCACCAGCGAGCCGAACAGCTTGCGGCGCAGGGTCGTCACATCGTCCGTGACGATGCGGCCGGTCAGCTCCGGCACCGGAATGCCGTGCCGGGCCAGCCGGGCCGGGCTGACGCGGATGTCGGCCAGGTCGCGGTAGACCAGGCGCACCGGGGAGCCGCTCGCGGACAGCACCACGAGCAGGTTCTGACCGTGCGCCTCCAGCGCGACCCCCAGCTCCAGCAGCCGCAGCCCCACGGTGAGGGCGAGACGCGTGAACTCGGCGAGCCAGGCGGGAGATTCGGGCAGCCCGGTGGTGGCGAGCGCGGCCACCGGCACGACCCGCTCTCCGGGCCCCGCGTACTCCTGCGGCGACTCGCGTACGACCGCCGCCAGATCCGGCGAGTTCGCGGTGGCGGCCCCCAAGGTACGGGTGACGTGCAGCAGCCCGTCCGTCCGCGCCGCCAGCGTCTCCGCGAAGTCCGACAGCGTGGCCGACAGGGCGATCGAGTACACCGAGATGTCCCGCACCGAGGACGTCAGCCGGGCACTCAGCGCCGTCTTGACGTGCGGTCCGTCGGGGAGGGCGAGCGTCCGCAGGGACATGAGCGGATGCGCGGCGATGCCGTCGCCGTAGGGATCGCGGGGACGCTTGAGCACATGCTCGGCCTGCCATGGATGCACGGGGATCAGCAGCCGCTCCCCGTCCCGCATCCCCCGCGGCCACGCGCCCGTCACCAGGCACTCGTCCGCCCGCACCGGCACCAGCCCCAGCGGGACCACCGGCCGGTGCTCGGGCCCGTACGCCAGCTGCTCGGCGACCGAGAAGCCGGGCCGGGAACGGCAGTTGGGGTGGAACGGATGCCCGTCCACCACCCGCTGCTCCCACTCCCAGTCGCGCAGCGGCCATTCCTTCGAGTGAGCGTCCTGCCCGGCCGCCTGCCCGGCCCGCGACAGCGCCAACGAGGCGACGCTGTGGCCGAGTTCGGCGGCGAGAGACGTGCCATGCGGTACGGAGAGGTCGGCCGGCAGCCGGGCCGGATCGTCGTACGACGTCTCGTCGAGCCGCACGGCGGTGACGTACGCGGCGGTGGCGTACGGGTCCGGGTGCGGGCCGTGCAGCCGGCGGCCGTCGGAAAGGCGCAGGGTGAGGCCCTCCCGGCCCCGCTCACGGCCGGCGACCCAGGGCAGGGGTTCGTGCGTGAGCGCACGCCACAGCCGGGTCAGCACCGCCGCGCGGGCCCCGGGGAGCTCGGCCGCGTAGCGCGACGCGAGTTCGGGGCGGACATCGGCCAGTTCGGCGGCGACCTTGGCCTCGGCGCTGGGGGGACGGTGCACGGGCGGGCTCCTCGGGTACGAGTAGGGCGTCGGGGCGGGCACCGACGACAGACATACTGATCGTCTTCCCGCCCGACGGACCGTAGAGACCGTCCTGACCGGATCGTAGGGACCGTCCTGAACGGACCCGAGACCGTCCTGGACGGCCCGTAGAGAACGAGTGGATCGCGTGCACCTCAACCCTCCACCCGCCGCCGACGTCGCGGAACGCGCCGACGCCCACGCGGTCGCGCCCCTGCTCAACTGCCTGCTGCGCGAGGTGGCCGAACCGCACGGCGGGTCCGGCGAGCGGCAGGTGTACCGGCTGCCCGGCACGGGCCGCCTGCTGCGGGTCCTCGGTGAGCGGCGGCCTGCCGAGCCCGAGGTGCGGGTGGCCGGTGCCTGGCAGCGCCTCGGGCACACCGAGCTCGTCAAACTCGTCGCCGACGAGCTGCGCCGCCACACCGGTCTGTCCAACCACGAACTGCCCGCCGAGATGATCGACAGCCGGGACGCGGTGGCCGCGCTGCTCACGGCACGCGAGCGTGCGGTGCCCCCGAACGACCCCTACCTGCGCTCCGAGCAGTCCCTCCTCACCGGCCACCCCTACCACCCCGCCCCCAAGGCGCGCGGCGGCGGCCCGGTCGCGGCCTGGCTGCCGTACGCCCCCGAGGCGCACGGCCGCTTCCCGCTGACGCTGCTCGGCCTGCGCGAGGACACGGTCGTGGAAGAGGGCGACACCTCCGCCCTGGACGCCCTCGGCGAGGCGCCGCCCGGCTACCGGCTGCTGCCCGCGCACCCCTGGCAGCTCGACCTGGTCGGCCGGGAGCTCGCCGGGGCGTTCGCGGACGGCAGGCTGCTGCGGCTGGGCACGACCGGCTTCGACGCCTGGCCGACGGCCGCGATCCGCACGCTGTACGCCCCCGAGCGCGATCTCTTCCTGAAGTTCAGCCTGGACGTACGCATCACCAACGACATCCGTCGCCTCTGGCGCCACGACCTGCTGAAACTCCGCCGCACCGACACGGCCGCGGCCACCGCCCTCGCCGCGCTCGACGGCCCCGCCGGCTGGCTCGGCGACCGCGGCTACCGCACCGCCGCCTTCGCCTTCGAGGAACTCGCGGTCCTGGTCCGCGACGGCTTCCACGACCGTCTGCTCCCCGGCACGACCCCGCTGCTCGCCGCCGGGCTCGTCGAGGGCTTCGAGGGCAGCCCGCTCGCCGCCGCGGCGGACCCGGCGGTGTGGTGGGAGGCGTACCTGGCCCAGGTCGTCCCGCCCGCCCTCGCGGTCTTCGCCGACCACGGCGTCGTACTCGAAGCGCACCTGCAGAACACGCTGGTCGCCGTGGACGCCGACGGCCTCCCCGCGCAGGCCCTGTTCCGGGACGCCGAGGGCGTGAAGCTGCTGCCCGAGGTGGAGCGGGCGGCGGGCTGGGAGCGGCTGGTGTACTGCCTGGTCGTCAACCACCTCGTCGAAATCGCCGGCGCCCTCGCCGAACACCACCCGACGCTGGCCCCCTGGCCCGCCGCCCGCCGCGAGCTGGCCCGCCACGACCTTCCCGAGATCCCGGAGCTGCTGGCGGCCCCCACCCTCCCCGGCAAGACCAACCTGCTGCTGCGCTGGAACGGCGCGGACGGCGCCGACGCCCGCTATCTGCCGCTGCCGAACCCGTTGGGCCGTACATGATCCGAATCCCCCTGGCCGGTGTGCTGCGCGACGTGACTGCTGCTTGATACGCGGGCGGGGGAGGGGGCGCTGATCGGCGTCCGCATGTTCCCGATGACGCATCATGTGGAGTGCGTGGCGATGCTGGAGCCTGCGGCGAAGGGTTGACGGAGGTCCGTCGGCGCGGACCGTGAGCTGCTTGCCGAGGCTGTTCAGGGCCGCCGCCGTGACCGTGAGGGGGTAGCGGGCGGGCGTTGGTACGGCCTGCCGTTTGCAGGGCGGGCAGCAGGCCGGGGGAGAGAGTGCACGAGGGGAGGCTTGCCCATTGTCGTACGAGGTCACCCCGGAGCGGGCCATGTGCGGCGGCAGCTCCACGGCCCCTCGAGAGGAGCCCTGCAACTCGTCCCCTTCCGAGAGGTCCCTGGGTGCGGGGTGCGGGGTGCGGGGTCTCACGTTCGACCGCAGCCATGCGCGTCACTGGAATCACGGCCACGAGAAGGCACGTACACCGTCCCTTGCCCGGCGCGAGGACCCCCTTCGATCCCACGCCGCGACACGGGGCGTCAGACGGTGGCGGCCGGCGGGGTCCACCGGTGGGTGCGGGGCACCCCGCTGGTGATGCCGTAGTCCTTCTTGAGGCTTTCAGGGATCGCGTAGTGCATGACGCGTCCACGGGTGAGGGAGGACAACTCGAGGACCGTGGTGAGGTGGCCGAGGCGGTCCAGGGCCCAGGCACCGAGCGGGGAGCGGTCCTCGATGGTCTCCAGGACGCCGAGGAGGTGGGGCACGGCCTTCACGGCGGTGTCCCACGACGTGCGCGGCACGTGGAGCCAGTCGGCACAGGTGTCGCCGACGAGGTGGCGGATGAGGGCGGAGACGATGGGGTCGAAGAGGGTGCCGGGCACCACCTCCTCGTAGAGGTCGATCAGCTGCCGGGTCAGATGCGCGCCCTCCTCGGACGGCCCCATGTGCCGGACCATGTACAGGTCGAGGAACTGGCGGGCCTCGTCGAGAGTTCGGGGGACGGCCTCCTGGTCGACGCCGAGCATGGCACCGACGACGCGCCACGCGTAGTAGTACGCTTCCGCGCCCTCGGTCGACATGTGGATGCCGAGGCGGTGAAGGCTGTCCAGGACGAGCAGGGAGAAGAACATCTGCCCGCCGATCATGTCCTCCTGGCAGATCGGCGTGCCCAGCGTCGCCGTGTCCCACCGGTTCTCGCGAGCGAGGTGATGGCGGATGGCGGCGTGCAGGAGGCGGACCTTCTGGGCGGCGGGGATGAAGCGGCTGCCGGCCTCGAAGGCGTCGGGCTGCATCAGATGGACGGTGAACTGGCCGGTCTCCGCCATCCGTTTGGAGGGGTACTTCAATCCGTGGGTGGCCGACAGCAGCTTCGCCACGTGCGGGACGAGGTAGCAGGCGGGCATGGAGGCGAAGGACAGCGCCGTGGAGATGTGCACGTTGTTGTCGATGAAGAACAGCCGGGCTTTCTCCATCTCCGCCCAGTCCACCCAGGAGGGCGGTACGCGGGTGGTTTCGAGGTACTGGCGAGCGACGTCGGGCAGCCCGTCCGGCAGGGGAGCGCCGGCCGTGGAGACGTAGCGCATCAGGGTGTTGAACTTGCCCACCTCCCCCCGTTCGAAGAGCTCGGCGACGGTGGCATCGGCGAGTTCGTCCCCGGCCTGCCGCAGGCCGTCCATCGATGCGTCGGTGTAGGGCATGGAGGGTTCCTCGTCTTCCTCGGGAGCGTGCACGACAGGCGGGAGGCCGGCTGCCCGGGACGACACGGGCTCGTGCCGTCCCGATGCGAGGGTCAGGACAGGCGTACTGCTGCGGAACGCGCCAGCGTGGTCAGTCCGCCGGCGGCGTGCGTGGGTAGATCCAGTTCGTGGAGCGCACCGAGGGCCTCCTCGACCCGGGCCTGGATCATGTCCTCGATGCGGTCGGGCGCCCTCAGCCGGCGCATCACCTCGCGCACCGCGTCGAGCGTCTCCCCGTCCGTGTCACCCTGGCCCAGCAGGGAGTTCAGCAGTTCGCGCTCCGCGCCGTCGGCGAGACGCCACGCCTCTGCCAGCAGCGCCGTGGGCCGCCTGCCGCGCACATCGTCGGCATTGGCCTTGCCGGTGAGCTCGGGGTCTCCGAACAGCCCGAGCAGGTCGTCCCGGAGCTGGAACGCCTCGCCCAACGGAAGCCCGTACGCGGAGTAGCCCTCGCGCAACCGCGCGCCCGCGCCGGCCAGCGCACCACCGATCAACAGGGGCTGTTCGACGGTGTACTTGGCGGTCTTGTACCGGATCACCTTCAGCGATGCCGCGGTGTCCGGAGCGGCTCCGGTCCGCAGGATTTCCAGACACTCGCCCGCGATCAGCTCACGGGCCATCACCGCCCACAACGGGCGGGCCCGGACGAGATACGCGGTGGGCAGCCCGCTGGTGGCGAACAACTGCCCGGCCAGCGCCATCAGCAGGTCCCCCACCAGCATCGCCAACGACCGCGCGGCGGCATCGGCGTCCGGACGAGCCCCTACGGCCCCGCGCAGGGCGACGTGGGTCGTGGGGCGCCCGTGCCGCAGCGAACTGTCGTCGATGAGGTCGTCGTGCACGACGGCGGCGGCATGCACCAGCTCCATCGAGGCCGCCGCCCGCACCAGCGCGTCGCTGTCCGGCTGCCCCACCGCCCGCCACCCCCAGTAGCAGAACGCCGCCCGCAGCCGCTTGCCGTCCGCGACCGCCGCCTCCAGCCTCTCGGCCACCGCACCGAGCATCGGATCGACCGCCGCGAGCTCGTCGGCCTCCCGGGCGACGAACCGACGGACCACCTCGTCGACACGGGCCTTGAACGCGTCCTGCTCCCACCGGTCAGACGTCACCGGCGGCCTTCCGAGCCAGGGCGCGCTGGGCGAGGATCTCCAAGTGGGCCGGGGGCACTGCCGCGTACCGGTCCAGCACCAGACGCCCACGCGCCATGAGCTCGTGCTCGGCCTCCGCCGCCAACTCCGAGGCATCCGACCGGCGCAGCAGCCCCCGCACGGTCCCCAGGGCCGACCCCACCGTGCTCACCGCCAGATCAGCCAGCCCGGCAGCCAGCAACAGCGCCTGGCCGTCCAAGCCCCCGCGCCGGCCCGCTTCTTGCGTCACGCCATCCCCCTCACCCGTCGTACATCCAGGCAGCCCTGGGCGCACACCCTCCTTGCGAGCATCGCGTCCCACCGGGTGCGACAGCGGAAGAACTCACGATCGAGTGATCTCACCGCTCGACCGTACGGATCACAGATACCGCCGCCCGCACTCGCCGTCGATGGCCATGGAGTCGACAGGCCATTTCGTCGGGACAACGGTCCGGGCGGGCCTGGCGCCAGGCAGCGTCGTAGGACAAGGGGGCCCACGCGGTACGGCGCGACACGGATGCGGCGATCCGCCGGCTGCGGTTCCGGTTGTCCTGACCTCGCCGCGGCCGGCGTATGAGTTCCGTCAAGGTCGCGCAGGGCGCCGTAAGGGACCCGTCAACGGCGGTCGATTCCGGCCGTCGAGGCTGTTTCCTCTAACCGTCCCTGTCCAACGAACCTCACTCAGGAGTTCACGATGGCCGATCTGGCCTTCGTCGTCACCACGATCGCGGTGTTCGCGCTCGTGGCTCTCGTCGCCAAGGGGGTGACGAAGCTGTGACCGCCGAGAACATCGTCGGCCTCGTCGTGGCCGTCGCCCTGCTGGGCTATCTCGTTCTGGCCCTGATATTCCCCGAGAGGTTCTGACGGTGACATCAGCTGCTACCGCAGCGGGCGACATGGGTCCCGTACTCGCCGGCGTGCTCCAGCTGCTCGCGCTGATCGCGGCGCTGGCGCTCGCCTACCGCCCCCTGGGCGACTACATGGCCAAGGTCTACTCCTCCGCCAAGCACTGGCGTGTCGAGAAGTGGATCTACAAGGGCATCGGTGCCGACCCGAGCACCGAGATGCGCTGGCCCGCCTATCTGCGCGGCGTCCTGGCGTTCTCGGCCGCCGGCGTCCTCTTCCTCTACCTGCTGCAGCGGCTCCAGGGCGTGCTGCCCGGCTCGCTGGGCTTCGCCTCCATCGACCCGGACCAGGCGTTCAACACCGCCGCGTCCTTCGTGTCCAACACCAACTGGCAGTCGTACTACGGCGAGCAGGCCATGGGCCATGTCGTGCAGACCGCCGGGCTGGCCGTGCAGAACTTCGTCTCCGCGGCCGTCGGCATGGCTGTCGCCGTGGCACTCGTACGGGGCTTCGCCCGCTCGCGCAGCGGTGAGCTCGGCAACTTCTGGTCGGACATGGTGCGCGGGGTGACCCGCATCCTGCTGCCCCTCTCGATGATCGCCGCGATCGTCCTGGTGGCCTGCGGCGCGATCCAGAACTTCTCCGGCATCCACGAGGTCGGCCAGTTCATGGGCGGCTCGCAGCAGTGGAACGGCGGCGCGGTCGCCTCGCAGGAAGCCATCAAGGAGATCGGCACCAACGGCGGCGGTTACTTCAACGCCAACAGCGCCCACCCCTTCGAGAACCCCACCCCCTTCTCCAACCTCTTCGAGATCTTCCTGATCCTCGTCGTCCCCTTCTCGCTGACCCGCACCTTCGGCCGCATGGTCGGCTCGCTGAAGCAGGGGTACGCGATCCTCGGCACGATGGCCGTGATCTGGCTCGGCTTCGTCTCGCTGATGATGTGGACCGAGTTCGCCCACCACGGCCCGGCGTTCGACATCGCCGGCGGCGCCATGGAGGGCAAGGAGGTCCGCTTCGGCATCAGCACCTCGTCGATCTGGGCGGTCTCCACGACCCTCACCTCGACCGGCGCGGTCAACTCCTTCCACTCCTCCTTCACCGGCTTCGGCGGCGGCATCCAGCTGCTCGGCATGCAGCTGGGCGAGATCGCACCCGGTGGTGTCGGTTCCGGCCTCTACGGCATGCTGATCATGGCGATCATCGCGGTGTTCATCGCCGGCCTGATGGTCGGCCGTACGCCCGAGTACCTGGGCAAGAAGATCGGCACCCGCGAGATCAAGCTCGCGGCCTGCTACATCCTCATCACCCCGACGCTGGTGCTCGTCTTCACCGCCGCCGCGATGGCGCTGCCGACCCCGGCCCACTCGATGACCAACAGCGGGGCGCACGGGTTCTCCGAGATCCTGTACGCCTACACCTCGGGCGCCAACAACAACGGCTCGGCCTTCGCCGGCCTGAACGCCGACACGCAGTGGTTCAACACCACGATCGGGCTCGCGATGCTGCTCGGCCGGTTCCTGCCGATGGTGTTCGTCCTCGCCCTGGCCGGATCCCTTGCCGAGCAGAAGCCGATCCCGGCCACCGCGGGCACCCTGCGCACCGAGAAACCGCTGTTCACCGGCCTGCTGGTGGGCGCGATCCTGATCATCACCGGTCTGACCTACTTCCCTGCCCTCGCGCTCGGCCCGCTGGCGGAAGGACTGGCGGCATGACCACCGACACCAAGAAGCAAGAGGACAGCATGTCCACCGCCACCACTCCCACCCGGGCTCCCCACCAGGATGTCCCGACCGGTCACAAGGAAGGCCGTGTCGGCGCCGGGCTCTTCGACCCGAAGCAGCTGGTCAAGTCGCTGCCGGACGCCTTCCGCAAGCTCGACCCGCGGGTGATGATCAAGTCCCCCGTGATGTTCGTGGTGCTGGTCGGGTCCGTCCTCACCACCGTCTTCTCCTTCAAGGACCCGGGCGACTGGTTCGGCTGGACCATCAGCGTCTGGCTGTGGCTGACCGTGATCTTCGCCAACCTGGCGGAGGCCGTCGCCGAGGGCCGCGGCAAGGCCCAGGCCGACACCCTGCGCAAGGCCAAGACCGACACCGTCGCCCGCCGGCTCGCCGAGGACGGCTCCTCGGAAGAGCGTGTGCCGGGTACGGAGTTGAAGGTCGGCGACCTGGTCGTCTGCGAGGCCGGCGACGTCATCCCCGGCGACGGCGACGTCGTAGCGGGCGTCGCCTCGGTCGACGAGTCGGCGATCACCGGTGAGTCGGCCCCGGTCATCCGGGAGTCCGGCGGCGACCGTTCGGCGGTCACCGGCGGCACGAAGGTCCTCTCCGACCGCATCGTCATCAAGATCACGACGAAACCCGGCGAGACCTTCATCGACCGCATGATCAACCTGGTCGAGGGCGCGGCCCGGCAGAAGACGCCGAACGAGATCGCACTCAACATCCTGCTCGCGTCCCTGACGATCATCTTCCTGCTCGCGGTGGCCACGCTGCCGCCCCTCGCGGACTACGCGGGCACGCACCTGACGATGGTCGTGCTGGTCGCCCTCCTGGTCTGTCTGATCCCGACCACGATCGGCGCCCTGCTCTCCGCGATCGGCATCGCCGGCATGGACCGCCTGGTCCAGCGCAACGTCCTGGCGATGTCCGGCCGCGCGGTCGAGGCCGCCGGTGACGTCTCCACACTGCTGCTCGACAAGACCGGCACCATCACGCTCGGCAACCGGCAGGCGTCGGAGTTCGTGCCGGTGAGCGGCACCACCGAGGCCGAAGTGGCCGACGCCGCCCAGCTCTCCTCGCTGGCCGACGAGACGCCCGAGGGCCGCTCGATCGTCGTCCTGGCGAAGGAGAAGTACGGGCTGCGCGAGCGCCACCAGGGCGAGCTGGCGCACGCGGAGTGGATCGAGTTCACCGCCCAGACCCGGATGTCCGGTGTCGACGTCGACGGCCGCAAGGTCCGCAAGGGCGCCACCGCTTCCGTCATCGCCTGGGTGCGCGAGCAGGGCGGCACGGTCGCCGAGGACGCGGACACGATCGCCAACCGCATCTCCGAGGCGGGCGGCACGCCGCTCCTCGTCGCCGTCGAGGACTCCGAGGGCGCTCGCATCCTGGGCGTCATCCACCTCAAGGACGTCGTCAAGGACGGCATGCGGGAGCGGTTCGAGGAACTGCGCCGCATGGGCATCAAGACCGTCATGATCACGGGTGACAACCCGCTGACGGCCAGGGCGATCGCCGAGGAGGCGGGCGTCGACGACTTCCTCGCGGAGGCCACTCCCGAGGACAAGATGGCGCTGATCAAGCGGGAGCAGGCCGGCGGCAAGCTGGTCGCGATGACCGGTGACGGTACGAACGATGCCCCCGCCCTGGCTCAGGCGGACGTCGGCGTGGCGATGAACACGGGTACGTCGGCCGCCAAGGAGGCCGGCAACATGGTCGACCTCGACTCGAACCCGACCAAGCTCATCGAGATCGTCGAGATCGGCAAGCAACTCCTCATCACCCGGGGCGCGTTGACCACGTTCTCCATCGCCAACGACGTCGCGAAGTACTTCGCGATCATCCCGGCGCTGTTCGCGGCCGTCTACCCGGGCCTGGACAAGCTCAACATCATGAACCTGTCCTCCCCGGACTCCGCGATCCTGTCCGCGGTCGTCTTCAACGCGCTGATCATCATCGCGCTGGTGCCGCTGTCCCTGAAGGGCGTGCAGTACCGGCCGGTCAGCGCGGACAAGATGCTGCGCCGCAACCTCGGGATCTACGGCCTCGGCGGACTGATCGCGCCCTTCATCGGCATCAAGATCATCGACCTGCTCATCTCCCTCATCCCCGGGCTGTAATTTCTCAAAGGCGTGCTGATCACCATGAACAACTCCTTTACCAACACCGCCCGGTTGCTCGGGGCGGGCCTGCGCGCCCTCCTCGTGCTGACCCTGGTGACCGGCGTCATCTACCCGCTGGTCGTCACCGGCATCGCCCAGGGGCTGTTCCACGACAAGGCGAACGGCTCCGAGATCAAGGCGGACGGCGAGGTCGTCGGCTCCTCGCTGATCGGTCAACAGGGCTACAGCCTGGACTACTTCCAGCCCCGTCCGGCCAACGGACTGGGTGAGAACTCGGTCAACACCCAGTACCAGCTGATCCTTTCCGGCGCCACCAACCGTTCCGGCGACAACCCGGAGCTGATCAAGTGGGTGAAGGAGGCGAAGGCGAAGGTCATCAAGGAGAACTCGGTGCCCGGCTACACGGTCAGGGCCTCGCAGGTCCCCGCCGACGCGGTCACCTCCTCCGGTTCCGGCCTGGACCCGAACATCTCCCCGGAGTACGCGGACATCCAGGTGCACCGGGTCGCCGAGAAGAACGGGTTGTCCGTCGCGCAGGTGCGGAAGCTGGTCGACGACCACACCGAGGGCCGCACCCTGGGCTTCATGGGCGAGCCCCGGGTGAACGTCCTCGAGCTCAACATCGCGCTCAAGGATCTCGTGGCGAGCAACTGATGGCGTTATGCGCCCCCTGCGGGGGCCGGCGGCCCGGAGCACACTCCGAGTCCGTCGGCTCCCGCCGCCGTAAGGAAACCGGTGGTGGTCTCTGCCCCGCGCATGACAGGAAAGGCGCACACCGATGACTCGGGTGCTGGTCGTGGAAGACGACCCCCAGCTCGTACGAGCCCTTGTGATCAACCTGCAGGCCCGCCGGTACGGCGTGGACCCGGCGCCCGACGGCGCCACCGCGCTCCGCCTCGCCGCCGCACGCCAGCCCGACGTGGTCCTGCTGGACCTCGGACTGCCGGACATGGACGGCGTGAACGTCATAAAGGCGCTGCGCGGCTGGACCCGCGCACCGATCCTGGTGCTGTCCGCGCGCCGCGCCTCCGACGAGAAGGTCGCGGCGCTCGACGCGGGCGCCGACGACTACATCACCAAGCCGTTCAGCATGGACGAACTCCTCGCGCGCCTGCGGGCCGCCGTCCGCCGCACCGAGGACCTGCCGCTCGCACCCAAGACGACCCTGGTCGAGACCGGTGACTTCACCATCGACCTGCTCGCCAAGAAGGCCCGCCGCGCCGGGCACGATGTGCGCCTGACCCCGACGGAATGGCACCTGCTGGAGATCCTGGTCACCAATCCCGGACGCCTCATCACCCAGAAGCAACTCCTTCAGGAGGTGTGGGGTGCGTCGCAGAGCAACAAGACCAACTACCTGCGCGTCTACATGGCCCAACTCCGCCGCAAACTGGAGGCGGACCCCTCCCACCCGCGGTACCTCATCACCGAGCCCGGGATGGGATACCGCTTCGAGGGGTGACCCTGACCGCAGCCCACTCCACCGCCCTGACCACTCTCCTGACCGCCCACGACCGCAGAGACGAGACCATGGCACGCGGCAAGCTTCGGATCTACCTCGGTGCGGCACCGGGCGTCGGCAAGACCTACGCGATGCTGTCCGAGGCCCACCGCCGTATCGAACGCGGAACCGACTGCGTCGTCGCCTTCGTGGAGCACCACCACCGGCCGCGGACCGAGGTGATGCTGCACGGCCTGGAACAGATCCCGCGCAAGGAACTGGAGTACCGGGGAACGACGTTCACCGAGATGGACGTGGACGCCGTCCTGGCCCGGCGCCCTCAAGTGGCGCTCGTGGACG
Organism: Streptomyces sp. DT2A-34; assembly: GCF_030499515.1. Lineage (NCBI taxonomy): Bacteria > Bacillati > Actinomycetota > Actinomycetes > Kitasatosporales > Streptomycetaceae > Streptomyces > Streptomyces sp. DT2A-34. The sequence continues at coordinate 1,522,270 of NZ_JASTWJ010000001.1, read as the reverse complement.
AACTCGCCCACACCAACGTCCCCGGCTCCCGCAACACCAAGCGCTGGCAGGACGTCGAGGAACTGCTCGCCGCCGGGATCGACGTGATATCCACGGTCAACATCCAGCACCTGGAATCCCTGGGTGACGTGGTGGAGGCGATCACGGGCGTACGGCAGCGGGAGACAGTCCCCGACGAGGTCGTCCGCCGCGCGGGCCAGGTGGAACTGGTCGACATGTCGCCGCAGGCGCTACGGCGCCGCATGGCGCACGGCAACATCTACAAGCCCGACAAGGTCGACGCGGCCCTGTCGAACTACTTCCGGCCCGGCAACCTGACCGCCCTGCGGGAGCTGGCGCTGCTGTGGGTGGCCGACCGGGTCGACGAGTACCTGACCGAGTACCGCAGCGAGCACCAGGTGTCCAGGATCTGGGGCTCGCGGGAGCGGATCGTGGTGGGCCTGACCGGCGGACCGGAGGGCCGGACGCTCATCCGCCGGGCCGCGCGCCTCGCGGAGAAGGGCGCCGGCGGCGAGGTGCTGGCCGTCTACATCGCCCGCAGCGACGGCCTGACCTCCGCGTCCCCGAAGGAACTGGCCGTGCAGCGCACCCTGGTGGAGGACCTCGGCGGCACCTTCCACCACGTGATAGGCGAGGACATCCCGGTGGCGCTGCTCGATTTCGCGCGCGGGGTCAACGCCACCCAGATCGTGCTCGGTGTCTCCCGCCGCAAGGGCTGGCAGTACGTCTTCGGACCGGGCGTGGGGGCGACGGTGGCCCGGGACTCCGGGCCCGACCTGGACGTCCACCTGATCACGCACGACGAGGCGGGCAAGGGGCGCGGACTGCCCATCGCCCAGGGCGCACGGCTCGGCCGCTCCCGGATCATCGCCGGCTGGCTGGCCGGCGTGGCCGGCCCGGCGATCCTCGCCCTGCTCCTGACCAACATCGACGCGAACCTCGGTCTCGCGAACGACATGCTGCTGTTCCTGGCGCTGACGGTGGCGGCCGCCCTGCTCGGCGGCCTCTACCCGGCCCTCGCCTCGGCGGCGTTCAGCTCCCTGCTGCTGAACTACTACTTCACCCCGCCGCTGCATCGGCTGACCGTCGCCGACCCCAGGAACATCGTCGCCATCGTGGTCTTCGTCGCCGTGGCGGTGTCCGTGGCATCCGTGGTGGACCTCGCCGCCCGCCGCACGCACCAGGCGGCCCGGCTGCGCGCCGAGTCGGAGATACTGTCCTTCCTCGCCGGCAGCGTACTGCGCGGTGAGACCAGTCTGGAGGCACTGCTGGAGCGGGTCCGGGAGACCTTCGCCATGGAGTCGGTGGCCCTGCTGGAACGGGAGAGCGACGTCGACCCGTGGACGTGTGCCGGCAGTGCGGGCCCGCGTCCCTGCCGGTCCCCGGAGGCGGCGGACGTCGACATGCCGGTCGGAGACCACATGGCGCTCGCCCTCTCCGGCCGGGTGCTGCCCGCCGAGGACCGTCGGGTGCTCGCTGCCTTCGCCGCCCAGGCCGCCGTGGTCCTGGACCGCCAGCGTCTGCAGCACGAGGCCGACCAGGCCAAGGAGCTGGCCGAGGGCAACCGCATCCGCACGGCCCTGCTGGCTGCCGTCAGCCACGACCTGCGCACCCCGCTCGCCGGGATCAAGGCGTCGGTGTCGTCCTTGCGCTCCGACGACGTGGAGTGGTCCGAGGAGGACCACGCCGAACTCCTGGCCGCGATAGAGGACGGCGCCGACCGGCTCGACAACCTGGTGGGCAATCTGCTGGACATGTCCCGTCTGCAGACCGGCACGGTCACCCCGCTGATCCGGGAGATCGACCTCGACGAGGTGGTGCCGATGGCGCTCGTCGGCATCCCCGAGGACACCGTGGAGCTGGACATCCCCGAGACGCTGCCCATGGTCGCCACGGACAAGGGACTGCTGGAGCGGGTCGTCGCCAACGTCGTGGAGAACGCGGTCAAGTACAGCCACGCCGACGAGCCGGTCCTGGTCTCGGCCAGCGCCCTCGCCGACCGTGTGGAGGTCCGGGTGGTGGACCGCGGACCCGGTGTCCCCGACGAGGCCAAGGACCGCATCTTCGAACCCTTCCAGCGCTACGGCGACGCTCCCCGCGGCAACGGCGTCGGCCTCGGCCTCGCGGTCGCCCGCGGCTTCGCCGAGGCCCTGGGCGGCACTCTGCACGCCGAGGACACTCCCGGCGGCGGGCTCACCATGGTCCTCAGCCTCCCGGCCGCGGCAGGCCGCCCCCCGGCCACGCCCGACCTTTCCGCGACGGCCGTCTCGTAGCACGCCGCGCGCGGACAACCGCTCACTGTGCCCTCAGCTCCGCGAACACCTCCACGGCACGGGTCCTGCCGGTGACGATGATGACGTCGCCCGGGTGGACGACCGTCTCGGCGGTGGCGTGCGTGAAGTCGGCGCCGGGCCGTTTGATGCCGACGACGGTCACGCCGTAAGTGATGAAGTCCAGCATCCGGCCGGTGACCAGGTGGGCGACGCGCTCGCCCATCCCGGGACCGTCGAGGGCGGCGCAGGGCCTCCTGCCACGCTCGTCAACGGCCGACCTGGGGGGCGTCACGGCTGGAAACGTCCGTCCCGGCCGGTGGAATTCTCCACGAGACGCAGTGTCGGCCGGTGCCCGCCGACGGTAGCCGCGGCGCAGTTGGCGACGTCACGCTCAGCCCGACGTGCTGCGCGGCGGGGGATCCCTGCGCGCCGGTCTGAGCCCCGAAGCTGCTTGAACCATCCATGGACCGGTCGAGGCAGACTGGTCGAGACGGACTATCTCATCTTCGACCACGCGGAAATCTATGCCAGCTGAAGTAGACATTCGTCGGCAGGGTGGTTATGGTTTCTCTCGTAGCCGAGATCGAGCAAGGCCCGGCAGAGATGAACTGCCGGGCAGCAGTACGCAGTTGCAGTTCGCAGGGCGGTGCGGTGGTGGAGTTCCGAAGCCAGGGTTGTTGCAGGACGGCGACGGGACTGACGACCGGACCGGGTGGCCCGCAGTGATCAGGGGCCGCCATGAGCAGCACCGCAGTGGCAGTACCAGTAAGTGAAGGTTCGCAGTACCCAGCAGTGAAGTCGGTGAGCAGTACCTCGGTGAAGGCGTCGGCTGCGGGCGCGCGCACCGGGAGGTTCGGCAGTGGGGTTCTAAGCCAGAGCAGACGCAGGACGGGCGACGGGGCTGGCTGCCGAAGAGTGGCGCTGTTCGAGGCCACCAGCAGTTCGCAGTTTCGGTTAGTGAGCAGTTGATCAAGAGGGAAGAACGGAGGAGCGAGCGCCATCAGGATCGCCCGGGCGGAATTCTTTGTCCCGGGTACCGCAGGACATCGATAGTGAGGTGGTCTCCGGTCAAGCAACCGCGATCCCCGCGCCCCCGACAGCATCTCGGTCGGGTCTGCGGAAACAGAGGGCCGGTGCAGTATCAGGGCCGGCAGATGGTGTAGCAGTTCCTTCGGGGCCCTGGTGCCAGTACGGCGCCAGGGCCCCTCCACGCGTTCCACAGAGAGGTGCAATGACAGCAGACGACACGTTCGGCCGTCTCGATGACGACGACTACCCCGCCTACACCATGGGCCGAGCCGCCGAACTGCTCGGCACCACACAGGGCTTCCTCCGCGCCATCGGCGAACACCGCCTCATCACCCCACTCCGCTCCGCAGGCGGACATCGCCGCTACTCCCGCTACCAACTGCGCGTTGCCGCCCGCGCCCGGGAACTCGTCGACCACGGGACCCCCATCGAGGCCGCCTGCCGGATCGTCATCCTCGAAGACCAGCTCGAGGAAGCCCAGCGCCTCAACGCCGAATACCGCCGCGCCGCCGAATCAGCGAACCCAACGGGACTGTAAATCGTTCGGTGTAACTCCCGATCATGGAAGATGCACCGATGACCAGTGAGAACGTGGCCGAGCACGAGGTCGGCGAGTCGGCGGCGGCTGTGTCGGCGAAGGCCGTCGACGACCAGCTGATCGACGAGTTGGTGAGCCGGGCGCAGGCAGAGGGTCTGCAGCTGACCGGTGAGGGCGGGCTGCTCCAGCAGCTGACCAAGCGGCTGCTGGAGTCCGCCCTGGAGGGCGAGATCACCGACCACCTCGGCTATGACAAGCACGATCCGGCGGGCAAGGACGGCGGCAACTCCCGCAACGGCAAACGCTCCAAGACCGTGCTGACCGAGGTTGGGCCGGTGGAGATAGCCGTGCCCCGAGACCGGGACGGCTCGTTCGAGCCGAAGATCGTCAAGAAGCGGCAGAAGCGCCTGACCGGCGTCGACGAGATGGTGATCTCGCTTGCCGCGAAGGGCCTGACCACCGGCGAGGTCCAGGCCCACCTGGCCGAGGTCTACGGCGCCGAGGTCTCGCGGCAGACCATCTCCACCATCACCGACAAGGTCCTCGAGGGCATGGCCGAATGGCAAAGCCGCCCACTCGACGCCGTCTACCCGGTGGTCTTCATCGACGCCATCCACGTGAAGATCCGCGACGGCGCAGTCGCCAACCGGCCCATCTACGTGGCCCTGGCCGTGACCGTCGAGGGCCGGCGCGAGATTCTGGGCCTGTGGGCCGGCGACGGCGGGGAGGGTGCCAAGCACTGGCTGCACATCCTCACCGAGATCAAGAACCGCGGCGTCGCTGACGTGCTGATGCTCGTCTGCGACGGGCTCAAGGGACTGCCCGAGGCGGTGGAGACGGTCTGGCCCCGCACCATCGTGCAGACCTGCGTGGTCCACCTGCTGCGGAACTCCTTCCGCTATGCCGCCCGCCAGGACTGGGACAAGATCGCCAGGCTCCTCAAGCCCGTCTACACCGCGCCGACCGAGGAGGCCGCCCTGGACCGGTTCGCGGAGTTCGCCGACGCCTGGGGCAGGAAGTATCCGGCGATCGTCAAACTCTGGGAGAACGCGTGGGAGGAGTTCACTCCGTTCCTGCGCTTCGACACCGAGATCCGCCGCATCGTCTGCACCACGAACGCGATCGAGTCGGTCAACGCCCGCATCCGGCGGGCAGTCAAGGCCCGCGGACACTTCCCGAACGAGCAGGCCGCCTTGAAGTGCGTCTACATGGCCATCATGTCCCTCGATCCCACCGGCAAGGGCCAAGCCCGATGGACCATGCGCTGGAAGACCGCGTTGAACGCCTTCGACATCACCTTCGACGGCCGGCTCTCAGCGGCCCGCCACTAACCCAACCACCCCAGTTACACCGTTCGTTTGACAGACCCAACCCAACGGCAGCAGCATGAGATGAGCGTGCCCGTCAGCGTCGGCGGGCACCGCACGCGCGGTCTCGGTGTGCGGCGTGATCATTTCCTATGGTGACGCGGTGTGCGGGCGTGTAGCGTCTGCGTCAGCTGTCGTGGTTCGGAATTCCCTCTTGCCCACGCCCCTGGTGTGGGCGTCTTGCTGTGCTGTGCCACAGGAACCAGGGCGATCACCTCCGTCTGCCACATGGAGTGGGAGGCGTTCATCGACTGGAAGGCATGACTATGGCTACGGGAACCGTGAAGTGGTTCAACGCGGAGAAGGGCTTCGGCTTCATCGCCCAGGACGGCGGCGGCCCGGATGTCTTCGCGCACTACTCCGCGATCAACTCCACAGGCTTTCGTGAGCTCCAGGAGGGCCAGGCCGTGACGTTCGACGTCACCCAGGGCCAGAAGGGCCCGCAGGCCGAGAACATCAACCTGGCCTGACCTCGCGACCTGCCCGAGGGATTCACGCCGCGTCCGGCTCTCATGCCGGGCCGGCACAGGATCAGGGGCCGCGCAGCAATGGCTGCGCGGCCCCTGATCCTGTGGAGGGCCCGGGCCGGTGCGACTTCGGCCCGGAACCTCCCAACCTCAGTCGCTGCAAGCGTCGTCGGGCACGGGAACCGCATGTCCCGCGCGGCTGCCGTGCAGCTCGAAGGAGCCGACGTTCAGACGCTCGTCCAGGCGTCCAGGAAGGCTTTCCGTCCAGCCGGATCGTCCGACCTGCGGTCTGCGTGCAGGACACGCCAGGCGGTGAGCTCGAGATCTCGGAGCCACAGTTCCCCGATGACCTGTGTCTTGAGGTCGGGCAGATGGTCGGACTCGACGAGGGCCTGACCGATCACCTCCGCGGCCGCGACGCGCTGGGGCGGGGTCATCTCATCGACGGCCGAGAGGATCTGCCGGGCCAGGGCGGTTCCTTCTCCTGCCAGGGAACGAAGCACCGGAGCCTTGATGTTGACGGGCAGCAGGTACGCGGTGCCCGACGACCTCCACAGGTCCGACCAGAAGCGTTCTCCTGCCTTGGTGGGGGCGGGCAGCGCGGCCAGCAGCCCGAGGAGATGGCCGGTGGCCGCATAGCCATCGGAGTGGGCGGCTGCGACCACCGCAATCCCGGCGACGCGCTCCACATCGAGCTGGCCGGCCTCGAGATGCGGAGCCAGGTCCAGTTGGTGATCCAACTGGTCTGCGAGGGCGGTGGATACGTGGGGGCGGACCTCAGGAAGCATCGGCGATCCTTGCGCGTAGGCGAGCGGAGATGCCCGTTCGGAAGCTCTGATCGTTCCCATGACCAGCCGCTCTACTCGGCTTCGGCAGGCCCAATTGGCGGTAGCGTCAACGGGACTGGAGTTCACACGGTGGCGAACCGTCCCGGGCCCGGCGACGTGGCTCTGGACCGACCTCCCGTCATGTGTCCGGGTGAGGTTTCCTAGCATGACTGCATGGTTGCCAGTGACACCCAGGGGCCCGGGGGAGGAAGAGAAGCTGTGTCCCGCGACGCCGCTGAAGTCAAATGTGGTCACGTCGTGTCAGCGCGTGGAGAGCGCCGTACAGCGGGGCTACCCGACCAATCACCGGGCGACCATGCGGGGGAGGGGGCTCACTCGGTCGCTGCTCTGGTGGAGCGGGTGGCCGACTTGGCCGAACCGATCAAGCCGAGGTTGCGTGGCTGGCTCCATGCCGGAATGGTCCCTGCCGCACTGATCGCAGGCGTCGTACTCATGTGCCTGGCCCGTACTCCGCAGGCGGTCCTGGCCTGCGCCGTGTACTCGGTCACCGCCTGGCTGCTGTTCGCGACGAGCGCCATCTACCACCGCGGCACGTGGGGGCCGCTCGGCGAGGCTCTTCTGCGACGTCTCGACCACGCCAACATCTTCCTGATCATCGCCGGCACCTGCACCCCCCTGGCCGTGCTCCTGCTCCCGCCGGACCAGCGGTCCGTGCTGCTGTGGATCGTGTGGGCGGGAGCGTTGGCCGGCATCGCGTTCCGGGTCCTGTGGGTCGGAGCTCCGCGCTGGCTTTACACCCCGTGCTACCTGGCGCTGGGGTGGGCACCGGTGAGCTACCTGCCCGACTTCCTGCACACCGGCGGAGCAGCCGTAGTCGTCCTGATCGTTGTCGGCGGTCTCCTCTACAGCGCGGGCGCTGTGGTCTACGCCCTCCAGCGGCCCGACCCCGCACCCCGCTGGTTCGGCTTCCACGAGGTCTTCCACGCGCTGACCGTGGCGGCCTTCACCGCGCACTACACCGCCATCTCCCTCGCCACCTACTGACCCGCGACAGTGTTCCGGTCCGCCGCTCAACGCCCACGTCGCCGCGCGCTGGACCGCGACGGGCCGGTCGGTCGCCGAGGCATCGCCCCGCGCGTGAAAGCCGTCCACCGTCCGGCCTGCAAGTTGGCTGCTCTCCAGCAGGTGACGCTCCGAAGGCAGGTAAGGGCGGAGGAGCGAAAGGAAGACGAGACAGCGGTCTTCAGCTGACCTGCCTCGGAGGGGCCCCGTGTTCGAGGCGGAAGACATCCGGGATGGCGAGGCCACGACGTGGTCGACCAGGAGCGGCACGGACGGCGAACCTCTCGCGGAGGACGAGAGGGGGTCTTCGCGCACTATGAGCTCGCCTACCGAACGGGTGCGGGCGGCGAACGTTGCCTCGCCCGCCGCTGATGCCCCACCAACTTCCCCCACCATGAGGTGACACGGATGGCTCTCTTCCTCCTGCTGGTCAATGTGGCCATCGTGCTCGGCATCATCGGAGTGGGGGCGAAGGGCCTGTTCTACTTCTTGGTCATCGGTGTGGTGATTCTGGTCGCCGACTTCGTCCTCCTCGGCCTGCACCTGGGCCGGCCGCCGCAGGAGCCTGCCCCCGAAACGCGGTCACCCGGCGCAAAGCTCCCCGCTTCGCCCGCCCGTCCGTGACGGGGCGGAGGCGTCGGCGAGGTCGGCGCCGGTGTCGGCGTCCCACCGGGAGTGGCCGACGCCCTGCCAGTCCAGGCACATGACGGTCGCGTCGTCCTGCAGGTGACCGTGGTGGGCGTCGACGACCGCCGCGATGAGGGTGCGGGCGGCCTCGCGGGGATGCAGATCGCGGGTGCGTACGATCAGGTCGGACAGATCGAGGCTGCCTGCGCTCCAGCATGCCGTCGGTCAGCATCACCAGCCGGTCTCCTGGGCGCAGGTCCAGCGACTGGACCCGGTAGCTGTGAGGGCAGGGAAGCCGAACGGCATATCGATCTTCGGGGTGATCTCCCGTACCTGTCCGTCCCGCATCCGCAGCGGCCAGGGGTGCCCGGCGTTGATGAACTCGGTTGTGCCGTTGATCAGGCTGATCCGCAGGAGCTGGCCGGTGACGTAGCCGTGGCGGCCGTGTTCGCGCAGGGCCTGGTCGGCCTGGCGGGCCTGATCGGCGAGGTCGGCACCGGCCCGCCGGTTGCGGCGCAGGGCGCCCACCAGGAGGGTGGCCAGCAGCGCGGCGTCGACGTCGTGACCCATGGCATCGGTGACGGAGAGCTGGACCCGTGTCCCGGTCGATGACGTAGTCGAAGGTGTCACCCCCCGACGTGGTCGGTCGGCTCCAGCACTCCGGCCACCGTGAACTGCGCCGCCTCACACGCCAGCGACGCCGGGAGCAGCCGGTGCTGGATCTCCGCGGCCAGGCTCAGCGGGACGGTACGGCGGCCCCACTGGTACATGTCGGTGTAGGACCGGTTCGCGATGACGAGGTAGGCCAGGGCGTGCGCGGTCTCGCCGATCTCCCGCATCACCTCCGCGTCCGGCGCCGCGGGCAGGAACAGTTCGAGGAGACCGATGGCGTCCCCACGGTTGGTCACAGGGGCGACGATCCGAACCAGCGCGCCGTCGCCCTTGTCCTCCACGCTCGGCCGCTGGGTGCGGATCACGTCGTCGTACAGGGTGCCGCCCAGCGTGATGCGCCGGGCCGGTTCATCGGTCTCGACGCTGCCCGCCGCCCCAAGCCGCACGACCGAGCCGCCGGTGAAGTCGGTGATCAGGAACGACACCGACGCGGCCCCGAGGCGCTCCTTGAGCATGCGCGCGACCACGTCGAGCGACTCCGCGGGCGCCGCGGTCTCCGCCGCCGCCGGCGTCCCCGCCAAAGTCATCGTCCTGCCCGGCCACGCCCGTTCTCCCGAGTACGACTGGCCGGCCCACCGTCCCCGTCAGGCTCGCATACGGTCACCGTGACTCCTTGCCGCTCGCTGGTGCTCAGGATTTCCGTCCCGGCGGCGCGAGGGGCCCACGCCAAGCCCGGTGCCGGGCAGATGCTATGGCACCGCAGAGCCCCCTGAACGGTATTCCACTCGGCCAAGCACCCGTTCCTTTTCGCCGGCTGCTTGCTGGATCTGGTCGATGAGGTGGTGCTTGACGCCGTCGGCGAACGTGGTTTCCTCTGTCGTGCCCGGTGGTCTTGTTGCGGGTGAAGGCTGCTACAGATGGGCGAGGTTCTGCACGCCCTCGCATGGCGTGACCGTGACGCTCCTGACACTTCAGAGACCGTCCCGAAGGTGGGACAACCCCCGCTGAACTGAGGGTTGTCGCGCCTCCAGCCCTTGGGAAGTAGTCTCGATGACTCATCATGCGGAGTGGGTTGCCACCCTGGTCTCCTGGGGTGGCTGCTGACTCCCGTGCCCGACCTCGATGCCCGCGGGCCGCGGAACCGGGGACAGTGCTGCCGGGCTGTGGCTCAGGCGTCGATGATGACGGGGATGATGAGGGGCTTGCGGCGGTGGGTGCGGAACGCCCAGTTCGCCACGGCGCGGGCGACGAGTTGTTCGAGTTGGTGCGCGTCCCCGACGCCTTCCTCGGCCGCGGTGGCCAGGGTCTTCTCGATGACGGGGATGACCGGCTCGAAGGTGGTGTCGTCGTGGACGAAGCCGCGGGCCAGGAAGTCGGGGGCCTCGGCGAGGGCGCCGGTGTCCGCGTCGACGATCGCCACGACCGTGACCACGCCTTCGGCGGCGAGGGTGAGGCGGTCCTTGAGGGACGCTTCGGTGGCGCCGCCGACTTCCATGCCGTCCACGTAGACGTTGCCGGCGGGGACCTTGCCGGTGATGGACGCGCGCCCGTCGACGAGGTCGACGACGACGCCGTCCTCGGCGATGACGACCCGGTCGGGGTCGACGCCGGTGCGGATGGCGAGGTCGCCGTTGGCCCGCAGGTGGCGCCATTCGCCGTGCACGGGCATGACGTTGCGGGGTTTGACGATGTTGTAGCAGTAGACGAGTTCGCCGGCACTGGCGTGCCCGGAGACGTGCACCTTGGCGTTGCCCTTGTGGACCACGTGGGCGCCCCACCGGGTGAGTCCGTTGATCACCCGGTAGATGGCGTTCTCGTTGCCGGGGATGAGGGAGCTGGCGAGCAGGACGGTGTCGCCCTTGCCGATGCGGATCATGTGGTCGCGGTTGGCCATGCGTGACAGCGCGGCCATCGGTTCGCCCTGGGAGCCGGTGCACACCAGAGTGATCTTGTGGTCGGGGAGCTTCTCCAGCTCCTTCGTGCTCACGACCAGACCGGAGGGGACCTTCAGGTAGCCCAGGTCGCGGGCGATGCCCATGTTGCGGACCATCGACCGGCCGACGAAGGCGACCTTGCGGCCGTGCTGGTGGGCGGCGTCCAGGACCTGCTGGATGCGGTGCACATGGCTGGCGAAGCTGGAGACGATGACCCGGCGCGGCGCGGTGCGCATCACCTGCTCGATCGCCGGGTTCAGCTCACGCTCGGAGGTGGTGAAGCCGGGTACTTCGGCGTTGGTGGAGTCGGTGAGGAACAGGTCGACGCCTTCCTCGCCGAGGCGGGCGAAGGCGCGCAGGTCGGTGATGCGGTCGTCGAGGGGGAACTGGTCCATCTTGAAGTCGCCGGTGTGCAGCACCATCCCGGCTCCGGTGCGGATCGCGACCGCGAGGCTGTCCGGGATGGAGTGGTTGACCGCCACGAACTCGCAGTCGAAGGGCCCGAAGCCGCGCCGGTCGCCCTCCCGCACCCGCACCGTGCGCGGCCGGATGCCGTGTTCTTTGAGCTTGGCCTCCAGGAACGCCAGCGTCAGCTTGGAGCCGACGACGGGAATGTCGGACCGCTCGCGCAGCAGGTACGGCACGCCGCCGATGTGGTCCTCGTGGCCGTGGGTGAGAACCACGGCCACGATGTCGTCCAGCCGGTCACGGATCGAGGTGAAGTCCGGCAGGATGACGTCCACGCCGGGCTGCGTCTCCTCGGGGAACAGCACGCCGCAGTCGACGATGAGCAGCTTGCCCGCGTGCTCGAAAACGGTCATGTTGCGGCCGATCTCCCCCAGACCGCCCAGGGCGACGACCCGCAACCCTCCTTCGGGAAGGGGCGGGGCGGCTTTCAGCTCGGGGTGCGGATGACTCATACCCTGACGGTACCCGGAGAGCGGGACGGCATGATCCACTGCCTGTGTGATCTCTTCTTCCCGACGGAGCGGGGCGTCCGCAGTGGGTGCCCCGGGACGATCGGATCACGCCGGCGGACGGCCCGGGCATGCACTCACGGCCGCTGAAGTCGAGGTTGCACGTGATGACGACCTTCGCGGCCCGTTGTGGTCGGCCGGAATCGGATTCAGGGTGCCCCATGAGCTGGGATCGTGCATGTTCTGCGGTCTTGGACCGGGGGCCACTGAGTGTGGGGAGAATTGGCGGGTGCTGCCCAGCGGCGGGGTCTGACTCTTGAGATCTCTGACCGGGGTGTCTTGCTCACGCTGTGTCGACCGCTGGTCGGGGACGGTGCGTTGCTGGTACCGGGCCGGCCGGGTGTGTCTCGATGGGGGCTTGCCGACCAGACGTCGTCACGGTTCTGACCGTCCGCGCGCTCCGGTGCCGGCTACGCGACAAGCCGTCGAGTCGGAAGGAGACCGGTCGTGACTGGCACGCCCCCTTCCCCGCGTAGCCAGCGACGCCGGCCAGTGGGGAAGTGGTCCTCGGAGTGGACACGCATCGGGATGCCCATGTGGCGGCTGTGCTTTCCCTGGTGGGGAGAGTGATCGGCGCGGAGGCGTTTCCCACCACCACGGCCAGGTACCGCGATCTGCTGGAGTGGGCCAGGGGGCTGGGCACGGTGCGTCGGGCCGGCGTGGAGGGGACTGGTTCCTTCGGGGCGGCCCTGTCCCGCTATCTGTTGGCTCAGGGCGTGGACGTGTTCGATGTGAACCGGTCCGACCGGTCCGACCGCCGTCGGCGCGGCAAGTCGGACCCCCTTGATGCCGAGAACGCGGCCCGGGCGGTGTTGAGCGGGCGGGCGCGCGCTCAGGCCAAGTCGGGTGATGGGCCGGTGGAGGTCGCCCGGATGTGCAAACTCGCCAAGGGGACGGCGGTCAAGGCCCGCACCCAGGCGATCAACCAGCTCAAGGCCGTCCTCGTCAGTGCCGACCCGAACCTGCGGGAAGACCTGGCCGGGCTACACAACGCAAAACTCATCCGCACCTGCGCACGGCTCGCCGACGACGGCAAGAACGGCGAAGACGGCGAAGACGGAGAAGAGGCGGTGCTGCAGACCACCCGCACTACCCTGTGTCTGCTGGCCCACCAAATCGGGCAGCTCACCGAGCAGATCCAGGACTTGGACGGCCGCCTGGCCCGGCTCGTGAAACGCCACGCACCGCAGCTGCTCACCGTGGTGGGTATCGGTCCGGACACGGCCGTCACTTTGCTGATCACGATGGGGGACAACCCGGAACGCCTGGGCACTGAGGCGTCCTTCGCCGCGCTGTGCGGGGTCAGCCCTGTCGAGCGTTCCTCGGGCACTCGGCAGTACCGGCGTCTCAACCGTGGCGGCGACCGGCAGGCCAACGCCGCCCTGCACCGGAATGTGCAGACCCGCTCGCGCGTCGACCCGCGCACCCGGGACTACTACGAGCGCCGCACCAAGGAGGCCAAGATACGGCGAGGCCCGCCGGAAACCGTTCCGACGGGGACCTCCGCGCGGAGCCGTGAGACGCCGAAGCCGCACCGAAGCGCTCCGGCGCGGCTTCGGCGTGAGATCGGTTGCGCTCGCACGAGTGGTTCCCGGGAGCAGTGCAGGAACGCCTGCCCGAGCAGCCGACCCGCCGCAGGAAGGCACTCCCCGGTGCGAAATACTCTCCCGATGAGTTCACGCACTTCCCAGATCAGCCAGCCGATCACGATACGGAGGGCAGTCGCGCGGGATGCCAAACGGCTCACGCGGCTCGTGCGTGGCTCAGGCGCCTACGAGGGTAAGTACGCAGCCGCAGTCGCGGGCTACCGGGTCGGTCCTGATTACATCGAGGCCCACCGCGCCTTTGCGGCCGTCGGCGCCGACGAGCATGGAGGCCGGGTCCTCGGGTTCTACTCGCTCGTCCTCGCTCCACCGGAGCTCGACCTGCTGTTCGTTGCCGACGAAGCGCAAGGACGGGGTATTGGACGGCTGCTCGTGGCGCACATGCAGTCCGAGGCCCGTGCCGCCGGGCTCGACCGTGTCAAGGTCGTGTCGCATCTTCCCGCCGAGGGCTTCTACGACCGCGTTGGTGCAGTGCGGACCGGGACCGCGCTCGCGAACCCGCCCGCCGTGCCGTGGGACCGTCCCGAATTCGAGTTTCGCATTCCTTCGGAATGACGCGGTGTGCCGGTTCGCAGGGCACCGGCTTCGCCTGCATGGTGGCCGGCATGCAGGAGCCGCTGGACGCCGCGCGCTCCGTGTGCCGTCGTCTCCGCCCTGGCGGGGGAATCGCCTGTGCCAGCGGCCTCTCCCGGCGACTCCCTCGCCTCCGGCACTCCCAGGGCCGTCTCCGGCACCCGGGCCAGGTCCAGTCCGACCAGCCGGCCCACGCCGGGCGCGCCGGCCGAGGGCTTGGTGCGCTCGCGTTCAGGGGACGGTGCGTCGGCCGGGAGCGGCGGGGAGCCCGGGTGATGTGTCATGCCGTCAGGCTGGAGACCGGGCCGATCGTGGAGTATCCGACAGATGGCTGTGGTGTCCCTGCCGACCGGAGGGTGATACCCCGCCGTGTGGCTGGAGCTGCCGTTCGTCGGCCCGCGGGGGCTCTTGGGGGCTTTAGGGTCGGGTCGGCATGGGGTGGGACGGGCATGGACGAAGGTGAGGCGGAGCGCGCGTGATCCGGGTAGTGGTGGTGGACGACGAGGCACTGGTCCGCTCGGGCTTCGAACTCATTCTGGGTGCCTCGCAGGACATCGAGGTCGTCGCGACCGCGGGCGGGGGCGACGCCGTGGAGACCGTCCGCGGGGCGCGGCCCGACGTGGTGCTGCTGGACATCCGGATGCCGGACGTCGACGGGCTCACCGTGCTGCGCGAGCTGCGGACGATGCCTGATGCTCCGGTGGTGGCGATGCTGACGACGTTCGACGCCGACGAGTACATCCTGACCGCGCTGCAGTGCGGCGCGGCCGGTTTCCTGCTCAAGGACACCGAGCCGGAGCAGCTCGCGCATCTGGTGCGCACCCTGGCCGCGGGCGGTGTGGTGCTGTCCCCCAAGGCGTCGCGGACGCTGCTGCACAGCCACCAGGGCACCCAGACGGCCGTCGACGAGGAGGCGGCCCGCGTCCGGCTGCTCACGGCGCGTGAGCGCGAGGTCCTCGTCCTGGTGGCCGAGGGGCTGTCGAACGCCGACATCGGGGCGCGCCTCCACCTGAGTGCCGGCACGGTGAAGGACCACGTCAGCGCGATCCTCACCAAGCTGCGGGTGACCAGCCGGGTGCAGGCCGCGCTGCTGGCGCAGCGGGCCGGACTGCTCGACGAGCGCCCGCGGTCGGAGACCGGCCGATGAGCCGTGCACGCGCCGTGTGGCAGCGGGTTCCCGCACCGGTCGTCGACATCGTCCTGGTTGCGGTGGCGGCCGTGGACGTATGGCTGAACATGTGGGAGCACACGCGCCTCGGTGTCGCGCTGGCCGCGCTCGGCTGCGCCGCGTTGGCTTTCCGGCGCAGGTTCCCGCTCGGCGTGTTCCTGCTCAACCTGCCCATCGCGCTGATGCAGGACATCGCCGTCGCTGTGCTCGTGGCGCTGTTCACGCTGGCCGAACACTCCCGCAACCGCCGTCTCCTCGCGGGGTGCGTCGCCCTGTCCGCCATCGCGGGCAGCACTCCGTGGCCCCTGGCCGACGTCGACCGGACCATGACGCTGGTCGTCTTCGTCTACAGCCTCGCGACCGCCTCGGCCCCGGTCCTCTTCGGCCAGCTTCTCCAGGCGCAACGGGACTTGGCGCGGCGACTGGTCGAGATCGAGGAGGCCAGGGAGCACGAGCGGGCCCTGCACGCCCAGGCCGTCCTCGCCCGCGAACGCGCCCAGCTGGCCCGCGAGATGCACGACGTGGTCTCCCACCAGGTCAGCCTGATCGCCGTACGGGCCGGAGCCCTGCAGGTCGCCACCCAGGACCTGGACGCCAAGGAGGCCGCCCGCACGATCCGTTCGCTGAGCGTCACCACACTCGACGAACTGCGCACCATGGTCACGCTGCTGCGCGCCTCCGGCGGCCACGGCACGGAGCTGACTCCGCAGCCTACCCTGGCCGACCTGCACAAA
The DNA here is from genome assembly GCF_030499515.1 of Streptomyces sp. DT2A-34. NCBI lineage: Bacteria > Bacillati > Actinomycetota > Actinomycetes > Kitasatosporales > Streptomycetaceae > Streptomyces > Streptomyces sp. DT2A-34. The sequence continues at coordinate 1,506,517 of NZ_JASTWJ010000001.1, read as the reverse complement.
CTGGTGGAATCAAGCGGCACTCACGTACAGCTGACGGGTGAGCTTCCGCCCGCCGTGGGCACGCCCGCCCAACGGGCCGTCTACCGCACGGTCCAGGAGGCGCTGACCAACGTACGCAAGCACGCCCCCGGCGCCACGGCCCGCGTCGAACTGTGGCAGGACGGCGACGACGTCGGAGTGACCGTCACCAACACCGCGCCCACGCGTCCCTCCCTGCCCCTGCCCGGTTCACGGCAGGGCTTGGTCGGTCTGCGGGAACGGGCCGACATCCTGCACGGCACCCTGGAGTCGGGCCCGACCTCGGAGGGCGGCTACCGGGTGCGGCTGCGGATTCCGCTCAGTGCGGACTGACCGGCCAAGACCTCATGCTGGCCCGTCGGCTTGCTCCGGCTCCACAGACCCGCTCGGGCTCCGTGCGCTTCGCTTCGGGGACCTTCTGCAGACGTGTGCCCTCGACGTCCAGTCGGGCAGGGTGCGGCCCAGGGGCTTGGGGTCTTCCCTCGGGCCAGACGTGCAAACCCACACGCCTTCGCGGACGCCGGTTACCCGTTCTGACTCTGTCAGGTGCCGCGTCAGGACGGCGAATACCCCGGCACCAGGCTGACGGCCCTGGTTTCCGCCTCGCCCAGGGGCGGACGACGGGAGCTTGACGCGGGGTCCTCGGCGGCCGTGACCAAAATGCCGTGGTGGTGGCTGTGGGTGCACCTCGCTGACGTCCAAACCTCCTGTCACGACCCGCAGTTCCGTCCGCCAGGCGGCGGGTTGTGTCCTGCCGTCCAGCGGGGGCGTGCGGACTTTGGCCGGAGCCGTTGGCGACGAGCGCGCGGGCGAATCGACTATTCGATGCCCTGGGAACGCCACCAGCCACGGCCCGCCCCAAACAGCAGCAGTGTGGCGGGCAGCGCCGCCAGCACCAACGGCCATTCGCCGAGCACGGCACGCACCACACCCAGTACGCCAGGATGGCCCTGGGCATCGCGGTGGCCGATCCGGTGGGCATAACCATGGGCCAGGACCGAAGCGAGGGCGGTGAACAGGACCCACAGAGCGTCGTCCATGCGCGCCGCCCGAGTCACCTCGCCGAATTGCGTGAGCGCGGCGACGGCCGAACTCGACACCAGGAGCCCTTACACGCCGCCGAACAGCGCCGTCGGCTGGGCCAGCCAGCCTTACATCGCATGTCTGTAAGGGATGGCGGACTCGGTGTGCATGCGGGCCTTTCGCGGTCTTGGTTTGCGTGGGCGTCGGCGCGTGTGGTTGTCCGGCCGAATGGGGCAGTGGACGGCCGGACAACCCTACGGGGGTGGGTCATCGCGCGGGGGCCAGGAGCTGGGTGGCCGCCAGCTGCGCGTACAGCTGGTCCTGGGCCACGAGTTCATCATGGGTGCCCACCGACCGGACCCGTCCGGCGTCCATCACGACGATCCGGTCGGCTTCTGTCACCGTCGACAGGCGGTGGGCCACCACCAGCACGGTGGTCTCCCGAGCCACCTCCGCGACGACGTCCCGCAGCGCCAGCTCGTTGACGGCGTCGAGCTGCGACGTCGCCTCGTCAAGGAGCAGCAGCTGGGGCCGCCGCAGCAGTGCGCGGGCGATCGCGATGCGCTGCCGCTCGCCGCCCGACAGCTGCGAGCCGCGGTGTCCGACCGGGGTGTCCAGGCCGTGGGGCAGGCGCTTGACGAGGGTGTCGAGCTTCGTCCGTGCCAGGATGTCGCGGATGTCGTCGTCCGTCGCGCGGGGCGCGGCGAAGACCAGGTTCTCGCGCAGCGTGCCGGCCAGCACCGGAGCGTCCTGCTCCACGTACCCGATGGCAGACCGTAGTTCGGACAGGGACCAGTCCTGTACGTCCTTTCCGTCGACCAGGACCCGGCCGCCAGTGGCCTCGTAGAACTGCTCGATGAGCGCGAAGACCGTCGACTTGCCCGCACCGGAGGGGCCGACGAAGGCCGTCATCCCGGTGCCCGGCACCTCGAAACTCACCTGCTGGTGGATATACGGCAGGCCCGGACGGTAGCGGAAGGACACGTCCTCGAAGCGGACCGACGCCGGGCCCGGCACCGCTGCCCGCTGCCTGGGCAGGGCGCCGTTCCGCTGGGCGGGCGGCTCCGTCGACAGGCGTTCCACGTGCGCGATCCGGGAGATCGCGGCCGCCCCCTCCTGATAGTGGGACACGGCGTCGACCAGCTTGGACACCGGTTCGATCAGGTAGAAGAGGTACAGCAGGAAGGCAATGAGGGTGGACACGGGGATCTCCGCGGACGCCACCCGCGCCCCGCCGACCGCGAGCACCGCGAGAAAGGCCAGCTGTACGGCGAGTTCGTCCGCCGAGCCTGCCACGGCTTCCCACTTCGCGCTCTTCACGCCGTGCCGCCACGCCCGCCGTGCCGCCGCCTCCACCCGGGCGGTCTCCCGCTCCTCGGCACCGGACGCCTTCACCGTGCGAAACGCCCCGAGAGCCCGCTCCAGCGCGACGGAAATCTCCCCGACCGCCTCCTGCGACCGCTCGGTGGCCCGGGCGATCCTCGGCATCACCAGCGCGACGGCCCCACCGACCAGCACGACCACGCCGAGCGTCACACCCAGCAGCACGACGTCCAGGAACGCCATCATCACGATCGCCGCCACGAAGGCCACCGCGCCGCTCGCCGCGGAGACGACCGCCTGGGTGCTGACCGCCCGCAGCAGCGTGGTGTCCGAGGTGACCCGGGACATCAGATCACCCGGCGGGATCCGCTCCCACTCCGCGATCCGCAGCCGCAGCAACCGCCCCACAAGGGTGCGCCGCGCGGCCAGGACCACCGACTCCGCCGTCCGTTCCAGCACATACGCGCCGAACGCCTCGACCGCCGTGCCCAGCACCACCAGCGCGGTGAGCGCGATCAGGATCCCGGCGATGGTCTCACCTGTCGCGAGCCGGTCCACCAGTGCCTTGGTGGCCAGCGGCTGCAACAGTCCCCCGGCGGCCCCGACCAGGGCGCACAACAAGCCGAGAGCGACGGCCCACCGGTGCGGTCGGACATACGCGTACAGCGCCTTGACCGTCTCTCGGGCGGACAGGGACGTTTCATCCGTCGTCGGGGCGGATGCGGTGTTCACGAGATTCCTTTCTTCTGCGGTCTGCCGGGCACCGCAACAGCGGTCCGGCACACCAGGGGTGAGCATGTGCCGGCTCAGGGGACGAAGGCGGCTGTCCTCGCGGCGAGGGCGTGCACCAACGTTTCGGAGACCTCAGGACGCACGACGACGAACAGGACGAAGGCGCCCGCCGACAGGGTCAGGCCGAGGAACTCCAGAAACTCGCCCCTGCCAGGGATGGCGTCACGGCCCGGTACGCCGGCCGATGATCCGAGGAAGTCCTCGTCCTCGCACTCCTTGTGTCGTGCACGGTGTGTCATGCCTCCAGCCTGGAAGCCCGGCCGCCTCGCGCCCATCCGGCAACTGTCGGGTCCACCCCCGCCGAGTGGCTGGAGAAGACCGCCGTCCGGTCGCGCCGGACCGGTCGGGACGAGACTCCGCCGGTCGGCGGGGCGGTACCCGCTGATCGGCGGGGCCGTTACCGAAGCCTGCCGGATGGTCCGCCTCCTGACGTCCACGCGAGATTCTCCGTATGACAAAGTCGCAGCCGCTGCAGGAGACGTCAGCTCCGCAGGAGAACTCGCCGCCGCAGCCCCGAACCCCGCCGGAGTCCGCCGTGCCGGCCTCGCCCGGTCCGTCGATAGGACGCCTCGTCGGGGTGGACCTGGCCCGCGCGCTGGCGGTGTTCGGCATGTACGTCGTGCACATCGGCCCCCCGCTGTCGGCCACGGACGGCGTCGCCAGCTGGATCCGGTACCTGGCGGACGGTCACTCGTCGGTCCTCTTCGCCACCCTCGCCGGGTTCTCACTGATGCTGCTCGCCGGCCGCCGGGAGCCGAAGACCGGCCTGGCCGGCCGGCAGGCGAAGGCCAGGATCGCGATCCGCGCCGTGATCCTGCTGACGCTGGGCACCGCGATGGCGATGGAATACGGGGGAGTGATCATCCTCGGCTTCTACGGGGTCTACTTCCTGCTCGCCCTGCCCCTGGTGCGACTGCGCGCCAAGACACTCGCGATCACCGCGGCCGCCCTCGCCCTCGTCACACCACAGCTGGCGTTCGCCCTCAACTCGCTGCTGACCCAGCCGATCCAGCAGAGCATCAACGCCTACGACCCGCTCCACCGGCTCAGCGACGTGGGAGTGCTCGATCTCCTGTTCACCGGCTTCTACCCGACGATCACGTGGATGTCGTTCGTGATCGCCGGTATGGCGCTGGCCCGCCTCGACCTGTCCGCGACCGCCGTCCAGCGGCGCCTGGCCGCGCTCGGCGCCGCCCTCACCGTGGCCGCGTACGGCATGTCCTTGCTGCTGGCCGGCAAGGACGCGTTGGACAGCTTGGCGGAAGGCGGGCCGTCGTCCGGTAGCTCCGGGGCGATGTCCCCCGACGGCGGGTCGTTCGAGCCCCAGGCATCGATGCTCTTGACGGCCGGGCCGCACAGCGGTACCACGTTCGACATCATCGGCAGCGTGGGAGTCGCGATCCTCGTGATCGTGGGCGCGACGGCGGCGATGGACCGCCTGCCGCGACTGCGCCGCCTGGCCAAACCGGTCATCGCCGTGGGCACCATGTCCCTGACGGCCTACGTCGGCCACTTCGTCGCACAGTCCGCGCTGTCCATGCCCAGCGGAACCAGCACCCAGCAGTCCTGGGTGCCGCTGCTCCTGTTCGTCCTCGGGGCGATCGTGTTCGCCGCGATCTGGTCCCGCTTCTTCCGCCGCGGACCCCTGGAGTATCTGCTCTACGCCGCGACCAAGCCGACGAAGCACATCCGATGAGGCCCGGCCGGGGCGGCTCGCCGCCGCGCCCCACCCCGGCCTGGACCGCTCACGGAGCCGGCAAGCGGCTCAGCCCGTGCGGCGGTGGGTGCGGGACGCCCCACCGCGCCTGCGTCCCCGGCGGCCAGCATGGATGCCGTCACGTCCGTCAGATGCATCGGACCGTACCCGCCACCAGCGCTATGCCCGCCGGCATGCGCGTCCCACGCCCACTCCCGATAGGGCCACCGCCAGCAAACGCGGCTGAAGGAGGCACTGAACCGGGCAGTGGCCCGGCGCCTGGTCGCCGCGAACGTTGCCCAGGAGGCCACGATCCCTCGGAAGACACGCAAGGCGGAGCGCAGGGCCAAGGCGGTGGTTCAGCCCTGGAACGTCGGGGAGGGTTTCCCCCACACCGTGTGCGGCGCTCTGCCCCCACCGACGTCCCCCTCACTTACCAGGCATGCGCTCCGTCGAAGTGTCCACGCCTGTCTCCTACCGCCGCCGCGGCATCCAATCGCCGTACAGGCTGCGCCGCTGAAGGGCCAAGCTTTCGAAGCTCCGTCAGCTCGGACTGTGCCCTTGTTGGGGTGTGCCGGCTGTGCGGTCGCCGACCTGGGCGGTGAGAAGGGGTGCCCGCGCCGTCTCACGTCGAAGTGCGTGGGTGATGGCGCGTGCCTCGATGCCCGCCTGGCGAAGGACACCCGTAAGGGGATTGGTGTATCCGGCGAAGTACAAGCGCGGGGCTTCGGGATGGGTCTGTGCCCCTACGGCGAGGGGTTGCCCGGCTTCGTCGAGTACGCCCAGGGACCCGACCAGGTCGTGCAGGGCGGGCCGGTAGCCGGTGGCCGCGATGACCGTGTCGGGTTGCAGTCGGGTGCCGTCGGCCAGTAACACGTCGGGGCCGTCGAACGCCTGGACGGCCGCGACCGGCTCGACCCTCCCGGACCGGACGGCGTCCACGAACCCGTGGTCGAGCACCGGGTTGACCCCTTCGCGGGCGTTGCGGGTGTACAGGCCCGTGCGGGGCCGCGGCAGTCCCCGTGACGTCAGGTCGGGCACCGCGAGACGCTGCGTGAGCAGGGAGGTGCGGTCGCGCCACGCGAGCGGGAGGGCCTCCGTCAGCCGCCCGACCGCATGCCACCGGGCGCTGGAGCGGGGCAGGATGTTGGGTGGCGTACGGACCGCGATCCATACCCGTTCGGCTCCGGCCCCGGCCAGGACGCTCGCGATCTCGGTACCGCTGTTGCCGGCGCCGACCACCAGGACGTGCTGCCCGCGGTAGGGGGCCGGAGAGCGGTAGTGGGCCGAGTGCAGCAGTGTTCCGGTGAAGGTCGAACGCCCGGGCCAATGGGGGAGGTTCGGGGTATGGCAGCGGCCGGTGGCCACCACGACCGCGCCAGTGGGCACGGGACCGTCCGGGGTGTGGACCAGCCACCGTGCTCCCGAACCGGGCTCGGCCCGTTCGACGCGTTGCACCGGGCTGCTCACCCGGACGTCGAGTCGGTGATGGGCGACGTAGTCCTCCAGGTATCGCACGTAGTCGTCCCGGCTCACCCATGGGCCTGCCTGGCGCGGCACCGGCAGGCCGGGGAGCTTCGAGGCGCCGGGGGTGGTGTGCAGGCGTAGATGGTCATACCGCTGGGTCCAGTTCGCTCCGACCCGGTCCGCCTGTTCCAGTATCACGGTCGCCACCCCGGCGCGGCGCAGTAGCGCGGCAACCGCGAGGCCATGGGGACCGGCTCCGATCACGATCGTGGACGCGTGGAAGTCTGGCTGTGGTGTCGGGGGCATCGCTTTCTACAACGGCAGATGGCGCCGCACGTCACGCCCAACTGGGAGGCGCACAGCCTGTGGAGTGGCGATGCTGATGCGGTGGCTGCCGTTACACCAGCGGTACGGACTCGTTGAACCGCGCATCAGCGCGCACCGCGCGCAGGCGATCGGTCCGCCGGGGCCGGACCGTCCGGGCCGAGCGCAGCTGATCGGCCAGGTCCCGGATGAAGCAGGTAGGTGTTGGTCTGCCGGTGGGCCCCCTGCGGACCGACGCGCTACGCCCATCCGATCTCACGAGGGGCTGATGTGCAGATGGCAACGACGCGTCACCGGCCACGGCTTCGGATCAGCGGAGTATGCAAGGAGTACGGCGGCAGGCAGGTCCTGCGCGACGTCCACCTCGATGTGCCCGCCGGGACGCTGGTAGGAGTCGTCGGTGAGAACGGGGCGGGCAAGAGCACTCTGCTGCAGATCGCCGTAGGACACCTCGCACCCGACCGCGGAACGGTGACCCGGGCCGGGGCGGTGGGGTACTGCCCGCAACGAGTGGTACTGAACGATGCCTTCACCGTCGGGCAGCATCTGCGCTTGTTCCAGATGGCCTACCGGCTGCCGACGCTGGAGCGCGTCGACGAGCTGATGGAACTACTGGCACTGACCGGCTGCCGACGACAGCAGGTCGGCGAGCTCAGTGGCGGAACGCGACAGAAGCTGAACCTGCTGATCGCCCTCATGCACGATCCGCAGCTGCTGGTCCTGGACGAGCCCTACCAGGGCTTTGACTGGGACACCCATCAGCGGTTCTGGACCCTGGCCGCCGATCTGCGTGATCAGGGCCGGTCGATCATCGTGGTGTCGCACCTGCTGCACGACCTGCACCACTTCGACGCGATCGCTCATCTGCGTCAAGGGCGTCTGCACTTCGAGGAGACCAACCGTTGAGGCTGTCCTGGGCGGCATTCACCGAACTGCTGCGCTGCACTCTGCTGGGTCACCTGCGCAACCGGCTGGCCTTGGTTCTGGCAGTGGCGTTCATCCCGGTCTGGATCGCTGTGGCACGCCTGTGCACGTCCGACGCAGTGGTGGGCATCTGGCTGGACGCCATCAGCGCCCCCGTCTCCGGCCGGGCCAGCCAGGTGGGCCAGGTGGCCAGCGCTCTGGGCGCCGTCACCCTGGTCGCCGGCTTCATCACCTTCACGGAGACCTTCCAGTCGCGGCAGATGGACCGCCGTCTGCTGTTGGCCGGCTACCCCCGGCTTCCGATGCTGCTGGCGAAACTGGCTGCCGTCGCCCTCACCGCCGCCCTGCTGGCGTTCTACACCACGATTCTGCTGTGGATCTCCCTGCCCGTGCGCCACGCCGGCCCTCTGGGGCTGGCGCTTGCGGGCGCGGGCCTCGCCTACGGCGGCATCGGTCTTCTGCTCGGCTCTCTGGTCCGCGGCGAGCTGGAGGGCTTCTTCCTCATCATCATGCTCAGCCTGGTCGACACCGGCCTGCAGAATCCCGTCTTCAACACGCTCATGGATGTGGCAGGCGTGTCCGTGCTTCCTCTGTACGGCGTGACCCAGCTGGCGCTGAGCTCAGCCCTCACCGCGCACATTCCCTGGTCCCACGGCCTGCTCTCCCTCACCTGGTCCGCAGCGACCGGCGCCCTGGCGCTGCTCGTCCTCCACACCCACCGCCCTTCCCGCTCCCCGCGGTCCCGCAGGACGAGAGTCCAGGCAGGGTGATCACGGTGAGGATGGTCTTCCTCCCGGGCCCTGGTCGCCGGCCCGGGGACTGCCCGACCAACGGTGTGCCGGTTCGCCGACGGCCCTTGAAGCAGCCGGCCTGCGAGGCGGAGGCTGCCAGACCCGAGGCGGACCTGCGGGAGCCACGACCAACCGCGGTCCTGCACGGCCTCGTGCGAGGCCGTAGCGTCCTCGCCCCCGGCGATCGTGCCCGGCTGCGTGGCGGTACCGAAGGCCCCGGGGCGGCGGCCGCCAGCCCCCGCGTCTGGTCGACGTTGCCAGCCGCGACGGTCCCGTTTCGCACCCGTGTCCGGGTGCTTCCCAGGCGTCACCATTCGCAGCGCGGGCGACGCACGAGGTCGCTTTCTCATCCTGCAAGGAGCGAGCACCATCCGCCGGACTTGTTGCGCCGCTCCGGAACATCACGGCAGCCGAACTCCGCGCGTACATAGCTACGTTGGAGACGACAGTCTCCTCGGTCGACTACCGGCGCGGCATCTTGTCCGAGCTGTCGAGCATTCTGGAGGCTGCCGTCGACGACAAGCGGCTCGCCAGGAACCCCATGCACGCGAAGTCCGTGCGCTGGCCGAAGGCGCCGAAGGAGCGACGCGAAACGTGGCCGCTGGAGACGGCGCTCCGAGTCCGTGATGTGATCAGTCCGCGGCACCGAATAGCCGTCGTCGTCGGGCTGGGGTGCGGACTTCGGCAGGGCGAAGTCTTCGGTTTGAGCCCAGAGGACATCGACTGTGCCCGAGGCGTTCTCCACGTTCGTCGCCAAGTTCAGGCCATCAAGGGGACGTTGTACTTCGCCCTGCCGAAGGGGGCGAAGACGCGCATCATCGACATGCCCTCCTCGGTGGCGGACGAGCTGAAGCGTCACGTCGAGGCGTTCCCGCCGGTGGAGGTGGAGCTTCCGTGGGGGAGGCCAGAGGCGGACAAGCAGCGGAAGAAGTTCTCCCTCCTGCTCACCACCCGATTCGGCAACGCCGTGGCGGTGAACACGTGGAATACCTACACCTGGAAGCCGGCGCCGGCCAAGGCCGGCGTCATTCCGCCGCGCGCCAAGGGTGCGAAGGACTGGCAGCGGGAGGCGGCGCCGAAGGACGCCTTCCACGTGCTGCGGCACACCTACGCCTCGATCATGCTGGAGGCGGGGGAGTCCGTGGTGACGCTGGCACGATGGCTCGGGCACTCCTCCCCGGCTGTCACGCTTGGTTACTATGCTCACTTCATGCCGGAGGCCGGAAGTAAGGGGCGCACTGCCATCGACGGACTGCTGTGGGGCCTTTGAAGATGCTGAGAGAGGTCACCGCCACCCGCTATATCGAGCCCCTGCGCTCCGGCGGCTCCGTGCCCGGAGTCGTCGAGGCCGACGACCTGGGCACCTACGTCGTGAAGTTCACCGGCTCCGCGCAGGGCCGCAAGGCGCTGGTCGCCGAGGTGATCGTCGGTGAACTCGCCCGCGCCCTGGGGCTGCGCTTCCCCGAACTGGTCCTGGTCCACTTCGATCCCGCGATCGCGGAGCACGAGCCGCACCAGGAGGTGCGGGAGCTGCACGCGTCCAGCGCGGGGGTCAACCTCGGCATGGACTGTCTGCCGGGCGCGGTGGATTTCACCCCGGAGGTCGCCAAGACCTTCCGCGTCGACCCGCTGGAGGCCGGCCGGATCGTCTGGCTGGACGCCCTGACCACGAACGTCGACCGTACGGTGCACAGTTCGAACCTGATGATCTGGCCGACCCTCGGGACCGTCCCCCCGCACCTGTGGCTGATCGACCACGGGGCGGCCCTGGTCTTCCACCACCGCTGGGACGGCTCCGACCCCGAGAAGGCGTACGACTTCCGTCACCACGCCCTGGGCCACTACGCCCCGGACGTACGCGCGGCCGACGCGGAGCTGGCGCCCAAGGTGACCGAGGAACTGCTGCGGGAGATCGTGGCCGAGGTCCCGGACCCCTGGCTGACCGACTTCGCCACGCCCGGCGAGGCACGGGAGGCCTACGTGACGTACCTCCACGCGCGCGTGCGCGCCTCGCAGCAGTGGCTGCCCACGGACTTCCCCAGCCGGGAGGAGCTCGCCGCCGAGGAGGCCCTCCGGGCGGCGAAGACACAGCAAGGCCGGCCGAAGTGGCTGAAGCAGGTCCCCGACCTGCACGGCAAGCCGGCCGCGGAACAGGATTGGACGGTGCACCTCGGATGAGTGGCCGTGTGGAGATCGAGTACTGCACCCAGTGCCGCTGGCTGCCGCGCGCGGCATGGCTGGCACAGGAGCTGCTCACGACCTTCGAGGCGGAGCTGTCCGAGCTGGCGCTGAAGCCCGGCAAGGGCGGCGTCTTCGTCGTCCGCGTCGACGACGAGGTCGTATGGGACCGCAGGGAACAGGGCTTCCCGGAGCCCACGGCCGTGAAGCAGGCCGTACGCGACCGAGTGGCCCCGGGGAAGTCCCTGGGCCACTCGGACACATCGGTCTCCTGAGGGCTCAGCCCTTCAGCTGCTCGTACGCCGGCAGCGTCAGGAAGTCCGCGTAGTTCTCGTCGAGGGAGACCTCCAGAAGCAGGTCGTGGGCCTGCTGCCAGTGGCCGGCCGCGAAGGCCTCCTCGCCGATCTCGGTGCGGATGGCGGACAGTTCCTCGGCGGCGACCTTGCGGGCCAGCTCCGGGGTGGCCTTCTCGCCGTTCTCGAACTCGACGCCCGCGTTGATCCACTGCCAGATCTGGGAGCGGGAGATCTCGGCGGTGGCCGCGTCCTCCATGAGGTTGAAGATGGCGACCGCGCCGAGGCCGCGCAGCCAGGCCTCGATGTAGCGGATGCCGACCTGGACGGCGTTGACCAGGCCCGGGTACGTCGGCTTGGCGTCCAGGGAGTCGACGGCGATCAGGTCGGCCGCCTCGACGTGGACGTCCTCGCGCAGGCGGTCCTTCTGGTTCGGCTTGTCGCCGAGGACCTTGTCGAAGGACTCCATGGCGATCGGGACCAGGTCGGGGTGGGCCACCCAGGAGCCGTCGAAGCCGTCGCCGGCCTCGCGGTCCTTGTCGGCGCGGACCTTCTCGAAGGCCACCTTGTTGACCTCGGCGTCCCGGCGGGACGGGATGAACGCCGCCATGCCGCCGATCGCGTGCGCGCCGCGCTTGTGGCAGGTGCGGACGAGGAGTTCGGTGTACGCCCGCATGAAGGGGGCGGTCATCGTCACCGCGTTGCGGTCCGGGAGGACGAACTTGGCGCCGCCGTCACGGAAGTTCTTGACGATGGAGAACAGGTAGTCCCAGCGGCCGGCGTTCAGCCCCGAGGCGTGGTCGCGGAGTTCGTAGAGGATCTCCTCCATCTCGTACGCCGCCGTGATCGTCTCGATCAGGACGGTCGCGCGGACGGTGCCCTGCGGGATGCCGACGTAGTCCTGCGCGAAGACGAACACCTCGTTCCAGAGGCGGGCCTCCAGGTGCGATTCCGTCTTCGGGAGGTAGAAGTACGGGCCCTTGCCGAGGTCGAGCAGACGCTGGGCGTTGTGGAAGAAGTACAGGCCGAAGTCGACGAGCGCGCCGGGGACCGGGGTGCCGTCCGCGTCGACGAGGTGGCGTTCGTTCAGGTGCCAGCCGCGGGGGCGCATGACGACGGTGGCCAGCTCGTCGTTCGGCCGCAGGGCGTACGACTTGCCGGTGCGCTCGTCCGTGAAGTCGATGTTCCTGGTGTAGGCGTCGGCCATGTTGACCTGGCCGAGGACCACGTTCTCCCAGGTGGGCGCCGAGGCGTCCTCGAAGTCCGCGAGCCAGATCCGCGCGCCCGAGTTGAGGGCGTTGATGGTCATCTTGCGGTCGGTGGGGCCGGTGATCTCCACCCGGCGGTCCTGCAGTGCGGGCGGGCAGGGGGCGACCCTCCAGGAGTCGTCCGCGCGGATCGCGGCCGTCTCGGGGAGGAAGTCGAGGGTGGACGTACGGGCGATCTCGGCACGGCGCTCCGCACGGCGGGCGAGGAGCTCGTCACGCCGGGGCGTGAACCGGCGGTGCAGCTCGGCCACGAAGGCGAGGGCCGCCTCGTTAAGGACCTCCTCCTGCCGGGGCAGGGGCTCGGCGTCGACGATGGCCAGCGGGGACGGCGCTGGTGCGGACATGAGCTGTCACTTCCTTCAGCGAACTACGAAGACGAGCGGTCGAGCTTTGGCACCGGGTGCCAGTCTTCCCGGGTAGGGCGAATCACGCCCGTGGAGCGGAGGGGCGCTTCTGAACAGTGGATACTAGTTTCCTCATGGTGGAAGTTCAATCGTTTGTTGATGTCGAGATTCTCTGAATCGAGGGAAGGTGGCTCTGGGTGCCACCACCCTTACTCAAGGTGGGTGAGATCGGCCTCCGTGTCGATGTCGTACGGCCGCGCCACATCCCCGCACTCGACAAGACGGATCGCCTCCGCACGCTCCTTCAGATAGGCGCGTGCCCCTTGATCGCCGGTCGCAGTCGCCGCGATGCCTGCCCAGTGGGCGGCCCCGAAGAGAACGGGATGCCCGCGTACGCCGTCGTACGCGGCCGAGGCGAGCGACGTCTCGTCCTCGTACGCGGCCAGCACGCGCGCGACCGCCTCCGCTCCGATGCCGGGCTGGTCGACGAGCGAGACGAGCGCCGCCCTCGCCCCCGTACCGGCGAGCGAGTCGAGCCCGGCGCGCAGAGACGAACCCATCCCGTCGGCCCAGTCGGGGTTCTCCACCAGCGCACAGCCACCGAGCTCCGCCCGCTCCCGTACGGCGGCGGCCTGCGCCCCCAGCACCACGTGCACGCGGGCACAGCCGGCCGCGCGCAGCACCCCGACCGCGTGCTCGACGAGCGGCCGGCCGCGGTGCTGGAGGAGTGCCTTGGGCCGTCCGCCGAGCCGTCGTCCACCGCCTGCGGCGAGGAGTAGACCGGCGACCGGGGGTGCTTCTTTCTCCGTCATGCGTCCTGCATACCTGACGTCCACGGGTGCGCCGGGTTTCCTTGGGCTGAATTTCGGTCCGGACGGTGGCGCGCCCGGCATGGGTGGCGTTTACTGACCCGCGTCCCGGCGCTCGACCATCGCCAGGGTGGCTCAATGGGGAGCGGGACTACTGGCGCACAACGGCGTGCGAGGGGGGAGTGCTGTGTTGCGGAGCTTGGGACAGAGGCCGGTGACGGGCAGCGACGAGGACCCGAGGGTGGCGGAACTGCGGACGGCGGTGTCACGTCTGCGCCGCGAACTCGCCGCGCATCCCTCCGAGTTCCCCGACCGGGCCATCGCCGAGGACGAGCTTGCGGCGCTGGCCGCGATGACGGTCGACGGGGTGCCGGAGACACCGCGGCTGCGGAGGTCCTTGCTCTTGATCGCGGGGGCGATCGGGTCCGTGAGCGCGTTGTCGCGGGGCTTGTCGGATGTTCGTAACGCCGTGGATCTGTTCGGGGAGCAGTCGCGCGGGCGGGGTTAGCTCACCGGAGCGGACCCAGGTAGGGGAACGGCCCCCGGTAGCCCCGGTCCGAGGTCCGGTGCTCGAACTCCTCGCAGAGCCATGTCTCCTGTACGAACTCCGTGCGCTCCTGCCAGATCGCGAAGATGCCGTGCGGGCCGTGTTTGCCGTCGCACCGCCGGTAGAGGTCCTTGGCGTCACGGAAGCAGGCCAGCCCCGCCATCAGCGGGGGGCCGCCGGGGCTGTAGTCGGACCAGGCGCACGCGACGCACGCCTTGATCCGTGCCCCTCGCGGCAGTTGGCGCTGGATGTCGTGCAGCGCCTCCTCGAATTCGTCCTGGCTTTCCGTGTTGCGGTACTCGTGCCCGTCGAGACGCAGGGTGGTGATCAGGCTCTGCTCGTCCAGGCCCGGGCCCACCGGCTCCCCGAGCCGCAGGGCGCAGTGCAGCACTCCCGCTCGCACGCCCTGCCCCTCGACCTCGACGGGCATCGGCACCTCCCACTCCAGGAGGCAGGAGCACAGGGCCCCGTCGAGGAAGGAGAACACCTGCTCGGGCGGGGTCCCGCTCAGGGCGCCGAGGTCGTCCATCATGTCGCCCTCGAAGACGACACCCCTGATCGTCGTACGGATCGACTCCCGGCCGTCGGACTCGAAGACGATCTCCTCCGAGCCGTGCCGGTCGGTGTACCGCCCGGGCCAGCGCTGCATGGCCGTCAGGCGTGGTTCTGGCTGGCCAGTGCCTCGGACAGTTCGCCGGCCACCTGCTGCAGCACCGGCACGATCTTGTCCGTCGCGGCCTCCGTGACGCGGCCCGCCGGGCCCGAGATCGAGATCGCGGCCGCGGTGGGGGAGTTGGGGACGGAGACCGCGAGGCAGCGGACGCCGACCTCCTGCTCGTTGTCGTCGACCGCGTAGCCGTTGCGCCGCACGTCCTCCAGGGCCGCCAGGAAGCCGTCCGGGGTGGTGATCGTCTTCTCCGTGGCGGCGGGCATGCCGGTGCGGTACAGCAGGGCGCGCACCTCCTCCGGCGGGAACCCGGCGAGCAGCGCCTTGCCGACGCCCGTGGAGTGCGGCAGCACGCGCCGGCCGACCTCGGTGAACATGCGCATCGAGTGCTTGGACGGCACCTGGGCGACGTACACGATCTCGTCGCCGTCGAGCAGGGCCATGTTCGCCGTCTCGCCGGTCTCCTCGACCAGCCGGGCGAGATAGGGCCGGGCCCAGGTGCCGAGCAGCCGGGCGGCGGACTCGCCGAGGCGGATCAGGCGCGGGCCGAGCGCGTAGCGGCGGTTGGGCTGCTGGCGTACGTATCCGCACGCGACGAGCGTCCGCATGAGGCGGTGGATGGTGGGCAGCGGCAGCCCGCTGCTCGCGGACAGCTCGCTCAGACCCACCTCGCCGCCCGCGTCCGCCATCCTCTCCAGCAGGTCGAAGGCGCGCTCGAGGGACTGGACACCGCCGCCGTTGCTGGACCTGGCGGAGTCGGTGGTGCTGGCGCTGGACGTCGGCACGGCGCGTTCCTTTCGGGACCGGTGGGAGGGCGCAAGCCTACCCGCCAGTCGGTTGACTCCCCGCTTGTACGTAACTACGTTCTGCGTGCTGGAATTCTAATTCCGCTTTGTGGAAACGTCCAGAGTGCGTGGGGTGGGTGCACTGTGGAGAAGTGTGCCCTTGACGGTAACGGGAGCGGGAGCGGAGACTCCTTCAACAGAAAGTTGAATTCCGTTACGCGGAAGTTAACGGCGGCAGAGAGGGGTCCGGGTGTCCGACGTCGAACTGGTGCTGCGCTCGACGCGCGTCATCACTCCGGAGGGGACGCGGGCCGCTTCGGTCGCGGTCTCCGCCGGCAAGATCACGGCCGTACTCGGGTACGACGCCGAAGTCCCGGCCGGCGCCCGGCTGGAGGACCTCGGCGACGACGTCCTGCTGCCCGGCCTGGTCGACACGCACGTGCACGTCAACGACCCCGGCCGCACCGAGTGGGAAGGCTTCTGGACCGCCACGCGCGCGGCGGCGGCCGGCGGCATCACCACCCTCGTCGACATGCCGCTCAACTCCCTCCGCCCACCACGACGGTCGAGCACCTCCGTACCAAGCAGGACGTGGCCGCCGACAAGGCGCACATCGACGTCGGCTTCTGGGGCGGCGCCCTGCCCGACAACGTCAAGGACCTGCGCCCGCTGCACGAGTCCGGCGTCTTCGGCTTCAAGGCCTTCCTGTCGCCGTCCGGCGTGGACGAGTTCCCGCACCTGTCCCAGGACCAGCTCGCCCAGTCCCTGGCCGAGATCGCCTCCTTCGGCGGCCTGCTGATCGTGCACGCCGAGGACCCGCACCACCTCGACGCCGCCCCGCAGCAGGGCGGCCCCAAGTACGCCGACTTCCTGGCCTCGCGCCCGCGCGACGCGGAGGACACGGCGATCGCCCAGCTGATCGCCCAGGCGAAGCGCCTGCACGCGCGCGTGCACGTACTCCACCTGTCCTCGTCCGACGCGCTGCCGCTGATCGCCGAGGCCAAGCGGGACGGCGTACGGATCACCGTGGAGACCTGCCCGCACTACCTGACCCTCACCGCCGAGGAAGTCCCGGACGGCGCCAGCGAGTTCAAGTGCTGCCCGCCGATCCGCGAGTCCGCCAACCAGGACCTGCTCTGGCAGGCGCTGGCCGACGGCACGATCGACTGCGTGGTGACCGACCACTCGCCGTCCACGGCCGACCTGAAGACCGGCGACTTCGCGACCGCCTGGGGCGGTATCTCCGGGCTCCAGCTGAGCCTGGCGGCGGTATGGACCGAGGCCCGCAGGCGCGGGCACGGCCTGGAGGACGTGGTCCGCTGGATGTCCGCGCGGACGGCCGAACTGGTCGGGCTCGACGACCGCAAGGGCGCCATCGCGCCGGGCCGCGACGCCGACTTCGCCGTCCTCGCGCCCGACGAGACGTTCACCGTGGACCCGGCCGCCCTCCAGCACCGCAACCGTGTGACGGCGTACGCGGGCAAGACCCTGTACGGCGTCGTGAAGTCCACTTGGCTGCGAGGCGAACGCATCGTCGCGGAGGGTGAGTTCACCGACCCGAAGGGCCACTTGCTCACCCGCGCCCACTGACCACCCCTCCACCCTCCCGCACCCGCAGCGGCCGATCCCTGAAAGGCACACCTCGTGACGGCGATACCCAGCTTCACCGGCGACGCGAACCCCTACGGAGGCGGCGACCCGTACGCGGACTACCGCACCGCCGACTTCCCCTTCACCCAGTACGCCAACCTCGCCGACCGTCGGCTCGGCGCCGGTGTCGTCGCCGCCAACGACGAGTTCTTCGCCCAGCGCGAGAACCTGCTGGTGCCCGAGCGGGCCGAGTTCGACCCCGAGAACTTCGGGCACAAGGGCAAGATCATGGACGGCTGGGAGACGAGGCGTCGCCGCGGCGCGTCCGCCGACCACCCGTGGCCGACGGCCGAGGACCACGACTGGGCGCTGGTGCGCCTGGGCGCGCCCGGCGTCATCCGCGGCATCGTCGTCGACACGGCCCACTTCCGCGGCAACTACCCGCAGGCGGTGTCCATCGAGGGCACGTCGGTGCCGGGCTCTCCGTCGCCCGAGGAACTGCTGGCGGACGACGTGAAGTGGACCCCGCTGGTGCCGAGCACCCCGGTGGGCGGACACGCGGCGAATGGTTTCTCCATCGCCGTCGAACAGCGCTTCACCCACCTGCGGGTCAACCAGCATCCCGACGGCGGCATCGCCCGCCTGCGCGTGTACGGCGAGGTGGCACCGGACCCGGCGTGGCTGGAGGCGCTGAGCACCTTCGACGTGGTCGCCCTGGAGAACGGCGGCCAGGTCGAGGACGCCTCCAACCTCTTCTACTCACCCGCGACGAACACCATCCAGCCCGGCCGCTCCCGCAAGATGGACGACGGCTGGGAGACGCGCCGACGCCGCGACCAGGGCAACGACTGGATCCGCTACCGACTGGTGGCGCAGTCCCAGATCCGGGCGATCGAGATCGACACGGCGTACCTGAAGGGCAACAGCGCCGGCTGGGCGTCGGTGTCGGTCAAGGACGGCGAGGACGGTGAGTGGACCGAGATCCTCCCGCGCACCCGCCTCCAGCCCGACACCAACCACCGCTTCGTCCTGCCGACCCCCGCCGTCGGCACCCACGCGCGCGTGGACATCTTCCCGGACGGCGGCATCTCCCGACTGCGACTGCACGGCTCGCTGACGGAGCAGGGGGTGACAGGGCTGGCGGCCCGGCATCAGGAACTGGGCGGCTGAGCAGGCGACACCTGCAGACAGCACCCTCGAAACGCCGGCCGGGGAACTCCAGCCCGTCCGGTGTTCGCCCCCCGGCGGGGGGAGCTCCGCCTCTGGTCGCCGGCCCGCGTTATTCAGCCCGTAGGGGGCTTGACCTCTTGACGCCGGTCCGGGCATTTCGGCTTGCCCGGCGTTTGAGGACGGGGTCGCGCCGTCCCTAGCCCCCACCCACCCGTAGGGGGCCTGACCTGTCAACGCCGGCCGGCATCATTCAGCCCGTCCGGCGTTTGAGGACGAGGCCCCTTCAGGGCCGAAGCGGGGGTCTGGGGGCGGCAGCCCCCAGGGACGGGACGGGTAGGGGCGGCGGGGGCGAAAACCCCCGCATCACGCCGCGTGGCCCCCGTCCACCGCGAACTCCGCCCCCGTGACGTAGTCCGCCCCCGCCAGATACGCCACCATCCCCGCCACTTCGTCGGCCGTCCCGAACCGCCCCAGGGCGGTCATCGCCGCCTGGTCGGGCGCATACGGACCACCCGCCGGGTTCATGTCCGTGTCGATGGGACCGGGATGGACGATGTTCGCGGTGATGCCGCGCGCCCCCAACTCTCGCGCCAGGGCTTTCGTCAGGCCGACGAGGGCCGACTTGCTGGTCGCGTAGAGCGTTCCGCCCGGGCCCGGCACCCGCTGGGCCATGCAGGTGCCGATCGTGATGATCCGACCCCCTGCCGTCATGCGGGCGGCCGCTGCCTGGGAGGCCAGGAAGACGCCCCGGACATTCACGGCGAGAACCCGGTCCACGTCCGCGAGCGACAGTCCCTCCAGGGGGCCCAGGACGCCCACGCCCGCGTTGTTCACCAGCACGTCCAGACCCCCGAGTGTCTCCGCCGTACGCCGCACCGCGCCCTCCGCCTCGTCCGCGTCACCGGCGTCCGCCCGCAGGGCCACCGCTCGCCGCCCCAGCGACTGGACGGCCCGTACGACCTCCTCGGCCGCCTCCTTGCCGCTGACGTAGGTCACGGCGACGTCCGCGCCCTCCCGCGCGAGCCGCAGTGCCGTCGCCGCGCCGATGCCGCGGCTGCCGCCGGTGACCAGTGCGATCTTGCCGTGCAGGGTTCCGTAAGTCATTGTCATGGGTCCATCCCACCGCTGTGCGCACCCGAGCGCTGGCGGCGAACGGACGTCGAAACCGGCGAGCGGAACTCTTTGCTCCGGTTCCCTCGTTCCCTCCACGTGACTCTTCAGCAAGAAATCGTCGGCAACGCCATGCAGATGGCGGTCGTCACCCTGCAGCCCGGTCAGACCGTGTACTGCGAGGCGGGCAAGTTCCTCTTCAAGACCACGAACGTGACCATGGAGACCCGCCTGACAGGCCCGTCCAACGGCGGCGACGAGCCCCAGGCGGGCGGCAGCGGTGGCATGGGCGGCATGCTGCGCCAGGCCATGGGCACCGCCATGCAGGTCGGCCAGCGCGTCCTCGCGGGCGAGTCGATCGCGTTCCAGTACGTCACGTCCCAGGGCGCAGAGGGCACCGTCGGCTTCGCGGGCGTACTGCCGGGCGAGATGCGCGCCCTGGAGCTCGACGGCACGCGCGCGTGGTTCGCCGAGAAGGACGCCTTCGTCGCCGCCGAGTCCACCGTCGACTTCGGCATCGCGTTCCAGGGCGGCAGGACCGGCATGAAGGGCGGCGAGGGCTTCGTCCTGGAGAAGTTCACCGGGCGCGGCACGGTGATCATCGCCGGCGCGGGCAACTTCATCGACCTCGACCCGGCCGACTTCGGCGGCCGCATCGAGGTCGACACCGGATGCGTCGTCGCCTTCGAGGAGGGCATCCAGTACGGCGTCCAGCGCGTCGGCGGCCTCAACCGCCAGGACCTGATGAACGCCGTCTTCGGCGGCGAGGGCCTGTCCCTGGCCACCCTGGAGGGCAACGGCCGCGTCATCCTGCAGTCCCTCACCATCGAGAGCCTGGCCAACGCCCTGAAGAAGGCCCAGGGCGGAGACAAGCAGGGCCCGACGGGCGGCCTGTTCTCGACCCACGCGGGCTGAGGCGGCACCCGGCGGAGCGATGAGTTGCGAGTGCCCGTGGGGTCTGAGGTGATGACAGCAGGTCCCACCCCGGAAAAGAGGCACTCCTCATGGGCAAGCTCGTTTCCACCCTCTTCGTCACGCTCGACGGCGTCTACCAGGCGCCCGGCGGCCCGCAGGAGGACACCCGCGGCGGCTTCGAGCACGGCGGCTGGAGCTTTCCGTACGCCGACGACGACTTCGGCCAGTTCATCAACGAGGTCTTCGCGCGCCCGGGGGCCTTCCTCCTCGGGCGCCGTACGTACGACATCTTCGCGTCGTTCTGGCCGAAGGTGACCGATCCCCTCGACCCCGTCGCCTCCAGGCTCAACGCACTGCCGAAGTACGTCGCCTCCTCGACACTGACGGACCCCGAGTGGGCCGGCACCACCGTGATCAGCGGCGATCTCGGCAAGGAGGTCACCGCCCTCAAGGAGCGCACCGACGGCGAGCTCCAGGTGCACGGCAGCGGCGCCCTCGTCAGGTCGTTGCTGTCCCTCGGCCTCGTCGACACCCTCCACCTGCTGACCTTCCCGGTCGTGCTCGGCGCGGGCCACCGTCTGTTCGCCGAGGGCGCCGTGCCCACCGCGTTCAGGCACACCGCCGGCCGCACCACGAGCAAGGGCGTCGCCATCCACTCGTACGACCGTGCGGGCCGCCCCGAATACGGCTCGTTCGAGCTCCCCGAGAACGCGTGACGACCCGTCCGCGGCGTTCTCGCACGGCCACCTATGGAGATCGCGTGAGAACGCCGGGGCGCACGTTAACTTCCCGAAAACTCATCGGACTTGCCGGGAAAATCTCCACTGTTGTCATTGACATGCCACTGTCTACGCGCGTCATCATGAAGGCATGAGATTCCCCCCACGAATCACTCGCATCGGCGCCGCAGCCGCCGTCCTGTCCGCCCTCCTCGTCGGCGGCACCGTCACCGCCACTCCGGCGGCCGCCGCGGTCGGCAGCATCTGCTACAGCGATCTGCCTGCGCAGGCGTACGACACGCTCGAACTGATCGAGCAGGGCGGTCCCTTCCCCTACTCGCAGGACGGCACCGTCTTCCAGAACCGGGAAGGCATCCTGCCCAGCCAGTCGACCGGGTACTACCACGAGTACACGGTCATCACCCCTGGCTCGTCCACGCGCGGAGCTCGCCGGATCGTCACCGGTGAGGAGAACCAGGAGGACTACTACACGGCCGACCACTACGCGTCGTTCGACCTGATCAACTACGGCTGCTGAGCCCGCGGATCACGGTCGGCGCCGAGGAACGGCGCGACCGGCCGGGAGTCCGGTCCGCGCTCAACCGGACTTCCGGCTCTCGGCGGCGGCGAACAGCGCGAACGCCAGCACGAGCAGTGCGACGCTCGCGTAGATCTCGAAGCCGTCGAGGAAGCCGGCCCGCTGTACGAGTCCCCAGTGCCAGTCGGTGAACTCGTGCACCAGGCCCGCGACGCCCTGCACCAGGGCGATGAATCCGAGGAACTCCAGCAACTGCTTCATGCCATGACTCTCGCCCCGCGGACCCCCCACGCCAATCGGCCGCGGGGCGAGCCATGCACCACGGAAGTCCACCTTCCGCCGCGGCCCGCCGCGACCAAGGTCTGCGATGTCGCGACTTTGGTCGTCGATCGGACCCGAGGGGCCGCACCGGGGCCCGGTACTGCGTAGATTTGTCGACCGTGAGTGGTGACAAGCCGGAGTCGGTACCGCAGGTCTTCGAAGGGCGGCGCTGGCTGCTGCCCTCGGCCCTGATCAAAGAGTTCGAGCTCGACCCCGAGCGCTCCGGACGGCCCCGGCGCACCGCGCGCGACTGGGTGGTCGACTTCTCCTGCTTCCTTTTGGCCGTGATCATCGGTCTGCTGACCGCGGAGACGGTGGCCGACGAGCACCTCCCGGTCGGCCTCGCCGCCGTCGACCAGCTCCTCGGCGCGCTCGCCTGTGCCGCGGTGTGGCTGCGGCGCCGCTGGCCGGTCGGGCTCGCGATCGCGATGGTCCCGGTCTGCTTCGTGTCGAGCACCGCGGGTGGCGCGGGCGTGGTGGCCTTCTTCACGCTCGCCGTGCACCGGCCCTTCCGGTACGTGGCCTGGGTGGGCGGGGTCTCCGTGGCGCTGCTCCCGCTGTTCTTCTGGCTCCGCCCCGACCCCGATGTGCCCTACGGCTGGGCGATCTTCCTCGGCGTGCTGCTGACCGGCGGGGTGGTCGGCTGGGGCATGTTCGTACGGTCCAAACGGCAGCTCATGCTGAGCCTGCGCGACCGCGCCCGGCGCGCCGAGACGGAGGCACAGCTGCGTGCCGAACAGGCCCAGCGGCTCGCCCGCGAATCCATCGCCCGGGAGATGCACGACGTCCTCGCCCACCGCCTGACGCTGCTCAGCGTGCACGCGGGCGCCCTGGAGTTCCGGCCCGACGCGCCCCGGGAGGAGATCGCGCGGGCGGCGGGCGTCATCCGGGAGAGCGCCCACGAGGCCCTCCAGGACCTACGGGAGATCATCGGCGTGCTGCGGGCGGGCGAGCCGGACGACGCCGGCCGCCCGCAGCCGACCCTCGCGGCGCTGGAGGCGCTGGTCGCCGAGTCCCGGGAGGCCGGCATGAAGGTCACCCTCGACCAGTGCGTCACCGACCCCGCAGCCGTGCCCGCCTCCGTGGGCCGCACCGCCTACCGCATCGCCCAGGAGGGCCTGACCAACGCCCGCAAGCACGCCCCCGGCACGGAGGTCACGGTGGCGGTGGCCGGCGCACCGGGCGAGGGCCTGTCGGTAGCGGTACGCAACCCCGCGCCCGAGGGTGAGGTTCCCCATGTCCCCGGCTCCGGACAGGGCCTGATCGGGCTGACGGAACGGGCCACGCTGACGGGCGGCCGCCTGGAGCACGGGCCGGTGGCGGACGGCGGGTTCGAGGTGCGGGCCTGGCTGCCGTGGGGGTGAATGGGGCTACGGGGGTGACGCCGGCCCCCACGCGCGCGTGCGGCGCCCCTCACGTCACGGAGTGAGCCCGCGTGTCCGAGGAGCGCTCCTCGCCGTACCGCACGTGCACGCCGTACAACCGTGATTACGTAAGGCACATGACTGCGATCAGACTGCTCCTCGTCGACGACGACCCCTTGGTCAGAGCCGGCCTGTCCTTCATGATGGGCGGCGCCGACGACATCGAGATCGTCGGTGAGGCGGCCGACGGCGCAGAGGTCGAGACATTGGTCGACCGGACCCGGCCGGACGTGGTCCTGATGGACATCCGGATGCCGTCGGTCGACGGCCTCACCGCCACGGAGCGGCTGCGCGGCAGGGCGGACGCCCCGCAGGTGGTGGTGCTGACCACCTTCCACGCCGACGAACAGGTGCTGCGCGCCCTGCGCGCGGGCGCCGCCGGGTTCGTCCTCAAGGACACGCCGCCCGCGCAGATCGTCGACGCGGTGCGCCGGGTCGCGGCCGGTGACCCGGTCCTGTCGCCCACCGTGACACGCCAGTTGATGGACCACGCGGCGGGCACCGCGGCCGACACGCGCCGCACGCGCGCGCGTGAGCGGCTCACCACCCTCAACGACCGCGAACGCGAGGTCGCCGTCGCGGTGGGCCGGGGCCTGTCCAACGCCGACATCGCCGCGGAGCTCTTCATGAGCGTCGCCACCGTCAAGACCCACGTCTCCCGCGTCCTGGCCAAGCTCGACCTCAACAACCGGGTGCAGATCGCCCTGTTGGCGTACGACGCGGGACTTCTGGAGGAAGTGGAGGAAGACGGGCACTAGAGGGGGGTCCCGCGCGTTCTCGGTGTGGTGGGAGGGGGAGTCTTGGGGGGAGTCTCATGACAGAAGTGATCGACCTGGGGGAGTACGGCGACGGGTTCCGCACCGACCCCCACCCCGTATACGCGCGGCTGCGAGAGCGCGGCCCGGTGCACCGGGTGCGGTTGCAGGTGCCGGACGCTCACCATGTGACCTGGCTCGTCGTCGGGTACGAGGAGGCGCGCGCGGCACTCGCCGACCCGCGGCTGGCCAAGGACGGCAGCAAGATCGGGGTGACGTTCCTGGACGAGCAGCTGATCGGAAAGTACCTGCTGGTCGCCGACCCGCCCCAGCACACCCGCCTGCGCGGACTCATCACGCGCGCGTTCACGATGCGCCGCGTCGAGGAACTCCGGCCGAGAATCCAGCAGATCACCGACGAACTGCTCGACGTGATGCTGCCACACGGCCGGGCCGACCTCGTCGAGTCGCTCGCCTACCCGCTGCCGATCACCGTGATCTGCGAGCTGCTCGGCGTCCCCGAGATGGACCGTACGGAGTTCCGCAAGCTGTCCACGGAGGCCGTCGCGCCGACGAGTGAGAAGAGCGAGTACGACGCCTTAGTGCGCCTCGCCGAGTACCTCATCGAGCTCATCGACGACAAGCGGCGTGCCGGGCCGAGCGCCGACCTGCTGGGCGACCTGATCCGCACCACCGCCGAGGACGGCGACCGGCTCTCCCCCCAGGAACTGCGGGGCATGGCCTTCGTCCTGCTGATCGCCGGCCACGAGACGACGGTCAACCTCATCACCAACGCCGTCCACGCCCTGCTCACCTACCCGGACCAACTGGCCGCCCTGCGCGCCGACATGACGCTCCTGGACGCCGCGATCGAGGAGGCGCTGCGCTACGAGGGCCCGGTGGAGAACGCGACGTTCCGATTCGCCGCCGAGCCCCTGGAGATCGCCGGAGTACCCATCGCACAGGGCGAGTCGGTGATGGTCGGCCTGACCGCCGCCGACCGTGACGCGGCCCGCTTCCGCGCCCCGGACCGCTTCGACATCCACCGCGACGCCCGCGGCCACCTCGCCTTCGGCCACGGCATCCACTACTGCCTGGGCGCACCTCTGGCCCGCCTGGAGGCCCGCACGGCGATACGGTCCCTGCTGGAGCGAGCGCCGGACCTGGCCCTGGACGGGGCGCCGGGGGAGTGGCTGCCGGGGGTGTTGATGCGTGGGGTGCGGAGTCTGCCGGTGCGTTGGTAGCGGCAGGGGCGCCGTTGGTAGCGGGAAGGCCGCGGAGGCCTGTGGAGGGCGGCCCCCGCGCCGGGGCCGGCCGTCACAGAGCCGCAGCCTGAGCCCCGCCCGCGATCTCCGCGAGCGCGACCGGTCGTCTCTCACTCCGCGACAGCTCGCACGCCTCCGCGATCCGCAATGCCTGCAAGGCCTCCCGCCCGTCGCAGGGATTGGCCCGCTCCCCGCGCACCACCTCCACGAACGCGTTCAGCTCCGCCTCGTAGGCCGGTCCGAACCGCTCCAGGAACCCCGACCAGGGCTTGTCCGCCGCGGGCGGCCCGGTCGGCTCCGTGGACGCGATCGGCGTACGGTCGTCCAGACCCACCACGATCTGGTCCGACTCCCCGGCCAGCTCCATGCGTACGTCGTACCCGGCGCCGTTCAGCCGCGTCGCCGTGGCCGTGGCGAGTGTGCCGTCGTCCAGGGTCAGCACCACCGCGGCCGTGTCCACGTCGCCCGCTTCGCGGAACATCGCGGGCCCGGCGTCCGACCCGGCCGCGTACACGTCGACGACCTCGCGCCCGGTCACCCAGCGCAACACGTCGAAGTCATGGATCAGCGTGTCCCGGTACAGCCCGCCGGACAGCGGCAGCCACTCGACCGGCGGCGGCTTCTGGTCGCTGCTGAGCGCCCGCACGGTGTGCAACCGCCCGAGCCGCCCGGACCGCACCGCCTCGCGCGCGCCCACGTACCCCGGGTCGAAGCGGCGCTGGAAACCCATCTGCAGAATCGTCCCGGCCGTCTCCACCTCCCCGATCGCTTGCAGCGTGCCCGGCAGATCGAGCGCTATGGGCTTCTCGCAGAACACCGGAAGCCCCGCCCGTGCTGCCCGACCGATCAGTTCGGCGTGGGCCGACGTCGCCGTGGTGATCACCACCGCGTCCACGCCCCACCTGAAGATCTCGTCCACTCCGGGCGCCGCCGTCTCGCCCAGGCGCCGCGCCAGTTCCTGGGCCCGCGCGCCGTCCGCGTCCGTGAGGATCAGGGAGCCGACCTCGCGATGGCGGCTCAGCGTGTTGGCGTGAATCGTGCCGATGCGGCCCGTACCGATGACCCCGATGCGCATGGAAACAAAGTGGGGGTTCAGTGCGTACGCTGTCAATGAATATGTCAGGACAATCGAACTACACTACTTCCCGTCAACAACGCGTAGAGCTACGCTCGGCCCGTGCCGAAACCAGAAGTGGATCCGACCGTGGAACTCGAGCTCAGTGTGGACCGGAGCAGTCCGGTGCCCTTGTACTTCCAGCTTTCCCAGCAGCTCGAAGCCGCGATCGAGCACGGAGCGCTCACGCCCGGCAGCCTGCTGGGCAACGAGATCGAACTCGCCGCACGCCTCGGCCTGTCCCGGCCGACCGTCCGCCAGGCCATCCAGTCGCTGGTCGACAAGGGTCTGCTGGTGCGCCGCCGAGGCGTCGGGACGCAGGTCGTGCACAGCCAGGTCAAGCGCCCGCTGGAGCTCAGCAGCCTCTACGACGACCTGGAGTCGGCCGGCCAGCGCCCGGCAACCAAGGTGCTCGTCAACACCGTCGTTCCGGCGTCCGCCGAGGTCGCGGCGGCGCTCGGGGTGGCCGAGGACAGTGACGTACACCGGGTCGAGCGGCTGCGCCTGGCGCACGGCGAGCCGATGGCGTACCTGTGCAACTTCCTGCCGCCCGCCCTGATCGACCTGGACACCCCGCAGCTGGAGGCCACCGGCCTGTACCGCCTGATGCGCGCCGCCGGCATCACCCTGCACAGTGCCCGCCAGACCATCGGCGCCCGCGCGGCCACCGCCGTCGAGGCCGAGCGACTGGCCGAGGAGGAGGGCGCCCCGCTGCTCACGATGCAGCGGGTGACGTTCGACGACACGGGCAGAGCGGTCGAGTACGGCACGCATACGTACCGACCGAGCCGCTACTCCTTCGAGTTCCAGCTGCTCGTACGGTCATGAGCGCACGGTTGGTTGCAATGTCCGGACAATGCGACCCGGTGACGTGAGGTGAGGTGCCCTCCAAGGGCGCGGGGAACTGCGTGACAGGCCACATACGGCCTGCACACCGCAAACTTCGTGAACCAGC
The DNA here is from genome assembly GCF_030499515.1 of Streptomyces sp. DT2A-34. Lineage (NCBI taxonomy): Bacteria > Bacillati > Actinomycetota > Actinomycetes > Kitasatosporales > Streptomycetaceae > Streptomyces > Streptomyces sp. DT2A-34. The sequence continues at coordinate 1,479,392 of NZ_JASTWJ010000001.1, read as the reverse complement.
CCATTGTTTCCCCGTACGGCACCCATACCGACGGTGAGGCAGAATCGGGCCTGATGAGCACCTACCGCGACCTCACAGCCGCCCCGATCGGCTCCCGCCGCGCGCCAGCGCTCCGCACGGTCGGTACCCGGGAACGCCGCTCGCACCTGTCGGCACCCCGGGTGCCGACCGTGGGCATCGACATCGGCGGCACCAAGGTGATGGCGGGCGTCGTGGACGCCGACGGCAACATCCTGGAGAAGCTCCGCACGGAGACCCCGGACAAGTCCAAGAGCCCCAAGGTTGTCGAGGACACGATCGTCGAGCTGGTCCTGGACCTGTCCGACCGTCACGATGTGCACGCCGTCGGCATCGGCGCGGCCGGCTGGGTCGACGCCGACCGCAACCGCGTCCTGTTCGCGCCCCACCTGTCCTGGCGCAACGAGCCGCTGCGCGACCGCATCGCGGGCCGCCTCGCCGTGCCCGTCCTGGTCGACAACGACGCCAACACGGCCGCCTGGGCCGAGTGGCGCTTCGGCGCCGGCCGCGGCGAGGACCACCTCGTCATGATCACGCTGGGTACCGGCATCGGCGGCGCGATCCTGGAGGACGGGCAGGTCAAGCGCGGCAAGTACGGCGTCGCCGGCGAGTTCGGCCATATGCAGGTCGTGCCCGGCGGCCACCGCTGCCCGTGCGGCAACCGCGGCTGCTGGGAGCAGTACAGCTCCGGCAACGCGCTGGTCAGGGAGGCGCGCGAGCTGGCCGCCGCCGACTCGCCGGTGGCGTACGGGATCATCGAGCACGTCAAGGGCAACATCAACGACATCACCGGCCCGATGATCACCGAGCTGGCCCGCGAGGGCGACGCCATGTGCATCGAGCTGCTGCAGGACATCGGGCAGTGGCTCGGCGTCGGCATCGCCAACCTCGCGGCCGCCCTGGACCCGTCCTGCTTCGTGATCGGCGGTGGCGTGTCGGCCGCCGACGACCTGCTGATCGGCCCCGCCCGGGACGCCTTCAAGCGCCACCTCACCGGCCGCGGCTACCGCCCCGAGGCCCGCGTCACGCGGGCCCAGCTCGGCCCCGAGGCCGGCATGGTCGGCGCCGCCGACCTGGCCCGCCTGGTCGCCCGCCGCTTCCGCCGCGCCAACCGGCGCCGGGTGGAGCGCTACGAGCGCTATGCGCGGTTCACCGAGGCCCGCCGGTCGTCGTCCCAGGATTCGGCGTGACCGTGACCGTACCCCGCCAGCCGGACTCTCCCGACGAGCCGCAGCAGCCGGCCGAGGACCGCCGCCACATGATCCGCCGCAGGGCGATCACCCTGCTCATCATCGTGCTGCTCATCGGTGTACCGGCCGGCTATCTCGTGATCTCCGCCAACCAGAGCCGCGACAGCGGCAAGGACAAGGAGGCGAAGTACTCGGCGACCGGCCTCACCGCGGGCTGGCCGTCGAGGGTGCAGCGCCGGCTGTACCAGATCCCGGTCCCCGACCCGTCGTACCAGGTCGCGTACTACGAGACGAACAACTGGAAGACCAGCCGTCTCTACGTCCAGTTCCAGACGGCCGACAAGAACATGGACTGGTTCCTGAAGACCATCGGCGTCAGCCGGAGCGACCTGAAGCCGGACGCCATCACCATCAGCGCCCGCGACCAGAAGATCACCGGCTGGGACTTCAAGCGCCCCGGACCGTGGTACGGCTTCGTCCACAAGCAGAAGAACCCGGCGCCCACCCAGGACGTCGTCGTGAACATGTCCGACCCGGCCAATCCGTTCGTGTACGTCGTCTCGCGCACAGTCCCTTGATCACCCCATGAGGTCTCCGGCCCGCGCCGGGTGCCGGGGCCGATTGTCAGACCCCGCCCGTAGAGTCGAAGACGGTTGATCCGACTCATGGGCGGGAGGTGACAGGACGTATGGGCGACATGGCCGCGGTGGCCGAGCGTGCGGGGGAGGCCGTCCCCGTCCGACTCGCGGCTGTCTTCCTGCCCGCTCCCCTCCCGCGCGAGGGGCGGATGGCCTTCTGGGACCCGGAGGGCGGCCCGCTGCCCGCCGAGGACACGGAGCTCACCGTCGTACGGCGTCATGGAGCCGGAGTCCGCCGCAGGACCACCCCCGCGCTGTCCCTGCCGCTCGCCGACGCACTGCCACTGCTCGTGCGCGCCCGGCGCGACCCGGCCGCCCACCCCGCCACCGCCTGCTGGGGAGCCGCCGCGCTGCACGCGCTCCGGCTCACCGCCCGCGGCCGGCTGCTGCCCGGCCTCACATCCACCGGCCACGACGCCTGGCGGGCCGGCCCGCTCGACCCCGACGACATCGCACACCTGCGAGCGGTCGCCGCGGCCCTGCCGTACGAGGGCCACGCGGTGCCCCTGACCGGCCCGGGCCCGCTGCGGCTGCCCGAGCCGGAGGCGCTGATGCGCGCCTTCCTGGACGCGGTCGCGGACACCCTGCCCCGCACCCCCGCCGCACCGCACGCCTCGGGAAAGCCCTTCGCCGCGCGCGAGGCCCAGCGCCTGCCCGACGCCCACGACTGGGCGGCCGAGGTCGCCGCCGGCATGGACGCGGGCGTGCGCATCTCGCTCCGCCTCGACCTGTCGGCGTACGACCTCTTCGACGGCGGGGGCGACGGCGTGCGCAGCGCGGGCGCGGCGATCGTCCAGGTGCACAGCCTCGCCGACCCCACCCTGGTGGCCGACGCGGCTGCCCTGTGGTCGGGCGAGGCGGAGGCGGCGTTCGGGCCACGCGCGCGGGTGGACGCCGCGCTGGCGGTGCGGCGCGCGGCCCGGGTGTGGGCCCCGCTTGACCGGCTGTCCGAGCAGGACGTGCCCGATGTACTGGCCCTGTCCGACGAGGAGTTGGGCGACCTGCTGGGCGTGGCGGCGACCCGGCTCGCGGCGGCCGGGGTGGCGGTGCACTGGCCCCGGGACCTGGCGCAGGACCTGAGCGCCGCCGCGGTCGTGCGGCCGGCGCCGGGCTCGGCGACCGACGGCACCGGCTTCTTCGAGAGCGAGGAACTGCTCCAGTTCCGCTGGCAGTTGGCGATCGGCGGCGACCCGCTCACCGAGGGCGAGATGGACGCGCTCGCCGAGGCGCACCGCCCGGTCGTCCGGCTGCGGGACCGCTGGGTTCTGGTCGACCCGGCCCTCGTCCGCAAGGCCCGCAAGCGCGAACTGGGCCTGCTCGACCCGGTCGACGCGCTGTCCGTCGCCCTCACCGGCAGCGCCGAGGTCGACGGCGAGACGGTCGAGGCGGTACCGGCCGGCGCCCTGGCGGCCCTGCGCGACCGCCTGACGGCGGGTGTCCGCCCGGCCGAACCGCCGCCGGGACTGCGGGCGACCTTGCGGGACTACCAACTCCGGGGCCTGGCATGGCTGGACCTCATGACCTCCTTGGGGCTCGGCGGCTGCCTGGCCGACGACATGGGGCTCGGCAAGACGATCACGGTCATCGCCCTGCACCTGAAGCGCGCCCGGACGGCCCCGACCCTGGTGGTCTGCCCGGCCTCACTGCTCGGCAACTGGCAGCGGGAGATCACCCGTTTCGCACCCGGCGTCCCCGTCCGCCGCTTCCACGGCCCGGACCGCACCCTGGAGGACATGGACGGCGGCTTCGTCCTCACGACCTACGGCACGATGCGGTCGACGGCACCCACGCTGGCCCAGCACACCTGGGGCATGGTCGTCGCCGACGAGGCACAGCACGTCAAGAACCCGTACTCGGCGACGGCGAAGGCCCTGCGCACGATCCCGACTCCCGCGCGCGTGGCGCTGACCGGCACACCGGTCGAGAACAACCTCTCCGAGCTCTGGGCACTGCTCGACTGGACGACACCGGGCCTGCTCGGCCCGCTGAAGTCCTTCCGCGCCCGGCACGCGCGCGCGGTGGAGAACGGCGAGGACGAGGAGGCGGTGGCCCGGCTGGCCCGCCTGGTCCGCCCGTTCCTGCTGCGCCGCAAGAAGTCCGACCCAGGCATCGTCCCGGAGCTGCCACCCAAGACGGAGACGGACCACCCGGTCCCGCTCACCCGGGAACAGGCCGCGCTCTACGAGGCGGTGGTGCGCGAGTCGATGTACGCGATCGAGACGGCGGAGGGCATGGCGCGCAGGGGCATGGTGCTCAAGCTCCTGACGTCCCTGAAGCAGATCTGCGACCACCCGGCGCTGTACCTGAAGGAGACCGAGGCGGCGGCGACCGAGCGGCCGGCCGCCCGCTCCGGCAAGCTGGCCCTGCTGGACGAACTGCTGGACACCTTGCTGGCCGAGGACGGCTCGGCGTTGGTCTTCACGCAGTACGTGGGGATGGCCCGGCTGATCGCCTCCCACCTCGCCGCGCGGGCGGTCCCGGTGGACCTGCTCCACGGCGGCACGCCGGTCCCGGAACGCGAACGCATGGTGGACCGCTTCCAGAGCGGCGCGACGCCGGTCCTGGTCCTGTCCCTCAAGGCGGCGGGCACCGGCCTGAACCTGACCCGCGCGGGCCATGTCGTCCACTTCGACCGTTGGTGGAACCCGGCCGTCGAGGAACAGGCCACCGACCGCGCCTACCGCATCGGCCAGACCCAGCCCGTCCAGGTCCACCGCCTCATCACCGAGGGCACGGTCGAGGACCGCATCGCGGAGATGCTCGAGTCGAAGCGGGCCCTGGCCGACGCGATCCTCGGCTCCGGCGAATCGGCCCTGACGGAACTGACGGACCGTGACCTGTCCGACCTCGTGTCGCTGCGGAGGACGTCATGACGGGGCCGGTGGAGCGGGGGAGTGCGGCTGGCGGGGCGAGCCCTGAAGCTGCTCCGAGTGGCGCCGAGCGTTCGGATCCGGCGCGATCGTCCGAGGTCCGCCCGGCTGACGCGGCACGCCGGGCGCTGCGGGCCGCGCGGGAGCGACGCGAGGGGGCGGCGGGGGGTTCCTCCGAGGGCCGGGACCTGCCGCAGGTGGAGGCTGTCGGCGAGTCGGTTCCGGACAACGGCGAGCGGGATGAGCGCCCAAGGGCTCGGCCGGGTGACGCGGCCCGGGCGGCACTGCGCCGCGCCGGCGCCGAGACCGGCACGTCCGGCATGTCCGGCACATCTGGCACGACCGGTGCGGAAGCGGACCGCTCCGGCACCGAAGCACGGCCCGTCCCGCACACGCCCGACCCCGCATCCGATCGGCGTGGGGCGCGTCCCGCCGATGTCGCCCGTGAGGCGTTGCGGGCAGCCCTCGGGGAGAGGCGGCAGGCCCGGGCGGACGAAGAAGAGGGCGGGGACAAGGAGCGCACGCGTCGGCCGCGACGTCCGGCCCCGGTCGATCCCGGGGTTCGAAGGGGTTCCGCCGACGGGGCAGCCGCTCTCCGTGCGCGTGAGGTAAGGGAGTTCCTCGCCGAGGCCTTCCGGATGCCGCCCATGGACGAGTCGCATGCGGACGAGTCGCATGCGGACGAGTCGCATACGGACGAACCCTATGCGGACGAGCCGTATGCGGATGAATCGGCGACGCCCGATCCGGACACTCGGCACCGAAGCGACCCGGCTCGCCGCGCCCCCGACTCGCCCTCCACGCCGGCCCCGCAGTCCCCCACCTTCCCGGCACTCACCGACTCCGACTCAGCACAGGCGGGGCCACCCCCAGCACCCTCGGCGCAGTCCGTTCCCGCCACACCCCGGGTCCCCCGATCCATGGCAGCCCCGGTCCGGGACGGTGAACTCCGCCGTACCTTCCCGGCGTTCGCGCCCCGCCCGTCGGACGACGTCCGCTTCGCCGAGACCTGGTGGGGCGATGCCTGGGTGGCCGCCCTGGAAGAGGGTGCCCTCGATCCCAAGCGGCTCGCCCGCGGACGCGGCTACGCGCAGGAGGGGCACGTCGATGCCATCACCGTGACGCCGGGGCTCGTCCTGGCGTATGTGCGGGGCAGCCGTCCGCGGCCGTACCGCGTGCAGGTGCGGTTGCGGACGCTCGGTGACCGTGACTGGGCGCGGTTCCTGGACGCCGCGGCCGACCGGCCGGGACACATCGCGGCGTTGCTCGACAAGGAGATGCCCCACTCCCTCGCCGAGTGCGGGGTACCCCTCCTGCCGGGCCCCGGCGAGCTCGACCCCCAGTGCAGCTGCCCCGACCGCGGGCACCCCTGCAAGCACGCCGCCGCCCTCTGCTACCAGACCGCACGCCTGCTGGACGCCGACGCCTTCGTACTGCTCCTGCTGCGCGGCCGAGGTGAGCGCGAGCTGCTCGACGCCCTCTCACGCCTGAGCGCCGCCCGCGCGGCCCGTGCCGCACAGGAGCGGGAACCGGCGCCCCTCCCGGGCGTACGCGCCACCGACGTCCTGGCCCCGGACCGCCAACTCCCCCCGCTTCCAGCCCCCTTGCCGGCGCCGCCGCACCCCGAGCAGCCTCCCGTCTACCCGGCGGCACCGGGCGGCCCGGACCCCTTCGCGCTGGACCAGCTGGCGACGGACGCGGCCGTCCGCGCGCACGCTTTGCTCAGCACCGGCCGTGATCCGGTCGCCGAACTGACCCTGTGGCAGGACGCGGTACGACTCGCCGCGGCCCGCCCGGGCTCCGGCCTCACCGCTGCCACCCGTGCCCTGTACGCCTCCCTCGCCTCCGCAGCCGACCGCACTCCGGCAGAGCTGGCGCGTGCGGTCGCCGCCTGGCGCCAGGGCGGCCTCGAAGGCCTCGCCGTCCTCGAAGAGCCCTGGGACCCGCCGGCCGGCCGCTTCGACCGTGCCCGCCCGCTCCTCCTCGCTGCCGACCTCCCCGCCTTCCGCCCTTGGCGCAACCACCTCACGCACCCCCGCGGCCATGTCCAACTCCGCCTCGGCCGCGAGGGCCTCTGGTACCCGTACGAATCGGAACCGGGCCACGACGACTGGTGGCCGCGCGGCACACCGGACCTCGACCCGGTCGGTGCCCTGACCGGCCTGGGCGCTTCGCCGGAAGGCTGACACGGTCGACTGCCGCGGCCCGCAGCGGCAACCTCGGGGGGCCTCTCGGGCCGGAGGGCCCGCCGGCCGTCCAGTTCTGCTCGGTGCTGGGCGGGCTGCGGCGCAGACGGACCCGTTTCGGGGCCACTGTCCGCGGCTGAGCCGTACCGGCGTGACGTGAAGGCCATGTGAGGGTTTCTCGCTGATGTGCGGGAGCCAGGTGTGAGGACGTGGGGCCCAGTAGGGGCCCGGCGCTCAGAGAAGGCGGTTAGCGTGGAGCGGTGAGGGAGACGAAGACCCCTGCCCTCCAGTACCGCTTCGACGGCCCGGAAGACGCCCCGGTCCTCATCCTCGGCCCCTCGCTCGGTACGACGTGGCACAGGTTGTAGAGACCGTCCAGGGGCGTCTACGCCAGTCCAGCGCGGGCATGAAACCGCAGGTCAGGCCCTCCTGGTCCGGTAGGGGCCGCCCAGTTGGTGATGGCTGTGTGATAGGCGGGTGATACGGCGAGGCCCTGCCGAGGACCATCCTGGTGGGGTCTGTGTGCGAAGCCGTGAGACGACGAAGCCGCACCGGAGCTCTCCGGTGCAGCTTCGTCGTAGGCCGTCTGCTCCTGGCGTACGGGGTGCTGTCCGAGGCCGGCTGGAACCCGGGCGACTCCCCGCATGGACCTTCAGCTCCTGAGTGACGGGGTCGACGTGGGCGGCGCAGTAGCGGGTGTACCAGTGAACGGCTGCTGCGGTGGCTGCGCACAGCGCCAGGCCACCCGCGAGGCCGACGGACAGCCGGCCGATCAGGACCAGGCCCATGAACTCGGGTGCCAGGGCGGCGAGGACGGCGTTGAGCAGGAAGAGACCGAGGACAGCGCCCGTGACGGACCAAACCGGCCTGAGCCGTCTGGCGCGCAGCGCGAGCAGATCGGCCACGGGGTCGTCGACCCGCTCGTCCCGGAGGTTCCAGCCCTCTCCGCCTCGTTCGTGCCAGGGGTCGCGGCGGTCGGGATGCGGGGTAGCGCCATGTGTCATGAGGGCTACGTTTCCGTCTGGGGCGGCTGGCCTGCGGGTACCACGCATCCTGGGCGGGCCCGCGGACGCCGGGTGCCCGATGAGTCTCGCCCTCGAACTGGTCGCCGCCCCTTCCTTCCACGTCTTCACCGTCTTCGCGCCCTTCGTCTGCTGCGCGCTGTTCCTGGCCGTGCTGGTCAGGACAGCCTGTCTACGACGGCTGTCCTGACCTCGGGGCCTACGTGAACTGGCGAACCTGCCCACCCAGGCTGCATCGGACGTCTCACGACTCTTGATGCTCAAGCGACGCCCGATCTCACGGGCGATCGGAGTCGCCCTGGACCGAGCAGGAGGCGTGGGAGCCCCTTGGTCGAAAGCCGCCCGGGCCGAGTTGTGCCGTGGGGACATCCGGCCGGGGCGGCGTCGTGCGCAGCTGGGCAGCCGCTGGGTGGTCGGTCAGGGGGTCGCGTAGGGGTCCTGGCTGATCAGGTGCGCCTTCAGACCCTCGCCGACGCCGGGCTCCGGGGTGCCCGCCCAGTCCTTGATGAGCACGCCACCGGTGCTGCAGCCCCACGGGTTCCAGGTCCACGCGAGATAACCGATGCTGTGGGCGTCAGCCCAGTCCACCAACCGCTGCATGTAGTCGAAGCCGCAGTTGTCCTGGCCGAACTCACCGATGACGACCGGTACCTTTTGTGCGAGCGGCGCGACCTGACTGTCCCAGCAGGATGCGGTCGCACAGGCGTTGAAGCTGTACGCATGCCATGACGCGGCGATGTTGTTCAGCGGGTCGGTCGGCATGTGCGTCAGCCACTCGCGCATGTCGTTGGCCCACTCCAGGCCACCCAGGATGAGGATGTTGGTCGCGCCGGTGGCCCGGACCGCGTCGACCAGGTCCTGCATGCCGGCCGTCTCATACGGGAGGCCCGTGCAGGTACCGCCGTCTCGCCAACACCGCCAGCCGGCGGTCTTGTCCCAGTCGCCGGCGATCTCCGGGTACGGCTCGTTGAACAGATCGAAGACGACGGCGTCATTGCCCTTGAAGGCGTTGGCGACACCGGTCCAGAACTGGGGGGCGTACTGCGCGTCCGGCATCGGTTTCTGGCACGTCGCGGTGGTGTCCTTGCAATGCCAGTCCGGCCCATTGGTATAGGCGCCCCGCGTCCAGTGCAGGTCGAGGATCGGGGTGATGCCATTGGCCACCAGCAGGTCGACGTAGTCTCTGACGCCCTGCTGGTAAGTGGTTCCACTGGGCGAGCCGTTGATGCCGAGCCAGCATTCCTCGTTCAACGGCAGGCGTACCGCGTGGATGTTCCAGGTCTTCATCGCGTCGACGGAAGCCTGGTCGACCGGGGCGCCGTCCCACAGCCCCTTGCCCTGCACACAAGCGTATTCACCGCTGGAGCGGTCCACGCCCAGCAGCCGGTACGGCTTGCCGCTCGCGGTGACGATCTTGTTGCCGGAGACCTTCAGCTCCGGGGCCGGACCACTGGGGCCGCTGGTCGGAGTGGCGGTGGGGCTGGGGGACGGGGATGTCACCGAGCCGGTACAGGTCACGCCGTTGAGCGCAACCGATGCGGGTTCCGGATTGGCGCCCTTCCACGCACCGGTGAACCCGATGGAAGCCGACCTGCCCGTATCCAGCGCCCCGTTCCAGTCGAGGCTGGTGGCGGCCACGCGGGTTCCGGACTGTGTCCACGTGGCACTCCAGCCGTTGCTGACCTTCTGGTCGGAGTTCGGGAAGTCGAACGTCACGGTCCACCCTTGTACGGGGGAGCCGAGATTTGTGATGGCCAGGTCTGCGGTGAACCCTCCCGGCCATTCGCTCTGCACCTTGTACGCGACCGAGCAGCCGGTGGTGGCTGCCGATGCGGGCAGGGTGGCGATGGCAACGCCACCCAGGATCGGGTCTGTCAAACGAACGGTGTAACTGGGGTGGTTGGGTTAGTGGCGGGCCGCTGAGAGCCGGCCGTCGAAGGTGATGTCGAAGGCGTTCAACGCGGTCTTCCAGCGCATGGTCCATCGGGCTTGGCCCTTGCCGGTGGGATCGAGGGACATGATGGCCATGTAGACGCACTTCAAGGCGGCCTGCTCGTTCGGGAAGTGTCCGCGGGCCTTGACTGCCCGCCGGATGCGGGCGTTGACCGACTCGATCGCGTTCGTGGTGCAGACGATGCGGCGGATCTCGGTGTCGAAGCGCAGGAACGGAGTGAACTCCTCCCACGCGTTCTCCCAGAGTTTGACGATCGCCGGATACTTCCTGCCCCAGGCGTCGGCGAACTCCGCGAACCGGTCCAGGGCGGCCTCCTCGGTCGGCGCGGTGTAGACGGGCTTGAGGAGCCTGGCGATCTTGTCCCAGTCCTGGCGGGCGGCATAGCGGAAGGAGTTCCGCAGCAGGTGGACCACGCAGGTCTGCACGATGGTGCGGGGCCAGACCGTCTCCACCGCCTCGGGCAGTCCCTTGAGCCCGTCGCAGACGAGCATCAGCACGTCAGCGACGCCGCGGTTCTTGATCTCGGTGAGGATGTGCAGCCAGTGCTTGGCACCCTCCCCGCCGTCGCCGGCCCACAGGCCCAGAATCTCGCGCCGGCCCTCGACGGTCACGGCCAGGGCCACGTAGATGGGCCGGTTGGCGACTGCGCCGTCGCGGATCTTCACGTGGATGGCGTCGATGAAGACCACCGGGTAGACGGCGTCGAGTGGGCGGCTTTGCCATTCGGCCATGCCCTCGAGGACCTTGTCGGTGATGGTGGAGATGGTCTGCCGCGAGACCTCGGCGCCGTAGACCTCGGCCAGGTGGGCCTGGACCTCGCCGGTGGTCAGGCCCTTCGCGGCAAGCGAGATCACCATCTCGTCGACGCCGGTCAGGCGCTTCTGCCGCTTCTTGACGATCTTCGGCTCGAACGAGCCGTCCCGGTCTCGGGGCACGGCTATCTCCACCGGCCCAACCTCGGTCAGCACGGTCTTGGAGCGTTTGCCGTTGCGGGAGTTGCCGCCGTCCTTGCCCGCCGGATCGTGCTTGTCATAGCCGAGGTGGTCGGTGATCTCGCCCTCCAGGGCGGACTCCAGCAGCCGCTTGGTCAGCTGCTGGAGCAGCCCGCCCTCACCGGTCAGCTGCAGACCCTCTGCCTGCGCCCGGCTCACCAACTCGTCGATCAGCTGGTCGTCGACGGCCTTCGCCGACACAGCCGCCGCCGACTCGCCGACCTCGTGCTCGGCCACGTTCTCACTGGTCATCGGTGCATCTTCCATGATCGGGAGTTACACCGAACGATTTACAGTCCCTCCCGACGCGCATAAGGCTGTCCTCGGAGCCTGGGAGCGTCTTGACGCTGCGCTGACCATTGCCGCATGAACATCCCTTCGCCCTGTCCTCATGGACAGGGCGAAGACGTCTGTGTGCTTGTGGAAACCTTGGTCAGGGGCGTCGGTCGGTCGGCTCGTCCAGCCTGGGCGGGGCCAAGGGCGACTCAGCCCTGGATACCTGGTCGGGTGTGGTGGCTTGGTGGCCGTGGAGTCGATAGACCATTTCGTCGGGACAACGGTCCAGGCGGGCCTGGCGCCAGGCGACGTCGTAAGACAGAGGGGTTGCGCTGCGCCGTTGAATAAGCAGGGCTCGTAGGCTCGTCAGGGGGGCCAACAGTATCCGCCACAGGGCGAGCTTCATGGGTGCGCCCTTCGGGATGCTCCTTCAGACCCGGACCTGTCCACTGGCGCGATGCTGTTGGGGAGACTGCCGCCGTTGAGAGCCTTGAGGGAGTCGGACAGTACGAGCATGGCCTGCTGTCGCTTCTCGATGTCCGTGAACCCTTGGCCGACCTGCTCCCACTGCTGCAGGAGTGGGAACCACCAGCGGTCGCAGGAGCAGATCAGACGAGCAAGGCGCTGGAGTTCGGCAACGTGATCGTCGCCCAGCGCTCCTGGGGTGTGGTGCTCCAGTTGGTCCAGGACGACGAGGTCGGGGTGGTCGTAGAGGTTCTCCTTCAAAAAGCGGAGGCGGCGGATGCGTTGCTCGTCCGCCGTCCGCTGTGCCAGTAACTCCTGTGCTGCGGTGGGCAGACCGAGAGCCGCGTGGACGGCCAGCAGGCAGTAGTTCGGCGCACGGCGAGGCAACTGGCCGAGGGCGGCGTTGATGGCGTCCTGTGCGGCGGGCACGTCCGAGGCTCCCAGACGCGCCGCTGCCTCGGTGGCCGTGGCATGCACTGCGGCGCGTACTGTCTCCTCCACGTTGGGAGGTACGCGTCGGCGTGGTCGCCAGGTGATCGTGTACACGGCCTCCAACGAGATGCCGTCGGTGGCGCTGGGCAGGAGGCGCGGCTGGACGGATGTACTCGTACGGACGGCGCGGTGCCACGGCCGCCTCATGCGATGTTCTCTTCGAGCGGGAAGACCGTGCGCAGACGGCTGTCGACGAGGTGGTTGTAGAAGTCGTCAGCCACGCTGACGCCTTCAGCTGTGGAAATGCCACGCAGCTCGTTCATGAGCTTCATGCCGGCCTCGAACATGTTGTGGCCGCGTAGCGCCGGCAGAAGTTGTTCGCGCAACTGCGTGTAGGCGCCGGGGTCGCCGGCGCAGGAGCGGATCCAGTCCGTCAGACGCGAGATGACCTGGGCAGCGGTGTCCGCAGAGGAGAGCAGGTCGTGGACGGCTCGCTGTACGTCGATGTTTGGGGGAGGGGAGCACACGAGCCACGGCTTGCCGTCGCGGCGTACGGTCATCAATGCGAGGAAGGCCAGTCCGCCGCCACGTGCGGAGACCTTGCCCTGTTGCCAGCCGTGGACCTCACCGGCCAGTCGCTGGGCCACGGTGGGGTGCTGGACCAGAGCGTCAAAGGCATCCAGGACTTGGCTGACTACGGCGTGGTCGTTGTTCTTGTGCGCCACGCGGCGCAAGCGCACCATCGCCCGCTTGGCCAGAGATGTGTCGACGGAGGAGTCCTCCAGGATGCGTCGGCACAGTGCAACCACGGCGGGCGCGTAGCTTTTCTGCTCCGCCCACCCGTAGAGCGCCTCCCACGCCAGGCGTCCGACATGTTCGTTGCGCACGGCGCTTTCCATGACCGCACCGAGCACCTGTGGGTGACTGCCGCCGACGAGTTCGCCCAGTGTCGTGAGGTAGTCCACCGTTCCGTGCCGGACAGTGAGCTCGGCCAGCGCGGCCACTGCGTGGTCTTCCGAATCGGCGCTCTGGGCTGTCGCGACCAGCCAGGTTAGCAAGGGCTTGCGCATGAGGTCGTAGTTGTCCCAGACGTATTCCAGGATCGCGCGTCCGTAGGCGGGCCGGTCGAAGACCACCGTGTCCTGCATGTCGACTCGGCCCCCGACATCCTGGATACGCCGACGCATGCCCCGTCCGGCCAGGGCACTGACGGTTGGTGAGGATCCTGTTGCTGCGCCAGGAGCGTCGGTGCTGCGCCCGATGGCTTCCAGCAGAGCGGCTGCACTGTGCGCGACGACGGGCATGGGTGCGGACTGCTGCACGGCCAGGGCCAGCAGCAGACAACGGTCCTCCACGGTGAGTGAGGGGTTGTCGTGGGTGTGCAAGCTGTTCGTCTCGCCGAACAGGCTGTCGAGTTCACCGCGCCAATCGGTCAGCGCCGCGATAATGCGTTCTTCCAGAGTGCTCTGGGTTTCACTCTCGCCGTCGGCCTGTGCGAGCGACTGCTGGGAGGTGGTGTGGGTATGTTCCTTCCAGGCCATCGCGACGGTGTGTGCGGCTCGAACTGCGGCCACCGCCGTCAGTCCGCGCAAGGAGGCGGTGGCCTTGGGGAGGGACCGCAGGGATGTGACCAGCTGGCTGTAGCCGTAGCCGTTCAGATGCGCTTCGACCACGTCCTGGGCATCGGGCGCCTCATGTAGACGAACCACTTGGATGCCATCACGATCGCTGAGGCGGTGATCCTTCCACAGGTCCTGTGCCACGGTCAGTACCAGGTAGGAGCGGCAGTCGCGGAGGTGGGTGGCGTGTTGTGACAGCGCGTTCAGGAAGTCGGCCGATACCTGGTCGTTCTCGGGGTGTTTGAGGTCAAGCTGGTAGGCGTGCGCCTTCTCCAGCGGCAGGCGGCCCTTGGTGGGGGTCTGCCAGTCCGCGTCCAGCTTGACCACGGTGGTGTTGTTAGCGGTGTGCTCGGCCAGCAGCCGCAGAGCGAGGGTTGTTGAGCCGCATGAGCGGGGCGCCACAATGATCGTCACCGGTTGGCGAGGGCGGCTGGTGACAGGATTGATGATCTGCTGCCAGGCCGTGTCCCAGTGCGAGCTGCGAACGAACGGCTGATCGAGCAGCTGCTCGCGACTTTGTTCAACGCCTTCCAGTAAGTCGCGCTTTCGGGTCTCCAGGATCAGCTCTTCGATGACGTTGGCGACGACGTCGGCATCCCCGTACAGGTGTGTCGCTGCGCCGGCGGTTTCGTGCAGGCGCGGCGCGGCCTGGACGGCATCCGCCGATGGGTAAGCGGGGGACGGGCTTGGGCTGCCGAGGCCCGCTTCCGGCTGATCGGGAGCCCCGGTGGCGGGTCGCCACCGGCGCGGCAGCCAGCTGCCGGAGCCGTTGGACTGGTTCTCGCCGGCCTCGCTGGTCGGCGGGTTGGTGTCGGACCGGGTGGGGTCGAACGGTACGTCAGACATTCGGGAACTCCAGGGTGAGTGACGGAGGAGCGGCAGAGCGGGAGGCTGGGCGCCTCACCGCTGGCGACGGTCGATCCGCACGTTCTTGATGCGATTGGCGATCGTGGGGTCACTGACCTGACCGTGGAACTGGATGGTGCCGCCGCTACTGACAGCCGGTGTTGTCGGCGCATCGCTCAGCTGCGCGGTAGAGGGGGGAGTAGACGCCGGCGGCGCGGCATCGGTGAGGTAGGGACGTACGGCCGGGCCGGTCAGACCCGGCACATGAATCCGGCAGGGCTGCTCGAAGCCGGGCTTGTCGCTGACGCGGGCAACTGCCCCGAGGAAGTGGTGCTGACCCAGATCCGGCGTGCGTCCCGCGTGTACGGTGCGCTGGTAGACGACCTCGGAGAGCGCGGCCGCGAGGAAGGCACCGCTGTCCTTCGCGGCGGACAGTGCCTGGCGGGTTGCCTGACTGTCGAGCAGCCGGGCGGTCTCGTTGATGGCGTTACCGCGGTGGTCGGGGACGGACAGAGGGCCTACGTGCACGCTGGCCCGCAGTCGCAGGAGCGGACTACTGGCCAGCCGCTGCTGTTCGTAGCGCACCAACGCTGCGTTGAGTCGGCCCAGTAGCGGGTCCACGAGCCGTGCCAGCACCGAGGGCGGGAACAGCAGGATCGCCCCGTCGCCGCTGTCCTTGTAGCCGCCAGGAAGTTCCTTCGGGTCGGGCAGCTGACATTCGGCGAGCACGGTTGCCACGATGTCGTCCACGTCGCAACGGGCGGCGGCCATCTTCGCTTCGGCGATCTGGCTGTACTTCTCCATGTCGATCGCCACGAGGGCGAGTTCAGCGGGCACGTCCAAGGGCTCTGCATGCAGCGGCACATTCATCGGGCACCGTCCTTTCAGCGCAGGCGGTCGGGAGAGTGTCCATGCTGATCTGGAGGCGTGCCCACCGCTGCCCAGCAGTGGGCACGCACGAAGTGCGGCCTGTCACTCCTGCGTACGCGCGTGCGACTGAATCGAATGGATGTCGCGAACGAGGAGCCCTCCACCTGAAGTGGTGCGAACCCAGTCCTGCTCGCGCCAGGGCTTGAGGGCGTTGACCACCGCATTGCGGGAGGCGCCGATCATCTGAGACAGCTCTGTCTGTGTCAGCCGTACTGCGAGATCCGACGCTGAACTGGATGCGGCTTCGACCAGTCGGGACAGGGCTGATGCCAGGCGTAGTGGCACAGAGGCGGTGGCCAGTTCGAGCCGGACGGCTTCCGATTCCCTGACTCGGGCAATGGCATGGCGCAGCAGAGGGGCGAGCAGATCATGCTCCTCGACGAACGTGAGGAAGGCGCCAGCAGGGATGATGCGGATGTGGCAGGTCTCCGCGGCGATGACTGTGGCGGTGCGTGGCTGGGAGTCCAAAACGGCCAGCTCTCCGAGTAACTCGCCGGCGCCGCGCACGGCAAGGAGTGTTCTTCCCCCGCAGTCCCCGGCAAGAGTGATCAGCGTTGACCCGGATTCCAGCACGATCACGTGTGTTGCTGGATCCCCCTGGCGGAGTAGCACACTCCGAGCGGGCCTGATGCGCTGCGGCGCGAGCGCCTTCAGTTGTGCCCATAACTCGTCACCGATCACCGTGGCATGCGGCTGATACACACGTCCCCCTGCTGCGCGGCCCCGACATCCTTAGGTGATCGTCTCAACTAGCCAGAATGTTGCTCAATAGGCATATTCCAGCCATCGAGAGAGCTGCTAGGGCAAAATCCACGGCCAGGCGGGCCGCTCGCAGCTTCCTGTCCGCCAGCCAGGCAAGCACCTGCAGCCGGTGGGCCTCGACATGCCGTTCAAGCTCCCCACGCGCGGCAGCACTCACACCGACCCGGTCGCTGACGACCGCCTCGCTCATCAGCTCGGCGCGTAATCCCGACCTCGGGACTACGGGTCGCAGGGTGAGCAACGCAGCCCCAATCGCGGCAATCAGTAGCAGGCACATCAGTACTAGGGAGATGACCGCGAGCAGGGGCATGCCATCTGCGCTCGACAGCACGGCAACCCCTGCGGCCAGCAAACCACCGGCTATTCCACACAACGCCGTGGCTTTCGTATCCGCCCGCTGTACCTCGACAAGGGCACGCTCGGCATGCCCTTGGAGTCGTTGCACCTCCGACGCAAGTCCCCATGGCTCGTGCATACCGCCCACACCCTCCGCAGCCGTCGTGTGCTTGTCATGGCAGTGGCCAGCTTGCTCGCGGTCGCCAAGGCGTGTTGCCTACCGCAGGGCACGAGGAGCGCTGGGTTCCTCACTCCGACCATCTGAAGGTGGTAGCCATGGCAGTGTCGGTGTCGGCGAGTCGGCACAGACGTAGGAGCACACGGTCGAGTTCGATGTCAGCCGATAGGCGGGTGTCACGACGGGGAGGCCACGGAGAGCTCTGCCCCGGCGTGCCCGCGGGCTGAGCAGCGGCCCGCCTTGAGAGGTCCGGGCCCGGGCGGTAGTGACGCTCATTTGACGCTCGGCCCCGTGGAGCCCGTTCGGCGGGCCCAAAATGCGGGTTTGACCTGTAGGTCCTCTCTCGTTCTCCGATCCTGACATGCCTTCGATGACCCACCACGTCGGTGTGCCGCGATTGAACCGGTCGCGAAGAGCTCCTGAACTGCGGTTGCGTGTGCGCACACTGTGCGGTGCGGGCGTTCAGTAGGTGGGGCCGTAAGGGCTCCAGTGCCCGAGGAAGGGTTTCAGGTCGTCGGCTCGTGGCTTGGGAATGTCGGGCAGCCGGGGCGGTGTGTTCAATGGGTCGAGGCGCTCAACGGTGGCCGCTGCCCAGCTGATCCATTCCTCGGCTTCGGTTCTGGCTTGGCCCGGAGGCATGGCCTCGACTCGTGTGCGTACGGCGCTCACGTATTTGGTCAGTCGGGTGGCATGGCGCCATGCCGCTTCCTGAGCTTCTAGGTGCCGGACGCGGTACGCCTCCGCGTACCGGATGCGGGCTTGTTCCATGGCGGCTTCCCAGCGGATGCGCTTCTGGCGTGCCGCTTCGGCCTCGTCCTGGCGTCTGCGTTCGGCGGCTTCGCCGCGAAGCGTGACCTCTGGTGCGATCTCGACGAGCTGCTCTTCGAGGGCGTGGCCGGGAGCGTCGGCCCATTCGCTCGCCCGGTGTGGCTGGCCGCCGCTGAGGATGATGCGGAGGCGTTCGGATGGGGTGTAGTCGAAGCGGGGGATCCTTACCCAGGTGTTCTTCTTGGCGTCGGCGAGTTCCTTCTCGGTGGCGACGTGCTCGGTCCGGTCCTGCTCCTGGAGGACGAGAAACCCCACGGTCTGGCCCTGTGCGGTGATGGTGAAGTGGGGATTTGCCCTGCGGCGGCGATGAGGTGGGGGTGCGAAGCCGGTTTGGCCGGCCGAGCAGGTGTGTCCGTCGGCCTCGGCAACGGTGATCAATGCCTGGATAAGTCGGAGAGCGCGTATTTGGACGGGCTTGGTCAGGCCGAGCGGCTGGCGTTCGTTCTGCATGGCCCGGATTACGGCGTGCGGCCGAGTGAGCCGCGAGGGCACGGGGACGGGGGCGAGGACGGCAAGGCGCCAGGCGGGGATGTCGACGAGTTTGATCTCGTACCCGTCACGGCACCAGCTTCCGTACAGCTCCTTCGTCTCCGGAATCCTTCCGGATCTGCGTGCGGCGGCGACGCGGGACGGCCACTTTTCCAAGTCGGGACCGCTGCCGCTCTTGACGATCCTGCCGCCGACCTCCCCGAGCTCCTGTAATAGCTGCTCCGTGAACGTCACACGAGGCTGTGAGGGAGGGCCTGGCTTCCGCTCGCCGGCCGGAGTCGCCTGCGCTCGGGTGACCTGGGGGCGTGGAATGGCGGCCTGGGTCTTCCGCGGGCGTGATCCGCGGGGAGGGTATGTGCCGTGTGCCAGGTAGTGCTGGCCGGCGCTCGTCAGGGCGACGCTCCACTGCCCGCTTTTCCGGGAGACCGTCACCAGGCCCCGGTTGTGCAGTGCCTGACAGGTGGTCTTGTAGGAGCTGGTCTCCCATACGCCGGCAGGGCACCCGGTCCCCACCCACTGCAACACGGAGAGCTGCCGCTCATTGACCCGTCGTTCCAATGGTCCGCCTTCGACTCGAAGTGTCGTACGACGGCGGCATGGTGCCAGTTCTGTTCGTCGGCGACGGGCGGTTCGAGTCAATTCGCTCGAACGAGCGGGCTGACGTGGATGGAAGCCGGTTAGACGGAGAACAGTAGGCAGGTGCTGTTCTGCGGCGGGTCTGACTCCTGAGATGTCTGACCGGGGTGTCCTGATCACACTGTGTCGACCACCGACCGGGGACGGTGCGTTGCTGGTCTCGGGCTGACCGGGCGTGTCTCGATAGGGGCTTGCCGGAAAGGCGTCTTCACGATTCTGACCGTCCGCACGGCCCTGTGCTGGCTAGCGATAAGCCGTCGGCCTGAAAGGGAACAAGCGTGATCGGCACGCCCTCCGCTTCGCGTTCTCGTCGGCGCCGGCCGGCGAGGGAGGTGGTCCTGGGAGTGGACACGCACCGGGATGCCCATGTGGCCGCTGTGCTCTCCCTGGTGGGGGAAGTGATCGGCACCGAGGAGTTCCCGGCTACCGCGGCTGGATACCGAGACCTGCTGGGATGGGCCAGGGCGTCGGGTACGGTGCGCCGGGCCGGAGTGGAAGGGACCGGTTCCTTCGGGGCGGCCCTGTCCCGCTACCTGCTGGCCCAGGGCGGGGACGTTTTCGATGTGAATCGGTTCGACCGGGCCGACCGCCGTCGGCGCGGCAAGTCGGACCCGCTTGATGCCGAGAACGCGGCCCGGGCGGTGCTGAGCGGGCGGGCGCGCGCCCAGGCCAAGGCGGGCGATGGGCCAGTGGAGATCGCCCGGATGTACAAGCTGGCCAAGGACTCAGCGGTCAAGGCCCGCACCCAGGCGATCAACCAGCTCAAGGCCGTCCTCATCCGTGCCGATCCGCAGCTGAGGGAGGAACTGGCCGGGCTGGGCAACGCAGAGCTCTTGCGTACCTGTGCAGGGCTCGTCGACGACAGCCTGAACGACGAGGCCGACGAAGGGGCGGTGCTCCACGCTACGCACATCACCCTGTGTCTGCTGGCCCGGCGCATCGGGCAGCTCAGCGAAGAGGTCCGGGAGGTGGAAGGCCGCCTGACCCGGCTGGTGGAGCGCCACGCTCCGCAGTTGCTCGAGGTGGTGGGCATCGGTCCGGACACCGCCGTCACTTTGCTGATCACGATCGGGGACAACCCGGAGCGCCTGGGCAGTGAGGCGTCATTTGCGGCGCTGTGCGGTGTCAGCCCAGTCGAGCGTTCCTCGGGCAGTTGGCAGTACCGTCGCCTGAACCGGGGCGGCGACCGGCAAGCGAACGCGGCCCTGCACCGGATCGTGCAGACCCGCCTGCGCGTTGACCCGCGTACCCAGGACTACTACGAACGCCGCAGCAAGGAGGGCAAAACCCGGCGCGAGGTAGTCCGAAGCCTCAAGCGCTACGTGGCCAGGGAGGTCTTCCACCTGGTCAGACCTGTGCAGTCGCAACCCCCGTCATAGGGGCAGTCGTGATACGTGAGAGGGTCTGAGGCGTGAGTGAGACACCGTCGAACACCCTGCAATACCGCTTTGACGGGCCAGAAGAGGCTCCCGTCCTGATCTTGGGCCCCTCCCTGGGTACCACATGGCACATGTGGGACCGGCAGGTCCCCGAGCTGACACAGCAGTGGCGCGTCTTCCGGTTCGACATGCCGGGACACGGCGGCGCGCCCGCGTACCCGGCGGGCTCCGTCGCCGACCTCGCCGAACGGCTGCTCGCCACCCTCGACGGCCTCGGCGTACAGCGCTTCGGATACGCGGGCTGCGCGCTCGGCGGAGCTCTCGGCATCGAACTCGCGCTGCGCCACCCCGAGCGCCTCGCCTCGCTCGCCCTGATCGCCGCCTCGCCCCGCTTCGGCACGGCCGACGAGTTCCGGCAGCGGGGTGTGATCGTGCGCACGAACGGCCTCGACCCCATCGCCCGCACCTCTCCGGACCGCTGGTTCACCTCCGGGTTCGCCGCCGCCCAGCCCGCGATCACCGAGTGGGCCGTACAGATGGTGCGTACCACCGACCCCGGCTGCTACATCGCCGCCTGCGAGGCACTCGCCTCCTTCGACGTACGGTCACAACTCTCCGGCGTCGCCGTGCCCACTCTCGTCCTCGTCGGCTCGGACGACCAGGTCACCGGTCCCGCCGAGGCCCGCACCCTGGTCGCCGGCATACCGGACGCCCGTCTCGCCGTCGTCCCCGGCGCCTCCCACCTGGTGCCCGTCGAGCAGCCCGCGGCCGTCACCGACCTGCTGGTCCGGCACTTCTCCACCGCCTGGCAGCCCGCCTACGACTCCTCCACCGGCCAGATCGCCATCCTGGCCGCCCCCGTCAAGCCGGTCCTGGCCGCCGCGCCGCCGCAGCCCGCGCCCATCGCCGAGATAGCCCCGGCCGTCGTACAGCCGCAGACCGTAGGACGGCCGGACCCCTATGACGCGGGTATCAAGGTCCGTCGCGAGGTCCTCGGCGACGCGCACGTCGACCGGGCGCTGGCGCAGGCGGACGAGTTCTCGGGGGACTTCCAGGAGTTCATCACCCGGTACGCGTGGGGCGAGATCTGGGGCAGACCCGGCCTCGACCGGCGCTCGCGCAGCTGTGTCACCCTCACCGCTCTGGTCGCGGGCGGCCACATGGACGAACTCGCCTTCCACACCCGCGCCGCCCTGCGCAACGGACTGACCCCCGACGAGATCAAGGAAGTGCTGCTGCAGGCCGCCGTCTACTGCGGCGTACCGGCGGCGAACAGCGCGTTCAAGGTGGCGCAGCAGGTCATAAGGGAGGAGACCACTCCCACGGAGTGATCGAACGTGGGCGTCGGCCAGGCGCCGCAAGCACCCCCCTGAGCCGCCCTTCGGCCGGGCGGCGGGGGCAGGATGGTGCCATGAAGCTCACGAAGAAGTCGCACGCCTGCGTCCGCCTCGAGAAGGACGGGCGCACGCTCGTTCTCGACCCCGGAGGATTCAGCGAGGAGGACGCCGCGGTCGGCGCGGATGCGATCCTCGTCACCCACGAGCACCCCGACCACTTCGACGAGGCGCACCTGCGGGCGGCCATGGAGGCCAACCCCGCCGCCGAGATCTGGACGCTCGCCTCGGTGGCGGAGCAGATCTCGGCGGCGTTCCCGGGCCGCGTGCACACCGTCGGCCACGGCGACACCTTCACCGCGGCCGGCTTCGACGTCCAGGTCCACGGCGAACTGCACGCCGTCATCCACCCGGATATCCCGCGCATCACGAACGTCGGCTACCTCATCGACGGCGGCAAGGTGTTCCACCCCGGCGACGCCCTCACCGTGCCGGACCGCCCCGTCGAGACGCTGATGCTCCCGGTCATGGCGCCCTGGAGCAAGATCTCGGAGGTCATCGACTACGTCCGCGAGGTCAAGCCGCAGCGCGCCTACGACATCCACGACGCCCTGCTCACCGACCTGGCCCGCCCGATCTACGACCGTCAGATCGGCGGCCTGGGCGGCGCGGAGCACCTGCGTCTGACTCCGGGGGACTCGGCGCAGGTGTGAGCGGGCCCACCCCGGGCGGGGCCGGGTTGTCAGTCCCGCCCGGTAAGTTGTCAGGCATGCGCATCGCGACCTGGAACGTGAACTCGATCACCGCCCGCCTGCCCAGGCTGCTGACCTGGCTGGAGAGCAGCGGCACCGACGTGCTGTGCCTGCAGGAGGCCAAGGTCGCCGAGGAGCAGTTCCCGTTCGACCCGCTGCGCGACCTCGGCTACGAGGCGGCGGTCCACGCCACCGGCCGGTGGAACGGCGTGGCGGTGCTCTCCCGCGTAGGCCTCAAGGAGGTCGTCAAGGGACTCCCGGGCGACCCCGGCTTCGACGGCGCCGTGGAGCCCCGCGCCATCTCCGCCACCTGCGGCCCGGTCCGCGTCTGGTCGGTGTACGTGCCGAACGGCCGTGAGGTGGACCACCCGCACTACGCCTACAAGCTCCAGTGGTTCGAGGCCCTCAAGGCCGCCGTCGCGGGGGATGCGGGCGGCAGCCGCCCGTTCGCGGTGATGGGCGACTACAACGTGGCGCCGACGGACGACGACGTCTACGACGTGGCGGCCTTCGAGGGCCTCACTCACGTCACCCCCGCCGAGCGCGCCGCCCTCGCCTCCCTGCGCGAGTCCGGCCTGTCCGACGTGGTCCCGCGCCCCCTGAAGTACGACGCCCCGTTCACGTACTGGGACTACCGCCAGCTCTGCTTCCCCAAGAACCGCGGCATGCGCATCGACCTGGTGTACGGCAACGAGCCGTTCGCCAAGGCGGTCACCGACTCCTACGTGGACCGCGAGGAGCGCAAGGGCAAGGGCGCGTCGGACCATGCACCGGTGGTCGTGGACCTGGACGTGTAGCCAGGCCGGCCATTTCCAGCCTGTCCGGAGTTTGAGGACGAGGCGGTTCAGGCCGAAGGGGGGCCTGGGGGGCGCAGCCCCCAGACGGTCCCTGCGACGCCGGGCAACGTCACCGAAGCAGCCCCCGCAGATCCACCGACTCGGCCAGCGCAGCGAGCCCGGCGTCGCCCGGATGCAGATGGTCCCCGCTGTCGTACGCGGGCAGCATCCGGGACGGCCGCGCCGGGTCCCGTACCACGGCGTCGAAGTCGAGCACGCCGTCGAACGCGGGGCCGGTGCGGATCCAATGGTTCACCTTGAGCCGCTCCGCGTCGGCCGCCGCCGTGCAGCGCACTTCCCCCTCGCACGGCAGGATCGTCGCCGCCAGCATCCGCAGCCCCCGCGCGTGCCCCCGGTCGGCGATCGCGCGCAACCCGGCGATCACCTGTTCCGCGGTCGTGCCCCACCGCACATCGTTGACGCCCTCGAACACCACCACCGTGCGCGCCGACGTCTGGGCCAGGACATCCCGGTCGAACCGGTACAAGGCGCTCACCCCGGCCGTGTCCGTGGACACTCCGTCACCGGGATAGCGGTCGCTGACCACACGGTTGCCGGAGATCCCCTGGTTCAGCACCCCATAGCGCGGGACCACATGCTGGTTCAGCAGCCGTGTGGCCAACACATTGGGCCACCGCCGGTTGGCGTCCATCGTGGACCTGTCGCCGTCGGTGATCGAGTCCCCCAGCAGCACCACGGACCCCGGCCCACCGCCCACGTCGACACCTGTCAGCAACGGCCAGCTGGTCAGGACCGTGCCGTACGACGCCGCGGAGCCGTCCGCCGTATGGTCGCCGGGCCCGCTCACATACGACCGCTGCTGCGCGAGCCGGTGCACGGGCGCGGCCGGCACGCTCCCGGGCAGATGGAAGCTCACCAGCAGATTGGTGTCCGCGGGCACCTCGAAGCCGAGCGGATCGCTGTACGCCTGCGCCCCCGCCGGGATCTCGACGCCCGCCCTGCCCCGGAAGGACACCGGAACCGGCGTCCTGCGTGCCGCCGCGCCCGCCTCCTGCACCGCCACCGTGGCGCTCCCGATCCGCACCGGCGCCGCCGCGAAGGTGTTGTCGAACCGCAGCCGCACCCGCGGCCCGCCCGCCGAGGTGTGCACCACCAGCCGCAACGTCCGGTCGGTCCACGGCCCCACGGTCGGATAGCCACCCGTCGCGGTGGCCCAACTCCCCGTCCAGCCCGGGGGCGCGGCCCGCACCGCCAGCGCGAACACATGCAGCCCGGGCGCGAACGGCAGCCGTACCGAGGCGACCTCGCGCCCCATGACCAGCGGCACGGTCATGACGTACAGCCGCGCCCGCTCGGCGAGTTGGCCGCCGGGCGTGTTGATGTGCGGCAGGGCGACCGCCTTGGTGGCGAGCGGGCCGGTGCGCCAGTCGGAGGCGGTCAGGCTGTAGCCGGTCCGGGTGCCGTCGGCGTACGTCACCGTCCCCGTGCCACCGACGTCGTGCCCGTCCGTCCCCGCCACCAGAAAGGCGAGCGCGTCACCGCGGCCGCGCACCCGCACGTCCTGTCCGTTGGCCCGTACGTTGTCCGGCTCGCCCGGCCGCCGGTTCGGCCAGGTCAGCCGGGCGCCCTGCACGGTGAGCACGCGGCCGGGTGTCCAGCCCGCGGCCGAGAGGTCCTGCGCGGACAGGGAGCCGCCCACCCCGTCGAAGTCCGCCTCGGCGGGACGGGTGTTGTAGCTGACCGCCGTGTTGTCGAAGAGCCGCTCCAGTGGGAGCGGCCCGGCTCTGCGCTCGGTGGCCGCCTGCGCGGTGACACCCGGCACCAGGGCCGCGCTGAGAGCGAGGACGACCGCGGAACTCCACACACGTCGGCGCAACTCCGACTCCTCCCGTTCGCGACCGCTCAGGACCGCGTATGACTGCACATGACAAGTTCAGTGAGACGTTCAGGCGAGACGCAGGACGCACCGTGAAGTTAGAGAGGCGCCCGTGACCCGTCAACGAGCCATGCCCGAACTCGGCGTGAACTCGACCGGAATCGGTGGCCCGCGCGCCTGTGGTGCGTTCGGCAGTACGAATGACACGCTGGGGGTATGAAGATCCCTTTTCTGGGCGACCGGCCCGAGAAGCGCGGGGCTCCTGACCCCGAGGGCATCGCCGAACTCCTTTCCGAGTGCGAACTCCTGCGCTCCCACGCGTCGCGGGCCGGGGTCCAACTCGACGACAGCGCGGCCTCGTTGGAGGCGGTCGACCAGTTGGTGCCGCGTTGGCGGGACGACGAGGAGGTCCTGCCCTGGCTCGGCAACGACGCCGGTCTGTATCTGGGCACCGTCATCGTGCGCACCGTGCCCGGAGCCGCGTGGAAGATCCGGCCGGACGGTCAGCCGGTCGTCCGGCTCGCCTCCGGGCGTGAGTTCGATGTCGTGGCCTCGGGGCAGGAGTGGGCCGCGAGCGGGGTGCCCGAGCTGTCACAGCTGTACGCGGAAGTGGCGGAGGCGTAAGGCGCTGATCTCGGGACTTACATAAATTCGAGATAAATACGGCTTTTGTCTGAAAGATGCGTGTCGTTCACTAAGTCCCGTTTTGCGTGGATAGTTTGCGACTACCGCTACACAGCTGACATGGACTGGGGCTGGGCATGGCTGTCGATCCGTTGATCGAGCTGCGTGACGTCAACAAGCACTTCGGGGACCTGCATGTGCTGCAGGACATCAACCTCACCGTCGGCAAGGGGGAGGTGGTCGTCGTCATCGGCCCGTCGGGCTCGGGGAAGTCGACCCTGTGCCGGGCCATCAACCGGCTGGAGACCGTCGAGTCCGGCACGATCCTGCTGGACGGGCAGCCGCTGCCCGAGGAGGGCAAGGCCCTCGCGCGGCTGCGCGCCGAAGTCGGCATGGTCTTCCAGTCCTTCAACCTCTTCGCCCACAAGACGGTCCTGCAGAACGTCTCGCTGGGCCAGGTCAAGGTCCGCGGGAAGAAGAAGGAGGACGCCGAAAGGCGCTCCCGTGAACTCCTCGACCGCGTCGGCGTGGCCGACCAGGCGGACAAGTACCCGGCGCAGCTCTCCGGCGGCCAGCAGCAGCGCGTCGCCATCGCCCGCGCCCTCGCCATGGGGCCCAAGGTGATGCTGTTCGACGAGCCCACCTCCGCGCTCGACCCGGAGATGATCAACGAGGTTCTCGAGGTCATGCGCCAACTCGCCCGCGACGGCATGACGATGGTGGTCGTCACCCATGAGATGGGCTTCGCCCGCTCGGCCGCCAACCGCGTCGTGTTCATGGCCGACGGCCGCATCGTCGAGGACCGCAGCCCCGACGAGTTCTTCACCAACCCCAGCAGCGAGCGCGCCCGGGACTTCCTCTCGAAGATCCTCCATCACTGAGCGGGGAGTACCACCCATGCCGAGACGAACGGCGCATTTCACCGCCGGAATCCCCGCCGTGTCCGACCTCGACTACGATGTTCCGTCCGTCCCCAAGGTCGTGGCGGTGGCCCCGGTCACGACCAGGGACGCTGCTGCCGGGTGGGGATCCCCCCACAGCCCCTGGACCAGGGGCAGCAGGGGGCAGCAGTCACAGAGCCATACCCGCCCGGCGCCGGCCGGAGATCACTGCTCGCGCAGTGGGATCGACACGTACGACGGGTCGTTCGCCGGTGAGGAGAAGGTCAGCCGCGCGCCGGACGGGTTGTGCTCGATGTAGAGCGGGTCGACCGTGTCGACGACCAGGGCGAGTCGGTGCCCTGCCGGTACGTCGTAGGCCGTGGAGTACAGCTCCAGGTCGACGGTGAACGGCTTTCCGGGCGTACGCCCGTGGAAGGTGTACGGCGCGTTGCTGACCAGCTTGCCGAGGCCGAGCGGGCCCACGTCGTAGAGGTAGGCGACGAGGGTGCCGCTCTCCTTGGTCGGGGTGACCGTGGTGTGTACCTTCGCCGTGCCGCGTACGCGTTGGGCCGTGGCGTACTTCTCGGACTGCCAGACGCCCGCCCAGAGCCGGGGGATCAGCGGGATCGAGGCCATCGGGGGCAGTTGGGCCACCTGGTCGAGGATGCTGGACAGGAAGACGACTCCGCCGTCCGCGCCCGAGTTGACGTTCGTGTGGATGGTGGTCGTGCCGGCGAGGGCGATCTTCTTGTTCGTCGCGCCGACCGACTTCCAGTCCGGATAGCCCTCGTAGCCGCCCGTGGAGCGGGACTTGAGCTGGACCGGCAGCTCGCGGTCGATGCCGTTGTCCTCGCCCTTGAGGTAGTGGTCGAACCAGCGCTCGGTGTCCGTCCACACGTCGTTGGGCAGGCCGAACAGGCCGGTGATCTCGGGGGTGGCGTGGTCGCCGGGACGGAACTCCAGCCGCTTCGGGCCGGTCAGCTTCTCGTAGAAGTCCGCGTACTGGTTGGGCGGGAAGACCGTGTCGCCCCAGGCGTTGGCCATCATGACCGCGGCGCCGTTGCTGTTCAGTTGGTCCACATAGGTAGCGGCCGAACGTTTCTTCCCCCAATTGATCATGTCCTGTTCCTTGGACAGGTTGGAGGCGTAGAAGTCGTTGAAGATCTGCCGGAGTTCGGCGCTCTGGCGGCCGGTGACCAGGCTCGCGCCGTCCAGGAGCGCGCCGGCCTGGACGTGTTGGGTGCGGCCGGAGTAGATCGAGCCGATGAGGTCGGCCCAGCCGCTGAGGGCGGCGACCGCCCTGACCCGTTTGTCGTGCGCGGCGGTCAGCAGGCTGATGCCGGCGCCGTACGAGACGCCCGCCATGCCGATGTGCCCCGCGTCGGCCGGCGTGTTGGCGAGCGCCCAGTCGATCACCCTGGACGCGTCGGCTATGTCGGGCGGGCCCGCCACTTCTATCTCGCCGCCCGACTGCCAGAAGCCGCGCACGTTGTAACTGACCACGACATAGCCCGAGTCCGCGAGCTTCTGTGCCTGCGCGAAGTACTCGACCTGGGGCAGGCCCCAGCTCGTGGGCAGCACGAGCAGCGGGTAGCGGCGGCTGCCGTCGGCGCCGGCGGGCGTGATGACGTTCGCCTTGAGGGTGGTGCCGCCGTCGCCGGTGATGTCGACGAAGCGGACGCTGTTCGGGGCCGCCTGTGCGGCCGGGGCGAGCCCGAGGGCGCTACCGGCGATCAGGGTCGCGGAGACGGCACCTACGGCGGTCGTACGCAGGGCCTTGCGATGGTGTCCCACGGGTCACTCCTCACTCGTGTCAGTGCAAAGTGACCGAACGGTAACCGTGGCCCCTTACCGCAAGTAACCCGTCGGTAAGTTACGTGGCAGTAACGATTACTGGAATGTGATGAACTTCAGGAGGCCCGGTGGTTATTACGAGGAGCCGCCGGTGTCGGCAGTGGTGCCTGTGCCGCCCGCGTGACGTCCGCGACCAGCTCCACGACATCCGGGCCGTACGCCTGCGAGTTGACCACCTTCAGCAACAGGACGAAGGACCCGGTCCCGTGCTTGCGGGTGAGCCGCTCGTGGTTGCGGGCGAGGTAGCGGGTGGCGGCCTGGTTGGTGATCGCGGTCTGGCCGCAGAAGAGGAAGACGGGGCGGGTGCCGTGGCTCTGGTCGACGGTGAGCCGGGCGAGCAGCGCGTACTCCTCCTTGCCGACCTCCACCCGGTAGCGCTCGGAGCCGACCTGCAGGGCGCCCCGCTCCGGGCCGGGTTCGGCGTCGACGTTCACCCGCACCCCGGGCAGCAGCGAGGCCAGGTGCGCCGTCATGCGGCGGTTCGACGCCGGGCCGCCGACGCAGAACTCGGTGCGCTCGCCGAAGCCCTGGCGTGCCGCGTCGTGCGGGACGATCTGGGCGTGGGCGTTGCAGTCCTTGATGAGGGCGGCGAGTTCGAGGAGCGCGAACACGTCGTAGCGCATCACCGTCAGCTCGGGCCCGCCGGCGCCGCGGTTGACCACCAGCAAGGACTCGGCGTTGTCGGGCAGCCCGAAGAAGGCCTGCTTGCGGCGGAGCTTCCGCCTCCACAGGTAGGTACGGGCGAGCCAGCCCAGCGCGGCACTGATGCCCGCCGCGACCACGCCCAGCACGATGTTGCGCACGTCGTCATTCATGGGCGCGCATGGTAGCGGGCGAACGCAAACCCGTGTTCGAGCAAAGCCCGCGAGGCCAGGCTGACGAGGGCATGGGCGATCGAATAGGCTGCGCGAACGATCCCTCACTGGAGGTGCGGATGCGTCGCCCTGTCGCGCGGAAACTGTCGGTCCTGGCGGTCTCGGCCGCCGTGGTGTCGGTCGGGGCCGCAGCGCCACCCGCCGCCCAGAGCACGGCAGTCCAGAAGGTTCCGGTCGCCGTCGGCTACGGCGGCGCGGTGTCGAGCGTCGACGCGGACGCCTCCGCGGCCGGCATCGAGGTCCTGAGGAAGGGCGGCAACGCCGTCGACGCGGCCGTGGCCACGGCCGCCGCGCTCGGCGTGACCGAGCCCTACTCCGCCGGCATCGGCGGAGGCGGCTACTTCGTCTACTACGACGCCAAGTCCCGTACGGTGCAGACCATCGACGGCCGCGAGACCGCGCCGCTGTCCGCCGACTCCGACCTGTTCGTGGAGAACGGCGCGGCGATCCCGTTCGCCGAGGTCGTCAGCAGCGGACTGAGCGTCGGCACTCCGGGCACGCCCGCCACCTGGCAGAAGGCGCTGGACAAGTGGGGGAGCAGGGGGCTCGGCACCCTGCTGAAGCCCGCCGAGCGGCTCGCCCGGGACGGCTTCACCGTCGACGACACCTTCCGCGCGCAGACCGCCGCCAACGAGACCCGGTTCCGCTACTTCCCGGACACGGCGAAGCTGTTCCTGCCAGGCGGGGAGCTTCCGGTCGTCGGCTCCTCCTTCAAGAACCCCGATCTCGCCCGCACCTACGCGGAGTTGGCGAGGAACGGCGCCGGCGCGCTCTACCGGGGCGACCTCGCCGAGGACATCGTCGACACGGTCAACCACCCGCCCGTGGACCCGGGTTCCGGCTGGAAGGCCCGCCCCGGCGACCTGTCCGCCAAGGACCTGGCCGCCTACCGCGTCAAGTCCCAGGCGCCCACGAAGACTTCGTACCGCGGTCTCGGCGTCTACTCCATGGCGCCCTCCTCCTCCGGCGGCACCACGGTCGGCGAGGCCCTCAACATCCTGGAGAACACGGACCTGTCCAAGGCGAGCGAGGTCCAGTACCTGCACCGCTACATCGAGGCCAGCCGCATCGCCTTCGCCGACCGCGGGCGCTGGGTCGGCGACCCGGCCTTCGAGGACGTACCGACGAAGGAACTGCTGTCGCAGCGGTACGCCGACTCGCGGGCGTGCCTGATCAAGGACGACGCGGTGCTGACCAGCCCGGTCGCGCCGGGCGACCCGCGCGACCCGGCGTCCTGCGACGCGAGTGGCACGGCGGCGCCGACCACGTACGAGGGCGACAGCACCACCCACCTCACGGTGGCCGACAAGTGGGGCAACGTCGTCTCGTACACGCTGACCATCGAGCAGACCGGCGGCAGCGGCATCACGGTGCCGGGCCGGGGCTTCCTCCTCAACAACGAGCTGACGGACTTCTCCTTCACCCCGGCCAGTCCCGACGTCCATGACCCGAACCTGCCGGGCCCGGGCAAGCGACCGCGCTCCTCGATGTCCCCGACGATCGTCCTCGACCAGCACAACAAGCCGGTCGTGGCGCTCGGTTCGCCCGGTGGCGCGACCATCATCACGACCGTGCTGCAGACGCTGACCGGGTTCCTCGACCGCGGGCTGCCGCTCGTCGACGCGATCGCCGCGCCGCGCGCCAGCCAGCGCAACCAGACCACCACCGAGCTCGAACCGGGCCTGTGGAACAGCCCGTTGAAGGCCCAGCTGGAAGCGATCGGGCACGGCTTCCGGCAGAACGCCGAGATCGGCGCGGCGACCGGTGTACAGCGGTTGCCGAACGGGCAGTGGCTGGCCGCCGCCGAGAAGGTGCGGCGGGGCGGCGGCTCGGCGATGGTGGTGTGGCCCGCGTCGTAGCGCCTCATCACGTGGGGCCTCGCCACATAGGGCGTCACCCCATATGGCGCGTCACAACTCGGGGGCGGGCGGCAGCTCTTCCGTACGGAAGGCGAGCCGCCCGTCCTGCACGTCCACCGTCACCCGGCCGCCCTCGCCGATCCGGCCGTCCAGGAGCAGCCGGGAGAGCTGGTTGTCGACCTCCTTCTGGATGGTGCGACGCAGCGGACGGGCACCGTACTCGGGCTGGTAGCCGCGCTCGGAGAGCCAGTCGACGGCCGTGCCGGTGAACTCGACCGAGACGCCCTGCGCCCGGAGCAGCCGACGGGTCTGGTCCAGCAGCAGGTTGGTGATCCGCTCCAACTGGTCGTGGGTCAGCCGGCGGAAGACGACGATCTCGTCGATGCGGTTGAGGAACTCGGGCCGGAAGTGCTCGCGCAACGGCCGCAGGATCCGCTCGCGCCGCGCCTCCTCGTCGGCCTCCTCGTCACCCGCGCCGAACCCGATCCCGGTGCCGCCCCGGCTGATCGCCTCGGAGCCGAGGTTGCTGGTCATCACGATGACCGTGTTGGTGAAGTCGACAGTCCGGCCCTGGGAGTCGGTCAGCCGGCCGTCGTCCAGGACCTGGAGCAGGATGTTGAAGACGTCCGGGTGGGCCTTCTCGACCTCGTCGAGCAGGAGCAGCGAGTACGGATGCCGGCGCACCACCTCGGTGAGCTGGCCGGCCTCCTCGTGGCCCACATAGCCGGGCGGGGCGCCGATCAGACGGCTGACGGTGTGCCGTTCCTGGTACTCGCTCATGTCCAGGCGGACCATGCGCTCCTCGCTGCCGAACAGCGCCTCGGCGAGCGCCCGGGCCAGTTCGGTCTTGCCGACACCGGTCGGGCCGAGGAAGAGGAAGCTGCCGATCGGCCGGTCGGGGCTGGCGAGTCCGGCCCGCGAGCGCAGCACCGCGTCGGAGACGACGCGCACCGCCTCGTCCTGGCCGATCACCCGCTCGTGCAGGTGCTCCTCCAGGCCGAGCAGCCGGTCCTTCTCCTCCTCGGTGAGGCTGCTCACCGGGATGCCGGTCTGCCGCGACACGACCTCCGCGATCGCCTCGGTGGTGACCTCCAGGTGCTGGCCCTCGTCGACCTCCTCGTCGACGGACGCGTCCGCCATGCGCTGCTTCAACTCGACGATACGGTCGCGCAGTTGGGTCGCCTGTTCGTACTGCTCGTCGGCGACCGCCTGGTCCTTGTCCCGGTACAGCTGCTCGACCTCGCGCTCCATGGCCCGTACATCCGTGCCCTTCGTCCGCGCGCGCAGCCGTACCCGGGCGCCGGCCTGGTCGATCAGGTCGATCGCCTTGTCCGGCAGGCGGCGGTCGGTGAGATAGCGGTCCGACAGTTCGACGGCGGCGACGAGCGCCTCGTCGGTGTAGCGGACCTGGTGGTGGGCCTCGTAGCGGTCGCGCAGGCCGCGCAGGATCTCGATCGCGTCGGCGGTGGTCGGCTCGGGGACGAGGATCGGCTGGAAGCGGCGGGAGAGCGCCGCGTCCTTCTCGATCCTGCGGTACTCCTCCAGGGTGGTCGCGCCGACGACGTGCAGCTCGCCGCGGGCCAGGGCGGGCTTGAGGATGTTCCCGGCGTCCATGGACCCGCCCTCGCCGCCGCCTCCGGCGCCCACGACCGTGTGCAACTCGTCGATGAAGACGATCAGTTGGTCGGAGTGCGAACGGATCTCGCCCACGATGTTGTTGAGCCGCTCCTCGAAGTCGCCCCGGTAGCGGGTGCCCGCGACCACGCCCGTCAGATCCAGCGCGATCACCCGGCGGCCGCCGAGCACGTCGGGCACGTCGCCGTCCGCGATCCGCTGGGCCAGGCCCTCCACGATCGCGGTCTTGCCGACGCCCGCGTCGCCGATCAGCACCGGGTTGTTCTTGCCGCGCCGGGAGAGCACCTCGATGGTCTGCTCGATCTCCTCGTCCCGGCCGATCACCGGGTCGATACGGCCCCGGCGGGCGAGGTCGGTGAGGTCGCGGCCGTACTTGTCGAGCGTGGGCGTGCCGGTGTCGACGCGTGGCCGCTGATCGATGCGGGGCCGGGAATCGGAGGCGTCGGAGGATTCGGACGGTCCGGCGGAGGGGGCGAACCGGGCCGCGTTGAGTATGTGCCCCGCCGCGGAGTCGGGGTTCGCGGCGAGGGCGCTGAGCACGTGCTCCGGGCCGATGTAACCGGCGCCGCGCGCCCGGGCCAGGTCGTGCGCGTCCAGCAGGGCGCGTTTGGCGGCCGGCGTGAGGGAGAGCGACGTCGGCGGCGGGGCCTCGCCCGGCGGGTGCTGGGCCGGGCCCGACCGCTCGTCGATCTCCGTCGCCAGCGAGTCCGGGTCCGCGCCGGCCCGGCTGAGCAGACTCCGGGTCGGCTCGGCGGACAGCGCGGCGCGCAGCAGGTGCTGGGTGTCCAGGTCGCGGCTGCCGTGCTCGGCGGCGTACTGGGCGGCGCCCCGCACCAGCTCCCGGGCCGGCTGACTGAGCAGGCGGCCGATGTCGATCTGCCGGGGGCCGGGGCGCGGTCCGCCGAAGAAGCGGGCGAGGAATTCCCCGAAGGGGTCGTAGTCTTCCGGACCACCATTGAAGCCGCTGGTCATGGCGTTCCCATCCGGCGTCCCTGCGCGGGCAGGGTCGCCCTCGCTGATCGACGTGCCGGGGCCGGGTAACCCGAGTCGGGCACGCTCATGCCACGATGGCACGTTCTGGCTCAGGGGGCATGTGCAGGAACACCCGGGCTTCAGCCGCTTCCCATCGCTCGCGGCCCTCCGGGGCGCAGCATCTGGCTCGTGGCCAGATCGCGGTAGAGGGGGCTGCCGGTCAGCAGGTCCTCGTGGCGTCCGCAGGCGGCGGTACGGCCCTGGTGGAGCACGACGATGTGGTCGGCGTGCCGCACGGTGGACAGGCGGTGGGCGATGACCAGCAGGGCGCATTCCTGGGCGACGTCCTTCATCGCCGTCGTCAGTGCCGCTTCGTTGATCGCGTCGAGGTGGGAGGTGGGCTCGTCCAGCAGGAGCAGCGCGGGGCGGGCGAGCAGGGCCCGGGCCAGGGCGACGCGTTGGCGTTCGCCGCCCGAGAGGGTGCCGCCGCGTTCACCGATGACGGTGTCCAGACCGCCGGGCAGCCGGTCGACCAGCTCCTCGAGCCGGGCCAGCGCGAGGACCCGCCGGACCTCCGCCTCCGGGGCGTCGGGCACGGCGTAGGTGATGTTCTCCCGGAGGGTGCCGTGGACGACGTGGGTGTTCTGGTCCACCACGGCGATGCGCCGGCGGCAGGCGTCACGGCCGAGTTCCGCGGCGGGCCGGCCGTCGAACAGGACGGCTCCCGCGTCCGGCTCGTAGAACCCCGCCACCAGTGCGAAGACGGTGCTCTTGCCGGCTCCCGAGGGGCCCACCAGGGCCACGTGCCGGCGGTGGGGGACGGTGAAGGACACGCCGGACAGCACCGGCCGGGCGGGGTCGTAGCCGAACCGTACGTCGTGCAGCGCGAGCGCCGCCCGGTCGGCGGGGACGGACGGTACGGGCCGGGGCCGGGCCCGCGCGACCGACGGCCCCGTGCGTTCCACGGGAAGGCGCAGCGCCTGGTCGACGCGCCGGTAGGCGCCCATGCCGCGCTGGATGAGGCCCACCGCGTGGAACACGGAGGACAGCGGCAGGACCAGGTAGGAGGCGTACAGCAGGAACGCGACGAGGTCTCCGAGGGAGCCGGCGTGTCCGCCGACGCGCAGGCCCCCGACGACCAGGACGACGAGGAAGGAGCCCTGGACGGCGAGTTCGACGGCGGGGCTCATGACGGAGGCGAGCTTCGCGGTGCGTACTCCCGCGTCGTAGGCCTCCTCGACCCGTGCCCCGATGCGTGCCGCCTCGCGGTCCTCGGCGCGGTGCACCCGGACCATGGGCAGGGCGCCCAGGGCCCGTTCCAGATCCGCGGCGACGGCACCGACGGAGTCCTGCATGCGCTCGGAGGCGCGCCGGATGCCCTGGAGCAGCGAGGAGACCACGGCGGCCGCGACGGCCACGGTGAGCGCCACCAGAAGCAGCAGCAGCGGGTCGAGCCACAGCATCAGGACCAGCGCCCCGGCGGCGACGAGGCTTCCGGTCACCAGGTCGACGAGGGCCTGCGAGACGACCTCGCGCAGCAGGGTGGTGTCGGTGGTGACCCGGGAGATGAGGTCGCCGCCCCGGTGCCGCTCGTACTCCCGCATCTCCAGCCGGAGCAGACGCCCCACCAGGTCCGTCCGGAGTTGGCGTACGACGCCCTCGCCCATCCGCTCCAGCAGGTAGCGTCCCGCCGAGCCGATCGCCGCTTCGACGAGGAACAGCGCGCCGAGGAGCGCCAGCAGCGGCCAGGCGACCTGTCCGCGCCCGCTCGCGTCCACCGCGTGCCGGGCCACCAGCGGCTGGGCCAGCCCCAGGGCGGAGCCGGCCAGCGTCAGCAGGCCGGCCATGGTGACGGCGGCCCGGTGCCCGGCGGTGAGCCGGAACAACGTGACCACCGCCGCGCGGGTCGACCTGTCCTCGCGGGCGGGCTCCAGCGGCCTGTCCTGCGCGACCGTGGTGCCGCCCGCAGCCGCACCGCCGCTCATCGCTCGGTCGGCTCGACGGCCACCAGCCGCGCGAAGTAGCCGTCCGGTACGCCCTCGCCGACGGGGCGGCCCTCCGCCTCGATCCAGGCGTGCGCGGTGAACGGCGGGACGACCCGGGCCCCGGCGCACCACGTCGGCCACGCCCCCTGGAGCCGGCACAGCAACGCGGCCCCCAGGGAGCGCGGCAGGCACCCTTTCGGCCCGGTGCAGCGCAGGCTGACGGCGCACATGGCGTCCCGCGCGGCCTGGGCCTGCGCCGTGGTGGCGGGCGCGGCCCTGAGGCGCAGGACGCCGAGGACGGCGCGGATGCGGCGGGGCGGCAGCAGGGCGAGCGCGACGGCGGGAAGCAGCACGAGGCGTGCGGCCAGGCGGCGGCCGAGGGGCACGCCGGTGGGGCGTCGAAGCGCGCTGGGCGTCGTCATGAGGCCAGCCCCGCCTCGCGCAGGTGGCCGACGAGCGCCTCGACGTCCCGCTGGGCCTGCGCCCGGTCGATGTCGAACTCGCGGACCAGGGCGGCGGCCGCGTCCGCCTCCTCGCCGCCCTCCAGCAGCGTACGGACCACCAGGGTGGCGGTCGGGTTCAACTCCCAGTAGGTACCGGCCCGTTCGTCCAGCAGGACGGTGCCGTAGTCGGTCTCGGCCGTGGACACATGTGCGTCGAACCGCAAGGGCATGCGCTCGCCTTTCTGACGCGGTGGGGCTTCTCAGGGGGTACGGGCACGGCTGCGGGACAGCCCCCGCAGCCACACCTCGGCGGCGATCGTGGAGTAGAGGATGGCGTCGGACAGGCCGGGGGAGGCGGGCCGTAGGGCGAGGCGGCGCAGCTCGGCGCCGTCCACCAGGCCGAGTCGCGCCAGCCGGGAGTCCTCCCACAGCGCCAGCAGGTCGGCGCGGTGGGCGCGCAGCCCGTCGGAGGCGTCCATGGAGGCCGTGGCCTTGGTGGCGCGGCGCAGGCACTCCTCGGGAACCAGGCCGCTCATCGCGGCGGTCAGCACCGGCTTGTACGCCCACGGGGTGACGCGCTCGCCGGGGCGTACGGCCAGACATGCCTCGATGACGCGGTCGTCGAGGAAGGGGGAGGCCATCGGCAGACCGGCGCGGGCCGCCATCCGGTCCCACTGGCGGATGACGCGCGTGGTCGAGCGGATCTGCTCCAGGTCCGCGTGCATCCCCCGGTCCGGATGCAGCGGTGCCGCCGTCGCCGCGGCGTCGAGCAGCGCCCGGCGCGCCAGCCGCTCGGCGTCCGCGGTCACCCAGCCGAACAGCCGCGGTGCCATGCCCCAGCCGAGCCCGGTGGCCACGGAGGAGGGCGACGGATCGCGCAGCGTGCCCGCGGCGTCGGCGAGCCACCTGCCGTACGGCCGCGAGTCCGCGAGGGCGCGGACCGTGCCGCCGAGCGGCCACTGCCACAGGGCCCGGAACCCGCGCAACTGCCGCACGGCGAACAGCGGACGGGTGCGCAGCAGCCGGTGGTAGTAGGCCTCGGAGCACCAGGCCACGTGGTCGCCGCCGATGCCGGTCAGGTGCACCCGGCTGCCGCGTGCGGCGAGGGCGGGCAGGTGGTGCAGGACCCGGGAGCGGTCCATGACGCCGATGGTGGGCTCGTCGAGGAGGTCGTCGATGCCGAGCAGGTCGTCGTAGACCAGCGGTGAGGCGTCCGCGTCCCAGATGACGTGCTCGACGTCCGGGAGGTGCTCCGCGGCCCGCTCCGCCCACTGCAGGTCCGTGTCGGCCGGATCGCGGCCCGGCCAGGTACTGGCCACCACGCGGGCGGGGGAGCGGTCGGCGAGGAAGCAGACGGAGGTGGAGTCCAGCCCGCCGGACAGGTCGCAGCTCACCACGCCGCCCTGCCGGGTCCGCGCCTGAACGGCCTCCTCCAGAGCCGCCCGGATCACCGGCGCCGCCTCGGCGAGGGGCCGGACCGGCTCCGGCGGTGTCCACCAGCGGGTGTGCCGTACGGAGCGCCCGTCCGCGGCGACGATCACGGCGTCCTGCGGGGGCACGGCGGTGACCGCGCGCCACAGGGAGGTCTCGTACAGGGGGTGGGGGGCCGGCCACAGCAGCCGGACGGCCAGCTCCCGCGGGTCGGGTTCGAGGTCGAGGGCGGCGGCCAGCGTGTCGGCGCGGGTGGCGGCCACCCGTACGCCGTCGATCTCCGCGTGGAAGACCAGCCGCAGACCCGAGGCGGTGCCCTGCACCCGGACCTGTCCGTCGAGGGCGGCGACGAGGTGGAAGCTGCCGGGCAGGGAGCGGGCCAGCGCGTCGAGCTCCGCGAAGTCCCTCAGCCGTGCGGCCCTGCGCCGCAGTTCGTCCGCGTCGACCGGACAGCAGCCGACGACGGCGAGGGCCGTGGCTCCGGCGCTCGCCGTGACGAGGTCCCCGTCGTGCCAGCGGCCGACCAGCCAGGGCCGGCCCGACGCGTGGGTGAGGGTGCGGAGACCGGGCCGGGTGAAGGAGCGGGCCACGGCGGCCGCGTCCGCACGGTCGGTGAAGACCGCGAAGTCCGCGTCGCCGGGGCCCGTCCCCGCACTTTCGTGCAGTTCAGTCATGACGTCGGGTCAGCGCCGTCGCCCGTCAGTTCTTGCTCAGGATCAGCCGGTCGTTGCCGGAGCGTCCCAGGAGCCCCGTCTCCTTGCGGAACGTGCCGAGCCGGACGAGCGTCGGTGCTTCGTATGCCTTCTTCATGACCACTCCTCACTGCGGGTGTTGGCCCACTCCCCGGATGGGGAACGGGCGCAGCACACAGCTAGCTGCGGAACGTGAGGGTGGGGCAAGAGGTGGCACGAAAGTGTGACGGTATGAAAAGGCGGATGACTCTGGTCTGGTGTCGGCGCACATGTGCCTGGCATGAGGCATCGTGCCCGTCGAGATTTGCCGTGCGCATGCGCGAAGAAACGTTTCCAGGTCGCGCCTCTCCGTGGTCGCGCGTGCCGTGCGCGAAAGCCGGGGAGGGGAGCCGCCGGGGCGCACTGTTCGGCCGTCGGTACGCATCACGCTCGGCGGGCGCAGGGCGCGGCGGGCGGTGTTCTCAGAGGGCTTCCCGGCTGGTGAGAATGCGCGGTCCCGCGCCAGTGATCGCCACCGTGTGCTCCACGTGCGCCGCGCGGGAGCCGTCGTTCGTGCGCAGGGTCCAGCCGTCCGGGGCGGCGTGGTAGCCGTCCTCGCCGCTCGCGATGAGCATCGGCTCGATGGCGAGGACCAGGCCGTGCCGCAGCGGCATGCCCCGGCCCGGACGGCCCTCGTTCGGCACCGACGGATCCTCGTGCATCTTGCGGCCGATACCGTGCC
Source organism: Streptomyces sp. DT2A-34 (assembly GCF_030499515.1). NCBI lineage: Bacteria > Bacillati > Actinomycetota > Actinomycetes > Kitasatosporales > Streptomycetaceae > Streptomyces > Streptomyces sp. DT2A-34. Next base: position 1,440,615 of record NZ_JASTWJ010000001.1, on the reverse strand, counting down.
CTCCGAAACCGTCCGGGATGCCGTACCCGGCGGCCCGGCAGACCGAGCCGATCGCGTGCGCGATGTCGCCGAGGCGATTGCCGACCACGGCCGCCTCGATGCCGGCCGCCAGCGCCCGTTCCGCCGTCTCGACCAGCCGTACGTCGGCGGGTCGCGCCCTGCCGACCGTGAAGCTGATCGCCGAGTCGCCCGCCCAGCCGCCCAGTTCGGCGCCGCAGTCGATGGAGACGAGGTCGCCGTCGCGCAGGCGGTAACCGGTCGGGATGCCGTGCACGATCGCGTCGTTCACCGAGGCGCAGATGACGGCGGGGAAGGGAACGGGGGCGAAGGAGGGCCGGTAGCCGAGGAAGGGGGAGGTCGCGCCCGCCGCGCGCAGCACCTCACGCGCCACCTCGTCCAGCTCCAGCAGGGAAACCCCCACGTCGGCCGCCTTGTGTACGGCCGTGAGGGCCTGGCCGACGACCTGCCCGGCCGCATACATCTCATCGATCGACGTGTCCGTCTTCAGTTCCACCATGCCAATTACTATACCGGTATTTGAATAGGGGTCGGTCGGGTGGGTGCGGTATTAGAATGGGCGCCATGGTGCGCACCCCTCTCACCCCCGAAGAGCGTGAACGCGGCGAGCGGCTCGGCCGGCTGCTCCGCGAGGCACGCGGCGGCCGCAGCATGGTCGAGGTCGCGGCGAGTGCCGGTATCTCGGCCGAGACGCTGCGGAAGATCGAGACCGGCCGGGCGCCGACCCCCGCCTTCTTCACGGTGGCCGCACTGGCGCACGCCCTCGGCCTGTCGATGGACGAACTCGCCGGGCGCTGCACACCGGTTGTGGAGGTCGCCGCCTGACGGACACGCACGTCACGTTCCGGCAGGTGCGGCGTACTCCGCGTCCATTCGGAAAACTTCCCGTAGCGCGTTCGTAACATGGCTGGTGTTGCCTAACGGACCGGAGTACTCCGGTCTGGCGGGAGTTGGGCGATGTCAGTGGATCAACTCCCGGCCCGGGTTCGGGAGTTCGTGAACTACCTGGACGGCCTTCTGGCGCGCCTGGATCAGGGCGGCGGCTGGTGCGGGGTGTTCTGGCAGCGCGACCCCGAGGGCATGCGGGCCTGCCTCGACGGACGGGAAGTGCCGCCCTGGGACGTGGTGGAGTCACTCCTGCACGATCTCGCCGGCCAGTACGGTCCCGGCGGCGCCGGCCCCGAGACGGAACGCGCCCGCGCCCTGCACGCCGCCGCCCTCGCCGCGTACGACTCCCGGCCCGGCGGCCGCGACGCCCTCGGCGACCGGCTCGACGTCATGCTCCGAGAGCAGCGGTACGCCGCCGAACGGCAGGCGGAACTGGGCCGATCGCTCGCCGCCGCCACCAGCCAGGAGGAGGCCGACACCATCCGTCTCGACCTCGCCTGGGCCCGCGACGACCACGAACGCGCCACCGCCCGGTGCGCCGAACTGCGCGCCCGGATGGCCGACCTGGACCGCCGTGCGGCGAGCGAACGGGGTCAGGCGATACGGCGGGACCGGGTGGGGGAGGGGTCCGTGTTCCGCGTCGACGCCGGGGTCGAGGGCGGGAGGTTGCGGGACGACGGGTTCGGGGACCTCGGGTCCGAGGACGTCGCGTCCGGGGCGGGCCGTAGGCAATCGAGCGGGACCGGCTCTTCCGGTGGCGGATTCCCGGGTGTGCCGCATCAGCGCGACGCGCGGTCGGCGGCCCAGGCTCCCGGCCGGTCCGAAGGGCGGGGGGCGGCCCCTGCCGGGACGGCCGCGGACCGGCACGAGGGGCGCCGAGCCGCCACCTCGGCCGCCGAAGCAGCCGAGTGGCGCGCAGCGCGGCGGCGCTCCGGTGCCGGGCCGGTGGAAGGCCACGGCTCCGTCCAGGGGCGGCCCGCGGACCCTTATGCGCCGGGAGGCATCGCCGGGCCGTCCGACTGGCCGGACACGCCGGGCGCGGGCGCCGATACGGACCGCCCCGCCGCGCATCCCACGCTCCGAACCGCCCCCTTCGGCGCCACCGCGGCGTCCGACTGGCCGGAAGTGCGGCACTCCGCCGACGCGACGCCCGAAGACCACGCCCAGGCCCCCTTCACCGCCCCCGGCCCCGCCCCCACCCCCAAACAACGCAAGCGCCGTCGAGGCAGCGCCCGCTTCGCCGGGATGGTCGAGGAGGAGGCGACCCCCCTCGTCGTACCGCCGGCCGCCGAACCCACCCTTCCCGCGCAGCCCGCCACCACCGGCCGCAGTCCACGCGGGGCCCGGTTCACCGGGGCCGCCGCCGAGAGAGCCGTGCACACGTCGCCGCAGCCGCAGGCCGAGCCGATGGACCCGGCGGGCCGGCGGGAGGTCGTCGGGACCGTGGAGACCCTGGTGCGGCTGCGTGGCGAGGGGCGCACCGGTGAGGCGCATGTGCTGCTCGTGGAGGCCGCGTACTGGCCCGCCGTACGCTTCCCCCTGCTCGCCGCCGAGATGCAGCGCGCCGGACTCGGCGCCGACTGGGCGAGCCTGCTCTGGGAGGCCGCCTCGCTGCCCGCCGAGCGGCTCGTGGCCGCGGCCGACGCGCTGACCGGGGCGGGGCGTGCCGACGACGGGGAGCAGATCCTGCGGCAGGGCGTGGCGCGGCCCGCGCACGAGATCGGGCAGGCCGTGGTGGGGCTGGTCGGCGAGGGGCGGCACCGTGAGGTCCGCGCGCTGCTCGACGCGTGCGTCCGCGTCCGCACCCCGGAGGAGGCCGCCCGCAGCGCAGCGCCCGACCCGAGGACGCTCGTACCGCTGCTGCTGGAGGCCGCCCGGGGTGTGTCGGACGAGCGTCACTGGGATCTTGTGCATGCCCTGCGGGTGGCCGGCTTCACGGCCTGACACCCACCCGCAGCCCGCGCCGCCCACCCGCCCCACCGGCCCCATCCGTCCCCCACTGGAGTGTGAAACGTGATCGACTCAGCGGGTTAACGACGATGGTCTTGGCAAGGCTGTTCCCGGGGCTTACTTTCAAGCCACTACGGCCACCTCTACGGGCGTAGAGGCTCTGAGGTCCCGTCGAAGGAGCAGCTCATGGCCAACGTCGTACGTGCCGCTCTGGTCCAGGCGACCTGGACCGGCGACACCGAGTCCATGGTGGCGAAACACGAGGAGCACGCCCGCGAGGCGGCCCGGCAGGGCGCCAAGATCATCGGGTTTCAGGAAGTCTTCAACGCTCCCTACTTCTGTCAGGTCCAGGAACCGGAGCACTACCGCTGGGCCGAGCCGGTACCCGACGGGCCGACCGTGCGCCGTATGCAGGAGCTCGCCCGCGAGACGGGCATGGTGGTCGTCGTGCCCGTCTTCGAGGTCGAGCAGTCCGGGTTCTACTACAACACCGCGGCCGTGATCGACGCCGACGGCACCTTCCTCGGCAAGTACCGCAAGCACCACATCCCGCAGGTGAAGGGCTTCTGGGAGAAGTACTACTTCAAGCCGGGCAACATCGGCTGGCCCGTCTTCGACACCGCCGTCGGCAAGGTCGGCGTCTACATCTGCTACGACCGCCACTTCCCCGAGGGCTGGCGCCAACTCGGGCTCAACGGCGCCCAGTTGGTGTACAACCCGTCGGCCACCTCGCGGGGTCTGTCCGCGTACCTCTGGCAGCTGGAGCAGCCCGCGGCGGCCGTCGCCAACGAGTACTTCGTCGCCGCGATCAACCGCGTCGGGCAGGAGCCGTACGGGGACAACGACTTCTACGGGACGTCGTACTTCGTCGACCCGCGCGGCCGGTTCGTCGGTGAGGTCGCCAGTGACAAGGGCGAGGAACTCGTCGTCCGGGACCTCGACTTCGACCTCATCGAGGAAGTGCGGCAGCAGTGGGCCTTCTATCGTGACCGCCGCCCCGACGCCTACGAAGGGCTGGTGCGGCCGTGACCAAGGACCTGCTGGGACGCCACCGTGCCGTCATGCCGGACTGGCTCGCCCTCTACTACGAGGAGCCGTTGGAGATCACCCACGGCGAGGGCCGGTACGTGTGGGACTCCGAGGGCAACCGGTACCTCGACTTCTTCGGCGGCATCCTGACGACGATGACCGCGCACGCGCTGCCCGAGGTCACCAAGGCGGTGAGCGAGCAGGCCGGGCGGATCATCCACTCCTCGACCCTGTACCTCAACCGGCCCATGGTCGAACTAGCCGAGCGCATCGCCCACTTGAGCGGCATCCCGGACGCCCGCGTCTTCTTCACCACCTCCGGCACCGAGGCCAACGACACCGCCCTGCTGCTCGCGACGACCTACCGGCAGAGCAACACGATTCTCGCGATGCGCAACAGCTACCACGGCCGCTCCTTCAGCGCGGTCGGCGTCACCGGCAACCGCGGCTGGTCGCCGACCTCGCTGTCGCCGCTGCAGACGCTGTACGTCCACGGCGGGGTGCGCACGCGTGGGCCGTACGCGCAGCTGAGCGACGACGACTTCATCGCGGCCTGCGTCGACGACCTGGTGGACGTCCTCGGCCACACCCGCCCGCCCGCGGCCCTCATCGCCGAGCCCATCCAGGGCGTCGGCGGCTTCACCTCGGGTCCTGACGGGCTGTACGCCGCGTTCCGCGAGGTGCTCGCCGAGCGCGGCGTCCTGTGGATCGCCGACGAGGTGCAGACCGGCTGGGGCCGCACCGGCGACCACTTCTGGGGCTGGCAGGCGCACGGGCGGTCCGGTCCGCCGGACATCATAACCTTCGCCAAGGGCATCGGCAACGGCATGTCCATCGGCGGTGTCGTCGCCCGCGCCGAGATCATGAACTGCCTGGACGCCAACAGCATCTCGACCTTCGGGGGCACCCAGATCACCATGGCGGCCGGCCTCGCCAACCTCAACTACCTGCTGGAACACGACCTCCAGGGCAACGCCCGGCGTGTCGGCGGACTGCTCGTCGAGCGGCTGCGGGCCGTCGCGGCGCAGGCACCGCACGTACGGGAGGTGCGCGGCCGGGGCCTGATGCTGGGCATCGAGATCACCAGGCCCGGCACGGACGAGGCCGACCCGGCCGCCGCGTCGGCCGTGCTGGAGGCGGCCCGCGAGGGCGGCCTCCTCATCGGCAGGGGCGGTGGTCACAACACCACTTCGCTGCGCGTCGCCCCGCCCCTGTCCCTCACCGTCGCGGAGGCCGAGGAAGGCGCCGAGATCCTCGAGAGCGCTCTGAGGAGCATCTGAACCGGCTGAGCAAGGGAACCACCATGACCACCACCGCGGAGACCTGGGAGCGCCTCGAACCGGTCCTGTCCGTCCGGCAGGTCCTCACCCTGGAGCGGGTGCTGGCCGGGGAGCCCGAGGTGGTGGCCGGTGCCGGTCAGCTCGACCGTCCGGTGCGCTGGGTGCATGTCGCCGAGGCGCCGGACGTCGGCGTGATGCTCAGCGGCGGCGAGATGGTGCTGACCACCGGGGTGCTGCTCGCGGGGGACGAGGACAAGCAGGCCGAGTACATCCGGTCCCTGCACCGGGCGGAGGCCGCGGCCGTCGTACTGGGCCTGGGCCGGGCGTTTCCCGCCCCGCCGGACGTGATGCGCCGCGTGGCCGAGCGGTGCGGGCTGCCCATGGTCGTCCTGCACCGTCCCTTCCCGTTCGCCGAGCTGACCGAAGAGGTGCAGTCCCGGCTCGTCCGGCGGAAGTTCGCCGCCGTCAGCCTCTCGGAGGCCGTACGGACCGCGCTCACCGGACTCATCACGGCGGGCGCCCCGCTCCAGCGGCTCCTCGACGAGGTCGCCACGCACAGCGCCTGCCCCGTCGTCGTCACCAACCTCGCCCACCGCGTCCTCGCCACGGCGGGGGAGCGCTCCGCGGTGGACGACGTGCTGCGCGACTGGGAGCGCATCGCCCGTCAGGCCGGCGGCAGCGAGGGCGACGGCTGGATCCGCGCCGAACTGGGCGGACGCGGCGAGCGGTGGGGTCAGATCGTGCTGTGCGGGCACCGCGGCGACACCGCCACCGGACGGCTCCTCGCCGAACGCGCCGCCGAGGCCCTCGTCCTGCACCGCATGCTCGGCGGCAACTCCGCGCACACCTGGGAGGAGCAGTCCGCGCAGAGCCTGCTGACCGACCTCGTCAGCAAAGTCGTACCGGCGCGGCAGCTGCTGCCACGCGCGCGTGCCGCCGGGCTGCCGGTCAACCGGCGCACCTTCGTGCCGCTGGTCGTGCGGGACGTCGAGCCCGCCCAACTCGACCGGGTGATACGGCTGCTGGGGCTGCCCGGGCTCGTCGCCGAGCTGGCCGACGGTGCCGTCGCGGTCCTGCTGAGTCTCGCCCGGGACCAGGACGCCTCGGTGCTGACGGCGAACTTCGCGGCGCGGGTGCGCTCGGAGGCTGCACGGACCGTCGTGGCCGCGGCCGATCCCCGTACCGCCTGGGACGATCTGCCGGCGGGCCTGCGTGAGGCGCAGCACGTCGCGGACGCGGTGGCGGACTCCTCGGCCGTCCTCGACCTGCCGGCCGTCGTACGCCTCAAGGACGTCCATCTGCGCGGCCTGGTCCGGCTGTTGCGCGACGATCCGCACGTCCAGTCGTTCGCGGAGCGGGAGCTGGACGGGCTGCTGTGCGGGTCCGGCGACGACCTGCTCGCCGTGCTGCGGACGTATCTCGCCACCGGCCGCAACAAGTCGCGCACGGCCCAGCTCCACCATGTCTCCCGGCCCGCCCTCTACCGGCGCCTGGAGGTGATACAGACCCGGCTCGGCGTGGACCTCGACGACTTCGAGCAGGCCGCCTCGGTGCACATCGCGCTCCTCGCGCACGATGCGCAACAGGGGTGAAACATGCGACGACCTGGGAAAACGGCGGTGAAACATGGGCCCACGACAGGGTGACACCGTGACACGCCGCACACCCGCAGACGTGACACCGTGCAACTCAAACCCCGCTTTCGGACTTCCTAGCCTTCTCGCACACCGAGCGACCGGAGGTCCCGATGAGCAGAGTGATCCGTGCCGCCCTCTTCCAGACCGCCTGGACCGGCGACAAGGAATCGATGATCCGGGTACACGAGCAGGCGGCCCGCGACGCGGCCGCGCAGGGTGCTCAGGTCCTGTGCTTCCAGGAGCTGTTCTACGGACCGTACTTCTGCCAGGTCCAGGACAAGGCGTTCTACGAGTACGCCGAGCAGATCCCCGAGGGCCCGATCGTCCAGCGCTTCCAGGCGCTCGCCAAGGAGTTGGGCATCGTCCTGATCCTGCCGATGTACGAGGAGGAGCAGCCCGGCGTCCTCTACAACACGGCCGCGGTGATCGACGCGGACGGCTCGTACCTCGGCAAGTACCGCAAGCACCACATTCCCCAAGTGCCGGGATTTTGGGAGAAGTTCTACTTCCGTCCGGGCAACCTGGGCTGGCCGGTCTTCGACACCAAGGTCGGGAAGATCGGCGTCTACATCTGCTACGACCGGCACTTCCCGGAGGGCTGGCGGGCGCTGGGGCTCGCGGGCGCCGAGATCGTGTTCAACCCGTCGGCCACCTCGCGGGGTCTGTCCGCCTACCTGTGGCAGCTGGAGCAGCCGGCCGCCGCGGTCGCCAACGAGTACTTCGTCGGTGCGATCAACAGGGTCGGCGTCGAGGAGTTGGGCGACAACGACTTCTACGGGACGACGTACTTCGTCGACCCGGAGGCCCAGTTCGTGGGCGAGGTGGCGAGCGACAAGGAGACCGAACTGGTCGTCCGCGACCTGGACATGGCCAAGCTGCGCGAGGTCCGCGACCGCTGGCAGTTCTACCGCGACCGCCGTCCCGACGCGTACCCGCCGCTGACCGCACCCTGACCGCATCATCCACCCTGGCAGGAGAGGGATCATGAGCAGCCGTACCGTCATCCGCGGTGGTCTCGTCATCACCGCGTCCGACGAGATCCACGCCGACGTGCTGATCGAGGACGGCCGCATCGCGGCCCTCGCCGCCTCCGGCACGCCGGCAGCCGAATCGTTCACTGCTGAGCAGATCATCGACGCCACCGGGAAGTACGTCATCCCCGGTGGCGTCGACGCCCACACCCACATGGAGCTGCCGTTCGGCGGCACCTTCGCCTCCGACACCTTCGAGACCGGCACCCGGGCCGCCGCCTGGGGCGGTACGACCACGATCATCGACTTCGCCGTGCAGAGCGTGGGCCACTCGCTGCGCGAGGGCCTGGACGCCTGGCACGCCAAGGCCGAGGGCAACTGCGCGATCGACTACGGCTTCCACATGATCGTCTCCGATGTGAACCAGGAGACGCTCAAGGAGATGGACCTGCTGGTCGAGGAGGGCGTGACCAGCTTCAAGCAGTTCATGGCCTACCCGGGGGTGTTCTACTCCGACGACGGCCAGATCCTGCGCGCCATGCAGCGCTCCGCCGAGAACGGCGGCCTGATCATGATGCACGCCGAGAACGGCATCGCGATCGACGTGCTGGTCGAGCAGGCGCTGGCGAGGGGGGAGACCGACCCGCGCTACCACGGGGAGGTGCGCAAGGCCCTGTTGGAGGCCGAGGCCACCCACCGTGCCATCAAGCTGGCCCAGGTGGCCGGGGCGCCCTTGTACGTCGTCCACGTCTCGGCGATGGAGGCAGTCGCCGAGCTGGCCAGGGCGCGCGACGAGGGACTCAACGTCTTCGGTGAGACCTGCCCGCAGTACCTGTTCCTGTCGACCGACAACCTCGCCGAGCCCGACTTCGAGGGCTCCAAGTACGTGTGCAGCACGCCCCTTCGCCCGAAGGAGCACCAGGCCAAGCTGTGGCAGGGGCTGCGGACGAACGATCTGCAGGTCGTCTCCACCGACCACTGCCCCTTCTGCTTCGTCGGCCAGAAGGAGCTGGGGCGAGGGGACTTCTCGAAGATCCCCAACGGCCTTCCCGGCGTGGAGAACCGGATGGACCTGCTCCACCAGGCCGTCGTCGACGGCCACATCTCGCGCCGCCGCTGGATCGAGATCGCCTGCGCGACACCGGCCCGGATGTTCGGCATGTACCCGAAGAAGGGCACGATCGCGCCGGGCGCGGACGCCGACGTCGTCATCTACGACCCGCAGGCCGAGCAGGTCATGTCCGCCGTCACGCACCACATGAACGTCGACTACTCGGCGTACGAGGGCAAGCGCACCACCGGCCGGGTCGAGACGGTCCTCTCGCGCGGCGAACTCGTCATCACCGAGCGGGAGTACACCGGGCACGCCGGGCACGGCGTCTACACCCCCCGCTCCACCTGTCAGTACCTCAACTAGGAGCGGAGCTCATGGACTTCGGACTCGTCCTGCAGACCGACCCGCCGGCCTCGCGGGTCGTCAGCCTGATGAAGCGCGCCGAGCGCAGCGGCTTCACCTACGGCTGGACCTTCGACTCCGCCGTGCTGTGGCAGGAGCCGTTCGTGATCTACAGCCAGATCCTCGCGAACACGCAGAAGCTGACGGTCGGCCCGATGGTGACCAACCCGGGCACCCGCACCTGGGAGGTCACCGCCTCCACCTTCGCCACCCTCAACGACATGTTCGGCAACCGCACGGTCTGCGGCATCGGCCGTGGCGACTCGGCGATGCGCGTCGCGGGCCGCAAACCCAACACGCTCGCCCGCATCAGCGATGCCATGAAGGTCATCCGGGCGCTGGGCCGCGGCGAGGAGGCCGACCTGGGCGGCGGCACGGTGGTCAGGTTCCCGTGGATCAAGGAGGGCGCCGAACTCCCCGTATGGATGGCGGCGTACGGGCCCAAGGCCCTGAAGATGACCGGTGAGGAGGCCGACGGTTTCATCCTGCAGCTCGCCGACCTGTATCTGACCGAGTACATGGTCAAGGCGGTGAAGGACGCGGCCGTCGCCGCCGGGCGCGACCCCGACGACGTCAAGATCTGCGTCGCCGCTCCCGCCTACGTCACCGAGGACGACTCGCCCGAGGCGCTCGCCCACGCGCGCGAGCAGTGCCGCTGGTTCGGCGGGATGGTCGGCAACCACGTCGCCGACCTGGTCGCCAAGTACGGGGAGCACTCCGCCGCCGTACCCGACGAACTCACCGACTACATCAAGGCGCGTGAGGGGTACGACTACTCCCACCACGGGCGCGCCGACAACCCGGACACCCAGTTCGTGCCCGACGAGATCGTCGACCGGTTCTGCCTCATCGGACCGGTCGAGAAACACATCGAGAAGCTGAACGCGCTGCGTGAGCTGGGCGTCGACCAGTTCGCCGTCTACGACATGCACGACGCGCAGGAAGCCGTCATCGACGCGTACGGCTCGAAGGTCATCCCCGCGGTCAACTCCTGACCGACGTCCCCGAGTTCGCGCACCCACGGTTCCACCCGACCCCCCACACCTTGTCTCCCTCCCCGCGATCCGGCCTCCCCGCCGTCCCGTCCCGGGGAGGGGCCCAAGGCCCCCGCACGGCCTTTCCCGTCCCGCCCTGATCGATTGGCCTGCCCATGACCGACACAGTCCCCACGGGGTCACCGATATCCCAGTCCGCCGACACCGGCGGACGCATCGAGCTCGCCCCCGAGGCATTCCCCGCCGACAGCCCCTTCGCCAACGAGGATCTGCGTCCCGTCCCGGTCTCCGAGCGCAAGTGGACGACGTACAACTTCGCGGCACTGTGGATCTCCATGGCCCACTGCATCCCGAGCTGGACCCTGGCCTCCGGGCTGGTCGCGCTCGGCATGGACTGGAAGCAGGCCGTCTTCACCATCGCGCTGGCCAACATCATCGTGCTGCTGCCGATGCTGGCGACCGGGCATGCCGGACCCAAGTACGGCATACCGTTCCCGGTGCTGGCGCGGGCCTCCTTCGGGCTGCGCGGTGCCAACATCCCGGCGTTGATCCGGGCGGCCGTGGCCTGTGGCTGGTTCGGCATCCAGACCTGGATCGGCGGCAGCGGCATCTTCGCCCTGGGCTCCAAGCTCACCGGCGGCGGGTGGGAGAACGCAAGCAAGGTCGCGGGCAATCCCTGGCCCCTGTGGCTGTGTTTCCTCCTCTTCTGGGCCGCGCAGATCGCCATCATCTACCGAGGCATGGACTTCCTGCGGCACTTCGAGAACTGGGCCGCGCCCTTCGTGATCGTCGGTGCCCTCGTGCTGCTGGTCTGGATCGCGGTCAAGGCGGACGGCTTCGGCGCGCTGCTCGACCAGCCCTCGAAGCTCGGCTGGGGCCCCGACTTCTGGCCGGTCTTCTTCCCGTCCCTCATGGGAATGATCGGCTTTTGGGCTACTTTGTCGCTGAATATTCCTGACTTCACCCGCTTCGGCGCCAGTCAGAAGGCGCAGACCTGGGGCCAGTCCCTCGGCCTGCCCACCACGATGACCCTCTTCGCGGTCCTCGCCGTGCTGGTCACCTCCGGCTCCGAGGTGGTCTACGGCGAGGCGATCTGGGACCCGGTCACCCTCGCCGCCAAGACGGACAGCGTCTTCGGTCTGCTCTTCGCCCTCATCGTCGTCCTGGTCGCCACGATCTCCGTGAACATCGCGGCGAACGTGGTCTCCCCGGCCTACGACCTCGCGAACCTGGCGCCGAAGCTCATCAACTTCCGTACGGGCGCGCTGATCACCGGAGTCATCGGCGTGCTGATCTTCCCGTGGAAGCTGATCTCCACCCCCGAGTTCTACATCTTCACCTGGCTCGGCGTGGTCGGCGGCCTGCTCGGCACGGTCGCGGGCATCCTGATCGCCGACTACTGGATCGTCCGCCGCACGGTCCTGCACCTCGCCGACCTGTACACGCCCGGCGGGCGCTACTGGTACTCGTCCGGCTGGAACTGGCGCGCGATCGCCGCCTTCCTGGTCGGCGGCGTCCTCGCGGTCGGCGGCTCGTACTCGGGCGTCGGCGCCGACGGCGCGAAGACCGGACCGTTCCCGGTGGACGGACTGATCCCGTTCCTCAAGCCGCTCGCCGACTACGGCTGGGCGGTGGGCCTGGGCGCCTCGCTGGTGCTGTACGTGGTGCTGATGGCCGGACACAAGGAACGCGTCGAGGCCTGAACCCGCAGCGGAAGGACGTGAGGAGGACGGTCAGCCCTGCTGGCCGTCCTCCAGCGCGGCCACCGCCTCCTTGGCCGCCTTGATGGCGCCCTTGTTGATCTCGTCCGTGCCGGGTGCCTTCTTCGACTCGAAGTCGCTTCCGCTGTAGGTGACGGAGACCAGCGCGTTGGACGCGCGGATCATCACCACGCCCTCGCGGGTCTGCTGCTTGTCCTCGGTGGTGAGGTTCACGACGGAGTACCCCGAGTCGCCGATGCCGGGGACGGCGCCGCCGCCGCTCTTGTTCGCGACGCGCTCCTTGTAGGACTTCTCCGCCGCGTCGTCCGACGCAGTGATCTCGAAGGACACGTCCAGCCACCGGTAGTCGTAGCCCTTGAGCGCGTTCCACGAGCAGGTACGGCGCAGCTTCGAGTCCGTCGAAGGGATCTCCTTGCCGGCCGTCTTGGCGCCCGGCACGAGTGACTTGACCGTTTTCGTACTCAGGCTGTCGCACGGTGCGGGAGCGGAGGCGTACGTCTTCGACACCGCCGCCGTCGCGGGGGCCGAGGGCGAATCGTCGCCGCTCTTCTGCGTCGCCGGCGCGTCGGCGGCCTGCGTCGCGGGTCCGGACGACAGTGACCAGCCCGCCACGGCGAGCACGACGACGGGCGACAGACGCGCGGTGAGAGCGAGCGGCAAGGGAAGAGAACGCACGGCGCACTTTTCGTGGGGGACGGTGCGGAGGGAGTCCGCACTGCGGACGGGACGCCAGTGTCACATGACTCCCTGTGGGGCGGAAGTGCCAACTCGCTCCGTGCCGACGCTGTTACGGGACGGTCGTAATTACGTGGTGCCTTGGGGGAATTACGTAGGCTGCCGGGTGATTTGGGCGGAAAGTGAGCTTTCGATGCGGTCCACGGCCACGAAGGCGCCGTACGCGACGAGATGCACCAGGCAGTGGTCGGTGTGCTCCGGCCGGCGCCAGGCCGCCACGTCCTCGTCCGTGATGCGGTACGGCGCGAGGGCGGCCAGCAGGGCCAGGCGCGCCGCCGGACGCTCCCTGCGGTCCGGGAACCCGTCCAGGGAGAGCGGGGGATGTGTCCCGTCCCAGTCCTGGAGGGTTTGCTCCACGATGTGGTGGTCGTCGGTGTCGAGCAGGCCCGCGCCGCTCATGGCCGCCCTGAGCAGCGCCGCGTACGCGAGGCCGACGGGTGTGCCGCCCGCCCATGCGGGGGCCTCGCCGGGGTCGACGTGGTCGAGCAGCGCGAGGGCGGTGCCGGGCCGGGCGGGGCGGCGCACGGTCCGGGCGAGCGTACGGCCCGTGAGGCTGCGTACCGCCCGGAAACGCTGGGCGCCCGCGGGGAGCAGGTTCTCGGTCAGCAGGGCCGACGCGATCCGGTTGATGAAGTGGAAGGTGAGCGCGGTGCCGAGATAGGCGGGGGCGTGCGCGCGGGGGAAGGGGTACGGCTCCAGGGCGGCGCCGGGCACGCGCGTGTACTGCCCCCAGGCGAGCAGGCGCGCGTGCTCCTCGTCGTGCGGCTGCTCCCCGCGGGCCAGGCGTTCGGCGAGCGCGTGGTCGCCGGTGGCGTGCAGCAGCACGGTGTGCGCGTCCACGCAGAACGGGCACTTGTTGGCGAGCGACACCCCGAGGGCCACCAGCTCCTTGCCGGTCCGGCCGCCGGCCCCGGCGATGAGCGACTCGCGCATCAAAGCCCAGGTGGGGGCGAGGAGTTCGGGCGCGGAGGACAGCACCACGAAGGTGACGGGCTCGGCGATGCCGAAGTCCAGGGCGATCTGGGTGTACACCTCGGCGACGGTGCCGGTGGCCGACTTCGCCGGGAGGGGTGCGGTGTATCGGAAGGGTGTGGGCATGGGCATCAGCGTGCGCCGCGGGTGCGGTCCGGGGCGTCGTACCGCCGAAGGCAGTCGGTGCTGCGACGGCGGGGCGGGCCGGTGCCCGGCCCTACTGCAGGGGGAGTAGTCGCAGAGCCGTCCACAGGGCTGACGTCGCTGTCGGTGGGGCCGTCTACTGTGCGTGCATGAGCGGGTATCGGATCACACGCGAGCGGCTCGCCGACATGACCGTCGCGGTCGTGGTCGGCGTGATCACCGTGCTCACCGCCGTGGCGGACGACCGGGCGGGGCTCGTGGACTGCGTGCTGATCGGGGCCGGTTCGCTGGCCCTGGCCGCGCATCGCGCCGCTCCTCGCGCGGTTCTCGCCGTCGCCGCCGGCTGCCTGCTCGCCGAGGTCGTCCACGCAGGGCCCGCCGCCAGTCTGGCCGTCCCCGTGGTGGGGGCGGTGCACACGGCGTCGCGGACCGGACACCGGGGCACGGTAGCAGCGGCCGCCGCCGTCTTCCTCGGCGGATACGTGGCGGCGGGCTCGGCGGGCTCGGACGTCACGCGGGAGGCGCTGCTGCTCGCCGGCTGGTTCCTGTGCGCGGTGGTGACCGGCCTGGCCGACCGCAACTGGCAGGCGTATCTGCGCCAGACCGAGCAGCGCGCCCTGGAGGCCGAACGCACCCGGGAGGAGGCGGCGTTGCGCCGAGCGGGCGAGGAACGACTGCGCATAGCACGGGAGTTGCACGACTCCCTCACCCACAGCATCTCGATCGTCAAGCTCCAGGCGGGCGTCGCCGTGCACCTGGCCCGCAAGCGCGGCGAGGAGGTGCCGCCCGCGCTGCTCGCCATCCAGGAGGCGAGCGGGGAGGCGATGCGCGAGCTGCGTGCCACGCTGGAGGTGCTGCGCACGGACGAGCCCACCGGCACACCCGCGCTGCTCGTGGAGCGGGCGCGGGCGGCGGGCCTCGCCGTCGAGTTGACGGTGACGGGACAGGAGCGGCCGCTGGCGGCGACGGTCGACCGGGCGATGTACCGCATCGTCCAGGAAGCCTTGACGAACGCGGCGCGGCACGCGGGACCGGCGAAGGTGACCGTGCAACTCGTCTACGGCGAGGGGGAGTTGACGATATGCGTCGAGGACGACGGCTCCGCCGACCCGGCCGGCCCACCCACCCCCGGCATCGGTCTGACCGGCATGCGTGAACGGGTCACCGCCCTCGGCGGCACCCTGGACGCCGCCCCGCGCGCGGAGGGCGGGTTCGCGGTGCGGGTATGGCTGCCGCTGGAGGAGACGGCATGACGGACGGCGTGATCAGGGTGGCGCTCGTCGTCGACCAGGCGCTGATGCGGGCGGGCTTCCGGGCCCTGCTGGACGCCGAGGACGGCATCGAGGTGGTCGGCGAGGCGGCGGACGGGGAGCGGGGCCTGGAGCTGATCCGCGCCCAGGTCCCCGACATCGCGCTGGTCGACGTACAGATGCCGGTGATGACGGGCATCGAGGCGACACGCCAGATCGCCGCGGATCCGGCACTGGCGGCGGTCCGTGTGGTGATCCTGACCAACTACGGCCACGACGAGTACGTCTTCGAGGCCCTGCGGGCCGGCGCGAGCGGCTTCCTCCTGAAGGACACCGAACCGGCCGACCTGCTCCAGGCGATCGAGGTGGTGGCACGCGGCGAGGCGCTGCTGTCCCCGTCGGTCACCCGCACCCTGATCGGCGAGTTCGTCTCCCGCCCACCCGACCGGGCCACCGCGCCCGGCCTGGAGTGCCTGACGCGCCGCGAACGCGAGGTGACGGCGTTGGCGGCGCGGGGTCTGACCAACGAGGAGATCGCCGAGCACATGGTGATCAGCCCGTTTACGGCGAAGACCCACATCAGCAGGGCGATGACGAAGTTGGGGGCGCGGGATCGGGCGCAGTTGGTGGTGTTCGCCTATGAGTCGGGGCTGGTGGCGGTGCGGGGCGGAGATCACCGGTTGGAGTGATCTGTCCTGCGAATCGTCCTGGAGTCGTGAGCAGCTGCGACCAGCGTTGCGCAGGCTGGGAGGCCGCGCCGGTTCCGGCGATCCGGACCTACCGGGGACGCCCGACTGGTATGTGCCGGACTTGGCCGTCGTGCCGAGGGACATCGCCGGAGCCCCGCTCCATCTGATGGTCGATCGTCAGGAGCGGTCCTGCACGCTCTCCTCCGCTCCCGGGCAGCTCGGCTACACCGAGGCCAAGGGCCCGTTGCCGTTCGGAACGCCCGTTCCGCTGCCGGATCCGTTCGACCTGGAGCTCGACACCTCGGACTTCTGACCTCTCTCGCTCATCCCGGCACGCGGATTCCGCCGCTGCGTACGATCGCAAGATCGGCCACCGCGCAGTGAGGAGTCCGCCCGTGTTCACCACCCGACCCACCCTCCAGGGCACTTTCGGCATGGTGTCCTCCACCCACTGGCTTGCCTCGCAGTCGGCGATGGCCGTGCTGGAGAGCGGCGGCAACGCGTACGACGCGGCCGTGGCGGGGGCGTTCGTGCTGCATGTCGTCGAGCCGCATCTCAACGGACCGGCCGGTGAGGTGCCGATCCTGCTCGCGCCGGCGGGCGGTGAGGTGCGGGTGCTGTGCGGGCAGGGCGTCGCACCCGCCGGGGCGACGGTCGCGCACTACAGAGGGCTCGGGCTGGAGCTCGTGCCGGGGACGGGGCCGCTCGCCGCCGCCGTACCCGGGGCGTTCGACGCCTGGATGCTGCTGCTGCGGGACTACGGCACCAGGTCGCTCGCCGAGGTGCTCGCGTACGCTATCGGGTACGCCGAACACGGGCACGCGCCCGTGGAGCGTGTCGGGGAGACCGTCGAGACCGTGCGGGAGCTGTTCGAGACGGAGTGGACCTCGTCGGCCGAGGTGTATCTGCCGGGTGGGGAGGCACCCCGGCCCGGGGAACTGCTGCGCAATCCCGCCCTCGCCGCCACCTGGAAGCGGCTGCTCGACGAGGTCGCAGGCGCCGGGGACCGGGTCGCGCAGATCGAGGCCGCGCGGGAGGTGTGGCGCACCGGGTTCATCGCCGAGGCCCTCGTACGGCAGGCCCGGCGGCCCACCCTGGACACCAGCGGTGAGCGGCACTCCGGCACCCTCACGGCAGCCGACCTCGCCGGCTGGTCCGCGACCTACGAGGCGCCGGCGACGTACGACTTCAACGGCTGGACCGTGTGCAAGGCCGGCGCCTGGAGCCAGGGCCCGGTCCTGCTCCAGCAGCTCGCGATGCTCCCGCCCGAGCTGCCGCGGTACGGGTCCGCCGAGTACGTCCATCTGCTGATCGAGGGCTGCAAGCTGGCGATGGCCGACCGGGAGGCCTGGTACGGCGACGCGGCCGAGGTACCGCTCGCCGAGCTGCTGTCGGAGCCGTACAACGCGGCCCGGCGGGAGCTGGTCGGCGAGAAGGCCTCCCACGAGCTGCGGCCCGGCAGCCCGGGCGGACGCGCCCCGCGGCTGTGCGCGCACGCGCGCGTGGTGGCCTCCGACGATCCCGGCTTCGACGTGCTGGGCGTCGGTGAGCCGACCGTCGCCCAGCGCCCGACGTCCCCGGTGCCGGGCGAACCCGACGTCGCCGCCGACGGGGGCACCCGCGGCGACACCTGCCATCTCGACGTCGTCGACCGCTGGGGCAACATGATCGCGGCCACGCCCAGCGGCGGCTGGCTCCAGTCCAACCCCGTCGTGCCCGAATTGGGCTTCCCGCTCGGCACCCGGCTGCAGATGACCTGGCTGGAGGAGGGCCTGCCGAACTCGCTCACCCCTGGGCGGCGGCCGCGTACGACGCTCACCCCCTCGATCGCCCTGCGCGACGGCGTGCCCGTCATGGCCTTCGGCACGCCCGGCGGGGACCAGCAGGACCAGTGGCAGCTGCACTTCTTCCTCGCGGTCGCCCTGCGGGACCGAGTCCGCGGCGGCCTCGACCTCCAGGGCGCCATCGACGCCCCGAACTGGCACAACGACAGCTTCCCCGGCTCCTTCTACCCGCGCGGGATGCGGCCGGGAAGCGTCACGGTGGAGTCACGGATGGACGCCGAGGTGGTGGCGGAGCTGCGGCGGCGCGGTCATGACGTGACCGTCGGTGACGCCTGGTCGGAGGGGCGGCTGTGCGCGGTCGCGAGGGATCCGGAGACCGGGGTCCTGTCGGCGGCGGCGAACCCGCGGGGGATGCAGGGGTACGCGGTCGGGCGCTGAGGGCCGGCCTCGGGCGTCGTGGGTGGGTCTTGGGCGCTGTGGGCGGGCCTCGGAGGGCCGCGGGAGCGCCTCTGACCTGCTGATACGTGCCCCTCCTATTCACGCCGACGCCATCCGGCGTCCATCGGGCGGGCGGGGTTTGTCAGTGGGGCGTGCTCTCATGGAGGAGTGATCGAAGACAACGAAACCATCGACGAGTTTCTCGCACAGCACTCGGCCGACGTGGCGGAAGCCGTCCGCAAGGCGGCCGCGGCCGAGATCATGCCGCGCTTCCGGCAGCTCGCCGCGCACGAGGTCGACCAGAAGGCCGGACCGCACGACCTGGTGACCGACGCCGACCGGTTCGCCGAGCAGTACCTCACCGAGGCGCTCGGCGCCCTCCTGCCCGGCTCGGTCGTGGTCGGCGAGGAGGCGGTGCACGCCAACCCGGCGTCGTACGACGCGCTCCAGGGCGACGCCCCCGTCTGGATCGTCGACCCCGTCGACGGCACCCGCCAGTTCGTGCACGGAGACTCCGGCTTCTGCACCCTGGTCGCGCTCGCACAGCGCGGCGTCCTGCTCGCCTCCTGGACCTACGCCCCCGCCCGTGACCAGCTGGCCACGGCGATACGGGGCCGGGGCGCCTTCCTCGACGGCGAGCGGCTGCACTCCGGCGCGCCGGAATCCGGCCGTGACCTGGAAGTCGCCACGTCCCACCCGGACTACACGACCGACGAGCAGAAGGAGGCCCTGCTCGGCCTGTGGACCGAGGGAGTCGCGCCGCGCGCCTGCGGTTCCGCGGGGCTGGAGTATCTCGCCGTAGCCCGGGGCGAGTTGGATGCGACAGCGTTCAGCTGGGAGGCCGCCTGGGACCATGCGGCGGGCATTCTCCTGGTCGAGGAGGCGGGCGGCGCCCACCTGACCCGGGCGGGCGAGCCGTTCCGCATCACCGGCGGCAACGTCCTGCCGTTCACGGCGGCCCGGGACGCGGCCACGGCTCGCCGGGTGCGGGCACTGCTGTCGGACGCAGCCTGATCTGGGGGCGGCCCCCGCCGACACGGAGGTCGACCACCTCGAACTCGGCGGGAGTGCCGTCCGCCGGCCACTCGCATTCCGCGCGCAGCAGCACCAAGGCGTCCACGAAGCCGGCGGCGGGCAGACCGACGTCGACGAACACCCCCGTGACACCGGGACCCCAGGGCGACACGGTGAACGTCCCCGACAGGCGTGTCCCGACCGGCAGGGGACCGGTGTCGTGACGGACGTGGCACCGGCGGAAGGACCGGGCACGGCCCCACGCCACATCGAACTCCCGCGAGTCGACCGACCGGGCGTCCGGCGGCTCCACGACCGGCTCCCGCACCGGCACCCCGTACACGGTCTCGTACAGCCGCACGCCCCACTCCCCGCACGCCTGCCGTGTCCGCGCCACCTCGACCGGTTCGGCGGCCACCACGGGCACCGAATCCGGCCCCCGGAAGGAGATCTGCCGCACCACCCGACCGGCGTCCCCCACCTCGAACCAGTGCCACAGACCGTCCTCGGGCACAGGGAAGCGGAAGCGGCGCGTCACCCGGCGGACTTTACCCGCGCCCCTGCGCTGTCAGTGGCCCGGCATATCCTGATCCTTCAAGGCCGTCGGCTGACGAAGGAGTCCGAAGGTGCCGTCGATGCTCGATGCGGTCGTGGTGGGTGCGGGGCCGAACGGGCTGACCGCTGCCGTGGAGCTGGCCCGGCGCGGCTTCTCCGTGGCCGTGTTCGAGGCGCGTGACACCGTCGGCGGGGGTGCCCGCACGGAAGAGCTGACCCTGCCCGGCTTCCGGCACGACCCGTGCTCCGCCGCGCACCCCCTGGGCATCAACTCGCCCGTGTTCCGGACCATGCCGCTCGACCGCTACGGCCTCGACTGGCTGCACGCCGAGCTGCCCATGGCGCACCCCTTCACCGACGGCACCGCCGCCGTGCTGTCCCGTTCCGTCGCCGAGACCGCCGCCTCCTTCGGCCCGCGCGACGCGGGGACGTACCGCAGGCTGGTCGAGCCGTTCCTGGCCAAGTGGGACACGCTCGCCCGCGACTTCATGTCCCTGCCCCTCACCGCCCTGCCCCGCGACCCCGTCACCCTCGCCCGGTTCGGCCTCGTCGGGCTGCCCCCGTCGACATGGCTGATGCGCCTCTTCCGCGACGAGCGGGCCAGGACCCTGTTCTCCGGCCTCGTCGCGCACGTCATGGCCCCGCTCAACGGCTTCGCCACCGGCGCCATCGGCCTGGTCTTCGCGCTCTCCGCCCACGCCCGCGGCTGGCCGGTGGCCCGCGGCGGCTCCCAGTCGATCTCCGACGCCCTCACCGCGTATCTGGAAGACCTCGGCGGCAGCGTCCACACCGACTACGAGGTCAAGCGGCTCGACGACCTGCCGCCCGCGCGCGCGTACGTCTTCGACACCTCACCCACCGCGCTGGCCCGCATCGCCGGCCTCGGCCGGTACTACGAGGGCTACCGCTACGGCCCCGGCGCCTTCAAGATCGACTACGCGCTGGACGGCCCGGTGCCGTGGACCGCGCCGGAGGCCCGCCGTGCCGGCACCGTGCAGATCGGCGCGGACCGCGCGGAGATCGGCACGGCGCTGCGGGAAGCGTCCCGAGAGGGCCGGGCGCCGGACAAGCCGTTCATGATCACGGTGCAGCCCAGCGTCGTCGACCCCAGCCGGGCTCCCGACGGCAAGCACGCCTTCTGGGCGTACGGGCATGTGCCGAACGGCTGGACCGGAGACCTCACGGACGCCATCGAGCGCCAACTGGAGCGCTTCGCCCCGGGGTTCCGCGACCGTGTCCTCGCCCGCGCCACGGCAGGCCCGGCCGAACTCGCCGTCCGCAACGCCAACTACGTCGGCGGGGACATCGCCTCCGGCGCGGCCTCCGGACTCCAACTCCTGCTGCGCCCCAAGCTGTCGCTCTTCCCCTACACCACCCCGCACCCGGCGGTCTACATCTGCTCGTCGGCCACCCCGCCCGGACCGGGCGTGCACGGCATGTCGGGGCACAACGCGGCCAAGGCGGTGTGGCGGCGGCTGCGTCAGGAGCCGTGAGTGCCGGGTGCGTTGAGTGCCGAGCGCGGTGAGTCTGCTCAAACGATCCACGTTTACCGGTAGTTCGGGCCGCACGGTAAGAGAAATCTGTGTCTTCTTTGTCACTCCCCTTACCGGAGGGTAGGTACCTGAATGCTCAACAGCCGCGAGTAAGGTGCCGCCATGAAAGATCGGAAAGCGGTTGCCCGCTTCGGATCCCGGTCTGCCGTGCGCCTCACCGACCTCGCCCTGCTCGTCAGAGCGCCGGCCGCGTTGAGTGTCCCGGGTGACGTGATCGCGGGAGCGGCCGCCGCCGGACGTCCGCTGGGCGCCCGCACCCTCGGAGTGATCGGTTCCTCCGTGTGCCTGTACTGGGCCGGCATGGCCCTCAACGACTATGCCGACGCCACGGTGGACTCCGTCGAGAGGCCGGACCGCCCTGTGCCCTCGGGGCGTGTTCAGCGTCGTACCGCGCTCGGTGTGGCCGGTGGGCTCACTGTGGCGGGGCTCGGTCTCGCCGCCGCCGCGGGGGGCCGACGCAGCGTTTGCGCCGCGCTTCCTCTGGCTGGGCTGGTGTGGGCGTATGACCTGAAGCTCAAGTCCACGCCGATGGGCGGAGTTGCCATGGCGGGGGCCCGGGTACTGGACGTCCTGGCTGGAGCGGTTGCCTCCGGCTCGGGCCCCGGTGCCGTGTCGGTCGGCGTCGCGCTGCGGCGTGCTGCGGTGCCGGCTGCGCTGGTCGGTGTTCATACCGGCACGTTGATGGCGCTCAGTCGGCATGAGATCGCCGGGGCGCCGGTGCGGGTTCCGGTTGCGACTCTTGCCGTGTCTACGGCGACGACCTTGGCTGCGGCCGTTCCGGTCAAAAGGGCCGCCGTAGGAAGTGCCACCGTGCGTCGTCGCGCGTCTGCTGCGCCGTCGTGGCTTGTCGCGCCCCGCGGCGGAGCCGCTGTTCGACACAGCCCCGCGCCCCTCAAAGGCGTTGCTGCCGCCGCCACTTCCAAGAAGCTCCGCATCGCCCCTTCTGAAAAACTCCGTACCGCCCCCTCCGACAAGCTCCGCATCGCCCTCACCGCCACCGCCGCCCTCGCCTACCTCGGTACCTACGGCACCGCCCAGGCCCGCGCCGTAAAGGAACCCTCGGGGGAGAACGTACGGCGGGCCGTCGGGGCCGGGATTCTCGGGCTGATGCCCCTTCAGGCGGCGCTCACCGCACGCGGCGGGGCGCCTGGTGTCGCCGCGGCGCTCGGTGTCGTCCATCCCCTCGCGCGACGGCTGGCCCGGCGCATATCGCCCACCTGAGACCCACCACACCCTCCGTGCGAGGAACCGGCACCATGAGACCTCCCCCCACCGATCTCAGATTCGGCTACGGCACCAACGGCTTCACCCACCACCGGCTGACCGACGTCCTGGCCGTTCTCGCCGACCTCGGCTACGACGGTGTCGCCCTCACCCTCGACCACGGCCACCTCGACCCGTACGCCGACGATCTGCCCCGGCGTGTCGCCGCCCTCGCCCGGCAACTCGCGCGGCACGGCCTGGACGTGACGGTGGAGACCGGTGCGCCGTACTTCCTCGACCCGTGGGGCAAGCACCTGCCCACGCTGATGTCGGACGGTTCCGAGCGCAGGGTCGACCTGCTGCGCCGCGCCCTGCGTATCGCGGCCGACCTCGGCTCGCCCACCGTCCATCTGTGCAGCGGCCCGGCGCCTGACGGGCTGCCGGAGCGGGACGCGTGGAAGCGGCTCGCGGCCGGTGTGGAGGCCGTGCTGGAGACGGCGGAGACGTACGGGGTGGCGCTGGCCTTCGAGCCGGAGCCGTACATGTTCGTCGACACCGTGGACCGGTGCCTGCACCTCGCCCAACTGGTCGACGGGCACGAGCTGTTCGCGATCACCCTGGACGTCGGCCACGCGCACTGCGTGGAGGAACGCCCCGTGCTCGACTGCGTGCGCCGGGCGGCACCGCTCCTGCGCAACGTGCAGATCGAGGACATGCGGCGCGGCATCCACCAGCACCTCGAATTCGGCGCGGGCGAGATCGACTTCCCGCCCGTTCTGGCCGCCTTGCGTGACCTCGGGCATCGCGGCCTGGTCTCCGTCGAGATCCAGGGCGGCTCGCTCGACGCGCCCGACGTCGCCCGCCGCTCGATCGAGTTCCTGCGCGCGGCCGTGAAGACCGCGGCGGGCCAGTAGACACCGCCCGGCCCTCCTGCTGGCTCGGCTCAACTCCTCCCACCCCTGCGAAGTTGTACCTCCATGGCTGTCACGACCGCCTCGCCCTCGGCTCCGCCCGATCCCCACCGCGCCCTGATCGCCGTACTGGACGGCACAGCCAGTACCTGGCTGGACGCGAGCGTCGCCAAGATCGCCGCCGATCCCGCCGCCGTACGACGGCTCTTCCCCGCCGCCCGTAGGCGTTGCGGACATGGGCGCCTCGACGGGTACTGGGCCGTCGACGAGGCCGCCCGGGCCGTCCTGCTCACCGCACTGCCCCTGCGCGGCCAGGCCCTCGCCGACGAGGTCACCCGCCTCCACCGCCACGGCGACCCCGCGGAACAGCGCGCCGTCCTGCGCACCCTGCCGCTGCTCGACCTGGACGACCTCGCCCTGCCCCTGGTGCGGGAGAGCCTGCGCGGCAACGACACCACCCTGATCGAGGCCGCCCTCGGCCCGTACGCCGCCGCGCACCTCCCGGACGCCGAGCACCGCCAGGCCGTACTGAAGTGCGTCTTCTACGAGATCCCGCTGGACCGCGTCACCGGCCTCGACGCTCGCGCCGACCGCGAACTGGCCCGTATGCTCGCCGACTTCGCCAGCGAGCGGATCGTGGCGGGACGGGACGTACCCCAGGACATCCTGCCCGTCGTCCGTGCCTTCCCGGACGTCGCCGGCGCAGAACTCGAGCACGCACCAACAGGCCGATCAACGGACCCACTCACGGACGTACTCAAGGAAGAGGGCTGACTGTGCGCATCTTCGACCCCCATATCCATATGACCTCCCGGACGACCGACGACTACGAGGCGATGTACGCGGCCGGGGTGCGCGCCGTCGTCGAGCCCGCCTTCTGGCTGGGCCAGCCTCGTACCTCGCCGGAGAGCTTCTACGACTACTTCGACGGGCTGCTGGGCTGGGAGCCGTACCGGGCCGCCCAGTTCGGCATCCAGCACTTCTGCACGATCGCGCTCAACCCGAAGGAGGCCAACGACCCCCGTTGCCTCCCGGTCCTCGACGAACTGGACCGCTATCTCGCCAAGGACCGGGTCGTCGCCGTCGGGGAGATCGGCTACGACTCGATGACGCCGGAGGAGGACGAGGCGCTCGCGCGCCAGCTCCAGCTGGCCATCGAGCACGAACTGCCCGCCCTCGTGCACACCCCGCACCGCGACAAGGCGGCCGGTACCCGGCGCACCCTGGACGTCGTACGGGAGTCGGGCATCGCCCCCGAACTCGTCGTCCTCGACCACCTCAACGAGCTCACCGTCGGCATGGTCCTGGACAGCGGCTGCTGGGCCGGGTTCTCGATCTACCCGAAGACCAAGATGAGCGAGGACCGGATGGTGGAGATCCTCAAGGAGCACGGGACGGAGCGGGTGCTCGTCAACTCGGCTGCCGACTAGGGACGTTCCGATCCGCTCAAGACCCGTAAGACGGCTGACGCGATGCTCGCCGCCGGGTTCGACGACGACGCCGTGGACGAGGTGCTGTGGCGCAACCCCGTCGCCTTCTACGGTCAGAGCGGGCGGCTGGAGCTGGAGGAGCCCAAGCCGGACGAGGAGGCCACCTTCCGGGGCAACTCCATACGTCGCGGGGGAGCGTGAGCGGTCCATGCGGTTTCTGCATCCGGACGGTACGACCGTCCACCTCGGCTACTGCAGCAACGTCCACCAGGCGGAGGATCTCCAGGGCGTGATCGCCCAGCTCGCCGAGTACGCCGAGCCCGTGCGCGAACGGCTCGGGACCGAACGGCTCGGCATCGGGCTGTGGCTGGCGCGCCCGGTCGTCACCGAACTCGCCGATGACGAAGGCAGGTTGACGCGTCTGAAGACCGAACTGCGGGCGCGCGGGCTGGAGACCGTCACCCTCAACGCCTTCCCGTACGCCGGCTTCCACCGCGAGGTCGTCAAGAAGGACGTGTACGAACCCGACTGGGCCGACGAGGCCCGGCTGAAGTACACCCTGGACTGCGCCCGCGTCCTCGCCGCCCTCCTCCCGGACGACGTCGGCCACGGCAGCGTCTCCACCCTCCCGCTCGCCTGGCGCACCCCGTGGACGCCCGTCTGTGCCGAGGAGGCCCGACACGCCCTGGACCGGCTGGCCACCGGGCTCGCCGCGCTGGAGGCGTGGACGGGCCGTCGTATCCGCGTCGGCTTCGAACCGGAGCCCGGGTGCGTCGTCGAGACCACCACGCAGGCGGTACGGGAACTGGGCGGACTGGACCCCGACCGGCTGGGCATCTGCCTCGACGCCTGCCATCTCGCCGTGCAGTTCGAGGAACCGGCCGAGGCGCTGCGGCGGCTCACGGAAGCCGGGCTGCCCGTCGTCAAGCTCCAGGCGTCCTGCGCCGTGGAGGCCCCGAACCCGGCCGACCCCGCCGCCCGCGCCGCCCTGCACCGGCTCGCCGAACCCCGGTTCCTGCACCAGACCCGGACGGCGACCGACGGCGACGTCCTCGGCGTCGACGACCTCCCGGACGCCCTCGACGGCGCCCTTCCCGCCGACGGCGGCCCCTGGCGCGTCCACTTCCACGCCCCGCTGCACACCGAGCCCGAAGCCCCGCTCCGCACCACCGCCGACCAGCTCGACCCGGTCCTCGCCGGGCTGCTGGGCGGGCCCTCGGCCGCCTGTGACCACATCGAGGTCGAGACCTACACCTGGTCCGTCCTCCCCGAACCGCCCGCCGACCTGCCCGGCGGCATCGCCGCCGAACTCGCCTGGGCCCGCGACCGGTTGACCGGCCTCGGCCTCAAGGAGGACCCGTCATGACGACCGACCACCCAGTGAACCGCGTTGTCGTCCTCGACATCGTCGGCCTCACCCCGAACCTCCTGAAGCACATGCCGGCCGTCGCCGCCCTCGGCGAACGCGGCTTCCAGGCCCGGCTCGACACCGTGCTGCCCGCCGTCACCTGCACCGTCCAGTCCACCCTCCTCACCGGCGAACCCCCGTCCACGCACGGCGCGGTGGCGAACGGCTGGTACTTCCGCGACCTCGGCGAAGTCATGCTGTGGCGCCAGCACAACGCGCTCGTCGGCGGCGAGAAGATCTGGGAGACGGCCAGAAAGACCAACCCCGACTACAAGGTCGCCAACATCTGCTGGTGGTACGCGATGGGCGTCGGCGTCGACTGGACGGTCACTCCGCGCCCCGTCTACTACTCCGACGGCCGCGGGGAACCCGACTGCTACACCTGGCCGCCGTCCCTGCACGACGAACTCACCGACCGGCTGGGCCCGTTCCCCCTGTTCACCTACTGGGGCCCGAACGCGGGCATGCCCTCCACCCAGTGGATCCTGGCCGCCGCCCGCCAGGTCTTCGACGAACACCGCCCCGACCTCACCCTCGTCTACATCCCGCAGATGGACTACGAGCCCCAGCGCTCCGGCCCGGATTCGCCGGAAACCATCCGCGCCGCCCGCCAACTCGACGATGCGCTACGCCCGTTGATCGACCACTTCCTGCGCGAGGGCGCCACCGTCGTCGCGCTCAGCGAGTACGGCATCACGCCGGTCTCCCGCCCGGTCGACATCAACCGCGCCCTGCGCCGGGCAGGGCTGCTGGAGGTGTACACGCAGGACGGCATGGAGTACCTGGACCCGTGGACCTCGCGCGCCTTCGCGGTCGCCGATCACCAGGTCGCCCACATCTACGTCCGCGACCCGGCCGACGTCGAGGCGGTCGCGAAGCTCGTCGCCGAACTCGACGGCGTGGAGCAGGTGCTGGACGCCGACGGCAAGTCCGCCCACGGCCTGGACCACGAGCGCTCCGGCGAACTCGTCGCACTCGCCGACCCCGACGCCTGGTTCACGTACTACTACTGGCTGGACGACGACCGCGCCCCCGACTTCGCCCGCCAGGTCGAGATCCACCGCAAGCCCGGCTACGACCCCGCCGAGCTCCTCTACGACGAGACCGTCCCCGCGGTGAAGCTGCGCGCCGTCGGCCAGGTCGCCCGCAAGAAGCTCGGCTTCCGCTACCGCCTCAAGACCGTCCCCCTGGACCCGTCCGGCGTCCGCGGCAGCCACGGCCGCCTGCCCGCCGACCCCGACCACGGCCCCGTACTGCTGTGTTCGCAGCCGGAGCGGGCCCGGGAAGCCTACGCGGCCACCGAGGTCAAGTCCCTGCTGCTGGGCCTCGCCGGCCTGCACGAGACGCCCGATGCGACGGAAGGCACGCAGAAGTGACGACCCACCCGCCCCTCCCCACGATCCGCCCCCTGCTCGACCCGGCCCCCGAGTACGCCAAGTGGCAGTCCGAGGAACCGATCCGCCGGGTGACGATCTGGGGCGACAACAGCCCCTGGCTGATCACCCGGCACGAGGACGCCCGCACGGTCCTGGCCGACCCGCGCTTCAGCGCCGACGCCAACCACCCCGCCTTCCCCCACACCCGCCCCGGAGCCCCACCCCAAGCCCCCGGTCTCTTCCACCAGATGGACCCGCCGGACCACACCCGGCTGCGCCGCATGCTGATCCCCGACTTCACCTTCCGGCGCATCGAGCAGCTGGAGGGCGCCGTCCAGCGGATCTGCGACGACCTGCTGGACGCGATGACGGACGGCGACGCGACGCAGGCGGACCTGGTGGCGTCGTACGCGCTGCCCCTCCCCACCCTCGCCATCTGCGAACTGCTCGGCGTCCCCTACGAGGACCACGGTTTCTTCCGCGAGAAGTCCAACGCCCTCACCAGCGTCGCCGGCGACCCGGCCGAGGCGATGGCGGCCCGCATGGCGCTCTACGGCTATCTGCGCGCCCTGATCGAGCGCCGCACGCACGACCCCGCCGACGACCTCGTCTCCCGCCTGGCCGCCGAGCGCGTCGCGACCGGCGAGGCCACGCTCGACGAAGCCACGGGCATGGTCTCCCTGCTCCTCCTGGCGGGCCACGAGACCACGGCGAACATGTTCCCCCTCGCCGTGATCGCCCTGCTCCAGAGCCCGGCCCAACTGGCCGCGCTGCGCGCCGACGACTCCCTGTGGCCGGGGGCGGTGGAGGAACTCCTGCGCCATCTGACCGTCATCCACTCCGGCATACGGCGGATCGCCACGGAGGACGTCGAGCTGTCCGGCGTCCGCATCCGAGCGGGGGAGGGCGTGGTGGTGGCGTTGCAGGCCGCCAACCGCGACCCGGCCGTGTACGCCGACCCCGACGCCCTCGACGTCCGCCGCGACGCCGCCGGCCACCTCGCCTTCGGGCACGGCCTGCACCAGTGCCTCGGCCAGTCGCTGGCCCGCACCGAACTCCGCCTGGGCCTGTCCACCCTGTTCCGCAGGCTCCCGTCCCTGCGCATGACGGCCCCGCTCGATTCGCTGGCCCTGTCGACCAGCACGGTCCACGGAGTGCGCTCGCTGCCGGTCGCCTGGAAATAGCCGGTCATCGGTGGCAGGGCTGCTATAGAGGCGGTCATGACCACCATCAGGCTCGTCCAGGGCGACATCACGCGGGAGACCGCCGACGCGATCGTCAACGCCGCGAACTCCTCCCTCCTCGGCGGGGGAGGAGTCGACGGCGCGATCCACCGCCGGGGCGGCCCCGCGATCCTCGACGAGTGCCGCAAGCTGCGCGCCTCCCGCTACGGCAAGGGTCTGCCCACGGGAGAGGCGGTCGCCACGACGGCGGGGGAGCTGGACGCGCGGTACGTGATCCATACGGTGGGCCCGGTCTGGTCGTCCACCGAGGACCGCTCGGACCTGCTGGCCTCCTGCTACCGGGAGTCCCTGCGGGTGGCCGAGGAGCTGGGTGCGCGGACGGTCGCGTTCCCGGCGATCTCCACCGGTGTGTACCGGTGGCCGATGGAGGATGCGGCGCGCATCGCGGTGGAGGCGGTGCGGGACGCGCGGACAGTGGTCGAAGAGGTGCGCTTCGTCCTCTTCGACGACCGGGCCTACGACACGTTCGCCCGACGACTCGGCTGACGGAGCGACGCCGGAACTCAAGTCCCACAGCGGTTGGATCATGGGGGTTGGAACATGGGGGTTGGAACATGCTGAGCAAGGAAAAAGTTCTGCCGCTGTACGAGCTGCTTCAAGCGCATGCCGGCCGCACACCGGACCACACGGTGTTCTCCGACTCCGCGCGCCGCGTCTCCTACGCCGACCTGGAGCGGCGCACCGCCAGACTGGCGGCGCATCTCGCCCGGGTGGGCGTCGGCCGGGGCGACCGGGTGGCCTTCTGCGTCGGTACGTCCGTGGACACGGTGGAGAGTTGTCTGGCCGTTCTCCGGGCGAGCGCGGTCGGCGTCCCGCTGAACCCGCGTACCTCCGATGCGGAACTCGCTCATTTCATCGCGGACAGCGGGGCGTCGGTCGTCATCACCGACCCCGCACGCCTGGCGCGCGTCAAGCGGCTGCCGCCCGAGTGCCGACCGTCCCACGTGCTGCTGACCGGCGAAGGCCCGGTCCCCGCCAACGCCCCTGCCTCGACGGTGCTGTTCGGCGACGTGGCCGACACGGACAGCGCCGAACCCCCTCGGGACGATCTCGCACTCGACGAGACGGCGTGGCTGCTCTACACCTCCGGCACCACGGGCCGACCCAAAGGGGTGATGTCCACGCAGCGCGGCGCGTTGTGGTCGGTCGCCGCCTGCTACGTCCCGCTCCTCGGGTTCTCCGCCGAGGACAGGCTGCTGTGGCCGCTTCCGCTGTTCCACAGCTTCGGGCACTCGCTCGCGATCCTGGGAACCGTCGCCGTCGGCGCGAGCACGCACATCACCGGTGAGCTGCTCGCGCCCGGAGAACTGCTGCGTACGGTGCGCGCTTCGAGCGAACACGCCGGCGGGCCGTTCACCGTGCTGGCGGGAGTGCCCACGACCTACCGCCAACTGGCGTCGGCCGCCGCGGACTTCGAGGACCAGGGACCGCCGCGATCGGGGCTGCGGTTGGCCGTCGTGGCCGGTGCCCCGAGTTCCGTGCGGTTGCGGCAGTCGGTCGAACGCCTGCTGGGAGCGCCGCTCCTCGACTACTACGGCAGCACCGAGACGTGCGGCGCGATCGCCGTGAACCGGCTGAACGGGACGCATGCCGAAGGCTCCTGCGGACAGCCCGTGCCGGGACTCGACGTACGGCTGGTCGACCCGGAGTCCGGCGAGCCCGCCCCGGCGGACGGCGAAGGGGAAGTGTGGGTCCGCAGCCCCGGGATCATGACGGGCTACCACAACCAGCCCGAGGCCACGGCCGCGGCCATGAGGGAGGGCTGGTACCGCACCGGCGACATGGGCCGCTGGACGGAACACCGAAGCCTCACGCTCACCGGCCGGGTCAGCGAGGTGATCATCCGGGGTGGCGAGAACATCCATCCCGCGGAGATCGAGGACGTGCTGCTGAGCTGTCCGGGCGTGGCCGACGCCGTCGTGACGGGCGCCGCGCACCCTGTCCTGGGTGAGGTTCCGGTCGCCGGCGTGGTGCCCGGTCCGCAAGACCTCGACATGGATCAGGTGCTGGCCCACTGCCGGGCCCTGCTCGCCGAGCACAAGGTCCCGGTGGCGATTCAGCGGATCGCGGCTGTGCCCCGTACCGCATCCGGCAAGGTCGCCCGTACGGCCGTCGTCCTCGACGTGGCGCGACCGGACGCACCGTCCGGTGCGGACCTCGACGCCCCGACCGCGGTCGAGCCGCCCGCCTCGCCGGACGCCCTGCGGGAGAGGGTCCTGAGCGAGACGGCCGCACTGTGCGGGGCGGAACCCGGTGAACGGCCGGACGCCGACCGTGCGTTCACCGACTTGGGGCTCACCTCCCTGGGCGCTGCCAGGCTGGTCGAGCGGCTGGGCGAGCTGACCGGACTGCGCCTTCCGGCCACGCTGGTCTTCGACCACCCCACGCCCGCCGCGGTCTCCCGGCACTTGTGGACCACGCTCACCGCACCGGAACCACAGCAACCGCACCTCCGCGCCGACCCGGCCGACCGGCGTGCGGGGAGCGACCCGGCCGACGATCCGGTGGCGATCGTCGCGATGAGCTGCCGCTACCCCGGCGACGTCCAGTCGCCGGAGGATCTCTGGCAGCTGGTGTCGCGGGAAGGCGACGCGATCTCCGGCTTCCCGGTCGACCGGGGATGGGACCTGGAAGCCCTCCACGACCCCGATCCGGACCGCCTCGGCACCTCCTACACCCGCCACGGCGGCTTCCTGCACGGCGCCGCCGAGTTCGACACGAGCCTGTTCGGGATCTCGCCGCGCGAGGCCCTGGCCACCGACCCCCAGCACCGGTTGCTGCTGGAGACCTCCTGGGAGGCACTGGAACGCGCCGGAATCGACCCCCTGTCGCTGCGCGGGACCGACACGGGCGTGTTCGTCGGCGTGATGTTCAACGACTACGCCGGCCGGTTCAACGGCCCTCACGAGCTGGAAGCCCACCTGGGCATCGGCTCGGCCGGCAGTGTGGCCTCCGGCCGGATCTCCTACACGTTCGGACTGCGCGGGCCCGCCGTCACGGTCGACACCGCGTGCTCGTCCTCGCTGGTCTCGATGCACTCGGCCGTCGAAGCGCTGCGCTCGGGCACCTGCTCGCTCGCCCTGGCCGGAGGCGTCACCGTCATGGCGACTGCGCAGTCCTTCGTGATGTTCAGCCGGCAACGAGGTCTGTCCCCCGACGGCCGGTGCAAGTCGTTCTCCTCTTCGGCGGACGGCACCGGATGGAGCGAGGGAGCCGGCATGGTGCTC
Source organism: Streptomyces sp. DT2A-34 (assembly GCF_030499515.1). NCBI lineage: Bacteria > Bacillati > Actinomycetota > Actinomycetes > Kitasatosporales > Streptomycetaceae > Streptomyces > Streptomyces sp. DT2A-34. The sequence continues at coordinate 1,408,737 of NZ_JASTWJ010000001.1, read as the reverse complement.
CTGGAGCGGCTCTCCGACGCCCGGCGCAACGGCCATCCCGTCCTGGCGGTGCTGCGCGGGTGCGCCGTCAACTCCGACGGCGCCTCCAACGGCCTCACCGCGCCCAGCGGCCCGGCCCAACAGCGGCTGATCGAGCAGGCGCTGGACACCACAGGACTGCGGCCGAGCGACGTGGACGTGGTCGAGGCGCACGGCACCGGCACCACACTCGGTGACCCGATCGAGGCGCAAGCGCTGCTGGCCACCTACGGGCAGGGACGCTCTCCGGATCAACCGCCGCTGTGGCTCGGGTCGGTCAAGTCCAACCTCGGTCACACACAGGCGGCCGCGGGTGTCGCCGGCGTCATCAAGATGGTGATGGCCATGCGGCACGGCGTCCTGCCGCGCACCCTGCACGTCGAGGCGCCGTCGCCGCACGTGGACTGGTCCTCGGGCCGAGTGGAGCTGCTGACGTCCGCCCGCCCGTGGCCGGAGACCGGACGCCCGCGCAGGGCCGGTGTCTCCGCGTTCGGCATCGGCGGGACCAACGCGCACGTCATCATCGAGCAGGCCCCGGAGCCGACCGCCGAGCACACCCGGCCCGACGCCGAGCACACCCGGCCCGAGGCCGAGCCGTCTGCCGTGCCCGCGGTGCCCTGGCTGCTCTCCGGAGCCGACGAGGCCGCACTGCGCGCCCAGGCGCATCGGCTGGCCGCCTGGGTGACGGCCCGGCCCGACGTGCCGCCGACCGACGTCGGCTTCTCACTGGCCGTGTCGAGGACCGCGCTGACGCACCGGGCAGCGGTGCCGGCCGGTGACCTCGACGGCGTACTGGCGGGGCTGCGAGCCCTCGCCCGCGGCGAGCACAGCGGCACGACCTTCCAGGGCGTCGCGGACGACGCCGGCATCCGTACGGCGTTCCTCTTCACCGGCCAAGGCGCTCAGCGCGTGGGCATGGGCAGGGAACTGTGCGCGGCGTTCCCGGCCTTCGCCGCCGCCTTCGACGACGTGTGCCGGGCGCTGGACCGCCATCTGGAACACCCGTTGCGCACGGTGATGTTCGCGCAAGCCGGTTCGCCGCATGCCGCTCTGCTCGACCGTACGGACTTCACCCAGACCGCTCTGTTCGCCTACGAGGTGGCCCTGTTCCGCCTGCTGGAGTCCTGGGGCGTGCGGCCGGACCACCTCGCGGGACACTCGGTCGGAGAGCTGGCGGCGGCGCATGTCGCCGGTGTGCTGGACCTCGCCGACGCCGCGGAGCTCGTCGCCGCCCGGGGCCGCCTGATGCGGGCACTGCCGGAAGGCGGGTGCATGGTGGCGCTGCACGCGGCGGAGGACGAGGTCGCGCCGCTCCTGGCGGAGTCCGGGCTCGCGGGACGGGTCGCGATCGCCTCGGTGAACGGGCCGCGCTCCGTCGTCATCTCCGGGGCGGGCGAGGACGTGCGATCCGTGGCCGACCGGTTCGCCGGGCAGGGACGACGAGTTGTGCGGCTGCGGGTGAGCCACGCCTTCCACTCACCGCTCATGGAGCCGATGCTCGACGAGTTCCGCCGCGTCGCCGAGCGGTTGACGTTCCGGCCACCGCGAATCCCGGTCGTCAGCGCGGTTGCGGCGGGCGTGGGCGAGGACCTGTGCTCCGCGGAGTACTGGGTGCGGCACGCGCGTCTGCCGGTCCGGTTCGCGGACACCGTGCGTTGGCTGCACGAGGCGAATGTCGCGGCCTTCATGGAGTTGGGGCCGCACCCTGTCCTGACCGCGGCGACCGCGGACTGCCTGCCGGCGGACGGACGCCCGCGGCCGGTGCTCGCCGCGAGCGCCCGGTCGGGCGAGCCCGAGGCTCAGACCCTGCTGTCCGCCTTGGCGCGGCTCCATGTGCGCGGGGTGGGCATCGACTGGTCCGCCGTGTTCGCCGGGAGCGGGGCGCGCCGCGTGGACCTGCCGACGTACGCCTTCCAGCGCCGGAGGTACTGGCTGGACGCCCCGAGCACGTCGGTCCACGCGACCGCGGTGACCCGCGCCCAGGGCCATCCGCTGCTGGGCCCGGCATTCACCTTGCCGGACACGGGGGACACGGTGCTGTCCGGGCTGCTCTCCGCCGAAACCCAGCCCTGGCTCGCGGATCACGTCGTCGCCGGCGTGCATCTGGTGCCCGCGACGGCATTCGTGGAGATGGCGGTCCGCGCCGGTGACCAGGTGGGGTGCGGGGCGGTGGACGACCTCGTCGCCCTGGCACCGCTCACGCTGCCCGCGGGCGCGGCTGTGTGCGTACAGGTCGTGGTCGGCGCAGCCGATGCCGTGGGCCGACGGTCGTTCGACATCCACTCCCGCCCCGGGGATGCGCAATCGGCTGCGGACGACTCCGGGACAGCGTGGACCCGGCATGTCACCGGGTCACTGGTGAGCGTGCCGGCAGCGCAGGAACAGGACTTCTCCGAGAGCGGCCCGACGGAGTGGCCGCCCCCGGACGCCGTCGAAGTGGACCTCACGGACGGCTACGACAGGGCGGCGGACGACGGCTTCGCCTACGGGCCGGCGTTCCAGGGCGTCCGGGCGATGTGGCGCCGCGGCACCGAACTGTTCGCCGACGTGCGACTGCCGGAGGCACAGGCCGCGCAGGCAGCTCGGTTCGCGATCCATCCGGCGCTGCTGGACGCCGCTGTGCACGCCGCCCTGCTGGCGGCATCCTCCGATTTCCGCTCGGAACCGGCTCCCGTGCGGCTGCCGTTCGCCTGGAGCGGAGTGCGCCTGTACGCCGACGGGGCCACGGCACTACGGGTGAGGCTGACCGAAGTGGGCGCGGACCGCGTCTCGTTGACGATGACCGACCCGACGGGCAGGCCGGTGGCCTCGGTCGGCTCCCTGACCACCCGAGAACTCCCCGACACCCAGCGGGATCCCGCCGAGGACGTCGTTCGGCGTGCACTGCTGTGCCCCGGCCGGGTGCCCGTCGAGACACCCGACAGCGTCGAGGGCGGGCAGCGCTGGACCACTCTGGGCCCCGACGACCTGGACCTCGCGGCACACCTACCCGCCCTCGTCGACCCGGCTGGCGACGCCGAGGCCGGCCCCGACATCGTGGTGGTCACGGCCGTAGGGGCCGCGGCGGACCCCGACCCCGTGTCCGCGACACACGCCCTGACGGCCAGGGTGCTCAAGACGTTGCAGGACTGGCAGGACGACCCCGCCTCTGTGGGGGCACGGTTGCTGGTCGTGACGCGGAACGCCACCGCGGCCGTACCCGACATGGCCGGGGCCGCCGTCTGGGGACTGGTGCGCACGGCGCAGTCGGAGATGCCCGGACAGGTCGTCCTCGTCGACGTGGACGGGCACCCGCAGTCCCTCCAACGGCTTCCCGCGGCCGTGGCCACCGGCGAGCCCCAGCTGTCCATCCAGGCCGGCCGGACAACGGCGCCCAGGCTGGTGAGAACCGGCCCTGGTACCGGCGGCAGCGGATTCGGCGCGCAGGGCACCGTGCTGATCACCGGTGGTACCGGCGCCCTCGGCGCGGAACTGGCCCGGCACCTGGTCCGCGCCCACGGCGTACGGCACCTGCTGCTCACCGGGCGCCGGGGCCCGACGGCGCCCGGCGCACAGGAACTGCGCGCCGCCCTGGAGGAGTTGGGGGCCGAGGTCAGGATCGTCGCCTGCGACGCGGCCGACCGCGCCGCGCTGGCGGACGTGATCAACAGCAGCGAGCCACCGCTGTCCGCCGTGGTCCATGCGGCCGGCGAACTCGATGACGGTGTCCTGGCGAGGCTGACCCCCGGCCGTCTGGCGACCGTGCTCCGGCCGAAGGCCGACGCGGCCTGGAACCTGCACGAGCTGACCCGGGACCTGGACCTCACGGCATTTGTGATCTTCTCCTCGGCCTCGGGTCTGGTGGGCCGCCCCGGTCAAGGCAACTACGCCGCCGCGAACTCCTTCCTGGACGCCCTGGCCCGCCACCGTGCCGCGCAAGGGCTGCCCGCGCTGTCGCTGGCGTGGGGCCTGTGGGAACACACCGACGGCATGGCCGCCCAACTGCGCCGCAGCGTACGGCCCCAGGTCGCCGACGACGGTTTCCCCGCACTCTCTCCCGAGCAGGGCCTGGCACTCCTCGACGCGGCCCTGCGGCACGGGGAACCGGTACTGGCACCCTTCCTCCTGGACCGAGCCGCCCTGCGGTCCGCCCCCACGCCCCTGCCGCCACTGCTGCGGGAGCTGATACCCACCGGCCGGCCTACCGTCACCTCCGGGCAACGCGCCCAGGCCGGGGCGCAGCCCGACGCCTGGCGCACACTGCTGGCCGACCTGCCCGCCCACGAACGGGAGGGAACCCTTTCCAGGCTCATCCGCCAGACGATCGCCGATGTCCTCGGCTACCCCGACGCCGACGCGCTGCCCTCCGAAAGAGCCTTCACCGACCTGGGATTCGACTCCCTGATGGCGGTTCAGGTCCGCAACCTGGTGGGCGCCGCCTGCGGGCTCCGGCTGCCCGCCGCCGTCGTGTTCGAGCACCCCACGACGCCGTCCCTCACCCGGCACCTCCTCGACCTGCTCGGCGACCTGCCCGAAACGGCAACGGCAACGGCAACGGAAACGGCAGCGGAAACGGCAGCGGAAACGGCAGCGGAAACGGCCGCAGAGCGGCGCGACCGCCCCACGCAGAGCCTTGCCGCCCTCTACCGGAAGCTCTGCGCGGCCGGCCACGTCGTACCGGCGATGCACATGCTGCTCGGCGCCTCCTGGGCGGTGCCGACGTTCGACGCCTCCGAGAGCCGGGCCCGAGCCCTGCCGCCGCTGCGCCGGACCAGCGGCAGCACGGGCCCGCTGCTCGTCTTCTTCCCCGGGCTCCAGCCCCCGCTCGACTTCCCCGGCGGAGAGTTCGCGCGATTCCAGCGCTTCTTCGACGGCGAGTCGGAGATCATCGAACTCCCGCATCCGGGACTGGGCGAAGGCGACGCGGTACCGGCCGACCGGGAGGTGCTGGCCCGCACGCAGGCCGAGACCGTACTCCGCCACGTCGGAGACCGGCCCTTCGTCGTCGTCGGCGCGTCCAGCGGCGGTGCCGTCGCCCATTGCGTGACCCGGTACCTGGAGGGACACGGTGCTCCGCCACGAGCCCAAGTCCTCCTCGACACCTACCTCATCAACGACGAGAACCGGAACAAGGACTGGCTGTCGGCCCTGCCGGCCACGGTCGCGCCCCTGCTGGGAACGGGCCGGTACTCGGGGGACGAGGACACAGCGGTGGCCGCGATGGGCGCGTACACGCGGATGTTCCTCGACTGGGTTCCGGAACCGGTGACCACCCCGACGCTGCTGGTGCGCGCCGCGCGGCCCACACCGGAGATGGCGGCCGGACCCGACGCCGACGACTGGCAGACCTCCTGGCCACTGCCGCACGACCGCGTCGATGTCGTCGGGGATCACCGCGCCCTCCTCAAGGAGCACGCCCGGACCACCTCCGAGGCCGTGCGCACCTGGATCAGCTCTACCGTGAAGCCATGACGGCACCGCTGGATGTCCTGGTGGTCGGCGCCGGGCCGACGGGGCTCGCGCTCGCCGCGCAGTTGCGCGCCCACGGGATCACGTTCCGCCTCGTCGACCGTTCCCCGGACCGGGTGCGCGAGTCCCGGGCACTCGGCATCCAGCCCCGCACCTTGGAGGCGCTGGCGGGCTTCGGCGTGACCGAGCGGCTGGTGGCCCGCGGCAACCCCGCGATGCGGCTGCGCCTGCACCTGAAGCGGCGCACGGTGTCGGTACCGCTCTTCGACATCGGACTCACGGACACCCCCTACCCCTTCCTGCTGTTCCTCTCGCAGGCCGAGACGGAGAACGTCCTCGGTGAGCACCTGGCCACGCGCGGCGTCCCGATCGAACGCGGCACCGAGCTGCTCCTGCTGGACCGACGGGATCCCCACGTCGTCTGCCGACTGCGTGGCCGCGACGGCACGGAGGAAGACGTGGTGGCGCGCTACGTCGTCGGCTGCGACGGCGCCCACAGCACCGTGCGAGCCCAGGCGGGCATCGACTTCGAGGGCTACGCCTATCCGCAGACGTACCTGCTCGCCGACCTGGACGTCGACGGGCTGGAGCCGGGCGCCGTGCACTCGTACATGACCGGGGCCGGGATGCTGATCTTCTTCCCGCTCGGCTCACCGGCACCCTGGCGGATGCTGGCCATCCGGCCGCCCGACGCCCCCGACGGCGAGGTGACGCTGCCGCTCCTGCGACAGATCGCCGACCGGTACGGGGCTCAGGGGCTGACGCTGCGGGATCCGGTCTGGATGACCGACTTCCGGCTCCACAACCGCGGTGCCGCCCGATACCGGTCCGGGCCCTGCTTCCTGGCCGGCGACGCCGCCCACATCCACAGCCCGGCCGGGGCACAGGGCATGAACACCGGCATCCAGGACGCCCTCAACCTGGGCTGGAAGCTCGCCCTCGTGTGCCGGGGCGCCGCACCGGAGGAACTGCTTCAGACGTACGGCATCGAACGCGCCCCCGTCGGCCGCGAGGTACGACGGTTCACCGACCGCGCGTTCACCGTCGGCACCAGCCCTCATCCCCTCCTCCGCTTCGCCCGTGCCCGGCTCGTCCCGCACCTCGCCCCCCTGGCGGTGCGTGCCAGGGCGCCCCGCCGGTGGGTCTTCCGTACCGTCTCCGAACTGGGCATCCACTACCGGCGCAGCCCGGCCTCCACGACGGGCGGACGACCGCCCCGCCACGGCCCGCGAGCCGGTGACCGGCTGCCGGACCTGCCCCGGGGCATCCAGGCCCGGACCGCCGCCCCCGGCTGGCACCTGCTCCTGACCGGCCCGCCGCACCTCTGGCCGGACCAGCGGCTCGCCCCGGTCCTGGCCGGCCGCGCCGACCTGATCACCGTGCACCGCCTCGACGACCGCGGTCCCTGGCCGGGCGTCGCCCAGGGGCTCGTACGGCCCGACGGCCACGTCGGTTACGTCGCACGCGGTGCCGAACTGGAGGGACTGCGGGCCTATGCCGCCCGCTGGCTGCCGACCGACACCACGGGACACACGGGGTGAACGGCTCCCGGCGTTGATCCGTACCACTTTTCGTGCAGTCACAGCGAGGAATCAACCGAGGAAGCGACCGATGAATCGACCGAGGCAGCATCGGCCGTAGCGCGACCATCGTCCGTACCGCGACGGCGACCGGCAGTCTGGTTCTTCTGCTCCTGGCCACCGCGTGCGGCGGGAGTGAGGACGAGGGCACCGCCGCGAAGAGCAGCCCGACGAACGTCTCCGCCACCGCGGTCGGCGTCGTGGCGCCGGCGAAGGTCGAGGTGATCGCCGACCTGACGGGCTGCGAGGTCAAGATCCGGACCGAGGCGGACGAACTGCGCGAAGGCGTCTGCCGGACGAAGCGGGGCGACTACCTCATCACGACGTTCCCGCAGGAGAAGTTCAAGCTGACCTGGCTGGACGCCGCCGCCGTCTACGGCGGCAAGTACCTCGTCGGCACCCGCTGGGTGGTCAGCGCGAAACCGGAGGTGCTGGAGCGGCTCCGGCCCCAACTGGGCGGAAAGATCCATCAGTTGCGGGGTGTGGGCCCGACCCCCGCCCCGACCGCGTCGTAAGGCGGCCAGGTCGGCCGACGCGGCTCACTCGACCGACGCGGCTCACTCGGCCGCGTCGCTGATGCCCAGCCGCAGATGCTCCACGTGGTACACGGCCTGGTCGAGCAGCTCGGCGACATGGTGGTCGTGCAGCGCGTACACGACCGACCGGCCGCGCCGCTCACCCACCACCAGGCCCAGATTGCGCAGCAGCCGCAGCTGGTGGGAGCAGGCGGACTGCTCCATGCCCACCTCGGCGGCCAACTCCGTGGCGGGCAGCGGACCTTCCCGCAGCCGCGCCAGGATCAGCAGGCGGGAGGGGGTGGAGAGGGCCTGGAGGGTGGTGGCCACCTTGGCTACGTTGGCCGCGTCCAGACGTACGCGCTCGGTGGCGTCCTGCGCGGTGGTGACGGCTCCATGACCCATGTCGGGTATCTTACTCATCGTACCTGAACACATGAATGCTTCTTCATGTGTCTCCGGGTTCTTCGGCCCGGGTAATCCGCCAGCTCCCAGCCCAGCCGAGGCTGATGTCGGATTCTCGCCAGCCTCGTCGCCCCCGCTGGTCGATGCTGGACGCATGCAGAAGGGGATGCACATCGACACGGAGCGCTGCGTGCGCGCCGTCCAGTCCAAGGACGCCCGCTTCGACGGCTGGTTCTTCACGGCGGTCGTGACGACCGGGATCTACTGCCGGCCCAGCTGCCCGGTGGTCCCGCCCAAGCCGGAGAACATGCGTTTCCACCCGAGCGCGGCCGCCTGCCAGCAGGCCGGGTTCCGGGCGTGCAAGCGCTGCCGCCCGGACACCAGCCCCGGCTCCCCGGAGTGGAACCAGCGCGCCGACCTCGTGGCCCGCGCGATGCGGCTGATCGCCGACGGCGTGGTGGACCGCGAGGGGGTGCCCGGCCTCGCCGCCCGGCTCGGTTACAGCACCCGGCAGATCGAACGCCAGCTTCTCGCCGAACTGGGCGCCGGCCCGCTCGCCCTGGCCCGCGCCCAGCGCGCCCAGGCGGCCCGCCTCCTGATCGAGACGACGTCCCTGCCCATGGCCGACATCGCCTTCGCGGCCGGTTTCGCCTCCATCCGCACCTTCAACGACACCGTGCGCGAGGTCTTCGCCCTCGCCCCGACCGACCTGCGCGCCCGCGCGCCCCACAGCAGTCCGGGCAACGCCACTGGCGCACTCACCCTGCGCCTGCCGTTCCGCGCCCCCCTCAACCCCGACAACCTCTTCGGCCACCTCGCGGCGACCGCCGTCCCGGGAGTCGAGGAGTGGCGGGACGGCGCGTACCGGCGCACGCTCAGGCTGCCGTACGGCCACGGCATCGTGGCCCTGACCCCCCAGCCCGACCACATCGCCTGCCGCCTCACCCTCAGCGACCTGCGCGATCTGACCGTCGCGATCAGCCGGTGCCGCCGGATGCTCGACCTGGACGCCGATCCGGTCGCCATCGACGACCAGTTGCGCACGGATCCGCTCCTGGCTCCGCTGGTCGACAAGGCGCCCGGCCGCCGGGTGCCGCGCACGGTCGACGAGGCGGAGTTCGCCGTACGGGCCGTGCTCGGCCAGCAGGTCTCCACGGCCGCCGCCCGCACCCACGCGGCCCGCCTGGTCACCGCCCACGGCGAGCGGGCCGACGACCCCGGGGGCGGCCTCACCCACCTCTTCCCGTCCCCCGAGGCACTGGCCTGCGTGGACCCGGAGTCACTGGCGATGCCCCGCACCCGCCGTACGACGTTCACGACGCTGGTGCGTCAGCTCGCCGCCGGCAAGGTACGCCTGGGCCCGGACAGCGACTGGCAGGAGACCCGGGCCCGGCTCCTGGCCCTCCCCGGCTTCGGCCCCTGGACAGTCGACGTCATCGCGATGCGCGCCCTCGGTGACCCCGACGCCTTCCTCCCCACCGACCTCGGAATCCGGCGCGCCGCCCAGGAGCTGGGCCTCCCGTCGACCCCGGCGGCCCTCACGGCCCGGGCAGCCGCGTGGCGCCCCTGGCGGGCGTACGCCGTCCAGTACCTGTGGGCGACGGACAGCCACCCGATCAACTTCCTCCCCGTATAAGGACCTCAAGGACATGCCGACGAAGCAGCACACCGTCATCGACAGCCCGTACGGCCCCCTGACCCTCGTCGCCGAGGACGGCGTCCTGAGCGGCCTCTACATGACCGAACAGCGCCACCGACCACCCGAGGAGACCTTCGGCGAGCGAGACGAGAGGCCCTTCGGTGCGGCGATCGACCAGCTGGAGGCCTACTTCGCGGGCGAGTTGAAGGAGTTCACCCTCGAACTGCGGCTGAACGGAACCGAGTTCCAGCGCCGCGTCTGGGACCGGCTGCGCCACATCCCCTATGGCGAGACCCGCTCCTACGGCCAACTGGCCGACGCCCTCGGCAACCCCGCCGCCTCCCGCGCGGTCGGCCTCGCCAACGGCAGGAACCCGATCGGCATCATCGTCCCCTGCCACCGCGTCGTCGGCGCGAGCGGCAGCCTCACCGGGTACGGCGGCGGCCTGGACCGCAAGAAGCGGCTGCTGGACTTCGAGAGCGGAGCGGCGCTGTTCTGAACCCGTCGGCTCAGCCGGCCCGCTCCGCCGCACCGCGTTCCACGCAGAACTCGTTGCCCTCCGGATCGGCGAGGACCGCCCAGCCCCTGCCGTCCGGGGTGCGGCGGTCGTCGACCAGCGTGGCGCCGATGGCCACAAGCCGCTCGACCTCCTCGTCACGGGTGCGGTCCTGCGGCTGAAGGTCCACATGCACCCGGTTCTTGACCGTCTTGGGCTCCGGGACGGTGACGAACAGCAGACCCGCGCCCTCGATCAGCACGTCCTCGTCGCCGGGCTTGTCGTCCTCGTGGACGGGCAGGCCCAGCACCTGGGACCAGAAGCCGGCCAGGCGGTAGGCGTCGGCGGAGTCGATCGTCACATGGCGGATCGCAGAAGTCATGGCACGGATTCTGATCTACTCAGCGAATTCCCGCACCGGCTTTTCTACCCGGCGAGTTCGCGCAGCAGCTTCGGCAGCGCCGTGCCGATGGGTTCCCGTACGACGTCGTCGGCGCGGTCGTCGTACGGCGTCGGCTCGGCGTTGACGATGATCAGCCGGGCCCCGTGGTCGGCGGCGACGCCGGCGAGCCCGGCGGCGGGCTGGACCTGCAGGCTGCTGCCGACGGCGATGAACACCTGGCACGCCTTGGTGATCGCGACCGCCTCACCGAGGACCACCGGATCGAGCCGCTCGCCGAACATGACGGTCGCCGACTTGAGGATGCCACCGCACTCCAGGCACGCCGGATCCTCCTCACCGGCCTCGACCCGCGCGAGGGCGTCCTCCATCGGACCGCGCGCATGGCACTTCGTGCAGAGCACACCGCGCGCGCTGCCGTGCAGTTCGAGCACCTTGCGGGCGGGCATCCCGGCGAGCTGGTGCAGCCCGTCCACGTTCTGCGTGATCACCCGCACCGGCACCCCGGCCCGCTCCAGCTCGGCCACCGCCCGGTGCGCCGCGTTGGGCTCGGCCTTGAGCGTCCGGTTCTGCCGCCGCATCTGCCAGGAGCGCCGCCGGATCTCCGGATCGCCCATGTAGTACTCGTACGTCACGAGCTTCTCGGCCTCCGGATCCCGCCGCCACAGCCCGTTCGGCCCGCGATAGTCAGGGATCCCGGAATCCGTGGAGATGCCTGCGCCGCTGAGGATGGCTACGAGGGGCCTGTTCATGGGCCGAGAGTAAGGCGGTGGACCGCCGTGCGGCGAAGGGATATTCGACCTGGCCGGTGTGGTGCTGGCGTCCCGCCATGGCCAAGGTCGCCGTGTCACTCGATGCCGAACTCGTCGTGGAAGTCATGGTCCTCGCGGGCGTCGGCAATCCCCAGGACGCCGTCGAGCTCGTCGTCCGCGACTACATCGAGCGCGGCCACCGCACGGAGGCCCGGCTCGCCCAACGCGACGAGGCGCTGCGCGCGGTGGATACGAAGCCCCGGGACGTCGAGGGCTGAACCCGCCCTCAGGTCAGCCCACCCGGTGACCGTTCTCCAGCTCCACCGTCCCCGCGCCGTCCGCGAGGACGTCCAGGGCGGCCAGGACACGGCGGCCCAGGGAGCCGGGCAGATGAGCCGTGATCTCCTCGCGCGGAACCAGCCGCCAGGACAGCAGCTCCTCCTCCTGCAACCGGATCGCCTTGAAGTCGTCCTCGCCGAGGACTCCGCCGTCGTACAGATACGCCACCACCGGCGGCCGACCCGTGCCGTGCGACCAGTCCACCGCCAGCAGCCGGCCCAGCTCGCGGTCGAGGCCGATCTCCTCGGCCGTCTCACGGCGTGCGCCCTGCCGCGGGGTCTCACCGTCGTCGGACTCGATCGTGCCGCCCGGAAGCGCCCAGCCCTCACGGTAGTTGGGCTCCACGAGCAGCACCCGGCCCTCCGCGTCACGGAAGAGCGCGGCGGCGCCGGCGAGGACACGGGGGAGACTCGCGATGTACGTGGCGAAGTCCGGCGTGGTGGTCATTGAGGAAGGGTAACCAGCCTGCCCAGCCGTGCCTCGGCCGCACGCCCCGCGCAGGGAAGCGCCCCCCGGCGCACCGTCGCTAGACCTCCGCCTCCGCCTCCACCAGCCGCACCGTCCGCTCCGCCAGCTCGCTGATCCGCACCCCGTCGAACCCGAACACCGCGCTGCGCACCGTGTCCTCCAGCGGCTCGGTCCACTGGTCCGGGATCGCCGCCGCCCCCGTCAGCACACCCGCCACCGAACCGGCCGTCGCCCCGTTCGAGTCGGTGTCCAGCCCGCCGCGCACGGTGAGGGTGATGGTGCGGGTGAAGTCGCCGTCGCCGTACAGGAGCCCGGCGGTGAGCACGGCGGCGTTCGGGACGGTGTGGATCCAGCCGAGCCCGGCGGTCTCCTCGGCGACCGTGGTGAGCGTGTCCTCCCAGGTCATCCGGGTGTCGTGGAGCGAGACAACCCGGCGTACGGTGCGGGCGAGGCGGCTGCTCGCCGGGATGACGGCGAGTGCCCGGTCGACGGCCTGCCGGACCGTGGGCGCCGTGAACGCCGCCGCGACGAGCGCCGCCGCCCACATCGCCCCGTACACGCCGTTGCCGGTGTGCGACAGCACCGCGTCCCGGCGGGCGAGGGAGGCGGCGCGGCGCGGGGCGCCCGGGCAGGTCCAGCCGTAGATGTCGGCGCGGATGAGGGCGCCGATCCACTCCTGGTACGGGTTCTCGTACGTCGCGGTGAGCGGCGGTTTCAGACCGTTGGCGAGGTTGCGGTACGCGGCCCGCTCCGCCGTGAAGGTCTGCAGATACGGCAGCCGCAGCAGCCACAGGTCGCCGACCTGCTCGGTGCTGAAGCCGAAGCCGTGGGTCTCCAGCAGGTCGAGGCCGAGGATCGCGTAGTCGACGTCGTCGTCGCGGCAGCTGCCGTGGATCCGGCCGCGCACGCACTGGCGCCACTCGGGGCGCAGCTCGAAGCCGTCGTCCTCGCTGATCGGCTCGGGAAGATAGTCGGTGAGGGGCAGGGCGGCGGCCTGCCGCAGATACTGATCGATACGGTCCCGCGTCCACAGGTCGCCCTGCTCGACCGGCTTGCCGAGCATGTTGCCCGCGATCCGGCCCAGCCAGCCCCCGAGGACGCGGTCGGCGAGCTCTGGCTCAGTGCCCACAGGGGTCATAGGACCGGTTTACCCAATTCCGGGGGCGTTCGCGCGGGGTCCGGCCGTCCGCACAGCGGGCGCGCAGGACGTCCGTAGGGCGCTCGTACGGCGTTCTCAGGGTCCGGTCGGCGCATGACGGCGGGGGCGTCCTCCGGTTAAGGTCGCAGCGGCGCGACTGGCCCCCACCTGTGCGGGGCCCGGAGAGCAAGGGGAAGACAAGGTGGCGGACGCTGCAGTGAACGGTGCCCACAGGGTGCTCATCGCCGCGGACAAGTTCAAGGGCTCGCTCACGGCCGTGCAGGTCGCCGAGCGGGTGACGGCCGGTCTGCGCCGGGTGGTGCCGGGCCTGGCGGTCGAGGCCATGCCCGTGGCCGACGGCGGCGACGGGACCGTGGACGCGGCGGTCGCGGCCGGCTTCGAGCGGCGGGAGGTACGCGTCGCCGGGCCCCTCGGGCACGAGGTGACGGCGGCGTTCGCGCTGCGCGGCGACACGGCGGTCGTGGAGATGGCGGAGGCGAGCGGCCTGCAACGGCTGCCCGCCGGCGTCTTCGCGCCGCTCACCGCATCCACGTACGGCTCCGGCGAACTCCTGCGGGCCGCGCTGGACGCCGGCGCCCGCACGATCGTGTTCGGCGTCGGCGGCAGCGCCACCACGGACGGCGGCGCCGGCATGCTGACCGCGCTGGGCGCGCGCTTCCTGGACGCCGACGGGGAGCCGGTGGCGCCGGGCGGCGGGGGCCTGGGTGACCTGGCCACCGCGGACCTCTCCGGCCTGGATCCGAGGCTGGCCTCGGTCGAGCTGGTACTCGCCAGCGACGTCGACAACCCGCTGACCGGCCCGAAGGGCGCACCGGCGGTGTACGGCCCGCAGAAGGGGGCTTCGCCGGACGACGTGGCGACGCTGGACGCGGCCCTCGCGCACTACGCGAAGATCCTGGAGGAGTCGGTCGGCCCCAAGGCCGCCGAGCATGCCGCCGCGCCCGGGGCCGGTGCCGCGGGCGGCATCGGCTACGGCGCGCTCCTCCTCGGCGCCCGTTTCCGCGCCGGCATCGAGGTCATGCTGGACGTCCTGGGCTTCGCGCCCGCGCTGGAGCGGGCCGATCTGGTCATCACCGGCGAGGGCTCCCTGGACGAGCAGACACTGCACGGCAAGGCCCCGGCCGGCGTCGCTGCCGCCGCCCGCGCGGCCGGCAAGGAGGTCGTCGCCGTATGCGGGCGTCTGGCCCTTCCGCCGGAGGCGCTGGGCCGGGCAGGGATCCGCCGGGCGTACCCGCTGACGGAGGTCGAGCCCGACGTCGCGAAGTGCATCGCGGAGGCGGGGCCGATCCTGGAGCGCTCGGCGGAGCGGATCGCACGGGACTTCCTGGCCTAGCCCACGTTCTCTCGCCCCATCCTGGCTCCTCAAAACGCCGGAGGGACTGGTTATAGCCTGTCCGGCGTTTGAGGACGAGGCCCGTTCAGGGCCGAAGCGGGGGTCTGGGGGCGGCAGGCCTCCAGGGATGGGACGGGTAGGGGCGGCGGGGGCGACATGCGAAGGGCCCCGAACCAACCCGGTCCGGGGCCCCACCCAGCGGAGCGCTACGGCAGCTGCGCCGCCCGCGCCTCACGCCGGTTGTCGCGGAAGTTGTTCACCCGGCGGGCCGTGGCGAACAGGGGGATCACCGCGCCCATGACCAGCTGCAGCGCGCAGCCCGTCTGGAGGAGGAGCTGGCCGCTCGGGGCGTCGAAGGCCCAGGCCGCCAGCAGGCCCATCGACACGACGATCCAGGACAGCATCGCCACCGCGAGTCGGCCCCGCGGCTTCGGGTACTCCACGCGGCTCACCATCAGCCAGGCCGTGCCCAGGATCGCCAGCAGCGTCGCCACGAAGGGCAGCTCGAGAAGCACGATCGAGACCACGGTCAGCGCCCCGAACGGCGAGGGCATGCCCTGGAACATGCCGTTCGGGACGGTCACGCACGAGAAGCGCGCGAGTCTCAGCACCACCGCCAGCAGAACCACGATCGCCCCGACCGCCGCCACCCGCTGGTGCGCGTCGTTGGCGACCATGCCGTAGACGAGGACGAAGTACGCCGGCGCCAGCCCGAAGCTGATCAGGTCGGAGAGGTTGTCCAGCTCCGCGCCCATGGGGGAGGAGCGCAGCTTCCTCGCCACCAGGCCGTCGAACAGGTCGAAGACAGCCGCGCACAGCATCAGTATTACGGCCGTGGCCGCGCTGTTGCGGGCCATGCCCGAATAGTCACCCGAGAGGTGCGGGATCAGGATGCCGGTGGTGGTGAAGTACACCGCCATGAAGCCGCACGTGGCGTTGCCGAGGGTGAGAGTGTCCGCTATCGACAGGCGGAGAGAGAGGGGCATCTCCTCTTCTTCGTCCACCTCGTCGGCCTCGGGCACCCACCCCGCCTGGGTATCAGGATCAATCACGGTCAATGCGAGTCACCCCAGCCACGGTCTTCTGCCCCACCTCGACCGCGACCTCCACGCCCTCGGGCAGGTAGATGTCGACACGCGAGCCGAAGCGGATCAGACCGATGCGGTCGCCCTGCTCGACCTTCGTGCCCTGCGGGATGTAGGGGACGATGCGACGGGCCACCGCGCCGGCGATCTGGACCATCTCGATGTCGCCGAGTTCGGTGTCGAAGTGCCAGACAACGCGCTCGTTGTTCTCGCTCTCCTTGTTGAACGCCGGAACGAACCCGCCGGGGATGTGCTCCACGGACGTGACCGTGCCGGAGAGCGGCGCGCGGTTCACGTGGACGTTGAGCGGGCTCATGAAGATCGCGACGCGGGTGCGGCCGTCCTTCCACGGCATGATGCTCTGCACCACACCGTCGGCGGGCGAGATGACCCGGCCCTGGGCGATCTCGCGCTCGGGGTCGCGGAAGAACCACAGCATGCCCGCCGCGAGAGCGGTGGCGGGCACGGCGACGGCCTTGGCGACGCCGGAGCGGCGTGCGCGCAGCAGGCTGACGGCTGCGGTGGCGACGGTCGGGAGAAGCCACGGCGATGCTCCGCGCGCGAGGCGTACGCCGCCGACCTGGCTGTCGCGTGGTGCAGAGGTTTGGCTGTGGGGCATGGATGACCTTCGTAGCGGATGATGCCGCGCGGTATCAGGGGACGGCGGCTTTCCCGGGATCGTACCGGTCGCGGGCCACAACTGGGCAAGCCAGGAAGTCGAGTCGGCGACTGAAGAGTGCTGACGGGGTGTGATCTTCTTCTCCAAGAAAACACCCCGCATGCGGACAATCAGCCTTGGAACCGATACTCTTCGAGCAACCTGCGACCGATGATCATTTTCTGGATCTCGGCGGTACCTTCACCGATAAGCAGCATCGGAGCCTCACGGTAGAGGCGCTCGATCTCGTACTCCTTGGAGAAGCCGTAGCCGCCGTGGATCCGGAAGGCATCCTCCACGACCTCCTTGCAGTACTCGGAGGCGAGGTACTTCGCCATCCCAGCCTCAAGGTCGTTTCGTTCCCCTGAATCCTTTTTGCGTGCCGCGTTCACCATCATGGCATGCGCGGCCTCGACCTTGGTAGCCATCTCGGCCAGCTTGAACTGGATCGCCTGGTGCTGGGCGATCGGTTTGCCGAAGGTGTGCCGCTGCTGGGCGTACTGGACGCCGAGTTCGAACGCACGCTGAGCGACGCCACAGCCACGCGCCGCCACATTGACGCGCCCGACTTCGACGCCGTCCATCATCTGGTAAAAACCTCGGCCCGTTACGCCACCGAGTACCCGATTGGCCGGAATTCGCAGGCCGTCCATGATGAGCTCGGTCGTGTCGACGCCCTTGTAGCCCATCTTGTCGATCTTGCCCGGGATGGTGAGGCCGGGGCGGACCTCTCCGAAGCCGGGCTCCTTCTCCACCAGGAAGGTCGTCATCGACTTGTGGGGCGCGGTGCCCTCGGGGTGTCCTTCGTCACTTCGGACGAGTACGGCGACCAGAGACGACGTTCCGCCGTTCGTCAGCCACATCTTCTGGCCGTTCAGGACGTACTCCTCGCCGTCCTTCACCGCCTTCGACGTGATGGCCGACACGTCGGAGCCCAGGCCCGGCTCCGACATCGAGAAGGCGCCGCGGATGTCGCCGGCCGCCATGCGCGGCAGGAAGTGGTCCTTCTGCTCCTGCGTGCCGTGCTGCTTGAGCATGTACGCCACGATGAAGTGCGTGTTGATGATGCCGGAGACCGACATCCAGCCGCGGGCGATCTCCTCGACGCACAGCGCGTACGTCAGGAGCGACTCGCCCAGACCGCCGTACTCCTCGGGGATCATCAGGCCGAAGAGGCCCAGTTCCTTGAGGCCGTCGACGATCTGCTGCGGGTACTCGTCGCGGTGCTCCAGCTCGGTCGCGACCGGGATGATCTCCTTGTCCACGAAGTCGCGGACGGTGGAGAGGATCTCCTGCTGAATGTCGGTCAGACCGGCGGTCTGGGCGAGTCGCGCCATGACTACTTCTCCTGCTCTCGCTTTGAAATGTCCAGCAGCTCCGGGCGGCCGGGCTGCTCGCCACCGCGCTCCTTGATGTAGGTCTCGGTGGGGACCATGACCTTGCGGCGGAAGACACAGACCAGCGTGCCGTCCTGCTTGTAGCCCTTGGTCTCGACGTAGACGATGCCGCGGTCGTTCTTCGACTTCGACGGCCACTTGTCGAGCACGGTCGTCTGGCCGTAGATCGTGTCGCCGTGGAAGGTCGGCGCCACGTGCTTGAGCGACTCGATCTCCAGGTTGGCGATCGCCTTGCCGGAGATGTCCGGCACGCTCATGCCGAGCAGGAGGGAGTAGATGTAGTTGCCGACGACGACGTTCTTGCCGAAGTCCGTCGTCTTCTCCGCATAGTTCGTGTCCATGTGGAGCGGGTGGTGGTTCATGGTGAGGAGACAGAACAGGTGGTCGTCGTACTCCGTGACCGTCTTGCCCGGCCAGTGCTTGTACGTCGCCCCGACCTCGAACTCCTCGTAGGTGCGTCCGAACTGCATGGCGGTCAGGCCTCCGGGATCTCGAACTTGCTGGTGCGCTGCATGCCGGCGGCGCGGCCCTTGCCGGAGATGACCAGGGCCATCTTGCGGCTGGCCTCGTCGATCATCTCGTCGCCGAGCATCGCGGAGCCCTTCTTGCCGCCCGCCTCGGACGTGTAGTAGTCGTACGCGTCCAGGATCAGCTCGGCGTGGTCGTAGTCCTCCTGAGAGGGCGAGAAGATCTCGTTGGACGCCTCGACCTGGCCCGGGTGCAGCACCCACTTGCCGTCGAAGCCGAGGGCGGCGGCGCGCTGGGCGACCTCGCGGTAGCCGTCGATGTTGCGGATCTGGAGGTAGGGGCCGTCGATCGCCTGGAGGTTGTTGGCGCGGGCGGCCATCAGGATCTTCATCAGGATGTAGTGGTAGGCGTCCGCCGGGTAGCCGGGCGGCTGCTCGCCCACGACGAGCGACTTCATGTTGATCGACGCCATGAAGTCGGCCGGGCCGAAGATGATCGTCTCGACGCGCTGGGAGGCCGTCGCGATCTCGTTGACGTTGTTCAGACCCTGGGCGTTCTCGATCTGGGCTTCGATGCCGATCTTGCCGACCTCGAAGCCCATCGTCTTCTCGATCTGGGTCAGCAGGAGGTCGAGGGCGACGATCTGCTCAGCCGTCTGCACCTTCGGCAGCATGATGCAGTCGAGGTTCTGGCCGGCACCCTCGACGACCGTGACGACATCGCGGTACGTCCACTCGGTCGTCCAGTCGTTGACGCGCACGACCCTCGTCTTGCCCGTCCAGTCGCCCTCGTTGAGGAACTTGACGATGGTGTGCCGCGCCTCGGGCTTGGCGAGCGGCGCGCACGCGTCCTCCAGGTCGAGGAAGACCTGGTCGGCCGGGAGGCCCTGCGCCTTCTCCAGGAAGCGGGGATTGCTTCCCGGGACCGCGAGGCAGGAGCGCCGCGGACGCAGACGGTTGACGGGCGTGGTCATGCGGGGACCTCCAGGGGGTCGAGCTTGTTCGCTTTCCGGATCTCGTCGACGATGCGGCCGATGATGCCGGTGATGTCGAAGTCCTTCGGGGTGAAGACCGCGGCCACGCCCGCAGCCCTGAGCTGCTCGGCGTCGCCATTGGGGATGATCCCACCGGCGATGACGGGTATATCTGTGGCACCGGCCACACGGAGCCGTTCCAGCACGTCCGGCACCAGCTGCGCGTGCGAGCCGGAGAGGATCGACAGGCCGACCGCGTGCACGTCCTCCGCGAGGGCCGCGTCCACGATCTGCCCGGGCGTCAGGCGGATGCCCTGGTAGACCACCTCGAACCCGGCGTCACGGGCCCGCACGGCGATCTGCTCGGCGCCGTTGGAGTGCCCGTCCAGGCCGGGCTTGCCGACGAGGAAGCGGAGCTTGCCGACGCCGAGGTCCTTGGCCGTCAGGTCGACCTTGCGGCGCACCTCGGACATGGCCGAGCCCTCCTCGGCGGGGACCGCCACCGGGGCCGACGACACGCCGGTCGGCGCCCGGAACTCGCCGAACACCTCGCGCAGGGCCCCGGCCCACTCGCCGGTCGTGACACCGGCGCGGGCGCACTCCAGGGTGGCCTCCATGAGGTTGGCGGTGCCCTTCGCGGCCTCCTTCAGCTTCTCCAGCGCCTTGCACGGGCGCGGGTGGTTGAAGGGCGGCTGGTAGCGGGTGTCACGCCAGTGCTGGAGCGAGGCGATGACACGGGCCTCGACGGCCGGGTCGACCGTCTGGATGGCCGTGTCGAGATCCGCCGTCAGGGGATTCGGCTCCGTCGTCTCGAAGATGTTGACGCCGATGATCTTCTCCTGCCCGGACTCGATACGAGCCCGGCGCTCGGCGTGCGAGGAGACGAGCTGCGACTTGAGGTAGCCGGACTCGACGGCGGCCATCGCGCCGCCCATCTTCTGGATCCGCTCGATCTCCGCGAGGGACTCCTCGACCAGCCCCGCGACCTTCGCCTCGATGACGTGCGAGCCCTCGAAGATGTCCTCGTACTCCAGCAGGTCGCTCTCGTGCGCCAGGACCTGCTGGATGCGCAGCGACCACTGCTGGTCCCAGGGCCGGGGGAGGCCCAGGGCCTCGTTCCAGGCGGGCAGCTGCACGGCACGCGCGCGTGCGTCCTTCGACAGGGTCACGGCCAGCATCTCGAGGACGATCCGCTGGACGTTGTTCTCCGGCTGCGCCTCGGTCAGACCGAGGGAGTTGACCTGGACGCCGTACCGGAAGCGGCGCTGCTTGGGGTTCTCGATGCCGTACCGCTCGCGCGTGACCTGGTCCCAGATCCGCCCGAACGCCCGCATCTTGCACATCTCCTCGATGAAGCGGACGCCCGCGTTCACGAAGAAGGAGATACGGGCCACGACGTCCCCGAACTTCTCGGCGGGGACCTGCCCCGAGTCGCGTACGGCATCGAGAACCGCGATCGCGGTGGACATCGCGTACGCGATCTCCTGGACCGGCGTGGCGCCCGCCTCCTGCAGGTGGTAGCTGCAGATGTTGATCGGGTTCCACTTCGGGATGTGGGAGACCGTGTACGCGATCATGTCCGTCGTCAGCCGGAGTGAGGGCCCCGGCGGGAAGACATGGGTCCCCCGCGACAGGTACTCCTTGACGATGTCGTTCTGGGTCGTGCCCTGGAGCTTGGTGATGTCCGCGCCCTGCTCCTCGGCGACGACCTGGTAGAGCGCCAGCAGCCACATGGCGGTGGCGTTGATCGTCATCGAGGTGTTCATCTGCTCCAGGGGGATGTCCTGGAACAGCCGGCGCATGTCACCGAGGTGCGCGACCGGCACACCGACCCGGCCGACCTCGCCGCGGGCGAGGATGTGGTCGGAGTCGTAGCCGGTCTGCGTCGGCAGGTCGAACGCCACCGACAGGCCGGTCTGGCCCTTGGCGAGGTTGCGCCGGTACAGCTCGTTGGACGCCTCGGCCGTGGAGTGACCGGCGTAGGTCCGCATGAGCCACGGCCGGTCCTTCTCCCGCTTGCCTTCGGCGGGCTGACGCTCAGTCATCTATGACCTCGGGTGTCTCAGATGTTGCGGAAGCGGTTGATGCCGTCGATGTGCTTGGCGCGCATCTCCTCGTCGCGCACGCCCAGGCCCTCCTCGGGGGCCAGGCAGAGCACGCCGACCTTGCCCTGGTGGAGGTTGCGGTGCACGTCGTAGGCCGCCTGGCCGGTGTCCTCCAGGGAGTACACCTTCGACAGGGTGGGGTGGATCTTGCCCTTCGCGATGAGCCGGTTGGCCTCCCAGGCCTCGCGGTAGTTGGCGAAGTGCGAGCCGATGATCCGCTTCAGGGACATCCACAGGTAGCGGTTGTCGTACTCGTGCATGTAGCCCGAGGTCGAGGCGCAGGTGGTGATGGTGCCGCCCTTGCGGGTGACGAACACGGAGGCGCCGAAGGTCTCGCGGCCGGGGTGCTCGAAGACGATGTCGATGTCCTCGCCGCCGGTCAGCTCGCGGATGCGCTTGCCGAAGCGCTTCCACTCCTTCGGGTCCTGGGTGTTCTCGTCCTTCCAGAACTTGTAGTCCTCGGCGTTGCGGTCGATGATCGCCTCGGCGCCCATCGAGCGGCAGATGTCCGCCTTCTGCGGCGAGGACACGACACAGATGGGGTTGGCGCCGCCGGCCAGCGCGAACTGCGTGGCGTACGAACCGAGTCCACCGCTCGCGCCCCAGATCAGGACGTTGTCGCCCTGCTTCATGCCGGCGCCGTTGCGGGAGACCAGCTGGCGGTAGGCGGTGGAGTTGACCAGACCCGGGGCGGCGGCCTCCTCCCAGCTCAGGTGGCCGGGCTTCGGCATCAGCTGGTTGGACTTGACCAGCGCGATCTCGGCGAGGCCGCCGAAGTTGGTCTCGAAGCCCCAGATGCGCTGCTCGGGGTCGAGCATCGTGTCGTTGTGGCCGTCGGACGACTCCAGCTCCACGCTCAGGCAGTGCGCGACGACCTCGTCACCGGGCTTCCAGGCGTTGACGCCCGGGCCGGTGCGCAGGACGACGCCCGCGAGGTCGGAGCCGATGATGTGGTACGGCAGGTCGTGGCGCTTGGCCAGCTCGTTGGTGCGGCCGTAGCGCTCCAGGAAGCCGAAGGTCGACAGCGGCTCGAAGATCGACGTCCACACCGAGTTGTAGTTGACCGAGGAGGCCATCACGGCCACCAGGGCCTCGCCCGGGCCGAGCTCGGGCAGCGGCACGTCGTCGAGGTGGATCGACTTGCGCGGGTCCTTGTCGCGGGTCTCCAGGCCCGCGAACATCTCCGTCTCGTCCTTGTGCACGGTGATCGCGCGGTACGACTCGGGGAGCGGCAGGGCGGCGAAGTCGGCCGGCGTCGATTTTGGCGACTGGATCGCGTCCAGAATGTCCTTCACGGTCACGGTATTGCCTCCGGCGGTGAGCACCCTGAGGGAGGGGCGCTGAGGGTTACGTCGGTGCTGCTGAGGATTTGTGGTGGTTGCCGTCGGTTCGGCGGGTGGTGCTGTTCGGCAGCGCTTTGTGGCGCGGGAGGTTGCCTGTGACGCAGGCGTCCGGGCGCGCAGGCCCGGGAGGGGGCTTGCGGGGACAGCCGGCGTACGAATGGTCTCTGCACGCCGGCCGCCCGGACTCTTTCAACGTATGGCACGGCGTGTCACCTGGCAAGGCACCGAGTGCCAGAACTTGCTCTCAGATGAAATCTTTACGTAACAAATGAGCGATGATCGATCAAAGCTACCGGTGAGTAGGTACGAATCGGTTGTTAAAGGGCGTGGATCGGTCAGGCCAGGTGCAGCGCCATCGCCGTCCGCGGCTCCCGCACCCCGCACCCCGCGGCCCGTGAGCTCCTCGATCTTCGTCAGCCGGTACAGCAGCGTGGTCCGGATGGATGGCGAGCCGGTCGGCGGTCCGTACGAGCTGGAAGCCGCACTCCGCCCACGCGACCAGCGTCTCCCGCAGCTCGGCGGCCGCGAAGACGCGCCGGCCGGGCTCCAGCCGGGTCCCGGCACGCAGTGCCAGTGGCGCGTCCCGGTACGAGTCGTGCGTCCCGGCGACGCTCCGGCCCGGCTCGCCGATCCCGCACCGCTCGTCGGCCCCGTGCCGCTCGCGGAGGCGCTCGACCGAGGCGGAGCACCGCTCGACGAGCCGCTCGGGGCGTCCGGTCGAGGCGTGCAGAACGGCGTACCGGCCGGCGGCGAGTTCCCCCGTCACGTCCCGGGCGGAGCCCAAGACCTCCCGTACCGTCCGCACCAGAGGCATCTGTGCTGCCCCGCCCGCCCGGACGTCCCGGCTCGCCCCGGAGACCAGCGGCAAGAGCCTCGCGGAGTCGAGCGGGGACGGGAGCGTTCCGCCGGCCGACCTGCCCGCTGTGAAGGAGCTTTCGCGACCTGGACGGAGCTTTCGTGAGCCCGTCGCCCTCCTCGGTCCTCGTCGTCGGCGGTGGCGTCGTGGGCCTGGCCTGCGCGCACACCTCGGCCGGGCCGGCCTCACGGGTCACCGTCCTGGAACGGGACCGGCTCGGCAGCGGGGCCTCGCGCGGCAACGCCGGCGAGATCTGTTCCGACCTCGTCGAGCCGCTCGGCGCCCCGGGCGTCGCGGCCAAGGCGCTGACCGGCGTGTTCCGCCCGGACTGCCCGCTGTGGACCAACCCCGTGCCGAGCATCCCGCTGCGCTTCCTGGCCGCTCTGGGCCTGCGCAGCACCGTCCGGCACCACAGCGCCGGGGCCGCCGCGCTCGCCGCCCTCGCCGAGGACACGTTCGCGCTGTTCGAGGAGCTGGAGGTGCTCGGCGTGGACGGCGGGGCCTGGAAGGACGGCTTGCTGTTCGCGTACCCGTCGTACGAGGACGCGGCGCATGGGCCGGCGGGCTCCCGCCGGCTCGGCGCGCCGGTCTCGCCGGGGGGGTGCTGCAGGGCGCGGCGCTTGCCGGGACGGAGCCCGCCCTCGGGCCCGCCGCCCGGGCCGGGTTCCTGGTGGAGCGTCAATGGGCCGTGGAACCCGGGCAGTTCGTGGACACGCCGATCGAGCGGCTGCGGGGCGACGGGGCCGAGCTGGTGGAGGGGGGCGCGGGTGACGGCGGTGTGGGACGGCGCGGATGGCGTCGAGGCCCGTACGAGCGCGGGGACCTTCCACGCGGACGCGGTGGTGATCGGCGCGGGCATCTGGTCCCGGCAGGTGTGCGCCTCGCTGGGCGTACGGATCGACCTGGCCGCCGGGAAGGGCTACAGCTTCTCGGTGCCGGCCGAGTCACTGCCGAGGCGGCTGGTCCACCTGGGCTCGGCGAAGGCGGTGCTGGCGCCGCTGGGCAAGGGGGTGCGGGTCGCCGGGACGATGGAGTTCGACCGGGAGACCCGGACCGCTTCCGGCAGGGCCGCGTGGAGGCGCTGGTGGCGGCCGCGCGGCCGTATCTGCCGGGGGCCGACTGGGAGCGGTGGGAGCAGGAGTGGATGGGGCCGCGCCCGATGACACCGGACGGGCTCCTCCTGATCGGCCCGCTCCCGAGCCGCCCCCGGGTACTGCTCGCCACCGGCCACAACATGCTGGGCCTGAGGCCCCGGCGACGGGGCGGCTGGTGGCCGGGCTGTTGACGGGGAGGCGGACGCGGGGCTGGCGGCCCGGTTCGCGCCGGGCCGCTCCGTCCGGCGTCTTCAGCGTCGGTGCTAGGCGCCCAGGCCGAGCAGCGCCACCTGCAGGGGGAGCGCCGGCTCCTCGGGGAGGGCGGGTGGCTCCTCCCCGCGGCCCGTGTGGGTGGGCGGGACGGCGCGCAGGCCCTTTATGCCGTCGGCGGCCCACTTCGCGTCCGTCGAGGGGAGGGACAGGGTCATGCGCCGTCCGTCGGCCAGCGTGGCTTCGAGCTTGGTCGGGTCGTTCGTCTGCATGGCAACTCACTTCCGTCACGGCCCATGAAGATCGTGCTTCGACATGGAGGACGGATGAGCCGACGTGATGGTTCCCCTGAGGGAGCCATCATGAGCCCCCTGCGTAGCGGCTTGGGCCCGCCCGCCCAGGCCCTGTCGTTTGGATCATCCCGGCGTCGCGGGGTCTGGCACGCGCATCTGCGGCGTTGTCGTCACTCGCCGACGCTCCGCGTCGACTCCCTCCTCCGCCTCGCAGCTGCCCCGGCGTCGCGGGGTCTGGCACGCGCATCTGCGGCGTTGTCGTCACTCGCCGACGCTCCGCGTCGACTCCCTCCTCCGCCTCGCAGCTGCACGCCCACTCACGCTCGAACCGGCTTCGCCCGGCTCGCGGGGCACCCCCATCGCCCCGGCTCGGGTCGGCCGGAAGGCACCGCATCTCACAGCCGGCCTGATCCGAACGAAACGGCCTGGTTCAGACCCGCTCCTTCAGCGCCTGCTCGATGGTCCGCATCACCTCGTCGAGCGGCGCGTCGGTCCTGGCCACCGTCACCAGCACCTCACCCTGCGCCGCCACGGAGGCCGGCGCCGTGCGCGGTGCGGTCTCCCGGCCGGCCCCGATCCCCGTCCCGAACGTCCGCCGTACGATCGCGAAGGCGTGGTCGAGCTGTGCCTCCACCTCACCCTGGCCGCCCGCGCGCAGCCAGCGCCGCAGGACGTGGTTGTGCGCGGTGACCACGGCCGACGCGGCGACCTCCGCCAGCAGCGGGTCGTCGTTGGCGTCGTCGTCGTGGGCGTGCTCGTCGAAGTGGCCGAGGAGGTAGCGGGTGAAGAGGCGTTCGTAGCGGGCCACCGACGCGATCTCGGCCTCGCGCAGGGTGGGTACCTCGCGTGTGAGCTTGTAGCGGGCGACCGAGATCTCCGGCCGGGCCGCGTACATCCGCATGACTTCCTTGATGCCGCGGCACACCGTGTCGAGCGGGTGCTCATGGGCCGGTGCGGCGTTGAGCACCGCCTCGGCGCGGATCAGGGTGTCGTCGTGGTCCGGGAAGATCGCCTCTTCCTTGGAGCGGAAGTGGCGGAAGAACGTGCGGCGGGCGACCCCGGCCGCGGCGGCGATCTCGTCGACGGTGGTCGCCTCGTACCCCTTGGTCGCGAACAGCTCCATCGCCGCGGCCGCCAGTTCGCGGCGCATCTTGAGCCGTTGGGCGGCCGCGCGACTGCCGGCGGCACTTTCCGGTGCGTCGGGCGTGGCTGGTGTACGTGAGGACTTGGCGGGCTGGGGCATGACCCGAACGTACTGCATGTGCGCAGCTTGATGCGCATGCACGGGGTTTCCCCCGCCCTGGGCGGGCGGGGGAGTACCGGGTCGGACGGATGGCGGCGAGCTGCTTCGGTCGGCCGGGGGAGAGCTGCGCGGGGCGGGCGGGGGCGGGCTGCCGGGGTCCAGCAGCCCACCCCACTCCTGACCGCTTCTGAACCAGTCGCCGGGCCGCTCAGCGCCGGGCATATTCGCGGAAGCCGCGGCCCGTCTTGCGGCCGAGGCAGCCCGCGGCCACCAAATGCTCCAGGAGCGGCGCCGGAGCGAGACCCGGGTCGCGGAACTCGCGGTGCAGGACCTTCTCGATCGCCAGGGAGACATCGAGCCCGACGACGTCCAGCAGCTCGAACGGACCCATCGGGTAGCCGCCGCCCAGCTTCATCGCCGCGTCGATGTCGTCCAGCGTCGCGTAGTGCTCCTGCACCATCTTGATCGCGTTGTTCAGGTACGGGAACAGCAGCGCGTTGACGATGAATCCGGCACGGTCGCCGCAGTCCACGGCGTGCTTCTTGATCCGGCCGCAGACCTCGCGGACCGTGGAGTGCACGTCGTCGGCCGTGAGCACCGTACGGACGACCTCGACCAGCTTCATCGCCGGCGCCGGGTTGAAGAAGTGCATGCCGATCACGTCCTGCGGACGCGAGGTGGCGCGGGCACAGGCGACGACGGGCAGCGAGGAGGTGGTGGTGGCCAGCACCGCGCCCGGCTTGCAGACCTTGTCCAGCGCCGCGAACAGCTGCTGCTTGATCTCCAGGTCCTCGGCGACCGCCTCGACGGCGAGGTCGACGTCGGCGAACGCGTCGTACGAACCCGCCGCGGTGATCAGGTCCAGGGTCCGCGCGGCGGCCTCGGCGGTCATCCGCCCCTTGTCGACAGAGCGGGAAAGCGACTTGCCGATACGGGCCTTGGCGGCCTGCGCCTTCTCCTCGCTGCGGGCGGCGAGGACGACCTCGTACCCGGCCTTGGCGAAGACCTCGGCGATCCCGAACGCCATGGTGCCGGAGCCCGCGACACCGACCGACCGGACCGTACGGCCGGGGGCCAGGGCGGCGCCGTCCAGCGGCGTCAGTCCGTCCCGCACGACGGTGGCGCTGCCCGGCGCCTCGTACGTGTAGAAGCCGCGGCCCGACTTGCGGCCCGTCAGGCCTGCCTCGCTGAGCTGCTTGAGGATCGGCGCGGGGGCGTGCAGCCGGTCGCCGGACTCGGCGTACATGGCCTCCAGGACCCTGCGCGCGGTGTCGATGCCGATCAGGTCGAGCAGGGCCAGCGGGCCCATCGGCAGCCCGCAGCCCAGCCGCATCGCGGCGTCGATGTCCTCGCGGGAGGCGTACTTCGCCTCGTACATCGCGGCGGCCTGGTTGAGGTAGCCGAACAGCAGCCCGTCGGCGACGAACCCGGGCCGGTCACCGACCGCGACGGGCTCCTTGCCGAGATCGAGGGCGAGGTTCGTGACCGCGGTGACGGCCGTCGGCGCGGTCAGCACGGAGGAGACGACCTCGACCAGGCGCATCGCAGGCGCCGGGTTGAAGAAGTGCAGCCCGAGCACGCGCTCGGGGCGGGCCGAGTCGGCGGCCAGCCGCGTGACGGACAGGGCGTTGGTGCCGGTCGCCAGGATCGTCTCGGGGCGCACGATCCCGTCCAGCTCGCGGAAGATCTGCTGCTTGATCTCGTACGACTCCGGCGCCACCTCGATGACCAGGTCCGCGTCGGCCGCGGCCCGCAGGTCGGTGGAGGTGCGGACGCGGGCGAGGGCCTCCGTGCGCTCCACCTCGGTCAGCCGGCCGCGCTCCAGGGCACGGGCGGTCGAGGACTCCAGGGCGGCGACGGCCTTGGTGGCCGCGGCCTCGCTGATGTCGATGCCGATGACCTCGCGACCGGCCTTGGCCAGGACCTCGGCGATGCCGGTGCCCATGGTGCCGAGGCCGACGACGGCAACGGTCTTGAGCGGGGACAGAGGGGTGTCGGACGCGGTGTCGGACAGGGGAGTGGCCATCGCGGGACTCCAGGAATGAGGGTGACGACTGGAAGCGCGCCCGGGTGCGCCGAGGAGGCGCACCGGGTGCGAAAGGAGTGAGTGCGGGTGTTGCCGGGCTACTGGCGCACACGCCCGGTGCCGTCACCGGGAGCGTGCACACGCCCCGGGGAACGGCGGATCCGACCGGCCCTGTCCCGGAGCCGGGTCGTACTGAGAGGTACGTGATGTACCGAACCGACCAGCACTCGCGGCGGCTGCGTCACCAGGCCGCTGCAAGCAAATCTGCGAGTGGGTGACTCGCTCGTATGAGCTTAACCCGTGGGTAACGAGCGCGCCAGACCTCGTCTTTGTGATGTAGGTCCCGCGAGGCGCGCCGCTTGCATACGCTCGGCTTCATGGACGAAGAGTTGCGATCACTCACGGAGCGCTTACGGCAGGAGTCCGGAGCGTCGGCCGCGTACGACCGCCTCGTGGCGACCCAGGACCTCGACGAACTCGCCGAGGTGCTCACCGCGCCCGGACAGCCGCTGTGGGCCAGGGAGTTGGCCGCCTTCCGGCTGGGCCTCGCCGGGGACCGCCGGGCCTTCGAGTCCCTCGTCCTGCTCCTGAACCACCGTGACCCGCAGCGCTGTGTCTCCGCCTCCCACGCCCTCGCCCGGCTCGGCGACCCGCGCACGGCCCGCGCGGCGGCCGCCCTCGCCACCAACGAACTCCGCGTCGCCTACGCCCTGCACCCCGTCCGGCTCCTGGTCGAGCTACGCGCCCCCGAGGCCGTGCCTGCCCTCATCACCACCTTGGAGCGCCGCCTGCGCCCGCACGACCCCTACCGCCGCGTGGCCCTCGCCTGCGTGGAGGGCCTCGGCGCACTCGGCGACGCCCGGGCCAGACGCGTCCTGAACGAGGCACTGGCCCACCCGGTACTCGCGGAGGCGGCGGTGCGTGCGCTGGCACGGATCCCTCGTCAGCGGTGACATTCCGGCCGGCCGACGTCGGCGACCGGAGGCCCAGGCGGGCCCGCGCCAGCAGCTCGTGCCCGTCTACCGCGGCGCCGGCCGGTCAGCCCGGCGCCAGCTCCCGCGCGTACCGCACCTCGGGCACCTCCACGCCGTCCACGTCGAAGGGCTCCGCGGCGCCGTCCGGGCGGAAACCCGCCCGCTCGTAGAAGCGGCGGGCACGGGTGTTGTGCTCGAGGACCCAGAGCAGCATGCGCGCGTGCCCGGCGGCCGTGCACCGGCGTAGCGATTCCTGGAGCAGGGCGTGCCCGATGCCGCCGCCGTACCGCCCGGGGTCCACATAGAGGGCGTACAACTCGGCGTCCTCGGTGCGCACTTCGCCGTCGCGGTACGGTCCGTGGCAGGCCCAGCCGACGACCTCGCCGTCCTGCTCGGCGACCAGGTTCACCACATCCCCGTCGGCCCGCGCGAAGTGGGCGCGGCGGCGCTCGGCGTCCTGGGCCACGTCGAGGGCGTCCAGGTGGGACTGCGGCATGAGGCCCTTGTAGGCGCTCTGCCAGCCGCCGATGCGGATCTCGGCGACGCGCGCGCAGTCGGCCAGGGTCATGGGGCGGATCAGTATGCCGTCGTCATTCATGACGGCACCGTAGACACCGCCCACCCGGGCTCGCCTGCCATTAACCCGGCACCACCGCGAACGCCTCGACCTCCATCAGGAACTCCGGCCGCACCAGCCCGGCGACCTGTACCGCCGACGCGGCCGGCAGCCGGTCGTCGGGTATGTGCTCGGCGCGGGCCGCGCGGATCGCGGGCATGTGCGCCATGTCCGTGACGAAGTAGGTGAGTTTGACGACGTCGTCGAAGGTCGCTCCGGCCGCGGCCAGGCAGCGCCGCAGGTTCTCGAAGACCTGGCGGGCCTGGGCCGCCGGGTCGCCCTCGCCGACCAGCTCGCCGTCCTCGTCCAGGGCGAGCTGGCCGGAGACGGCGACGAAACGGCCGGAGCCGAGCACGACATGCGTGTACTGGGCGGCGGGCGCGACACCGTCGGGGGCGGCAATCCTGGTCAGCTCACTCATGCGTCCATGGTGGACCATGGGTCTGACAACGCCCCCGACGGACCGTCAGGCGCTCAGAGCCTGCTCTAGCGGCGGAAGCCGAGCAGCCCGTGCAGTTCGGCGCCACGCGACGACGTGGACGCGATCTTGGAACCCACCGGCTTCGGGTCGGGCAGCGCCTCGCACACCGCGTCGACCCCACCCCGGCCGCGCGGCGCCGTGCCGTCGGTCAGGTACGCCGCGAGGCGCTTGTCCAGGCAGGCGTTCCCGCTCAGCGTGATGCCGTGGTTACCGCCGCCCCGCTCGACCACCAGGCTGGAGCGCGCCAGCAGCCGGCGCACGGTGACGGCGCCCTCGTATGGGGTGGCCGCGTCCTCGGTCGCCTGGAACAGCAGCACCGGGGGGACCTTGCCGTTGGCGACGTTCACCGGGGCGAGCGAGCTCGTCGGCCAGAATGCGCACGGCGCGTTGTACCAGGCGTTGTTCCAGGTCATGAACGGTGCTTTCGCGTACGTGGCCCAGTTGTCCGTCCGCCACTCGCGCCAGTCGCGCGGCCAGGCGGCGTCACGGCACTGCACCGAGGTGTAGATGCTGTAGCCGTTGTCGTCGGACTCGTCGGCGGCGCCGAACTTCTCGTACGCCTCGACCAACGGGTCGGCGTCCCTGCCGTTCACGTACGCCGCGAACGCCTCGGCGAGGTAGGGCCAGTAGCCGTTGTAGTAGCCGCCGGGGATGAAGGTGTCCTCCAGCTCGGAGGCGCCCACCTTGCCGCCGGCCGCCTTCCTGGCCAGGGCCGCCCGCATCGCGTACCACTTGGCCTCGACGTTCGCCGGATCGCTGCCGAGCCTGTAGATCGTGTCGTGCTTGGCGATCCACGCCATGAACGCGCGGTGCCGGTCGTTGAAGGCGTGGTCCTGCGCGAGGTTGTCGTCGTACCAGACACCGGTGGGGTCGACGACCGAGTCCAGGACCGCGCGCCGCACCCGCTCCGGGAAGAGCTTCGCGTAGACCGCGCCGAGATAGGTGCCGTACGAGTAACCGAAGTAGTTGATCTGCCGTGCGCCGAGTGCCGCACGGATCCGGTCCAGGTCCCGCACGGCGCTGATCGTGTCGATGTACGGCAGTACGTCCCCGTACTTCTCACCGCAGGCCCGCGCGAAGGCCTTGGCGCGCGTGAGGTTGGCCTGCTCGAGCTGCGCTGTGCTCGGCACGGCGTCCCGGCGGACCGCGGCGAAGTGGCCGGGCCTGCAGTCGAGGGCCGGCCTGCTCTTGCCGACTCCGCGCGGGTCGAAGCCGATGACGTCGTACTGCGCCGCCACCGCGTTGGGCAGTGCGGCGGCCACGAATCCGGCGAGCGTCAGGCCGCTGGCGCCGGGTCCGCCCGGGTTGACCAGGAGAGGGCCCTGGTACTTCTTCGCGGTGTGCGGGACGCGGGACAGCGCGAGCGTGATCTGCCGTCCCCGCGGACGGGAGTGGTCGAGCGGCACCTCCAGGGACGCGCACTGGAGCGTCGGGTACTTCTTGGTGCCGCACTTCTTCCAGGTGAGGGGTGCGGCGTGAGCGGTGTCCGCGGTGGGCGGGGGGCTCGCCTCGGCGGGGACGGCCGTCAGGGCCCCGGCCACGACGGCGGCGGCGCCGCACAGTACGGCTGCGCGTTCTCTCATGGGGTCCTTCCAGGACGGAGGGGCACGGACCGCGAGTGTCGCGGTTCCTGCCGCATTCGTCCCGGAAAGGGCGCCCGGAAGAACTCGTTCCGGCGGGACTTGACCCGATTGGGCCGAGGGATGCGCTCCAATGCCCTCAGATGAGTGAGAGTTGGGTCGGTTCGGATCCCGTGGGCTCGGCGGGCTCCGGCTCCGGCTCGGGCTCACGGATCCGCCGGGGCATGCCCGCGCGCGTGGGGCCGATGCCGTACTCCTGCGCGAGGTCGTGGACCTGGCGGGTGATCCGGCGCTGGTACCACTTCGGCGCGTAGGCGCCGTCCGCGTACAGCCGCTCGTAGCGGCGGACCAGATACGGGTGCTCGCGGCCGAGCCAGGCCATGAACCACTCGCGGGCCCCCGGCCGCAGATGCAGCACCAGCGGAGTGACGGAGGTGGCCCCGGCGGCGGCGATCGCCCGCACGGTGGCCCGCAGTTGTGCCGGGCTGTCGCTCAGGAACGGAATCACCGGCGCCATCAGCACACCGCACCCGAGGCCGTGCTCGGTCAGGGTCCGTACGACGTCGAGGCGGCGCTCGGGGGCGGGCGTGCCCGGCTCCACGGTGCGCCACAGCTCGGGGTCGACGAAGCCGACCGAGACGGAGACACCGACGTCCGTCACCTCGGCGGACTGCTTCAGCAGGTCGAGGTCGCGCAGGATCAGCGTGCCCTTGGTCAGGATCGAGTAGGGGTTGGCGTGGTCGCGCAGGGCGGCGAGGATGCCCGGCATCAGGCGGTAGCGGCCCTCGGCGCGCTGATAGCAGTCCACATTCGTGCCCATCGCTATGTGCTCGCCCTGCCAGCGGCGCGAGGAGAGCTGGCGGCGCAGCAGCTCCGGGGCGTTCACCTTGACCACGATCTGGGAGTCGAAGCCGAGGCCCGTGTCGAGGTCCAGATAGCTGTGGGTCTTGCGGGCGAAGCAGTACACGCACGCGTGCGTGCAGCCCCGGTAGGGGTTGACCGTCCATTCGAAGGGCATCCGCGAGGCGCCCGGCACCCGGTTGATGATCGAGCGCGCCCGGATCTCGTGGAACGTGATGCCGGCGAACTCGGGCGTGTCGAAGGTGCGGGTGACTACGGCGTCCGCGCCGAACAGCGCGGAGTCGGCCCGGCTGTGGTCGGACTCCAGGGTGAGGTTCTCCCAGCGCATGACGCCTCCTCGGTAGCACTGCCCCCAGAATAGAACACATGTTCCCTTGATCGTGCGACCCATATCCCTGGCTTCTGTCGCGGCTTCTGTCCCGGGCCTCTGTCCCTGGCTTCGTTTTCGATCGATGTGTGATCGCTTCGGGGAGCTGAGCGGGCCCCCGATTTGGGCGGTCCGGGAGCGGGGTGGTTGGCTTGCCCCAACCCCCGAGAATTCTGGTCCTGGAGGAAGTCAATGGCGCAGGTCGAGGCCACTACGGAGCGGGTCGTCGCGGCGGACGCGGAGAAGGTGTTCGACGCCCTCGCCGACTACAGCGGCACGCGCGCGAATCTGCTCCCCGAGCACTTCAGCGAGTACGAGGTGCGCGAGGGCGGCGACGGCGAGGGCACCCTCGTCCACTGGAAGCTCCAGGCCACCAGCAAGCGCGTACGCGACTGCCTCCTGGAGGTCACCGAGCCGACCGACGGCGAACTCGTCGAGAAGGACCGCAACTCCTCCATGGTCACCACCTGGCGGGTCACCCCGGCCGGCGAGGGCCGGTCCCGGGTCGTCGTCACCACCACCTGGCAGGGCGCCGGCGGCATCGGCGGCTTCTTCGAGAGGACCTTCGCGCCCAAGGGCCTCGGCCGGATCTACGACGTGGTGCTCGCCAAGCTCGCCACCGAGGTCGAGAAGTAACCCCGAACGCCCGCCTCGCGGATCTTGCGTGGGCCAACGCGCTGATCCCCGGCGGGCGTTGGCTCTCTCACCGGATCGGGTGGATCTTTCCGTCACCCGGTCCGCTGCCGTAACTCGTCGTGCTTGCTCGCAGTTGTCGCTATACGCGGCAATTGTGCGGCAGCGCGACGAGGGGAGCGGCACATGGGCGGAATCACTCTGGTACAGGACGAACAGGCCGCCGCGCCCCCGGACGTCCCCACCCCCGCACAGACCCAGGCGGCCGAACTCGGCCCGCGCCGGGTGCGGTTGGTCTTCTTCGCGCTCCTGCTCGCGCTGCTGCTGGCGGCGCTGGAGCAGATGATCGTCGCCACCGCGTTGCCGAAGATCGTCGGTGAGCTGCACGGCCTGGACAAGATGTCCTGGGTGATCACCGCCTATCTGCTCACCGCCACCGTCGGACTGCCCGTCTACGGCAAGCTCGGCGATCTCCTCGGCCGCAAGGGCGTCTTCCAGTTCGCGATCGTCGTCTTCGTCGTCGGCTCCGCGCTCGCCGGACGGGCCGAGACCATGGACCAGCTCATCGCCTACCGCGCGATCCAGGGCGTCGGAGCGGGCGGGCTCATGATCGGCGTCCAGGCGATCGTCGCGGACATCGTGCCGCCCCGGGAGCGCGGCCGCTTCATGGGCCTGATCGGCGCCGCGTTCGGCCTCGCCTCGGTCGCCGGACCCCTGCTGGGCGGCTACTTCACGGACCACCTCTCCTGGCGGTGGTGCTTCTACATCAACGTCCCCTTCGGCCTCGTCACCCTGGCCGTCGTCACCGTCGTCCTGAAACTGCCGAAGCCCAAGACCAAGGCCCGGCTCGACATCCTCGGCTCCCTGCTGCTCGCCGCCGCCTCCACCTGCCTGGTCCTGCTGACCAGTTGGGGCGGCACCGAGTACGCCTGGGACTCACGTGTCATCCTCGGCCTCGGCGCGGGAGCGGTCGTCTCCACCGTCCTGTTCCTCGTCGTCGAGCACTTCGCCGTCGAACCCCTCATCCCGCTACGGCTGTTCAGGGACCCCGTCTTCAACATCACCAGCCTGGTCGGCCTCGTGATCGGCGTCGCCCTCTTCGGCGCCGCCGGCTATCTGCCGACCTTCCTGCAGATGGTCGACGGGGCCACGGCCACCGAGTCGGGCCTGCTGATGCTGCCGATGATGGCCGGCATCGTCGGCACCTCGATCGTCGCCGGTCAACTCATCAGCCACACCGGCCGCTACAAGATCTACCCCGTGCTCGGCAGCGCGCTCTCAGTCGTCGGCATGTGGCTGCTGTCCCGCCTCGAAGTCGACACGCCCCGGCTGCACTACAGCATCTGGATGGCCGTCCTCGGCGCCGGCATCGGCATGGTGATGCCGGTCCTGATCCTCGCCGTGCAGAACTCCGTGCGCCCCGCCGACCTCTCCACCGCGACCAGCGCCAACAACTACTTCCGGCAGATCGGCGGCAGCGTCGGCGCGGCGATCTTCGGCACCCTCTTCGCCGACCGGCTCGCCGACGCCCTGGCCGAACGCCTGCCCACGCGCGCGGGCGGTGAACTGCCCGACCCCGAGTCCATCACCCCGCAGCTCGTGCACGCCATGCCCGCGGCACTGCGCGACGGTTACGTCCGGGCCTACGCCGACGCCATGCCGAGGATCTTCCTCTACCTCGTGCCGGTGCTCGTGCTCGGCCTGCTCATCGCCTTCTTCCTCAAGGAAAAGCCCCTGGTCTCCCACAACGTCCCGGCCCCGGAGACGGATGCGGCGCCCGTGGACGCCCAGCTCCCGTCGGCCCGGTCCCCGTACGCCGGCGGGGTCCCCGTCTGCGGCACGGTTCAGCACCCGGACGGGACAGGCGTACCGCGCGCGGCGCTCACGCTCATCGACGTGGCCGGGCAGCAGGTCGGGCGCGGCGCGAGTGGCGAGGACGGGCGGTACGCGCTGGCGACGCCCGCCCCGGGGCCGTACGTGCTGATCGCGTCGGCGGGCGGCCATCAGCCGCAGGCCGTCTCCGTGACCGTCGGCGAGCACCCCGTGGAGCTGAACATCGTCCTCGGCGGCGCCGGACGCCTCGCCGGGAGCGTGCGCACCCCGGACGGCACACCCGTGGACGCCACCGTCACACTCACCGACGTGTACGGCGAGGTCGTCGCCACGACCCGCAGCGGGTGCGACGGCGGTTATGTCATCACCGAGTTGGTGGCAGGCCAGTACACCCTCGCGGCGAGCTCGCCCGCCTTCCGCCCGGCCGCCGTCCCCGTCACCGTCCAGGTGGCCCGTGAGACACGCCAGGACATCGAACTCGCCGGCGGCGCCACACTGCGCGGCACCGTGCGGGCCGGCGGTGGGCGGCCCGTCGAGGACGCGCGCGTGACGCTGCTCGACCCGGCCGGCAACGTCAGGGACACGCTCACCACCGGCCCCGACGGAACCTTCCGGTTCGTCGACCTGTCCAGCGGCGAGTACACCGTCATCGCCGCGGGTTACCCGCCGGTCGCCACCGTGCTCCAAGTCGCCGGAGGAGGCCGAACGGAACGCGACCTTCAGCTCGGGCACGACGACTGAGCCGACGACCGGCACCGTTGCTGTCCTGCGCGGACATGGCGCGGGCCGGTCCCTGGATCCCGTCATGGGCGGGCGTGATCCCGTCACACCAATTCCCGTATTGCCGCACATCATCTCCGCCGAGAGCCGTACGGTGGACCAGGCGGCACAGATCTTGCGGAGCCGTGGGGAGAGAGGGCCTGGGCCATGGACCGTGGCACCGAGAGGGACGGCGCGGGAACGGAACACGCCGCGGCCGGCTGTATCCCGCTGGCCGTTGTCGTCGTGGACCGCGAGGGCCTCGTCTCCCACTGGAGCTCCGGCGCGCGCCGTCTGTTCGGTGCCGCCAAGGAGGAGGCGATCGGACGCCCGGCCGTCGATCTGCTGCCCGTCTCCGGGGCGCTGCCCGAGGAGGACGACCTCACGCCGTACGGCGCCTACGGGGCGTACGACGGTCTCGGTCACGATCTCGAATCGTCCCTCGACGGGCGGCTGTTCTACCCTGCGGCGGGCCGCGCCCGCCTCACCGTGCCCGAGCGTGACCGGGTCGACGTCCTGTGGTGGGCGTACCCCTTGGTGGGGCCCGGGCCGGAGCGGCTGCTGGTGCTCGGCGCCGATGTGGGCGCACTCCAGCAGGGCAGCGAGCCCGACGAGCCCACCGGCTTCGAGCGCGTCGCCCCCGGCTTCGCCCTGCACACCGACTTCCCCGGCGCCGAGGAACTCGCCCGCCGGCTCCCCGAGATCCTGCCCAGCATGAGCGTCGAGGAGGGCGCCCGCATCGTCGGGCAGGTCCTCGAACTCGGCTATCCGGTACTGGAGTTCAGCCAGAACGACCGGGTGCCCGTCACCCCCGACTGGGGTGTTCCCCGGCGCGTGGAGCGCAGGGCACGCCGGGAGCGGGCCGCACGGGCCGCCGCTGAGGGCCTGCCGTTAGCGCAGGAGTACGCCGACGAGGCCGAGGACCTCGAGTACGCCGCCGTACGCGAACGCCTGGAGTTCCTCAACGAGGTCAGCGGACGCATCGGCACCTCCCTCGACCTGGCCCGGACCATCATCGAGGTCAGCAAGGCCGTCGTGCCCCGGTTCACCGATGTCGCCGGTACCTATCTGCGCGAACAGGTCGTGGCCGGCGAGGGGTTCCCCGAGGGCGTGCCGGACACGACCACCATGTGGCACCGGGTCGCCCTTGAGCACACCGACGAACCCGGCCGCTGGGACGACGTCGTGCCGGTCGGCGAAGCCATGCCGTTCCCGGCGCACACGCCGTTCTTCCAGTGCATGACCAGCGGCGAGCCCGTCCTGGTGCCGCGCATCAGCGAGCAGATGGGGCACGCCATCGCCTCGCAGTTCGAGAAGCGCGACATCCGGCCGCTGATCACGGGCCGTTCGATGCTGGTCGTGCCGCTCAAGGCCCGCAATGTCGTCCTCGGCTTCATGATCCTGCTACGCCACCCGGAGCGCGTCGAGTTCAACGACATGGACCGGGTCACCGGCGCCGAACTCGCCGCCCGCGCGGGTCTCGTGCTCGACAACGCGCGGATGTACACGTACCAGGAGAGCGTCGCCGAGACCCTCCAGGACAGCATGCTGCCGCACATCCCGCCGCGCATGGCGGGCTGCGACATCGCCACCCGCTATCTGCCCGGCACCCTGCTCGGCCGGGTCGGCGGCGACTGGTTCGACTCCGTGAAACTGCCCGGCGCCCGCACCGCCCTCGTCGTCGGCGACGTCATGGGCCACGGCCTCAACTCGGCCGCCATGATGGGACAGTTGCGTACGGCCGTCCAGACCATGGCCGCCCTCGATCTGCCGCCCGCCCAACTGCTGCGCAACCTCGACGACCTCGCCCAGCGCCTCGGCGACACCTACCTCGCGACCTGTCTGTACGCCGTCTACGACCCGATCGCGAGCGAACTGCACCTCGCCAACGCCGGCCACATCCCGCCCGTCCTGGTCCGCGCCGAGAACGGGCGCAGTGAGCTGCTCGACCTGCCCACGGGTGCGCCGATCGGCGTCGGTGGGGTGCCCTTCGAGGCGGTACGCGTGCGCGTGGAGCCCGGCGACCGGATCGTGATGTGCACCGACGGCCTCGTCGAGGTACGCGGCGAGGACATCGGTGTCGGTCTCGCGACCCTGTGCGAATCCGCCGCCCACCCGGCCGCGTCCATGGACGACGCCTGCGACACCATCATCCGCGCCCTGAACACGCGGGGCGGCCGCAAGGACGACGTCGCCCTGCTGATGGCCCGCCTCAACGGCATCGAGCCGGACGACGTCGCCGAGTGGCGCATCGACCTCGACCCGAGACAGGTCGGCCGGGCCCGCGCCGTCGT
Organism: Streptomyces sp. DT2A-34; assembly: GCF_030499515.1. Lineage (NCBI taxonomy): Bacteria > Bacillati > Actinomycetota > Actinomycetes > Kitasatosporales > Streptomycetaceae > Streptomyces > Streptomyces sp. DT2A-34. Next base: position 1,370,036 of record NZ_JASTWJ010000001.1, on the reverse strand, counting down.
CCGGGAACAGCTGCACGCCTGGGGCCTGTCCCGCCTCGTCCACACCGCCGAACTGCTGGTCGGCGAGCTCGTCACCAACGCCGTACGGCACTCCCACAGCCGTCCCGTCGCACTGCGCCTCGTCCACGGCGACACACTGCTGTGCGAAGTGGACGACGACGATCACGAACTGCCGACGCTGCTCAACGCCGGGCCCGGCGACGACTCCGGGCGTGGGCTGCGGGTGGTGAGCACGCTGGCGCGCGAGTGGGGCACGAGCCGTACGAGCGTCGGAAAGACCGTCTGGTTCGAACTCACGCTCCCGCGCCGCTGATCACTTGTACCCCGAGGGGCGTACGACGGCGTATCGGTCTCGAATGCGGAGTGAAGGAATGCGCCGCGCGCTTGTAGCGGCGCCCAGGCCGCGATACACCGTATTCGTCCGTCACTCGACGACGGGTCGGCGTCGCACCCTGGGGAGTTGGGCATGAGCGTGACCAGTCGATACCGGGAGGCCTGGGAGGGTTTCTGGCGTGCGGCCCCCACCGCAGAGGGGGCGGTGTTCTGGGATGCGGAGCCGGCCCTGACCGCAGGCCGTCATCTGGCCCTCTTCGACGCGCACCTGGCCGATCCCGGCCTGCCGATGGTGGACCTCGGCTGCGGCAACGGCACCCAGACCCGTTTCCTCGCCGACCGCTTCCGGCACGTTCTCGGCGCGGACCTGTCCGCCGCGGCCCTCGACCACGCCCGGCAGGCGGATCCCGCCGGGCAGGCGACGTACCGGCTGTTCGACGCCGGGGAGAAGTCCGAGGCCGAGACGCTGCACGCCGAACTCGGCGACGCCAACGTCTACATGCGGGGTGTGCTCCACCAAGCCGAGCCCGACGACCGGCAGCCCATGGTGGACGGCATCGCCACGCTGGTCGGCGAGCGGGGCCGGGCCTTCCTCGTCGAACTCTCCGAGTCCGCCAAGCCCGTCCTGATGGGCCTCGCCCAGCACCCGGCGGGACCGCCGCCCAAGCTCGCACCCATCTTCCGGCACGGCATCGCCCCGGGCGAGGTCGCCGACGACGCGGTGCCCGAGTATCTGCGCGCGGCCGGGCTCACCGTCCTCGCGAGCGGCGAACTGCCGCTGGTCACCACCGAGTACGGGCCCGACGGCACGCGGATCGAGCTGCCGTCGAAGTGGCTGGTGGCGGGGCGTACGGCGTGACGGCACCAAGGCACCACCGCGGTCCGGCGCGGGTCTGAGCCGGTGGTTCGCCCTCCGGCTCAGGCGACCGGAGGGCGAACCACCTTGAGATCACTCGGCCCTGCGGCCGCGGCGGTACGCCACCCAGCCCGTGGCCATCAGCGCGGCCGCGAGCGCGGCGGCGGAGACCACGGTGACGCCGGTGGAGGCGAGGCTGCCGCCCGTGGTGGACGTGCCGGTGCCGCCGGTGGCCGAACCGGTGGTGCTGCCGCCGGTGGTGTCCGCTCCACCGCCCGTCGTGCCGCCCGAGGAGCCGGAGCCGCCCGTGCCGCCGCCGCTGTCATCGGTCTCGGGGTCGGTGTCCACCGGGTCCTGGCCGACGAAGCTGACCGGGACCTTCACGTCCTGGGAGCGGTCGCCCGAGAGGGTGTGGTCGGCGCGGGTGGCGAGGACGCACTTGGCCTTGAAGCAGTCCGTGAACTCGTCCTTGGCGTCGACGGTGAGCTCGACCTCGAAGGAGCCGCCGTCGCCGTACGGGGTCGCGAGATCCTGGCCGTAGTCCGGCGGATCGGAGGAGATCCAGGCCGAGGAGTGGGACTCGCCGCTCATGTCGACGCCGCCTATGCACGGCGTGGGCAGTTCGCCGTCGCCGTTGTCGACGCACAGGGCGACGTAGATGCCCTTGTCGACGTCGTAGCCGGAGCCGGTGACCTTGAGCGTCTGGTTCTCGGTGGCCAGGTTGTTGACCGGGGTGACCGTGAGCTGCTGGCCCTCGGGGCCGGTCTCGGTCCTGGTGCCGGACGGCTCGGTGGCCTCGCCGTCGCCGCCTCCGGTGCCGCCGTCGCCGGAGGAATCCTTGACGGTCAGGGTGATCGGCGACGTACGGGTCGTGCCCACGGAGTTCGCGAACTCGGCGCGGTACTGGTAGCCGTCCTGCGCCGCCTTCGCGGTGAAGGAGTACGCGTTCTTCGTCGCGCCCTCGACCGTCGACCAGGTCTGGCCGCCGTCCGGGCTGACCTGCCAGCTCACGGTCGGCTCCGGGGTGCCCTCGGCCGCCGCGACGAACGTGACCTCGTCGCCGGGGGCGACGGTCCGGTCGGTGGGGGACTGGGTCACCTTCGGGGACATGCGCAGGTCGAGCTTGACGACCTCGTTCGTCGTGTACTTGGTGACGTACACGGATGTGGCGCCGGGAGCGACGGCGATGCCCGCGTAGGTGCTCGAGTCGCTGCCCGCAAGGGTGACCGGCGCGGCCGCCTGCTGGAAGGTCGCGCTGTCCAGGATCTCCAGGGAGCCGTCGTCGTCGTCCGACGCGCTGCCGGCGATGTCCCCGCGCAGCACGAAGGCCCGCCCGGTGGTCTGGTCGAAGGCCGCCGCCACGGGCCGGTCCGTGCCGGTCAGCGTGGTCAGCTGCTTGCCGTCCGTGTCGAGGACGAGCACTGACGTGCTGTCGCCCAGCCAGACGTTGCCGGTCGCCGGGTCCGTCTCGACGAAGTAGGAGGAGTCCGCGGGGATTTCGGTCGTGGCGGTGACCTGGAAGGTGGTGGTGTCCACCCGGCGCAGCACCTGCTTGTCCTCGGCGGTGCCGATGGACCAGGCCACGCCCCGGGCGGCGTCCACACCGAGCTGGTTGCCGCCTTCGAGCGTGACCGTCTTCTTCACGGTGCCGGTGGCGAGGTCGACACGGCGCAGTTCGGGGCCGGCCGCCACCAGCACGGAGGAGGTGTCGGTGTCCTGCCCGACGCCGGTGAAGGATGCGCCGTCGTACCAGTGGCCCTGTGCGGCCGTGTCGCCGTCCTTGGCGGTGCCGATGCCGCGCAGCGGGTAGTGGAAGACCACGCCCTCACCGGCGAGCGGGCCGATGATCCGGCGGACCGCACGGGCGGCCATCGCGCCGTTCAGGCCGGGGGCCTGGGAGATGTGGCTGAGGACCTTGCCGTCCTTGGGATCGAGGACGTACAGGCCCCGCTCGGTCACGTCGGCGGTGTCGGCGATCTCGTCCGAACCGACGTACAGCTTCCCGGAGTCGGGTGCAGCAGCAGGTCCAGGGGGCGTCCGGCGGTGGTGAACGCGGCGGACTGGACGTAGCCGACCGTGCCGGGCGGCACGTCCACGCCGTCACCGTCACCGTCGTCGCCGCCACCGGTGTCCTGGCCCTCCCAGGTGACGGGCACGCGCACGTCCTGGGAGCGGTCGCCGGCGTTGCGGTGGTCGACGCGGGTGACGACCGAGCAGGCGTACCTGAGGCAGTCGACGCTCGCGTCCTTGGCCCGCACCTTGATCTCGACGTCGAAGGTGCCGCCCGCGCCCCAGTGGAGGGCGAGATCGCTTGCGTACTCGTCGCCCTCGGGGACGATCCACTGCGACGAGCTGCCGCTGCCGTCCTCGTCGGCGCCGCCGATGCAGGGGCTCGGTATCTTGCCGTCGCCGTTGTCCCGGCACAGGGCGACGTAGATGGCCTTGGCGGTGTCGTAGCCCTCGCCGGTGACGTGGAGCGTCTCGCCGTCGGGGTCCAGGTTCGCGGTGGCGGAGACGGAGAGTTTCTGGCCGCCCGCGCCGATTCCGGTCTTCGGTGTGTCGGAGGCCTGCGCGGCCGGGCCCGCGGCGACGGACGCGGTCATGAGCACGGCGGAGCCGAGGAGCGCCGCCGGGCGTCTGAGTTGCATGGAGGATTCCTCACTCGTCCGGTGGGGCCCGGCCGGATGGATGGGGTGCTCGGTCGACGGACGTGCCGGAACGGGCCGGCCGGAGGGCCGGCCCGTGGACCGGTCGGAGCTACCCGCCCTTACTGGAAGGTGATCGGGACGTGCACGTCGTAGTTGCGGTCGCTGCTGTCGAAGTGGTCGGCACGCGTGACGATCGCGCAGTCGACGTCCTGGCCGCAGACGGAGCCGTCGTCGAGGGTGGCCTTGACGTAGATGTTCACGTCGAAGGTGCCGCCGGAGCCGAACTTGGAGCCCCTGGTGCGGGCGCGGCCGGATGTGATCCTGATGATGACCAAGGGGTTGGAATCGGTCGGCGGCATCGACGGGCTGGTCGACATTCCGGGGATCGGCCAGACGCCGGCGGGGATGAACCGGCGGGTCGTGGACCTGGAGGACGGGGTGTTGCTGGGGTTCGGGCCGCGGACGCCGTTGGTGATCGACATCCTGGTCGACCGCCTTCATCGGGCCTGAGGTCAACTTCCGGGCGGCGCAGGGGAGTTGAGTTGAGGGCGGCGGCATCTGGCGGCCCTGAGACTCCCTCGGCTACCGTCGCCCCCTCGCGCAGGCGCCGGTCCCGGCCTTCGCGGCCTCGGGCGCGGCGTCGGACGCGGACGCCGTCGTGGTCGGCCATGGCCTGGCGGGACTGGTCGCCACGGCCGAACTGGCGGCGGCGGGACGCAAGGTGCTGCTGCTGGACCAGGAGCCGGAGGCCGGTCTGGGCGGGCAGGCGTTCTGGTCCTTCGGCGGGCTGTTCTTCGTCGACTCCGGGGAACAGCGGGTGATGGGCATCAAGGGCTCGCACGACCTCGCCCGGCAGGACTGGCTGGGCACGGCCGGCTTCGACCGCGGGATCTCCGACCCGTCGGGGCAGGACCGCTGGGCCTACCAGTGGGCGGAGGCGTATGTGGATTTCGCCTCCGAGGAGAAGCGGGCCTGGCTCGCCCGGCTCGGCATGGGCAGTGGTTCCCGATCGTCGGCTGGGCCGAGCGCGGCGGCGGGCTCGCGGACGGGCACGGCAACTCGGTGCCGCGCTTCCATGTCACCTGGGGCACCGGGCCGGCCGTGGTCGAGCCGTTCGAGAAGAAGGTGCGGGCGGCCGTGGCGGACGGGCTGGTGACCTTCAGGTTCCGCCACCGGGTGGACGAGTTGATCGTCACGGGCGGTGCCGTCACCGGCGTACGCGGAGCCGTCCCGGAGCCCAGCGACGCGGCCCGCGGCAAGCCCAGCTCCCACCGTCGTCGGCGACTTCGACGGGGTGGCGAGCCGGGCGGGCCGGAGCGCGGGCCCTTTGATCGCCGTACGCCTCAACATCCTCACCCGCAAGACCCTCGGCGGCCTCCAGACCGACCTCTCCGGCCGGGTCCTGGACGCCTCCGGCACGCCGATCTCCGGGCTGTACGCCGCCGGAGAGGTCGCCGGCTTCGGCGGTGGCGGCGTGCACGGCTGCCGCTCCGGCCCCTAGAGGCACCTTCCTCGGCGGTTGCCTGTTCTCCGGCAGCGCGGCGGGGCGGGCGGCGGCAGCGGCGACGGCGACCTGAGAGCTTACGGGTCGACCACACCGGGGCGTTCCGACCAGAAGGCGGGAGCCACCAGCCGCCACACGACCATGAGGAGTACGCCCGTGGCGGTGATGCCGATGCCGATGACGAGTGGGGGACCGAGTCCGAACCACGAGTCGCCGCTGTAGGAGTTGGCGGGGTCGGACATGTCGATGACCGATTCCACCAGCAGCCATGCCAGCAGCCCGGCGCCGACGAGCGGGCCGAGACCGATGAGAACGAAGTGGTGGACGCTGCTGGTGAGTTGGCGCCGGTAGTACACGGCGCAGGCGACTCCGGTGAGCGCGTAGTAGAACGCGATCAGCAGCGAGAGCGCGGTGAGCGAGTCGAACAGCGCGTTGGCGCTGATCTCGTTGACGGCGAGATACCAGGCGATGGCGATGGCGGCGACCCACCACGTGCTCACGTCCGGGGTGCGGAAGCGCGGGTGGACGCGGGCGAAACGCGCGGGCAGCGCACGACGGCGCGCCATCGACAGCGCTGTGCGGGACGCCGGGATGATCGTCGTCTGTGTCGACGCGAGCGCGGACGTCGAGACCGAGAGCAGGACCACCCAGTCCCAGCCGCCCATCACCTCGCCGGCGAGCAGGGCGAAGACGAACTCCTCCTCCGCCGCGTTCTCGGCCAGGTAGGCGGTTCCGGCATAGGCGACCACCGCGAAGCCCACCGCCACATAGGTCACCAGCAGAATGACCGTCGACCACACGGCCGCCCTGCCGGGAGCGGTGGCGGAGTCCTCGACCTCCTCGGTGAGATTGACGGCCGACTCCCAGCCCCAGTAGATGAACACGCCGAGCAGCAGGGCCCCGGTCAGGGACGCCCCGCCGGCTCCGAAGGGGTCCAGCCAGCCGATCGACGGTTCGACGGAGCCGAGCGTGCCGGTGTCGGCGTAGACCCGGTACAGCGCCACCACGGCGAAGGCGAGCAGACAGACGACCTGGGCGATGATCAGGACGTTCTGCACCTTCGCCGACACCTCGGTGCCGATGACACACACGGCCGTCATCAGCAGGATGACCAGCGCCGTGAGCAGCCGGCGTACCGCGTCGTTCTCGGCCCAGCTGTCGAGGCCGAAGGCGAGCAGGGCGAAGGTCACGGCGATGTCCGCCAGCGATCCGACGACCAGCACCCCGGTCATCGTGATGGCCCAGCCGCCGAGCCACCCGGCCCACGGCCCCATGGCCCGGGTGACCCAGGAGAAGGTGGTGCCGCAGTCCTGGTCGGCCTTGTTGAGGTAGGAGAAGGCCGAGGCGATCAGCAGCATGGGCACGAACGACGCCAGCATCACGCCGGGCGCGTAGATCCCCACCAGCGCCACGACCGGGCCGATGACCGCCGCGACCGAGTACGCCGGGGAGGTGGAGTTGAGCCCGATGACGAGCGCGTCGACGAACCCGATCGCATCGGGCTTCAAGCCGGCGGACCGCGGTGGGCCCGGATCCGCGACGTCCTTGGCCATGTTCCCTCACTCCCCGAACTCCCGTCGTACGTCGACCCATGGAACAGGGAGTGAGAGAAAATATGAGTCATTGATGGCTTTCAGCGGTCATATGTCGCCTCCGAGACGAGGGCGGCCAGGTCCTCGGCGGTGCGCGGACCGGCCGCCGACTCGGTCAACAGGCCGTGCGAGCACAGGAGTCGGGCCGCCGCCACCCCCCACGGCAGCCGCAGGCCGGCCTGGTGCAGGAGATCGGTGCGGGCCAGCATCGCGGGCGCCGGACCGGTACGTGCACCGGACGGGGTGAGCAGCGCCGCGTCGTCCGCCCAGCGCAGAGCCAGGTCGACGTCGTGGGTGGCCATGACCACCGTGGTGCCCCTCGCACGCAACCCGTCGAGGGTGGCGAGCAGACGCTCCTGTCCGTCCGGGTCGAGACCGGCGGTCGGTTCGTCCAGGATCAGCACACGCGGCCGCATCGCGACGGCCCCCGCGATGGCCGTCCGCTTGCGCTGCCCGTACGACAGCAGGTGCGTCGGCCGGTCGGCCAGCGCGGTGATGTCCAGGGCGGCGAGCGCCTCGTCGACCCGCGCGCGCACCTCGACATCGGGCAGACCGAGGTTCAGCGGGCCGAACGAGACGTCCTGGGCGACGGACGCGGCGAAGAGCTGGTCGTCGGGGTCCTGCACCACCAACTGCACGGTCGTACGCAGCCGGGTCAGCCCCTTGCGGTCGTACGTGACCGGCACGCCCTCCACCGTCAACCGCCCGTCGTGCGGGCGCAGTCCGCCGCTGAGCAGCCGCATCAGCGTGGTCTTGCCGCTGCCGTTGCGGCCGAGCAGCGCCAGCGCGCGCCCCTCGCGGACGTCGAAGTCGAGGTCGCTGAGGACGACGGGGCCGTCCTCGTAGGCGTAGGACGCGCCCCGCAGGGCGACCAGTGCGGTGGGCTCGCTCATGGCAGGGCCCTTTCCAGTACGAGGGTGACGGCGGCCAGCGCTGCGAGGAGTGCGCAACTCGCGGCCGTGAAGCGGACGGAGACCCGGGCCTCGGGCACCAGGACGCGCAGGGTGCCGTCGTAGCCGCGCCCGGCAAGCCCGGCCTGGAGCCGGGTGGCCCGGTCGAAGGCCCGTACGAACGCGGTGGCCCCGAGCCCGGCCAGGGAACGCCACTCCGCGGCCCGGCCGGCATGCCCGAGCCGGGCCGCCTGGGCCTCCCGGATCCGGCGCATCGAGTCCAGCAGCAGGAAGCTCATGCGATACGTCACCAGGGCGACGTCGACGACGGGCGCGGGCACCCCGGCCTTCACCAGGCGGGGCAGCAGGTCGGACATCGGGGTGGTGAAGGCGAACAGCAGTACCCCGAGCGAGGCGGCCGAGGTCCGCAGCAGCAGCTCACCGGCGCGCAGCGGACCGTCGTCGGCGAGGGACACGAAGCCCTCCGGCCCGCTGACCTGGACGAGCAACGTGACCGCGCCGGTCACGCAGAAGCCCAACGGCACACGGTAGGCACGCCACAGTCGGCGGCCAGGCACGCCCGCCGGCCCCAGCAGCACCACGAGAGACGTCAGGAGCACCAGGGCCGCGCCCGGCCAGGGCGGCAGTGAGATCGCGAGCACGGTGAGACCGAGCCCGAGCACGGCCTTGTCCACGGGGTGACGGCGGCGCCAGCGACTGCTGTGCGCCGCCGCGTCGATCGGCAGCACGCGGGCTCAGTCCTGTTCTGCGGGGGACTTCCCCGAGGTGCCGCTGGGCACGCTCTCGGTCTCCGGCTCCCGTTCCAGCGCCCGCTGCTCACCCTGCCGCCGCCCCCGCCGCAGGCCGAAGTAGTAGGCGAGGACACCGGAGCCGAGGGCCGCCTGGAGGGAGAACAGGCCCGACTCGATCTCACCGGACGGCGGCTCGTACAGCGGCGAGAACCACGGCTTGTAGTCCGGCTCGATCTCGCTGATCGCGGACTCCGCCTCGCCGTCGGCGCCCGTGAACGGCTGCTCCTTGTGGTCGCCGAGGCCGAGGGCCAGCGGCAGCACGGCGAGGGCGGCCACGACGAGCAGCAGCAACAGGTTGATCTTCGTGTTCCTGCTCATCGGCCCACCGCCTCGGTCTCGGTCTCGGTCCCGGACTGCTTCTTGGTGAGGAGCACGCCCAGCCGGGTCAGTTCCCCCTTGCTGGACTGCACCAGCAGCCGCATCACGAGCACCGTGAGCAGGCCCTCGCTCACCGCGAGGGGGATCTGGGTGACGGCGAAGATGGAGCCGAACTTGCCGAGCGCGCCCAGGAATCCGCTGCTCGGGTCGGGGAAGGCGAGCGCGAGCTGGACGCTGGTGACGCAGTAGGTGGACAGGTCGGCGACGAACGCCCCGAAGAACACCGCCACCATCAGCGGTACGCCGTACCGCCGCAGCAGTTTGTAGAGGGCGTATCCGGCCCAGGGCCCGACGATCGCCATCGAGAAGACGTTGGCGCCGAGCGTGGTCAGGCCGCCGTGCGCGAGCAGCAGCGCCTGGAAGAGCAGAGTGATGGTGCCCAGGACCGCCATGATCGGCGGCCGGAACAGGATGGCGCCGAGGCCGGTGCCGGTGGGATGCGAGCAGCTGCCGGTCACCGAGGGCAGCTTCAGCGCGGACAGGACGAACGTGAAGGCTCCGGACGCGCCGAGGAGCAGTGTGCTCTCGGGGTGCTCCCTGACCTCACGGGTGAGTGACTTGACTCCGTGGACGACGAATGGCGCGGACGCGACGCCCCAGGCGACCGCGTGCGCCGGAGGTAGGAAACCCTCGGCTATGTGCATGGCTCAGCAGACCCTCTCCAGCACCTCGTGGATGGTTGACGCGCCTTGGCCGGTCTCCTGGCTGACGGGTACCACCGCCCGTGCTCCGCCTTCCCGGGTCCCGAAGGACCCAGTGGCTGCCCGTGAGGGCCGGAGCCGGACTTCCCGATTCACAGTGGCGAGGGCCGCACCGGCATCACACCGGATTTCCCGTTCACCAAGGCGTGGTGACAGTAGTGCCCGTACAGGGTGGCTGACAAGCGCGCCTCGGGGGCGCGAAAGTGGCGTTCGCCTGATGGGACATGAGGATTCTCCTCGCCCGGGGCGACCTGACACGCAGGGCGAATGTGGGGCTCATCGGCGCGCTGGGCGCGACGTGGGCGGTCGGCCGCGAGGGCGGCGACGCCTCGGGGTCCGGCGGTTCGTCGGGGAGCGGGGCAGCGGACGAGAGCGTTCTCGTGGGGTCCTCCGTCCAGGACGCGCAGGACGTGGTGTCGCCGCACACGGCGACGACGGCCTGGGACCAGAACGACGCGGTCCTCCTGACGAACCCGGACGGGACGCTGCGGCTCAGGACCGCCTGCACCTCGGCGGAGATCGAGCAGTTCTACGCCACCGACGTCGCCACCGCCCACAACGACATCCGGGCCACGTTCCTCTTCATCACCTGGCCCGACGGCGTCGTCGGTGAGATCTACTGGGGCGAGCCGCCGTGGGCGCCGGCCTTCGACGTCATGCAGCCCAAGACGCTCACCCACCTGCTGGTCGCGTACGAGAACGCCTGGCGATCCGGCGACGTGGACGTGCGGCTGGCCCTCATCGAGGACCAGACCTGCAGCGTCGTACGCGTGGCCCGCACATCCGGCACCCGTCGCAGCCGCTACGTCGCCCGGACCAAGGACGAACCGCGGGCCGCCTGGACGCCCGTCGGTGTCGGCGAGCTGAGCTACTCGCTGGAAACGGAGCTCTGACGCGGCGCCGAGCGCCGGACTCAGGCCATCCTGGGGCAAAGCCACGTCGACACGACGATGTCGGTCTACACTCACGCTGCCCTCGCCGACGAAACCGATGTCGATCATTGATGTCACCGAGCCGTGGCGGCCGGCTCTCTGACCCGGAGAGGACAGGGCCTGGTATGAAGATCCTCATCAGCGCCGACATGGAGGGCGCCACCGGCGTGACCTGGCCGGCCGACGTGCTGCCCGGGACGCCGCAGTGGGAGCGGTGCCGGGGGATGTTCACCTCGGACGTCAATGCCGCGGTGCTGGGCTTCTTCGACGGCGGTGCCTACGAGGTCGTCATCAACGAGGCGCACTGGACCATGCGCAACCTCCTGCTGGAGCGGCTCGACGAGCGGGCGGAGATGCTCACCGGCCGGCACAAGGCGCTGTCCATGGTCGAGGGCGTGCAGCACGGCGACGTCGACGGCATCGCCTTCGTCGGCTACCACGCGGGCGCCGGTATGGAGGGCGTCCTCGCACACACCTACCTCGCCAACTCCATCACCGGGGTGTGGCTGAACGACGTACGGGCGAGCGAGGGGCTGCTGAACGCGCACGTCGTCGCCGAGTACGGCGTGCCCGTCGTGCTCGTCACCGGCGACGACGTGGCCTGCGAGGACGCGCTCGGATACGCGCCCGGGGCGTTGAAGGTCGCCGTCAAGGACCACGTCTCACGGTACGCGGCCGTGTGCCGTACGCCGGCCAGGACCGCCGCGGACATCCGGGCCGCCGCCAAGGAGGCGGCCGCGCTGGCGGTCCGTCAGGAGCCGGTGAGCGGCGGCCCCTTCACCGTCGCCGTCGAGTTCGACGCCGAGCATCTCGCCATGGCCGCCACCGTCGTCCCCGGTGTCGAACGGATCGGGGAGCGGAAGGTGGCGTACACCAGCGAGCGGATGTACGAGTCGATCCGTACCTTCAAGGCAGTGACCACGATCGTCTCGGCCGCGGTGGAGGAGCAGTATGGCTGACGGGCAGGCACTGGACGAGGTCGTGACGTTCACCTCCGACCTCATCCGCATCGACACGACCAACCGGGGCGGCGGCGACTGCCAGGAGCGGCCCGCCGCCGAGTACGCCGCCGCGCGGCTGGCCGAGGCGGGCCTGGAGCCCACCCTGCTGGAGCGCACGAGCGGCCGTACGAACGTCGTCGCCCGCGTCGAGGGCACCGACCCCTCGGCGGACGCGCTGCTCGTCCACGGCCACCTGGACGTGGTGCCCGCGCAGGCCGCCGAGTGGAGCGTGCACCCCTTCTCCGGGGAGATCCGCGACGGGGTCGTCTGGGGCCGGGGCGCGGTCGACATGAAGAACATGGACGCGATGGTCCTCGCGGTCGTCCGGGGCTGGGCGCGGGAAGGCGTGCGGCCCCGGCGGGATGTCGTGATCGCGTTCACCGCCGACGAGGAGGCGAGCGCCGAGGACGGCTCCGGATTTCTCGCCGACCGGCATGCGGGGCTCTTCGAGGGCTGCACCGAGGGCATCAGCGAGGCCGGTGCCTTCACCTTCCACGACGGTGGCGGGCGGCAGATCTATCCCATCGCGGCCGGGGAGCGCGGCACCGGCTGGGTCAAGCTCACGGCACGCGGGCGGGCCGCGCACGGCTCCAGGCCCAACCGGGAGAACGCGGTCACCCGCCTCGCCGCCGCCGTCACCCGGATCGGCGCCCACGAGTGGCCGCTGCGGCTGACCCCGACGGTCCGTGCCGCCCTCACCGAACTCGCCGCGCTGTACGGCCTGGAGGCCGACCTGGACGACGTGGACGGCCTGCTGGAGAAGCTCGGCCCGGCGGCCGGGCTCGTCGAGGCGACCGTCCGCAACAGCGCCAACCCGACGATGCTGGAAGCCGGTTACAAGGTCAACGTCATCCCGGGCGAGGCCGTGGCCTACGTCGACGGCCGCTGTCTGCCCGGCATGGAGGACGAGTTCGACGCCACCCTCGACGAACTCACCGGGCCCCACGTGGAGTGGGAGTTCCACCATCGCGAGGTGGCGCTCCAGTCGCCGGTGGACTCGCCGACGTACGCCAGGATGCGCGCCGCCGTCGAGGAGTTCGCGCCCGAGGGGCACGTCGTGCCGTACTGCATGCCCGGCGGCACGGACGCCAAGCAGTTCTCCCGGCTCGGCATCACCGGCTACGGCTTCTCCCCGCTGAAGCTGCCGGACGGCTACGACTACGGGGCCATGTTCCACGGCGTCGACGAGCGGGTGCCGGTGGAGGCGCTGCATTTCGGCGTCCGTGTCCTCGACCGGTTTCTGCGGACGGCTTAGGGGAGTTGAGACAGACAGTGCGGACGCTGGCGTATGGTTCCTGGCCCTCGCCCATCGACGCGGCCCTCGCCGCCACACACGACGGGCATCCCGAGTACGTGGGCTTCGTCGGCGACGAGGCGTGGTGGACCGAGGCTCGGCCCGCGGAAGGCGGGCGGCGCACACTCGTGCGGCGGTGGGCCGACGGCCGGGAGGAGTCGGTGCTGCCCGCTCCGTGGAACGTGCGCAGCCGGGTCGTCGAGTACGGCGGACAGCCCTGGGCGGGGATGCTGGTCGACGGCCGGCCGCTCGTCGTCTTCGTCAACTTCGCCGATCAGCGGCTCTACCGGTACGAGGAGGGCGGCGAGCCGCGTCCGCTCACTCCCGTGTCCGCCGTGGGCGGTGGACTGCGCTGGGTGGAACCGCAGGTGCGGCTCGAACTCGGTGAAGTGTGGTGCGTAATGGAGGAATTCACGGGAGACGGGCCCACCGATGTGCGACGCGTCCTGGCGGCTGTCCCGCTGGACGGCTCGGCGGCCCAGCACCGGGACGCCGTACGCGAACTCACCGACGACCGGCACCGGTTCGTCACCGGGCCGCGGATCTCGCCCGACGGGCGGCACGCGGCGTGGCTCGTCTGGGACCATCCGCGGATGCCGTGGGACGGTACGGAGCTGCTGGTCGCGGAGGTCGGCGCCGACGGCACGCTCGGCGGCCCGCGGGCCGTCGCCGGGGGCCCGCAGGAGTCCATCGCGCAGGTGGACTGGTCGCAGGACGGCCGGTTGCTGTACGCGAGCGACCGCAGCGGCTGGTGGAACCTCTACCGCGACGGCGAACCCCTGTGCCCGCGCGAGGAGGAGTTCGGCGGGCCGCTGTGGAAGCCGGGCCTGCGCTGGTTCGCCCCGCTGGCCGGCGCACTGATCGCCGTCGTGCACGGCCGCGGGTCGACCGCCCTCGGGATCCTCGACCCGGAGACCGGCGAGATCGTCGACGCGGCGGGCCCCTGGACGGAGTTCGAGCCCACCCTCGCGGTACACGGCGAGAGGGTCGTCGCCGTCGGCGCCAGCCCCCGCAGCGCGCACGAGGTGATCGAGCTCGACACCTGTACGGGCCGGGCCCGGGTCATCGGCGCCGAGCACGACGACGCCGTCGACCCCGCCTACTACCCCGAACCGCAGATCCGCACCTTCACCGGCCCCGCCGGAGACGAGATCCACGCGCACATCTACCCGCCCCACAACCCCGGCTGCGTCGCCCCCGGCGGCACACCGCCGCCGTACGTCGTCTGGGCGCACGGCGGCCCCACCTCACGGGCACCCCTCGTGCTCGACCTGGCCATCGCCTACTTCACCTCGCGCGGCATCGGGGTCGCGGAGGTCAACTACGGCGGCTCCACCGGCTACGGCAGGGCCTACCGCGACCGGCTGCGCGAGCAGTGGGGCGTGGTCGACGTCGAGGACTGCGCGGCCGTCGCGCTCGCCCTCGCCGACGAGGGCACCGCCGACCGCGACCGGCTCGCCATCCGCGGCGGCAGCGCGGGCGGCTGGACCGCGGCCGCGTCGCTCACCACGACCGACGTCTACGCCTGCGGCACGATCCTCTACCCCATCCTCGACCTGGCCGGCTGGGGCGCCGGAGAGACCCACGACCTCGAGTCGCAGTACCTGGAGACCCTGGTCGGACCGCTCGCCGAGGTACCGGCACGCTACGCGGAACGCTCACCCGCCGCGCACGCCGACCGACTCACCGCGCCCTTCCTGCTGCTGCAGGGCCTGGACGACGTCATCTGCCCTCCCTCCCAGTGCGAGCGGTTCCTGGCCCGCCTGGAGGGCCGCCGGGTACCGCACGCCTACATCGCCTTCGAGGGGGAGGGCCACGGATTCCGGCGGGCGGAGACGATGATCCGTGTCCTGGAGGCCGAACTCTCCCTGTACGCCCAGGTCTTCGGGCTGAACCCGCCCGGGATCCCGAAGCTGGAGCTCGCCAAGTGAAGGCGCCCGTACGGCCACTCGTACGGCCGTCCCGACTCGCTCCCGGCGCCCGCGTGGCCGTCGTCGCCCCCAGCGGGCCCGTGCCCGAGGAGCGGCTGCAGGCCGGGCTCGACGTGCTGCGCGGCTGGGACCTCGACCCGGTGGTGGCGTCCCATGTGCTGGACCGGCACGGCGAGTTCGACTATCTGGCGGGCACGGACGCCGACCGGGCCGCCGACCTGCGGGCCGCCTGGTGCGATCCGTCCGTGGACGCGGTGCTGTGCGCCCGGGGCGGGTACGGAGTGCAGCGGATGATCGACCTGCTCGACTGGGAGGCGATGCGGGCGGCCGGACCGAAGGTGTTCGTCGGCTTCAGCGACATCACCGTGCTGCACGAGGCGTTCGCCGCTCGGCTGGGTCTGGCCACGCTCTACGGGCCGATGGCGGCGGGCGTCGACTTCATCAAGAACGCGCGGGCGCAGGAGCATCTGAAGGCCACCCTGTTCGCGCCGGAGTCGGTCCGCACGATCACCTCCACCGGCGGCTCCGCGCTGGTCCCCGGCCGGGCGCGCGGCGTCACGCTCGGCGGCTGCCTCTGCCTGCTCGCCGCCGAGGCGGGCACCCCGCATGCCAGGACCTCCGCACGCGGCGGCCTGCTGTGCCTGGAGGACGTGGGCGAGGAGACGTACCGGCTCGACCGCTACCTCACCCAACTCCTGCGCGCCGGCCTGTTCGACGGCGTGCGCGGGGTGCTGCTCGGGTCGTGGCAGGAGTGCGAGCCGTACGAGCGGGTGCGTGCGCTGCTCCTGGACCGACTGGGTGGCCTCGGTGTGCCCGTTGTGGAGGAGTTCGGGTTCGGGCACGGTGAAGGGGCGCTGACGATTCCCTTCGGGGTGGGCGCCGAACTCGACGCCGACGCGGGGACCTTGACCCTCGACGAGCCCGCCCTCACCTGACCCACCTCCACTGAATCTCCGTCAAGAAACCTCCGTCACGGCGATTGACCTCGTCTGACACGTGTCACACCATGACAACCGGCCAGTACTTACTGGTCGGTAAGCAGGGCTGTTACCCAGCGTGCCTCAGTGTGGAGGTCCTTGTGTCCCGTCGGTTGCCCAGATTCCGAGCCCCACTCGCCCTCGTCCTCGGCGCCACGCTCACCGCACCCCTCGCGCTCACGGCTCCGGCCGCCGCCGCGACCGGCCAGTTCACCGTCACCGCCCTGAAGTTCACCGTCCAGGCAGGCGGCCGCACCTGCACCGTCGACGCCGACCTGTACCGGCCCGCGGGCGTGGACCGCGCCCACCTCGCGCCCGCCGTCCTCGCCACCAACGGCTTCGGCGGCAGCAAGTCCGACGGCTCGACCGACGCCATCGGCAAGGCCTTCGCCCAGCGCGGGTACGTCTCCCTCGTCTACTCGGGGCTCGGCTTCGGCAGGTCCGGCTGCCTGATCTCGCTCGACGACCCCACCATCGACGGTGTCGCCGCCGCACGGCTGGTCGACTTCCTGGGCGGCACACGCGCCGCCGACGACGGCACGAAGGCCGACTTCGTCACCCTCGACGCCCCCGGCGACCCGCGCGTCGGCATGGTGGGCGGCTCCTACGGCGGGGCCATCCAGCTGGCCACGGCCGCGGTCGACCAGCGCCTCGACGCCCTGGTGCCGATGATCACCTGGAACGACCTGGCCTACTCCCTCGACCCGAACAACGCCGTCGGCAGCGGCAGCGTGCCCGGCGCCTTCAAATGGCAGTGGGCCAACGGCTTCTACCTCATCGGCGAGGGCCAGCCCCTGCTGGAACCGAACCTCGACCCCTCCCGCATCAACTCCCTGGCCTGCCTGCACTTCGTCACCAAGGCCTGCGACACCGTCCGCACCCTCAACTCCGGCCGTTACCCGGCGAAGCAGACCGCCGAACTGCTCGCCTACGCGCGCAGTGTCTCGCCGGTGTCGTACCTGAACCGCGTCAAGGCACCCACCCTCCTCGTCCAGGGCCAGGCCGACAGCCTCTTCAACCTCAACGAGGCGACAGCGACGTACAAGACGCTCAAGGGCCAGGGGACCGCGACGAAGATGATCTGGCAGTCCTGGGGGCACAGCGGCGGCATCAGCGACCCGGCCGCCGGTGAACTCAACCTCGGCCAGGGCAACCTGGAGACCAGCTACGTCGGCCGCCGCATCCTCGCCTGGTTCGACCGCTACCTGGGGAAGAAGAACGTCGACACCGGGCCGGCCTTCGCCTATTACCGCGACTGGATCACCGACCCCAACGGTACGTACGCCACCGCCGACCGCGTCCCCGCGCTCAGCCGGACCCTCTACCTCTCCGGCGACGGCAAGCTCGTCGACAACCGAGGCAAGGTCGCGCGCGGCAGCCGTACGTACACCAACTGGCTCGTCTCCACGAGCCATTCGGAGAGCTCGCTGTACGGGGTCCTCGGGCTGCCGGACCCGGCGCCGTACGACACCCCGGGCACCTACCTCGGCTGGACCAGCGAGCCGCTCGCGCGCACCACCGACGTCGTCGGCGCCCCCCGGGCCACGCTGAAGGTCGTCTCCCCGAAGGCCGAGCGGGCCCAGCACTCGCAGGACGCCGCCGACAAGCTCGTCCTGTTCGCCAAGCTGTACGACGTCGCGCCCGACGGCAAGCAGACGCTGGTGCACCGGCTGGTCGCACCGGTCCGCGTGCCCGACGTCACGAAGAGCTTCACCGTGACCCTGCCGGGGATCGTGCACCGGTACGAGAAGGGGCACCGGCTGCGGTTCGTGATCGCCGCGAGTGACGACGCGTACTTCGGGAACCGGGGGATCAAGCAGGTGACGGTGGTCAGCGCGCCCGGGGAGACGGGGGTGCTCCGGCTGCCGGTCGTCGGCTGAGGGCACTGCCGGCCGCTCACCGTGCGTGAGCGCGCGCTCGGGAGCATTCTTGTCATATGACCGCGAAGTCTTCGAAGATCGGCGGGAGGGGCGGCGGGCGGTGGGGTGGCCTGCGCGAGGCGCTGACCCCCGCCAGGGTCGCCGTGCTGGTGCTCGTCGCCCTCGCGCTGATCTTCATCTTCGAGAACACCCGCGACACCGAGATCCGGCTGCTGATTCCCGAGGTGACGATGCCGCTGTGGCTGGCGCTGCTCGGCACGGGCGTCATCGGGGCGCTGTGCGGTGCGCTCTTCATGGGCCGGCGTCGTTAGGGCGCAGTCGTAGGCTGGCGGAATGCCTCATCCCGCGTCCCGTTATCTCGCCGAAGGCCCTCGCGTGGGCATACGCCACTTCACCTACCAGGACGGTGGTGAGTTCACCGCGCGTGTCCGGGAGAGCAAGGAACTGCATCAGCCGTGGCTCTTCCCGCCGGACAGCGCCGCCGCGTACGCCGCCTACGCGGGGCGGCTGATCGAGGATCCGACCAAGGCGGGGTTCCTGGTCTGCGCGAAGGACGACGGCGGCGGGATCGCCGGGTTCATCAACATCAACAACATCGTCGCGGGCGCCTTCCAGAGCGGGGCCCTCGGTTACGGCGCCTTCGCCCACGCGGCCGGGCGGGGCCTGATGCGGGAGGGCCTGGACCTGGTGGTGGGCCACGCCTTCGGGCCGATGCGGCTGCACCGGCTGGAGATCAACGTCCAGCCCGCCAACACCGCCTCGATCGCCCTCGCCCGCGCCTGCGGCTTCCGCCTGGAGGGCTTCTCGCCGAGCATGCTCTTCATCGACGGGGCCTGGCGCGACCATCAGCGGTGGGCCGTCACCGCCGAGATGCGCGCTCGACGTCGATCCTGATCGCGTGCCGAGCTCGCCGGCCTGAAGACTCCGGACGGCCTCAGCTACGACGCCGATCCCTGACGGTCCACGTACTCGTAGATCGCCCCGTCCGGATGCATGGCGATCAGATTGCGGCCCACCGGCGTCGGCACCGGACCCGCGATGATGTGCGCGCCCAGCTCGCTGAGCACCCGGTGGGCCTCGTCGACGTCCTTGACGGCGATCGTGGCCGCGACCTTGCGCAGCACCTCCAGCTCGGCCTCGGGGCCGCTCATCAGCAGGAAGCAGCCGATCGCGGCCACCTGCACGCCACCGCGTTCGAAGCGGAGGGCTGTGCCGCCCGCGAGGCGCTCGTAGAAGGGGACTGCCCTCTCCAGGTCGTCGACGCATACGCGCAGCGTGGTTCCCAGAATCTCCATGCGGACGAGCCTAGTTGGGGGCGCTCGCAGAGGGAGATCGTTTCACGCGATCCCCTCACTCCGGCGGTGGCTCACGCGCCGGTACCGGAGCGTGACCGAGCGCGTTACCCGTACGCGCGTACGGGTACTCGGCGGCCATGAACCGCTTGGATCATCTTGAGCACCTGGACAAGGAACTGGTCGACGAGCTGGCGCAGGTGGCGCGCGAGACCGTGCGGGACGAACTGCGCGAGCAGACGCGCCGGCAACGCCGCCGGGCCATGCTGTACGCCGGCTCCGGCGCCGTCGCCCTGTACGCGGGCGCCGCCCTCGCGCTCGCCCTGGGGCTGGGCCTCGCCACCGGGCTGCCGGACTGGGCCGCCGCGCTGATCACCGCGGTCATTCTCGGCGCCGTGGCGTATGTGCTGCGGAGCGCGGCACGCCCGTCGGCGTCCCGGCCGACACCGGAGCACGAGGCCGAGCCGGCCGCCGCCCATGGACGCACCGTCGGCGGCACGGCCCCGGCCGCCCCGCCGGGCGGCCTCGGTCTGCCGTACCCGCCGATGCCGCCCGGCCCGCCCGGGACGGGAGTGTCCGGCGCGGTGACGCCGGACATGCCCGACGCGCGGACGCCGCATCCGGACGACATCGACCCCGAGCAGCCGCACCACCGGGCGTGATGCGCGTGCGCGGGCCGTGGGAGACCGCCCTGCCGGGACGTGGCAGGGCCGTCGTGGTGACGGGGGCCAGCGGCGGCGTCGGCCGGGCCGCGGCCCTCGCCTTCGCCGCGCGGGGCGACTGGGTCGCCCTGCTGGCCCGGGGGGCGTGAGGGCCTCGCCGGGGCGGCGGACGAGGTGCAGCGGGCCGGTGGTGAGGCCCTGGTCGTGAGCGTGGACATGGCCGACGCGAAGGCCGTCGACGACGCGGCGCAGAAGGTCGTCGACGCTCCCCCACTGCCTTAAGGGCGTGGGGGACCCCCATGGGCGCATCGACGTCTGGGTCAACAACGCCTTCGCCGGCATCTACGCGCCGTTCACCGAGATCACCCCGGACGAGTTCCGGCGGGTGACCGAAGTGACGTACCTGGGCTATGTGTTCGGCACCCGGGCCGCCCTGCACCACATGGCAGTGGGGGAGAGTCACTGCGGTGCGAGCTGCTGCGCGAGGGCAGCCGGGTGCGTACGACGATGGTGCAGCTGCCGGCTGTCAGCACCCCGCAGTTCGACTGGGTGTTGAACCGACTCCCGGGGCGGGCCCGGCCGGTGGCGCCGGTGTACCAGCCCGAGGTCGCCGCACGGGCGATCGTGCATGCGGCCGGCCACGGACGGCGGCGGGAGTACTGGGTGGGGGGCTCCACGGTCGCGACACTGGTGGCCAACGCGGTCGTTCCCGGCCTGCTGGACCGCTATCTGGCGAAGACCGGTTTCGAGGCACAGCAGGACGAGGGCGAACAGCCGGGTCCGGGGAACCTGTGGACACCGGCGGACGGGGCGCGGGGACGTGACTTCGGGGCGCACGGGCGTTTCGACGACGAGTCCCATCGGGGCAGCTCACAGGAGTGGCTCTCGCGGAATCGCGGCCGGATGGGACAGGCACTCACGCTCGGCGCCGGTGTGCTCGCGGCACGACGGCTGAGCCGCCTGGTTCGCCGATAGGGGCTCTGTCGGGCCTGGCCTAGGCGACCCGGTACTCCTGCACATCCTCCGCCCTAAGCGTCAGCCCGTGACCGATACCCTGCGTCGGGGTCACCGTGCCGCCCCTCGGGTCCAGGGCGCCGTCGAAGAACATGTCCTCGATGCGGACGTGGTCGTGGAACCACTCGATGTGGCGGAGGTTGGGGATCGCGGCGCACGCGGCGGCGTGGGCGTGCGGTGCGCAGTGGGCCGAGACCTGCAGGCCGTGGGCCTGGGCCAGGGCGGCGGCGCGCAGGAACTCGGTCAGGCCGCCGCAGCGGGTCGCGTCGATCTGGAGGCAGTCGACCGCGCCCGCGGCGATCATGCGGGCGAAGTACGGGAGGTCGTAGCCGTATTCGCCGGCCGTGATGTCGCACGGCAAGGCGTCGCGGATCAGGCGCAGGCCCGTCAGGTCGTCCGAGGACACCGGCTCCTCGAACCAGCCGACGCCGTGCTCGGCGAGGGCCCGGCCCACGCGGACCGCCTGCTTTCGGGTGTAGGCGCCGTTGGCGTCGACGTACAACTCGGCCTCGGCGCCGATCACTTGGCGGGCCGCTTCGACGCGGGAGAGGTCGCGCAGGACCGCGCGGCCCCAGTCCTCGCCGATCTTGATCTTCACCCGCGGGATCTGCTGGCCGTGCACCCAGCCGTTCAACTGCGCGGCCAGATGCGTGTCGTGGTACGTGGTGAAGCCTCCGCTGCCGTAGACCGGGACGTCTTCCCGGCAGATGCCCAGCAGCCGGGCCAGGGGCAGTTCGAGGAGGCGGGCCTTGAGGTCCCACAGGGCGATGTCCAGCGCGGAGATCGCGCAGGCGGCGACGCCCGGGCGGCCCGCGTTGCGGATCGCGCGGGACATCGCCTCGTGCGCGGCGGGGATGTCCAGGGCGTTGCGTCCCTCGACCAGGGGCGCGAGATGGTCGCGCAGGAAGTCGCCGACCGCCGCCGGGCCGTACGTCCAGCCGGTGCCGGTCGCGTCCCCCGCCGTCACCTCGGCGATCACCACGGTCGTGGAGTTCCAGGCCAGCGTGCCGTCCGCCTCGGGGGCGTCGGTGGGCACCGTGTACACGGAGACGACAGGGAGACGGAGTTTCATCGCGTGGGCCCGCCCCTCGTCACCGCTGCAGCTGCGGCAGCACCTTCGTACGGTAGAAGTCGAAGAAGCCGCGCTGGTCGGGGCCGATCTGGCTGACGTAGACCCGGTCGAAGCCCGCGTCGGCGAAGGCGTTCAGCTCGGACAGGTGCTCGTCGACGTCGTCCCCGCACACCGTGTTCTCGCTCACCATCTGCTCGGTGACCAGCGGTTCCAGCTGCTCGAAATGGCGCGGCGAGGGCAGGATCTGGGCCATCTCGCCGGGCAGCAGCTGGTTCGACCACATTCGCCGTACGGTCCGTACGGCCTCGTCGCGGTCGGTGCCGTAGCAGACCTTCGTGCCGCCCATGACCGGCTTGCCGTGCCCACCGCCCTTGCGGAACTGGGTCACCAGCTCCTCGTCCGGCATCATCGTGATGAAGCCGTCGCCGACCCGGGCCGCCAGTGACGTCGCCGCCGGGCCGAAGCCGGAGATGTCGATCTGGACCGGCTCGTCGGGGACCGTGTAGAGGCGGGCGTTCTCCACCCGGTAGTGGCTGCCGTAGTGGCTGACCTCCTCGCCGGTGAACAGCCGGCGCATGATCTGGATCGCCTCCTCCAGCATCTCCAGGCGCACGCTCGCGGGCGGCCAGACATGGCCGAGGATGTGCTCGTTCAGGGCCTCGCCGGAGCCGACGCCGAGCCGGAAGCGGCCGTTCGTCATGACCGCGGAGGTCGCCGCCGCCTGCGCCACCACCGCCGGGTGGATCCGCACGGTCGGGCAGGTCACGGCCGTCTCGATCGGCAGCGACACCGCCTCCGAGATCGCGCCGATCACCGACCACACGAACGGGCTCTCGCCCTGTGCGTCGTTCCACGGGTGGTAGTGGTCCGAGATCCACAGCGACTGGAATCCGGCCTGTTCCGCCATCCTCGCCTGCTCGACGAGTTCGGCGGGACGGAACTCCTCGCACGCCAGGAAGTAGCCGTACTCGGGCATGGGGACACCTCCGGGACTGCCGCGTCGAGTGTGCGGCGGGGACGGGTCGCCGTCCGGGTACCCGGCGGCCCGGCGGGAAACCGGGCCGGCCGGGACGGCGTGCCGGAGACCGGCCCCGGCCGGAGGCGACGTTTGGGGGCCTTGACCAGGGGGACGCGGAAGGCTCCCGAGGTACGCCACAGCCCCGGAGGCCAACCGTGAGTCGACCCCGCATAGTGATCGTCGGCGCCGGATTCGCCGGGTACCGGGCAGCCCGCACCCTGTCCCGGCTCACCCGGCACCAAGCCGACATCACCCTGCTGAACCCGACCGACTACTTCCTGTACCTGCCCCTGCTGCCCCAGGTCGCCGCCGGCATCCTGGAACCGCGCCGGGTGACCGTCTCGCTCTCCGGCACCCTGCCGCACGTCCGGCTCGTGCTGGGCGAGGCCGAGGCCATCGACCTCGACGGGCGCACTGTCCACTACACCGGTCCCGAGGGCGACGGCGGGACGCTGACCTTCGACCGGCTGATCCTCGCCGCGGGCAGCGTCAACAAGCTGCTGCCCATCCCCGGCGTCGCCGAGCACGCGCACGGCTTCCGCGGCCTGCCCGAGGCGCTGTATCTGCGGGACCACGTGACCCGGCAGGTGGAACTGGCGGCCGCCGCCGACGACCCCGAGAACTGCTCGGCGCGGTGCACCTTCGTGGTGGTGGGCGCCGGATACACCGGTACGGAGGTCGCCGCGCAGGGCAAGCTGTTCACCGACGCCCAGGTACGCAAACACCCCCTGCGGGCAGGTATACGGCCCCGTTGGCTGCTGCTCGACATCGCCGACCGCGTCCTGCCCGAGCTGGACGAGCGGCTGTCGCGCACCGCCGACCGGGTGCTGCGGCAGCGGGGCGTGGAGGTGCGGATGGGCACCTCCGTGAAGGAGGCCACACACGGCGGAGTGCTGCTGACCGACGGCGAGGTCGTCGACACGCGCACGCTGGTGTGGTGCGTCGGCGTACGGCCCGATCCGCTCGCCGAGTCCCTCGGGCTGCCCCTGGAACGGGGCCGCCTCCTCGTCGACCCGCACCTCCAAGTGCCGGGCCGGCCCGAGGTGTTCGCCGCCGGGGACGGGGCCGCCGTGCCCGACCTGGAGAAGCCCGGCGCGTACACGCCGATGACCGCCCAGCACGCCTGGCGGCAGGGCAAGGCCGTGGCCCACAACGTCGCCGCGTCCCTCGGCATCGGCGAGCGGCGCGCCTACCGCCACCGTGACATGGGCTTCGTCGTGGACCTGGGCGGCGTCAAGGCGGCCGCCAACCCGCTCGGCGTCCACCTGTCCGGCGTGGCGGCGGGCGCGGTCACCCGCGGCTACCACCTCGCCGCGATGCCCGGCAACCGCATCCGCGTCGCCGCCGACTGGCTCCTGGACGCCGTACTGCCGCGCCAGGCCGTCCAGTTGGGCCTCGTACGGGCCTGGTCGGTACCGCTGGACACCGCGTCGCCGGAGGTGGCTCGGGTGCCGGGGCGGGCGGAGCAGGAGGGGGCGGGGGGAGCGGGGGGTCGGGCTGGGGGTGAGCCTGCGAAGGGGGCGGGGGCAGGGACCGCCACGCAGGGCTTCGAATCGCCGAACCCCGCAGATCACCCCAATGCAGCCGAGGCCCAGAACAGCAAGCGCTTCGGCGCGCCCCTTTCCGTCCGGCGCCCCGATGCCGTCAAGGGGGGCGGGGCTTCGGGTTCGGGTGGCCGCGCCGGCAACCCCGAGAAGTCCGAACCCCCCGACCCTGTCCAGGACCCCGACGCCGCCAAGCACGCCGAACCCCCTGGCCCCGTGAAGCGGCCCGACCCCCCACCGGGCGGCGAACCCCACCCCGGCACCCCCGCGCCCGGCACCCCATCCACCCACAAGCCCCACCCCGACACCCCCACAGCCCCCGAACCGCCCGAACCCCTGAACCCCGCTCCCACAACCCCTCCGAAGGAGCCTCATGAACACCGCTGAACTCGTCGAGCTCGCCCAGCAGTTGCGGGTGGACAGTGTGCGGGCCTCAGCTGCGGCCGGGTCGGGGCATCCGACGTCGTCGATGTCTGCCGCCGATCTGACGGCCGTACTCCTCGCGAACCACCTCCGCTATGACTTCGACCGGCCCGCCCACCCCGGCAACGACCGCTTCGTCCTGTCCAAGGGACACGCCTCGCCCCTGCTGTACTCGGCGTACAAGGCGGCGGGCGCCATAGAGGACGGCGAACTGCTCACCTTCCGCAAGATCGGCAGCCGTCTCGAAGGGCACCCCACGCCGCGCCGGCTGCCGTGGCTGGAGACGGCCACCGGATCGCTCGGGCAGGGGCTGCCGATCGGGGTCGGGATCGCGCTGGCCGGGAAGCGGCTCGACCGGGCCGGGTACCGGGTGTGGGTGCTGTGCGGTGACAGTGAGCTCGCCGAGGGGTCCGTGTGGGAGGCCGCCGAGCACGCGGCGTACGAGCATCTGGACAACCTCACCGCGATCGTCGACGTGAACCGGCTCGGCCAGCGCGGCCCGACCCGGCACGGCCATGATCTCGACGCCTACGCCCGCCGCTTCCAGGCCTTCGGCTGGCACACCATCGAGGTGGACGGGCACGACGTGGACGCCATCGACCGGGCGTACGGGGAGGCGCGGTCCACCAGCGGGCAGCCCACCGTCGTCCTCGCCCGCACGCTCAAGGGCAAGGGCGTCCAGTCCGTCCAGGACCGTGAAGGACTGCACGGGAAGCCGCTGCCGGACGCCGACGAGGCGATCGCCGAGCTCGGCGGCCCCCGCGACATCCAGGTGCGCGTCCACGAACCGCCCGCCGCCCGCATGCTGCACGCCGTCCCGGCCGGGCACCTCGAACTGCCCCGCTGGGAGAAGGGGGAGGAGGTCGCCACACGGAACGCCTACGGCGAGGCGCTCGCCGCCCTCGGCGCCGGCCGCGGTGACGTCGTCGCCCTCGACGGCGAGGTCAGCGACTCCACCCGCGCCGAGTTCTTCGCCAAGGCACACCCCGACCGCTTCTTCGAGTGCTACATCGCCGAGCAGCAGTTGGTCGCCGCCGCGGTGGGGCTCTCGACGCGCGGCTGGGTGCCGTACGCCTCCACCTTCGCCGCCTTCCTGACCCGCGCCCACGACTTCGTGCGCATGGCGTCGGTCAGCGGCGTCGGCATCAACCTCGTCGGCTCGCACGCCGGCGTCGCGATCGGGCAGGACGGGCCGAGCCAGATGGGCCTGGAGGACCTGGCGATGATGCGCGCCGTGCACGGCTCGACCGTGCTGTACCCGTGCGACGCCAACCAGACCGCCCAGCTCGTCGCCGCCATGGCCGGACTGGAAGGCGTCCGCTATCTGCGCACCTCCCGCGGCGCCGGCCCGGTCATCTACGGCCCCGACGAGGAGTTCCCCGTCGGCGGCAGCAAGGTGCTGCGGTCCAGCCCCTACGACCGGCTGACCGTCGTCGCCGCCGGCACCACCGTGCACGAGGCCCTCGCCGCCGCCGACGCCCTGGACCGTGAGGGCATCCAGGTCAGGGTCGTCGACCTCTACTCCGTCAAACCCGTCGACCGGGCCACCCTGCGCCAGGCCGCCGAGGACACCGGCTGCCTGCTGACGGTGGAGGACCACCACGAGGAGGGCGGCATCGGCGACGCCGTCCTCGACGCCTTCCTCGACGGGCGCCCCGTGCCGCGCCTGGTGCGCCTCGCCGTCCGCGTGATGCCGGGCTCGGCGTCCCCGGACGAGCAGCTGCACGCGGCCGGCATCGACGCCGCGTCCATCGCCGCCGCGGGCAAGCTGCTGGTGGAGGAGGCCGTCGTACGATGACCGGCGACGACGCCACGAGGAAGGTGCGGGCCGGTCGCCGTACCGTCGAGGTCCAGCGCGTCGACAAGGTCCTGTTCCCCGGTGGCGGCGGCGCCAAGGAGTACACCAAGGGCGACCTCGTCGACTACTACCGGTCCGTCGCCGCGTTCATGCTGCCGCATCTGCGCGGCCGCCCCTTGATGCTGGAGCGGCTTCCCGACGGCGTCGACGGGCCGAGGTTCATGCAGAAGAACACCCCGGAGAACTACCCGGAGTGGATCACGCGGGTCGAGGTGCCCAAAGAGGACGGCACCGTCTGTCACACGGTCTGCGACGACACCGCGAGCCTCGTCTTCCTCACCGACCAGGCCTGCCTCACCCTGCACCGCTGGCTCTCCCGCACCGACCGCCTCGACCGGCCCGACCGGCTGGTCTTCGACCTCGACCCGGGCCAGGACTCCTTCGCGCAGGTCAGGGAGGCGGCCGGGCTGCTCGGTGAGCTGCTCGACGAGTTGGGGCTGCCCTCGGCGCCGATGACCACCGGCTCGCGCGGACTGCACATCGTCGTACCGCTGAACGGGCACCACGACTTCGACGAGGTCCGGGAATTCGCCAAGGACGTCGCCGGCCTGCTCGAGTCGGCCCACCCGGACCGGCTCACCACCGCCGCCCGCAAGAAGGACCGCGGCGACCGCCTCTACCTCGACGTGCAGCGCAACGGCTACGCCCAGACCGCCGTCGTCCCCTACACCGTCCGCGCCCGGCCCGGCGCACCCGTCGCCACGCCCCTGACCTGGGCCGAGCTGGACGACCCCGACCTGGACGCCCGTCGCTGGAGCATCGCCGACGCCGTGGAGCACGCCCGCACCAACCCGTGGTCCGGGCTGCTGGACCGGGGCCGCGCCCTCGCACCGGCCCGGCGCCGGCTCGACGCACTGCGGGGTTGAAGAAGCCGCCCCAGGGGGTTTGGCCCGCGCCTTCCTGGCCACTCGGCGCAGGAGGCGCCCATGAATGATTCACAGAACACACCCAAGTCATCCAGACGGCAGACGGGCGGGGCGGACGAGCGACCGACCCCGATGGAGGTCCTGCGCCAGGCACGGACCCAGCTCGCCGAACTCACCGGCATGAACGCGGAGACCGTGTCGTCCTTCGAGCAGACGGAGGACGGCTGGACGCTCGAGATCGAGGTCCTGGAACTGGTCCGCGTCCCCGACACGATGAGTCTCATGGCGAGCTACCAGGTAGATCTCGACCCCGAGGGACAGCTCACCGGGTATCGGCGCGTGCGCCGCTACGAACGTGGCCGTTCCGACGCACACAGGCCAGGCGGTCGGTAGGCCGCCCGCCCACGCCCAGCACACCGTGATGAGACAAGGAGGAACGGTCGGCATGACCGTTGTCCCGGCACAGCAGACCGGCGGCGGAGGCGGCAGCAGCGGCCTCTACGACGTACTGGAGCTCGTCCTCGACAGGGGGCTGGTGATCGACGCTTTCGTGCGAGTCTCCCTGGTCGGCATTGAAATACTGAAGATCGACATCCGTGTCGTCGTCGCCAGCGTCGACACCTATCTCCGCTTCGCCGAGGCGTGCAACCGGCTCGACCTGGAGGCCGGGCCGCGCAAGTCGCCGGGCCTGCCCGACATGGTCGGTGAGATCACCGAGTCCGGCGCGCGCGGCAAGTCCAAGGGGGCATTGTCCGGTGCCGCGGAGACCATCTCCGACGCCTTCAAGCAGGCGCGTGGGGAAGGCGAGGCGGAGCCCAGGCAGCGCACCCGGAAGTCCACCACGACGCGCAGGAAGGAGGAGCAGGAGTGAGTACGTACGTGTACGGCATCACCGCGAGGTCGCATCCCGACCTTCCGAAGGACCTGGGCGGTGTCGGCGACCCGCCGCGCCCCGTGCGCGTCCTGAAGGAGGGTGCGCTCGCCGCCCTGGTCAGCGACGCCCCCGAAGAGCTGCGCCCCAAGCGCAAGGAACTGCTCGCCCACTCGAACGTGCTCGCCGAGGCGGGCGCGGCCGGCTGCGTTCTGCCCATGCGGTTCGGCAGTGTCGCCCCCGACGACCACACGGTCACCGGGGTGCTCGCCGAACGTGAGGAGCACTACAAGGAACGCCTGCGGGCCCTCGACGGCAAGGTCGAGTACAACGTGAAGGCCACGCACGCCGAGGAGGCCGTGCTGCACCGCGTCCTGGCCGAGAACCCGGAGATCCGGGCCATGACGCAGGCCAACCGGCAGTCCGGCGGCGGAACCTACGAGGAGCGGCTCCGGCTCGGCGAGATGGTGGCCGCCGCGGTCAAGGCCCAGGAGGCCGAGGACGCGACCGATGTCCAGCACACGCTGCAACCGGTGGCGGACGCGGTCAGCGTGGGTCCCGAGTCCACCGGCTGGCTCGCCAACGTGTCGTTCCTGGTCGCCCGGGACTCGGCCGAGACGTTCATGACCGCCGTCGAGCAGCTCCGCAAGGGCCATCCGCACCTCGACCTGCGCGTCAACGGCCCGCTGCCGCCGTACAGCTTCGTCGAGCCCGGCCCCGCCGAGCCCGCGGACAGCATGTCCGGCGGCGAAACGGCGAAGGAGTGAGGTCGTGGGACTGATCGGAGAGGTCCTGCTGCTGCCGTTCGCCCCGGTGCGCGGCAGCGGCTGGGTGATCAGACAGGTGCTGCACGAGGCGGAACGCCTCTACTACGACCCGGCCGCTGTACGGGCCGAACTGGCGAGCCTGGAGGAGCAGTTGACCGCGGGCGAGATCGACGAGGAGGAGTTCGACCGCCGGGAGGACGAGCTCCTCGACCGGCTGGAGATCGGCCTGCGCGCAGGCTACGGGAACGGCGACGGGACGGCACGATGAACCGAGTGGGACTGGGCCTCGCGGTAGGGGCCGGATACGTCCTCGGACGGACGAAGAAGATGAAACTGGCGTTCGCCGTCGGCTCGCTCGTGGCAGGCAAGCGAATGAATCTGAGCCCGCGGGCCGTCACGGACCTGGTGTCCCAGCAGCTGCAGAACAACCCGCAGCTCAAGGAGATCGGGGACCAGCTGCGCGAGGACCTGCGCGGTGTGGGCGGGGCGGCGTCCGGCGCCCTGGTGGAGCGCCGGCTCGACGCGTTCGCCGACCGGCTGCACGGACGCACCGCCAAGATGCGCGAGCAGCTGTCGGGGGCGGTGCCGACGCCGGATCTCGGCGGGCAGGACGAGGAGTCCGAGGAGGAGACCGAGGACGAGGAGCCGCGCGCCGAGGACGAGGAACGCGCATCGGACGAGCCCGAGGGACGCGAGGAACCCGAGGAATCCGAGGAACCCGAAGAATCCGGGGAACCCGAAGAATCCGAGGAACCCGAAGAATCCGAGGAACCCGAAGAATCCGAGGAACCCGAAGAATCCGAGGAACCCGAAGAATCCGAGGAAGGGCCCGAGGGCGAGGAGCCGTCCCGGAAGGCGACGGCGCAGCGGGGCGCGCCGAAGAAGACCGCCAAGAAGGCGGCCAAGAAGGCACCCGCGAAGAAGACGGCGGCGAAGAAGACCACCGCCGGCAGGACAGCGCCCAGGAAGGCGGCGGCGAAGCGGAGCGGGACGGCCAAGTCGGCCGACCGGAAGACGGCCGGGGCCCGCGGATCCGCCCGCAGCGGCCGGGCGCGCCAGTCGAAGGGCGGTGACGGGTGATGACCGAGACACTCGGATCCGCGAGCTCCGCCGCCCGCGGAGCAGCGAAGCAACCACTCGCCGGCGTGGCCCACAGCGAGGCCGCCGACCGGCTCAAGGCCGAACTCCAGGAGTACCTCGCCGCGCAGGCCCAGCGGATGCTGGTCGGCGCCGGCCGCAAACTCGGCGAGGCCACGGTCAAGCTGAACGACATAGCCGAGGGCAACAGCCCGGGCCTGGCCAAGCTGGCCCTCGACGGCGGCCGCAAGCTCGCCGACGGCAAGGGCCCGCTGCGCACCGCGCTGGAGGTCGGCGCGACAAGCGCCAAGGACAACGTGGTCGGGGCGTTCAAGAACCTCACCGGCAAGGGGGAGGACGGCAAGGGGAAGGGCAAGGGCGCGGCGGGCAAGAAGCCCACCGTCATCATCGAGTACGTCGACGTCGGCGTACCGCTGCGCTCCGCGTACGACCAGTGGACCCAGTACCAGGAGTTCAGCACCTTCGCGAAGGGCGTGAAGAGCGCCGAGCGCGCCGATGACACGACCTCCGACTGGCAGCTCAAGGTCTTCTGGTCCAACCGCAGCTGGAAGGCGCACACCACCGAGCAGATACCGGACGACCGGATCGCCTGGACGTCGGAGGGCGCGAAGGGCACCACGAAGGGCGTCGTCTCCTTCCACCGGCTCGCCGACAGCCTCACCCGCGTCCTGCTGGTGGTCGAGTACTACCCGAAGGGCCTGTTCGAGAAGACCGGCAACCTCTGGCGCGCCCAGGGCCGCCGGGCCCGTCTCGACCTCAAGAACTACGTCCGCTTCGTCACCCTCAAGGGAGAGCCGGAGGACGGCTGGCGCGGCGAGATCCACGACGGCGAGGTCGTCCGCAGCCATGAGGACGCGGTCGCGGAGGAGGACGAGGAGTACGACGAGAACGAGGTGAACGGCGAGAACGAGGTGAACGGCGAGAACGGCGAGAACGAGGAGAACGGCGAGTACGCGGAGGACGAGGAGCCCGAGGACGCGTACGAGGAAGAGGAAGACGAAGAGGACGAGGACGAAGAGCGCGAGGACGAAGACGAACCCGAGGACGCGTACGAGGACGAGGACGAGGACGTACCCGAAGACGCCGGCGGCGGGAGCCGACGATGACGATGTCCAGCCGGCTCCCCGAGCCCTACGGCCAGGGCAGCGGCGCCAATCTCGCCGACATCCTGGAAAGGGTGCTGGACAAGGGCATCGTCATCGCGGGCGACATCCGGATCAACCTGCTCGACATCGAGCTGCTCACCATCAAGCTGCGCCTCATCGTCGCCTCGGTCGACAAGGCGAAGGAGATGGGCATCGACTGGTGGGAGGACGATCCGGCACTGTCCTCAGGCGCCCGCCGCAAAGAACTCGCCCGGGAGAACGCCGAGTTGCGCGAGCGTCTGGCCCGGCTGGAGCCCGCCAGGGAAGAGGAGGAGGCCCCATGACCGGCCTGCGCTACGTCTACGCCGTCTGCCGCCCCTTTCGCTCCGCCCTGCAGGCCCAGCTGTCGGGGGTCGCCGGGGCGCCGCCGAAGCAGCTGACGCACCACGGCCTGATCGCCGTGGTCAGTACGGTGCCGGAGGCGGACTTCGCCGAGGAGCCGCTGCGCGCCCACCTGGAGGACCTGGACTGGCTCACGGCGACGGCCCGCGCACACCAGACGGTCATCGACGCGCTCACCGCCGTCACGACCCCGCTGCCGTTGCGGCTGGCCACCGTCTTCCGGGACGACAGCGGCGTACGGGCCATGATGGAGGCACGCGAGGAGGACTTCCGCCGCGTCCTCGACCGGCTGGACGGGCGGGTGGAGTGGGGCGTCAAGGTGTACGCCGAAACGGAACCGGCTCAGGCCGCGAAGCCCACCGAGCCTCGGCCCGAGGCGAAGGCCGTGTCGGGCCGTGACTATCTGCGTCGGCGCCGTACGCAGACACAGGCCCGCGAGGACGTGTGGCACCGGGCCACCGCATTCGCCGGCCGACTGCACGAAACGCTTTCCTCGTTCGCCGAGGATTCCCGGCTGCACGCACCGCAGAACTCCGCGCTTTCCCGCGCACCCGGGCAGAATGTGCTCAACGCCGCCTATCTGGTGCCGCGTGCGGATTCCGAGGAATTCGTGGAGCTCGTGGACCGCGCCAAGGACGACGCCCCCGGAATCCGGGTCGAACTCACCGGGCCTTGGGCGGCCTATTCCTTCACCGGGGAGTTCGCGGTGGAGGAGCCGGAGGTGGGCCCGTGACCGTCGTCGAACGCCGCGAGATCGCGCTCGTGGACCTGCTCGACCGGCTGCTCGCCGGAGGCGTCGTCGTCACGGGGGACATCACCCTGCGCATCGCGGACGTCGACCTCGTCCGTATCGACCTGAACGCGCTGATCAGCTCCGTCAACGAGCAGGTCCCGTCACCCTGGGGGAGTTGACATGACGTCCCGACGCAACCGGCTGGACCTCGAGCCCGACACCGTGGAACGCGACCTGGTGAAACTCGTCCTGACGGTCGTGGAACTGCTGCGCCAGCTCATGGAGCGCCAGGCGCTGCGCCGCTTCGACGAGGGTGACCTGAGCGAGGAGCAGGAGGAACGGATCGGGCTCACGCTGATGCTGCTCGACGACCGTATGACCGAGCTGCGCGAGCGCTACGGACTGCGGCCCGAGGACCTGAACCTGGACCTCGGGCCGCTGGGACCGCTTCTTCCCAGGGAGTGAAATGAGTTCCCCGTTGATTTCCCTGGGAGTGAAATCAACTCACCACCGATACCAGCGGCCCCTGCCGCCTGCCGTGGTCGTGCCACGCAGGACGAAACCGAGGAGCCACACCACGAGAACCGCGATCGCGATCCACCACAGGGCCTTCAGCGCGAATCCGGCACCGAAAAGGATCAGGGCCAGCAGCAACACGAGCAGAATAGGAACCATGATTTGACCTCCTGCTCGCCGAGTCACCAGAAATTCGCGATTCAGACTTCCTTACGGCACAGAATCTCCCCGTGCAGCACGCTGAACCAGCCGTCCTCCTGCCGCCCCCACTCCCGCCACGCCTCCGACACGGCCCGCAGCTGCTCGGCACTCGCGTGCCCGCCCTCCGTGGCCCGCTCGGCATACGCCGAGGCCAGCGTGCGGTCCGCCCACAGGCCGCTCCACCAGGCCCGCTCGTCCGGCGTGGCGAAGGTCCAGGTGCCCGAGCCGGCCGTGATGTCCGTGAGCCCCGCTCGCAGCGCCCAGGCCTTCAGCCGGCGTCCGGCGTCCGGTTCGCCGCCGTTGGCGCGGGCGACCCGGCGGTACAGGTCCAGCCAGTCGTCCATCCCCCGGGACGCGGGATACCAGGTCATCGCCGCGTAGTCCGAGTCGCGGACCGCGATGAACCCGCCCGGTTTGGTGACCCGCCTCATCTCGCGCAGCGCGCCGACCGGATCGCCGACGTGCTGGAGCACCTGGTGGGCGTGGACCACGCAGAACGTGTCGTCCGGGAAGTCCAGGGCATGGACGTCCGCGACGGCGAACTCGACGTTCGTCAGACCTCGTCCGATGGCCGTGGCCCGGGCCTGCTCCAGGATCTCCGGCGCCCGGTCGACACCGGTGACATGCCCGTCGGGGACCAGGGCCGCCAGGTCGGCGGTGATCGTGCCCGGTCCGCAGCCGACGTCCAGGATCTTCATGTGCGGCTTCAGCGAGCCGAGCAGATAGGCCGCCGAGTTGGCGGCGGTGCGCCAGGTGTGCGAGCGCAGCACGGACTCGTGGTGCCCGTGCGTGTAGACGGCGGTCTCCTGTGCCTTCGACATGGCTGTTCCCCTCGTCGCGTCGTACCGGCTCACGGGGCTCACGGCCCCGCCGGGCGGTACGCGACACCGTACGCCCGCATGTCGAATGGTGAGACCTGCGTTTTAGTATCCGGACTGACGGAGGATCAGGAGATGGCTGCTCAGGAGCCGGACAGCGGACGATAGACCGTCAGCGCCTCCGGCAGCTTCTCCAGCGTCACCTCGCCCCCCACCTCGGTGACTTCGCCGTCGTACGCGAGGAGCGCGCCCGGGGTGACGCCCGACAGGTGCAGTCGGCCCACCTGGACCGCCGCATGGGCCGGGGAGCGGGTCAGCGGGCCCGCGAGGGCGGCCGCGAGCAGGCGCAGGGCGGGGCGGCGGCCGCCGTGCACGACCCGTACGTCGAGCACGCCGTCCGCGAGGTCCAGGCGGCGGGCGGGGGCGAGGCCCAGCCGGTGGTAGGTGCCGTTCCCGGCGAACAGCAGCCACAACGGGTGGGCGCGGCCGGCGACTTCGGCGTGCAGCGGGTGGCGGTCGCTGCGCAGGACGCGCAGGGCCGCGAGCACGCCGGCCGGCCAGGCACCGATCCGGGGCGCGAAGCGGTCGCGCTTGCGCACGAGCTCCGGATACACGCCCAGGCTGCAGGTGTTGAGGAACAGACCGTGCTGTCCGTCGCAGGTGAACCGGCCCACGTCCACGCGCACGGCCTCGCCCCGCTGGACGGCCCGGGTCAGATCGCGTTCGCCCTCCACGCCCAGGTCGTGGGCGAAGTGGTTCAGCGTGCCGCCGGGCAGCACGGCGAGGGACAGACCGTGCCGCAGGGCCACCTCCGCGGCCGCGTTCACGGTGCCGTCGCCGCCGCACACGCCGAGCACCCGCGCGCGGGTCGCCGCCTTCTGCAACTCGGCGCGGACATAGCCGGGTTCGCACTCGACGACCTCGGCGCGCGGCAGCGCGTCCAGCAGGGCGTGCACCCGGTCCGCCGTGCCCGCCCCCTTGTTGGCCACCATCACCAGGCCGGCTCCGTCCGGCAGCGCCGGAACGTCCGTACGGGGCCGGGCCGGCGGGATCAGCCGGTCACGCGTCGGCACCATGCCCCGCACCGCGAACGCCGCGCCCGCGCCCAGGGCCGCGCCCGCCAGCACGTCGCTCGGGAAGTGGACGCCGGTGTACACGCGGGACAGCGCGACCGACCACGCGATCGGGGCCACCGCCAGGCCCCACGCGGGCGACTCCAGGGCGACACCGGTCGCGAACGCGGCCGCCGACGCCGCGTGCCCCGACGGGAACGAGGTGGTGATCGGCTGCCGCTTCAGCTGCCGGACCAGCGGTACGGGGTCCAGCAGAGGGCGGGGGCGGCGTACCGATCGCTTGCCGAGGGTGTTGATGGTCAGCGAGGCCAGGCTCAACGAGGCGAGCCCCCGGGCCGCGGCCCGGCGGCCCCGTGGGGTGCGGCCGGCGGCGATGGCGGCGGCCGTCGCGAACCACAGCACTCCGTGGTTCGCGCTCCGGCTCAGCCGCGGCAGGACTCGCTCGGCATACGGCCAGTTCCGTTCCGCGGCGAACTCGAACAGCCGGGAGTCGAGGACGAGGAGTCGGTCGCGCAGGGCGTGCCGGCCGGGTTTCGGGACGGTGAGGTCGACGTCTGGGCTCATACAGGGCTGAGTACCCTGAACTGGCCGGTTCCTGTCCGGTCGGAGGGGGCCGAGGCACGGAGGACGGGCGTGCGCCGCGAGTTCTCGCCCCCGCCGCCCCTACCCGTCCCGTCCCCCAGGGGCTGCCGCCCCTTCGACCCCGCCCCCTGGGGGCCTGCGGCCCCCAGACCCCTGCTTCGGCCCTGAACGGGCCTCGTCCTCAAACGCCGGACGGGCTGAATGACGCGGGCTGGTGTGGAGTGGCGAGGCCACCAGCCGGGTGGGTGGGGGCTGGGGATGGTGTGGGCTCGTCCTTGGGCGCCGGACGGGCTGAATGACGCGGGCTGGTGTGGAGTGGCGAGGCCACCAGCCGGGTGGGTGGGGGCTGGGGATGGTGTGGGCTCGTCCTTGGGCGCCGGACGGGCTGAATGACGCGGGCTGGTGTGGAGTGGCGAGGCCACCAGCCGGGTGGGTGGGGGCTGGGGATGGTGTGGGCTCGTCCTTGGGCGCCGGACGGGCTGAATGACGCGGGCTGGTGTGGAGTGGCGAGGCCACCAGCCGGGTGGGTGGGGGCTGGGGATGGTGTGGGCTCGTCCTTGAACGCCGGACGGGCTGGATGATGCCGGCCGGTGGCCGAGAGGGACCGTGAGTGTCGGATAAGCGTTTGCCCCGTGCCGTCGGTGGACCTCAGAATTCGGCCCCATGGGACATCTGGAAGCCGCGCACCTCGAGTACTACCTCCCCGACGGGAGGGCGTTGCTCGGCGACGTGTCCTTCCGGGTGGGCGAAGGCGCTGTCGTGGCGCTGGTCGGGCCCAACGGTGCCGGCAAGACGACGCTGCTGCGGCTGATCTCCGGCGAGCTGAAACCGCACGGCGGCACCGTCGCCGTCAGCGGCGGCCTCGGCGTGATGCGGCAGTTCGTGGGGTCCGTACGGGACGAGACGACCGTACGCGACCTGCTCGTGTCGGTCGCGCCGCCCCGCATCCGCGAGGCCGCGAAGGCCGTCGACGCCGCCGAGCACGCCCTCATGACCGTCGACGACGAGGCCGCCCAGCTCACGTACGCGCAGGCGCTCGCCGACTGGGCCGAGGCGCGCGGGTACGAGGCCGAGACGCTGTGGGACATGTGCACCACGGCCGCGCTCGGCGTGCCGTACGACAAGGCGCAGTGGCGACAGGTGCGGACCCTGTCGGGCGGCGAGCAGAAGCGGCTGGTGCTGGAGGCGCTGCTGCGCGGCACGGACGAGGTGCTGCTGCTCGACGAGCCGGACAACTACCTCGACGTGCCCGGCAAGCGCTGGCTGGAGGAGCGCCTGAAGGAGACCCGCAAGACGGTCCTCTTCGTCTCCCACGACCGCGAACTCCTCGCCCGCGCCGCCGAGAAGATCGTGTCGGTGGAGCCCTCGCCCGTCGGCGCGGACGCGTGGGTGCACGGTGGCGGCTTCGCGACGTATCACGAGGCGCGACGTCAGCGCTTCGCCCGCTTCGAGGAGTTGCGCAAGCGCTGGGACGAGAAGCACGCCCAGCTGAAGAAGCTGGTGCTGACGCTCCGTCAAGCGGCCGAGAACAGCACCGACATGGCCTCCCGTTACCGGGCCGCCCAGACCCGGCTGCGCAAGTTCGAGGAGGCGGGGCCGCCGCCGGAGCCGCCGCGCGAGCAGGACATCAGGATGCGGCTGAAGGGCGGCCGTACCGGGGTGCGGGCCGTCACCTGCGAGGGACTTGAGCTCACGGGGCTGATGAAGCCGTTCTCCCTGGAGGTCTTCTACGGCGAACGCGTCGCCGTCCTCGGCTCCAACGGCTCCGGCAAGTCGCACTTCCTGCGCCTGCTGGCCGGCGAGGACGTGGCGCACAGGGGGGAGTGGAAGCTGGGGGCGCGCGTCGTGCCCGGGCACTTCGCGCAGACGCACGCGCACCCGGAGCTCGTCGGCCGTACGCTCCTCGACATTCTGTGGAAGGAACACGCCCAGGACCGGGGGGCCGCGATGTCCCGGCTGCGCCGCTACGAGCTCACCCATCAGGCCGAGCAGGCCTTCGACCGCCTCTCCGGTGGCCAGCAGGCCCGCTTCCAGATCCTGCTGCTGGAGCTGGAAGGGGCCACGGCCCTGCTCCTCGACGAGCCGACCGACAACCTCGACCTGGAGTCCGCGGAGGCGCTCCAGGAAGGGCTGGAGGCCTTCGAGGGCACGGTGCTGGCGGTCACACACGACCGCTGGTTCGCCCGGGCCTTCGACCGCTACCTGGTCTTCGGCAGCGACGGACGGGTGCGCGAGACGGCGGAGCCCGTGTGGGACGAACGACGGGTGGAGCGAACGCGATAGCTTCTTCCGACCCCGGCCAGGGATCTTTCAGCCCGTCCGGCGTTTGAGGACGAGGCCCGTTCAGGGCCGAAGCGGGGGCCTGGGGGCCGCAGGCCCCCAGGGATGGGACGGGTAGGGGCGGCGGGGGCGAGGAAACTCAGCGGACCGTACCGGTGGCGGTCACTGCCAGCGCAGCAGCGCGCCCAGGCCGCCCACCGGAGCCTCCCCCTGGCTCGCCGGGGTCACCGACAGCGCCGGCGCCCCCGTCGCGACCGCGCAACGGATCAGCGCGTCGTCCGCACGCGCCGCCCAGGAGCGCTGCTCGCCGAGGATCTTCAGATCCGTACGGCGTACCGCCACCTGGTCCGGCTCCTCACCGATCCACACCTCCCGGTGCGCGTCGGGACCGTCCGGACGAATCAGAAGCTCGTCGATACGGTGCTCCCGGGCGGCCTCGATCAGCGCGGGCACGCCCTCCACCGCGGCGGAGCGCCCCTCGGAATCCGGCGCACGGGCCGCCAGGAACCGCTCCAGCTCACGCTCCGCCCGCTGCCGTACATGCTCCTCACGAGCCCGTTCGACGTCATCGTCGAGCAGCCGGCTGCCGGTGCCGTGCGGGGCCTCGACCACGAGGTCCTGCAGCCGCCGCGGCAGCCGTTCGTGCACGGTCCGCCGCTCCCGGTCGTCACCCACGAGGATCAGCAGGTCGGCCCGCGTCTCCTCCTGGCAGACGGTGAGCGCGTCGGCGATCTCGGCCGCGTTGTGCTCCCAGGTGTTCTCCACCTTGAGCTGAAAGTGCCGTTCGGACCAGTCGGACGTACTCGTACGGTGGATCGGATGCTGCCGGCCGGTGACCGAACCCACGTCCTGCCGGCCCAGCGCGCTGCGCAGCTCGAAGGCGGCACCCTTGCGGTCGACGTAGGCCACCACGCAGACCGGGTCCTCACCTGCCAGCTCCAGCAGCGGCGCGGTGTGCGGCAGCGGCGCCCAGTGGGCGCTGTCGCGCATCGGGGCGCGGGCCAGGGCCGGATCGAGGACCACCTCACCGGCGCGGGCGAAGACCGCACGCCCATGGGGCTCGGAGGAGTGCTCCAACTCCTCCAGCGCGTTCCGTACGGCCCGGCAGGTCGCGTCGTCGGCGCCCTGCTCGGCCAGTTCCCGGGACAGGGCCTGGGCGGTCAGCCGGCGCTCATGCGGTGTGTCCTCCGTGTGCCGGGAGGTGTCCACGTACACGGAGGCCCAGGGCCCGGAGTGTTCGTACAGTGGATGCAGAAAGGCGAGATCCATGGTCTCTCCCGTACGCCGCTCGGGGGCTGTGTGCTCCACGGGCGGGTACCCGGACCGCATGAATGAACACGACGAGCGGGGCACCACCATGACCGGAGTCGACCCCGGCCGGCTGGACGACCAACAGCTCATGAAAGAGCTGGAGACCATCCACCGGACGCGCCACGACACGCTGCTGTACGGCTCGAACGACGCACTGCGGGCCCACAACGAACGCATGGCGCAGTTGGAGGGCGAGTACCTGCGCCGCAACCCACGCCGTACGGTGGCCGCGGGCCGGACCCGCGAGGGCGCCCGCGACCGCGGCGCGGGCGGCCCGGAGCCGACGGGTCCGCCGATGTGAGCGCGAAGATGTGAGCGCACAAAGCGCACAAAGCGCATAAAGGGACGAGGCCGGGCCGCAGCCCAGCCTCGCCTCGTCGATCCTCGCCGCGGTCGGCCTGCTCAGCAGTGCACCGGCGGTCGGCCCCAGTGGCGGTGGGCCGCGAGGGCGGAGGTGAAGGCGCGCAGGAAGTCCTCGCTCGCCGGGCCCGGCGAGGTGTCCGTCACCACGCCCTGGTCGCTCACCGTGCGGTGGAACTCGGCGGACAGGCGCACGCCCTCCGGCTTCAGGGAGGACAGCACACCCACGCCCGAGCCGAGCGCGCCCACCGGCTTGCCGTGCCGGTAGGCGTCCCGTACGAAGCGCATCGCGTCCTGGTCGGCGGCCGTGGGCGGAGTGCCCACGGGGCCGCCGGGCAGCAGTACGGCGTCGTACAGCACGGAGGCGACGGTCGGCAGGGCGCGGTCGACCGCGAGCTCGTCACCGTGGGCGCCGGTGACCGTGCCGTCCGTCGGGGCCAGCGCCTCGACGATCGCGCCCTCGGCCGTGAGCGCCTCACGCACCGACGCGACCTGCGCGGTGTCGACGCCGTCGGCGACGAGGACCGCCACCTGCCGGGTGCGGACCGAGCCGTCGCCGCGCAGCGACTCCAGGCTCAGCGCGGGGGAGGACTGCTTGTCCGCGGCCTGGGTCCCGGACGGTTCCGGCACGCCGATGCCGCGTGCCACCTCGACCGCCAACTCGCCGTTCACCTGGGCGAGATGCTCGACCGTACGGGAGCGCACGGGTTTCGCGCCGACCTTGCCGAGCTCGAACCGGAACGCCTCGACGATGTGCTGCTTCTCCCAGTCCGCCATGCTGTTCCAGAACATCGCGGGCTGGGTGTAGTGGTCCTGGAAACTCGGGCTGCGGCGGCGGATCTTGGCGCCGTCGACGCGTTCGGCGTAGTGCGTGTACGCGCTGCCGTCGACGCCGGCGTGCGCGGGGCAGCCGCCGCCGAGGGAGTTCGGGAAGTAGTTCGTGCCCCGGTGGATCGCGCCCTGGTGGTAGCCGTCGCGCTGGTTGGTGCGTACGGGGGCCACCGGCCGGTTCACCGGCAGCTGAGCGAAGTTGGGACCGCCCAGCCGGATCAACTGCGTGTCCAGGTAGGAGAAGTTGCGGGCCTGGAGCAGCGGGTCGTTGGTGAAGTCGATACCGGGGACGACGTTCGCCGTGTGGAACGCGACCTGTTCGGTCTCCGCGAAGAAGTTCTCCGGGTTGCGGTTCAGCACCATCCGGCCGATCGGCCGCACCGGCACCTGCTCCTCCGGGATGATCTTCGTGGCGTCGAGCAGATCGAAGTCGAAGGCGAACTCGTCCTCCTCCGGCACGAGTTGGACACCCAGCTCCCACTCCGGGTACTCGCCCGCCTCGATCGCGTCCCACAGATCGCGCCGGTTGAAGTCCGGATCACGGCCCTGGCACTCCTGCGCCTCGTCCCACACCAGCGAGTGCACGCCGAGCTTCGGCTTCCAATGGAACTTGACGAAGGTGCCCTTCCCGTCCGCGTTCACGAACCGGAAGGTGTGCACGCCGAAGCCCTGCATCATGCGGTAGCTGCGCGGGATCGCCCGGTCCGACATCAGCCACATGATCGCGTGCAGCGTCTCCGGCTGCAGGGACACGAAGTCCCACAGGGTGTCGTGGGCGGAGGCGCCGGTCGGGATGTCGTTGTGCGGCTCCGGCTTCACCGCGTGCACGAAGTCGGGGAACTTGATGCCGTCCTGGATGAAGAAGACCGGGAAGTTGTTGCCGACCAGGTCGTAATTCCCCTCCGACGTATAGAACTTGGTCGCGAAGCCGCGCACGTCCCGCACGGTGTCCGCGGAGCCCTTCGGCCCCTGCACGGTGGAGAACCGCACGAAGACGGGGGTCTGCACGGACGGGTCCTGGAGGAAGGCCGCACGGGTGAACTCCTCGCAGGACTCGTACGGTTCGAAATAGCCGTACGCGCCCGCGCCCCGCGCGTGCACCACCCGCTCCGGGATCCGCTCGTGGTCGAAGTGGGTGAGCTTCTCCCGGAAGTGGAAGTCCTCCATCAGCGTCGGACCGCGTTCACCGGCGGCCAGTGAGTCGTCCGTGTGGTCGACCTCCACACCCTGGTCGGTGGTGAGCGGCCCGCCAGTCGGGTCGTCCGCCCGGAAGTCCTCCCGCTGCTCCTGTTTGCGGTCTCCCATCAGGCGGCCTCCTCCTTGGACTCCTTGGCGAACACGTCGAGGAACGCCTCGCAGAACGCCTTCAGGTCGTCCGGCTTACGGCTGGTGACGAGCTTGTTGGGGCCGTGGTCGCAGATCCGCACCTGCTCGTCGACCCAGGTGCCGCCCGCGTTGCGGATGTCGGTGCGCAGACTCGGCCAGGAGGTCAGCACCCGGCCGCGCACGACGTCCGCCTCCACCAGCGTCCACGGGGCGTGGCAGATCGCGG
Organism: Streptomyces sp. DT2A-34; assembly: GCF_030499515.1. NCBI lineage: Bacteria > Bacillati > Actinomycetota > Actinomycetes > Kitasatosporales > Streptomycetaceae > Streptomyces > Streptomyces sp. DT2A-34. The sequence goes on along the minus strand of NZ_JASTWJ010000001.1, from coordinate 1,328,078 downwards.
CCACCGGCCGGCCCTGCTCGAAGAAGTCCCGCACGAACGCGACGGCCTTGCCGTCCATCCGCAGAAAGTCCGGGTTGGCGACCCCGCCCGGCAGGACGAGTCCGCCGAAGGAGTCGGCCGACGTCTCGCCGACGACCTCCTGCACGGGGAACTTCTCCGCCTTGTCGAGATGGTGGAACGCCTGGATCGCGCCCGGCTTCGTCGACACGAGCACCGGCTCGTGCCCCGCGTCCACCGCCGCCTGCCATGGATCGGTGAGCTCGACCTGTTCGACACCCTCGGGTGCGGTCAGAAAAGCGATACGCATGATGTCTCGATGTCCTTCCGTGGCCCTGAGAACGGGCCTCCTCGCCAGTCGGGCGCTTGTGGTTCCGTCGGGCGCCAGTTGTTCCGTCGGGCCGTACGCATGCCGACACGACCGGGAACCTCAACGGTCCGGTCCCGTCTCGTGCGCCTCACTCGTCCGGAGCGGCGCGGCTGATCTCGGCCAGCGCGGATTCGGGGTCCTGGGTCTCGGCCAGGTCGCCGAGGCTGACGACGCCGACCGGCAGGCCGTTCTCGACGACCGGCAGCCGTCGTACCGCGTGCTCGCGCATCAGGGAGACCGCGACGGACACGCGCTCGCCCGGCTCGATCACCACCGGGTCCCGGCTGCACACCGACTGGACGCTCACCGTCAGCGGATCGGCGCCGTCCGCGACCGCCCGCACCGTGATGTCACGGTCGGTGAGCACGCCCACGACGTGCTGTCCGTCGGCCACCACCACATCGCCGATGTCCTGCGCGCGCATCAACTGCGCGGCCTCGACGAGCGAGGCGTCCGGACGGACGGCGACCACCCCCGGTGTCATGACGTCCCTCACGAAATCAGCCATCTCTGGCCCTCCTGCGTTCCCCGGCCGGTACGGGTGCCGCGGCCGCGTCGGCGTGACCCGCCCGCAGTACCCGCCGAACGGGCCCCTATGCGTTCCTCCGCCGCGTGGACCGCTCGGCCCCGGTCACGGCCTCGGCCAGTTCCTGGACGTTGGCGTAGCGCGACGAGCGCGGCAGCCGCTCCAACGGCTCGACCAGGGCGTCGGGCGCGTACCCGCGGCGCAGCGCGGCGATCAGCTCCCGCGGGGTCGCCGGGAAGGTGCTACGGCCCAGAATCCGCGCCAGCTCGAGCCGGACCGTCGCCAGGGACGCCGGGGCGGGCCCCGGCCACCCCACCGGCCCGCCGGCGACGTCGGGGTCGTCGTCGGCCGACGGCTCCGGATCGTGCCACTCCTCGGTCCGGGTGGGGTGCCCGGACCTCAGCAGCCCCTGCAGTTCGTGCTTCATCTCGTCGTCACGGTGAACGCTCAGCCGGTCGCTGCCTCGCTGCATGACTCCCTCCAGATCTTCGGGCGTGCGCACCGCTACCCGCGCATCCGGCGCCGACACAGGGGTTTGCACACCGGAAGGAGGGAGACCCGTTCCCGCACCCCCCACGTACTTCGGTTCCGGGGAAGGACCAGGCCATGGCGCTGCTCGCTGTGCTACTCCCGCTCCTCATGCTCGGCGTGGTGCTGGCACTGGGCCGGTACGAGGAACTGGTGCTGCCGCGAAGGGAGCCCGATCCCTTCGCGCCCGCCACACCGCCGGCTGCCAAGGTGCGCCGTCAGACTCTGGGCTGACCGTCGTCCGCCGTGCGATGCCGGAGCGCCGCCAGCACGTCCTTGGTGCGCAGGGTGTCGGGGTGGCCGGCGCCGAGGACTCGTCGCTGTCGCTCGTAGGCACCCTCGGCCACGACCCGCGCCTCCCGCAGCCGCAGCGTGCCGGCCAGACGCCTGGCGAGGACAGAGGCCGTGCGCAGGGTGTCCGGGGCGTCGTCACCCAGGGTCCGCCGCCGTCGCTCGTAGGTGTCCGCGGTCAGGCTCAGCGCTCTGTCCGCATGCCCGAGGCGCGCCAGACGGTCGGCGAGGTGGGTGGCCGCACGCAGCGTGTCGGCGTGGTTCTCGCCCAGGAGCCGGCACTGCCGCTCGTACGTGTCCTCGGCCAGGGCACATGACTCCTCCGGGTTCCCCGCCTCGGCCAGGACGATGCCGAGGTGGGCGGCGACGCGCAGGGTGTCGGGATGGTCGGGACCGAGTGAAGCCGTCCAGCCGTCGTGAAGTTCCCGCAGCCGTCGCAGGACGCTCTCGGTCTCGCCCCATTCGTAGAGGTACCGGCAGGCCTCGCCCGCCGCGTGCCGGGCGTCCGAGGTGACGAGGTCGCCGGGGGGGGGTGCGGGCGTGCCGGTGCGGGCCCCGGACGTGCAGCGAGGACTGCCGGCCCGCGCCGGATCCGCCGGTGCCCTCGACGGGTTCCTGGGCCGTCCCGTCCCCCGTGCTCGGCGCGACGTCTGTACTCGGGGGAGGCGACGACAAGGACGTAGTCGGCTTCCGCGAACTCCCGCTCCATCCAGCGCGCCCAGTCCTTGGGCGTCGCGGCCGCGTACAGGTCCATCCTCGCGTCCAACCCGTCCGCGCGCAGGAGTTCGTAGAGCGTCTCCACCTGCTCGATGTGGGCGGCGTCGTCATGGGCGTACGAGATGAACACCCGCGGCCTGTGCTGCTCCGCCGCGTTTCCCCCGTGCTCCATCCCCCGAGCCCCCTTCCGCGCAGGAGCTCAGGGTAGTAGGGCGAGCCGGGTCAGTGGTGCTTCTTCTCCCGCCCCGGCAAAAACTCCTGCATCTTCGCCTTGAACCCCTGCCTGACCATCGAGCCCCGGTCCGCGTCCCCCTTCAGGATCGACGCCGCCGTCGCCTCCATCTGCTCCCACGTGGCATGCGGCGGGATCGGCGGTACGGCGGGGTCGGTGAGGAACTCGATCACCGCGGGGCCGTCGGCCTCCAGGCCCGCGCGCCAGCCCGCCTCGACGTCCTCGGGCTTCTCCACGCGGATGCCCGTCAGGCCGAGGGAGCGGGCGAAGGCGGCGTACTGGACGTCGGGGAGCTCCTGCGAGGGCAGGAAGGACGGGGCGCCCTCCATGGCGCGCATCTCCCAGGTGACCTGGTTGAGGTCGTGGTTGTTCCAGATGCCGACGACCAGGCGCGGGTCCTCCCACAGGTCCTTGTACTTCGCCGCCGTGATCAGCTCCGCCAGGCCGTTCATCTGCATCGCCCCGTCGCCGACCAGCGCGATCGCCGGGCGGTCCGGGTGGGCGAACTTGGCGCCGATCGCGTACGGCACCCCGCAGCCCATCGTCGCCAGCGTCCCCGACAGTGACGAGCGCATGCCGGGCCGCATCGTCAGGTGGCGGGCGTACCAGTTGGCCGCCGAGCCCGAGTCGGACGAGATGATCGCGTTGTCGGGGAGCAGCGGGTCCAGGGCGCGGGCCACGTACTCCGGGTTGATCGGGTCGGCCGACAGGTTCGCCCGCCGCTCCATGACCTCGCGCCAGGTCGTCACGTTGTCGCACACCGTGTCGTACCACTCGCGGCCCCGGCCCTCCTCGATCAGCGGGATCAGCCGCTGAAGCGTCGCCTTCGCGTCGCCGACGAGATTCACCTCGTACGGATAGCGCATCCCCACCATGTGCGGGTCGATGTCGATCTGCACGCCCCGCGCCTTGTCGAAGTCCGGCAGGAACTGGGTGTACGGGAAGGAGGACCCGATGGTCAGCAGGGTGTCGCAGTCCCGCATCAGCTCGTACGACGGGCGGGTGCCCAGCAGGCCGATCGAGCCGGTGACGTACGGCAGTTCGTCGCTCAGGGCGTCCTTGCCGAGCAGCGCCTTGGCCACGCCGGCGCCCAGCAGTTCGGCGATCCGCTCCACCTCGGCCCGCGCGCCGGACGCACCCTGGCCGATCAGGATCGCCACCTTGTCACCGGTGTTGAGGATCTCGGCCGCCCTGCGGATCGAGTCGTCCGAGGGGATCGCCGTCCAACTGCTGCGGTCCAGGCTGGAGGGCACCATCTTGAACTCGTGCGTCGGCGGCGAGTAGTCGAGCTCCTGGACGTCACCGGGGATGATGATCGCCGTCGGGGCGCGGCGCGCGTACGCGGTGCGGATCGCCCGGTCCAGCACGTTCGGCAGTTGTTCGGGGACCGTCACCGTCTCCACGAAGTCCGAGGCCACGTCCTTGAACAGCGTGTGCAGGTCCACCTCCTGCTGGTACGAGCCGCCCATCGCGGTGCGGTGCGTCTGGCCGACGATCGCCAGGACGGGCACGTGGTCGAGCTTGGCGTCGTACAGGCCGTTCAACAGGTGGATCGCGCCCGGGCCGGACGTCGCCGCGCACACTCCGACACGGCCGCTGAACTTGGCGTAACCGACCGCCTGGAACGCGGACATCTCCTCATGCCGGGACTGGATGAAACGGGGCTGGTTCTCGGCCCGCCCCCAGGCGGCGAGCAGACCGTTGATGCCGTCGCCGGGATAGCCGAAGACGTGCTCCACACCCCACTCGCGCAGGCGCTGCAGGACGTGGTCGGCGACCTTGGTGCTCATACGGGACCTCCTGGGCTCCGAGGGACTGCGCGGCACCGCTCCGAGTGACCCTGGGGGCAGCCGGAAAACCTGGCCGCGGTGTTTGCGGGCCGGGGGTCAGGGCAGGCGAAGGAACAGTGCTTCGGACAGGAGGCACGTCCGTGGGAGCGGGGATCACCCGCCACGGGTGTGTCCGGCTCCGGTGCACGCCCGCACTCCCACGGTGACCGTCCAAGCCAGAGCGCAACCAAGGGAGTTGTGGCGCATCATGCCCACCTCAGTGAGCGCGAAGCACCACCCGCACGACGACGCCCCCGACACCGCGGAGGACTTCCGCACACTCGCCGCGCTGCCCGAGGGCCAGCAGCGCGACACCCTCCGCGACAGGATCGTCGAGGCGTGGCTGCCCATGGCCGACCGGCTCGCCGGGCGTTTCCGCAGCCGTGGCGAGAGCTTCGACGACCTGCGGCAGGTCGCCGCCCTAGGGCTGGTCAAGGCCGTCGACCGGTACGACCCCGAGCGCGGCAACGCCTTCGAGAGCTATGCCGTGCCGACCATCACCGGCGAGATCAAGCGGCACTTCCGCGACCACATGTGGACGCTGCATGTGCCGCGCCGGGTGCAGGACCTGCGTAACCGTGTGCGGTTCGCCGTTCAGGATCTGCAGACCGTCTCGGGCCGCAGGCCCACGGTCGGGGAGATCGCCGAGCACGCGGACATGAGTGAGGCCGACGTCCGGGTCGGGCTGGAGGCGCTGGAGAGTTTCACCGCCCTGTCCCTGGACGCCGAGCTGCCCGGCAGCGAGGACGGGTATTCGCTGAGCGACGCGCTGGGTTCCGTGGATCCGGCGCTGGACACGGTCGTCGACCGTGAGGCCGTCGCGCCTCGGCTCGCGGCGCTGCCCGAGCGTGAGCGGGCGATTTTGTACATGCGGTTCTTCGGCGACATGACCCAGAGCCGGATCGCCGAGCAACTGGGTATCTCGCAGATGCATGTGTCCCGGCTCATCAGCCGGTGCTGCAGCCGGGTGCGGGAACAGGTGCTCAGCGACGTGGCGTAGGTCTGGAGAGCAGCGCCGTGGGGGCGTGGGGCCGGCTGCGGATCGCGGCCGGCCCCACGCCCCTTCAGGGCGTTCCCGCGACCGCCACTGCCATGTGCCGGGACATCGTGTCCATCGCCTTGGCCTCTGCCATGGAGAACGCCGGGCGGGCTCCGCATCTGAACAGCGTCAGGACGCCCCGCACGGTGCCGTCGACCGTCACGGGCACGCACAACAGTGACGTGACGTTCGCCTGTACGAGGACGGGGGCGCCCTCGGCGGTGTGGCCGAAGGCGGCCGGGTCCGGTGGGCGGACCTGGAGGGCCGGGGAGGCGGTGCGTGCCGTCTGCACGACCAGGGGGCACGCCGTGGGGGCCTGAGCCGCCAGCGCCTTCGCCTCCTTCTCCGACGGGGCCAGCACCGTCGTACGGGACAGCTCGGCCGTGCCCGTGTCGGCGATCACCCAGTCGGCGAAGCCGCCGTGCAGGACCTGGGCCGCCCGCTGCAGGACCGCCTCGCGGTCGCCGCGTGCTGTGGTCAGCAGCGTCGTGGTCATCTCGTCCGCGAGGTCCGCCAGAGCCGTGTGCCGGGTGGTCTCGCCGAGGTCGGGAACCTGGGCCGCCTGGCTCTCGCCCGGGCCCGGGGCGCCGGGTGCGCGCAGGTCGCCGGGCTGCAGCACCACGAGCACGGTGGTGTGCGGCTCCCCGCTCGGGCGTACGGCGGTCAGGGTCGCGTGGACCGGCGCGGACGGCCGCTGCTGGAGGTGCACGGTGAGACTACGGTCGCCCTCGCCCCGCGCCACCGCCGCGGCCTGGGAACGGAAGGCCGCCCGGTCGGCATGGGTGAGCAAACCGGTCAGGGGCCGGCCCGTCGCATAGCCCGCCCGCACGCCGGTGAAGGACGTCGCCGCGAAGTTCAGCCGACGCACCACCGCCTCCCGGTCCACCAGTGCCACCGGCAGCGGAAACCGCTGGAACACCGCCCGCAGCAGATGGTGCTCCTGACGGTCGGCGGACGCCGTACGGGGCACTCCGCCCGAGGAACCCGAGAAGCCCGAGGACAGCCGCTCGTACCAGGGCCACAACTGGTCGGCGACATGGTCGAGTTCGAAGATCGCCGCGTCCAGGACCGTCGGCAGGTCCCCTCCCGAGAGGGACCGCGCCGCCTTGAGTTCCGCGACGCGGCGCACGAAATCCGCAAGCTCTTCACCGAATTCGTCCGTCTGCGTCATGGGAACGAACCTAGCTGGCGGTGAGGCGTCGCGGAGCGGCGGGTGCCAACTGGTTCTCCCTGTTCTCCGCCGCATTCCCTGTTTTCCCCGCGCGGGTCCGGGAAAGCGCACGGAAGCGGGTCCGGGAACGCGCAGGGAAGAGGAGGAGTTGAGGATGCCCGCTCACGAACAGGTGGGTCACTGGGGTGACGAGTCCGCCGAGGCCGCCCTTCCGGGGCGCAGGCTGTCCGAGTTGGCCGAACAGGCCGTGCGCTGTACCGCCGACTGCTGCGGAGCCAGCAGCCTGGTGGCCGAGGCGGGAGCCGAGCGGCCCGCCGCCGTGACCCATCCCGACCTCGCCGGACTCGTCGCCGTGCAACTGCGGTCCGGGGACGGGCCCATTCCGGCCGCCCTGGAACGGGGCAGGCCCGTCGACTCGGCCGACCTGCTGCGCGACGAGCGCTGGCCGGAGTACCGCGCCATGGCCCTCGACTCGGGCGTGCGCTCCAGTGTCACGCTCCCGTTCCGACGGTCCGGCCTGACGGTCACGCTCAGTCTCTACAGCTTCCGGCCCGGCGCCCTCGGTGACGCCGCGCACGGGCCTGTGCACGCCCTGGGCGAACTCGCCGCGAGCTGCCTGGTCCGCGACCGCTCCTACCGCGCCGCGCTCACCGAGCTCGACCACCTCGGCACCGCCCTGCGCTCCCGGCCCGTCGTCGACCAGGCGTGCGGCATCGTCATGCACGTCCTCGGCTGCGACGCCGACGCCGCCTTCGGCGTACTGCGCCGCATCTCGCAGGGCACCAACCGCAAGCTGTCGGACGTCGCGGCCGGCGTCGTCAGCAGGCGGGGGCGCGGGCTGGAGCGGGACCTGGCGGCGCTGATGAACTGACGGGGTGAGCTGGGATACCGGACGCACTGGGGTGAACTCGGTTCGGAAATCCAACTGGCCAAATGGCTTCGGTCGACGCCTCCAGGCCTCCACGCCTTCCCGCCTCGACACCTCGATGCCCTCCGCGTCACCCGCTCGGCCGTCCACCGTCCCGCGAATGGTGCCCGGCCGCGCGCGCCCGGACGCCGGGCGGGCTGTCATGGCTGCGGGGGCACGAACGCCGTACCCCCGCAGCCGTCGGCCGAAGGAGTTCACCCCATGCGCCGCACCGTCCGTGCCCTGTCCGTCGCCGCTCTGGCCGGTGCCGTCGTCGGCAGTACCGCCTCGGCCGCCTCCGCGGACCCGGCCGCGGAGGTCAGCCCCGGCACGGTCCCGCCGGGCGGCAGCGTCACCGTCTCGGTCTCCTGCGACTCCCTCGGCGGGTCCGCGCCGGCCGCCCTCGAAGCCACCTCGGAGGCGTTCGAGGAAGGCACCGTCCAGCTGAAGAAGGTCTCCGGCAAGGACGAGAAGCAGGCCGGGGCCGCCTACAGCGGAACGGCCCGCGTCCCCCCGGCCGAGAACGTCGAGGGCGACCCGGACGCGGCCGGACCGGCCTCCGCGTGGACGGTCGACGGCACCTGCCCGGCGGCAGCCGGAGGGGAGGGCAAGCCGTGGAGCGCGACGTTCACGGTGGCTCAGGACAGTGGTGGCGGCAAGGGTGCCGCGGAAGGGGGTGCTGCGGATGGGGGTGCCGCGGACGGGGGCGGAAGTGGCACCGAGGGCGGCATGGGGGACGGCGAGGGCGACGGGGGCGGTGCCGAGGGCGGCAAGGGCGGCGTCGACGGGGGCGGCAAGGGCGGCGTCGACGGGGGCCAGGGCAGCAGCGAGGGCGGCAGCCGGCCCTGCGGTGAGCAGCACTCGGGCAACACCGAGTCCCATGGGGACAACGCCGAGCCCTACGCGGACAGCACTGAGTCCTACGCGGACAAGGCCGCGCCCTATACGGACAAGGCCGACCCCTCCCTGGACAAGTCGGAACCTCACTCGTACGAAACCGAGCACCATGCGGACACCGGCGGGCAGCACTCGGAAGACTGCGGCGGCGAGGCGATCCATCGTGGCGTGGAGGCCGGAGCGGGCGGTGCCTTCACCGACTCCGTCCCCGCCCTGGCGGCCGGAGGCCTCCTGATCGCGGGCGCGCTCGGCGGTGCGGTGTACCGGCTGCGCCGCAAGACGCCCTCCGCGGAGGACTGACAGACCGTATGTGACGGGCGCAACCTCAGCGGAGGCTCATGGGGTTGCTCGACGATGGGTACGCAGAGCGCGGGAGCACCGGACCACGACGGACCACCAGGACACCAGGCATTGCGCGGAGGCACGGATGCGCCGGACGGACCCCGAAGACCACGGCCCCGTCCGTTTCGGGCCGCCGCTCCCGGACGACGGGCTGCCCGTGCTGCCCGAACTGGCCGCCGTGCTCGCCGCGGCGGCGGGGCGGGCCGAGAGCGAGCCGGTCGGCGGCGGTGCCGCACTCCTGGAGGCCGCGTGCGGCTACTGGGACCGGCGTGGCCTGCCGACCGAGCCCGGCCGGGCGGTGGCCGCTCCCGGGGCGCCCGCGCTGCTGCTCGCGTTGACCGCCGCGCTCGGCGGCGACGTCCTGGTGCCGCGGCCCTGCGCGGCCTGGTGGGCGCCGTACGCACGCCTGTTGGGCAGACCCGTCTTCCATGTGGCGACACCGGCCGAGTGCGGCGGAGTCCCGGATCCGTACGCCCTTCTGGAGACCGTCCGCCGAGTCCGTGCGGAGGGCGGTGACCCCCGGCTGCTCGTGCTGTCCGTCGCCGACGACCCCACCGCCACGGTGGCCCCGCCCGAAGCGCTGCACGAGACCCTGGAGGCCGCCACCGACGAGGGGCTGCACCTGGTCAGCGACGAGACCTGGCGCGACACCGTGCACGCCCCGCACGACACCGTGCTGCTCAGCCCCGCCGAGATGCTGCCCGACCAAGTCACCGTCGTCACCGACCTGTCCGGCGCCCACCTCCCGCCGGGCTGGCCGGCCGCGGTCGCCCGGTTCCCCGCGGGCGAGGTCGGCGACAGCCTTCACGCGCGCGTGCTCGACGTGCTCACCGCGCTCGGCGCCCGCGTCGCCGGCCCGGTCGCCCTCGCGGCCGGGTACGCGCTGGCCGAGCCCGAGCCGGTCACCGCGCGGGTCACCGCCGCCGTACGCCTGCACGCGCGCGTGGCCGGCGCCATGCACGCGGCCGCTGTGGGGGCCGGGGCCCTGGCACGGCCCCCACAGGCCGGACGGCACCTGTACATCGACCTCGGCCCGCTGCGCGCCGGGCTGTCCGCGCACGACGTGGGGGACGCGCAGGACCTGGAGGACTACCTCGCCGCCCGGCTCGGCCTGCCCGCCCCGGGCGGGCACCGCTTCGGCGACGACCTCGGCGCGCTGCGCGTACGGCTGTCCACCGGGCCGCTGCTGGCCGGCAGCGACGAGGAACGCGCGGAATGCATCACATCACCCTCGCCGTTGGAACTGCCCCACGTGCAACGCGCATTGATCCACTTGAAGACGGTCTTCGACGATCTCCGTGACGACGCTCAGCGATGGGAGCCTCCTCGATGACGCAGCAGTCCGAGTCAGCCATGTCGACCACGCCGCGTACGACGACCACGCCGCGTACGACGACCCGGGAAACCGACGCTCCGGCGGAACCGTCACCACTCTCGCCCCCGTGCCCGCCGCTCGCCGCACCCCGCCCGCTGGGTGAACGCCGGGCGTGGCCGCGGACCTTCCACGACCGTCTCACCGCCCCGCTGCCCGGCTTCAGGACCCTCGCCCGCTTCGCCCGCGAGGGCGCCGTACGCCCCGGCCGCGAGGGCCTGGCCGACATCCCCCGGCTGCCCTTCGAACCGGCCCCGCTGCCCCGCGTGGGCGCGCGCACCGTCGCCGTCTCCTGGGCGGGGCACGCCAGTTGGGTGGTGCGGATCGGCGGGCTGACCGTCCTCACCGACCCCGTCTGGTCGCGCCGCATCCTCGGCACCCCGGCCCGCATCACCCCCGTCGGCATCCCCTGGAGCGCCCTGCCGCGCGTGGACGCGGTGGTCATCAGCCACAACCACTACGACCACCTGGACGCCCCCACGCTGCGCCGACTCCCGCGCGACACCCCCGTGTTCGTGCCGGCCGGCCTCGCGGGCTGGTTCCGTCGCCGCCGCTTCACCCAGGTCACCGAGCTGGACTGGTGGGAAGCGGCCGAACTGTCCGGGGTCCGCTTCGACTTCGTGCCCGCCCACCACTGGTCCAAGCGCACCCTCACCGACACCTGCCGCAGCCTGTGGGGCGGCTGGGTGCTCACCGCCCCCGACGGACAGCGCGTGTACTTCGCGGGCGACACGGGCTACGGCCACTGGTTCCCCCGCATCGGCGGGCGCTACCCCGGCATCGACCTCGCCCTGCTCCCCATCGGCGCCTACGACCCCCGCTGGTGGCTCAGCGACGTCCACTGCGACCCGGAGGAAGCGGTCCGCGCCGCCCAGGACCTCGGCGCGAGGCGGATGGCGCCGATGCACTGGGGCACGTTCGTCCTGTCGGCGGAGCCGGTTCTCGAGCCGCTCACACGCGTGCGGGCGGCTTGGAAGAAGGCGGGGCTGGACCGGGAGGACCTGTGGGACATGCCGGTCGGCGCTTCAAGGGTGCTGTAGTGCGGCCGCCCAGGGGCGCGGGGCTGTATCGATGTGCGGCTCCGCCGCGTGGGCGCGAGCAACCACGAACGACCCGCACTCCGCGACGAATCATCACCTGGCAGATCGAACCCGCCGCCACACACTCGGCGCCACGCTGATGACCAGCGTCAACGCAACCGCCGCGACCACACCCTCCCACGGCTCACTGAACAGCGACCCCCCAAGAATCCCGATCAGCTGATACGTCACCGCCCATGCGAGGCACGCCGGCAAGTTCCCCCGCGCGAACCGCCGCATCGGCCACTTCGCCAGCAGACAGGCCAACATCACCGGCAGCCGCCCCGCCGGCACCAGCCGGGACAGCACCAGCACGGCCACCCCATGCGTGGCGAGCTTCCCCTGCGCCTGAGCGAGCCGTTCCTCCGGGGCGCGCGAGCGGATCGCCTCCAGCCAGCGCGAGCCGTTCTTCGACCGCATCCCGCGCCGCCCCAGCCAGTACAGCGTCGCATCGCCCAGGAACGCGGCGGTCGACGCCGTCAGGAACACCAGCGCCAGCGAGAACGGCGCCGTCTGGTGGAACGCCACCACCGCCGCCGAACTCACCAGCGCCCCGGTCGGCACTATCGGCACCAGCGCCCCGATCAGCACCAGCAGGAACAGCGACGGATAGCCGATCGCCTGCTGCGTCGACTCGGTCGGCACCACCGTCGCCGTGGCGGCCAGCACCGTCACCGGGTCACCTCCAGACGCACGCTCTCCCCGTGTGTGAGCCGGTGCACCGATACGCCGGGCGCGCGCTCCGCCGCGAGCCGCGCGAACTCGTCGCCCGGCGCATGGAATTCATGGGGGCGCACGGCGTCCATGCCGATCGGCCAGTACGTGCCGTAGTGCACCGGCACCGCACTGCGCGGCGCGAGCAGGGCCAGCGCCTCGGCGGCCCGCCCCGCGTCCAGATGCCCCTCCCCGAGATACGGTCCCCAACCGCCCACCGGCAGCAGCGCCACGTCGACCGGCCCGACCTCCTTCGCCATCGACTCGAACAGCCCGGTGTCCCCGGCGAAGTACGTACGGCCCTCGCCCTCGATGACATAGCCCAGGGCGGGGGAGCGGTGCGGTCCGACGGGCAGCCGCCGCCCGTCGTGCCGCGCGGGCACGGCCCGTACGGCCAGCTCGCCCACCGTCGTCACGTCCCCGGGCGCCATCTCGGTCACCCGCAGATGCGTGAGCCGGCGCAGTGCCGGCACCGCGCGGGGCGCACCCCGGGGCACGAGCAGACGGGTGCCCCGCGCCAGCCTCGCCAGGGACGGAACGTGCAGGTGGTCCGCGTGGAGGTGGGAGACCGCGGCGACGTCCGCGCGCCAGGCGCCGGGCGGTGGCAGCGCGCCCCGGCGGCGGCGCAGATGTGCGAGCCGGCGCGCGAACAGGGGGTCGGTGAGAACGCGTACGTTCGAATCGTCGACCGTGCAAGTGGCGTGACCCCACCAGGTGATCTCCACCGGCACCTTCTTTGCCTCCTTCGCGCGACTCCCCGAAGCGTACGGGCTGGAGTAGGGTCGGCGGCGAAACCCGGAGGTGAGGGGGACGCCATGGGGTCATCCGTAGTGCGTGTCACGGCGATCGCCAGTCTGACGCCTCTCGAAGAGCTGGACGCCGACCCCTTCCTGGTGGACTCCCGCAGCCAGCACGCGATGTGCGCGCACTGGGCCGCCGAGCACGGGTACGTCGTCGCGCGCGAACTCCTCGTACGCCGGTTGCGGGCGGACCACAGCGTGCTGTGGGAAGGCGTGCGGCCCGGCCTCGACCTGTTCGTGGCGCCCAGCCGGAGGGTGCTGGAGAGCGCGCTGTCCTCCGTCGAGGAGTTCACCGCGGAGTGCGCCCGGCGGGGAGTGCGGGTGGAGATCGTGGGGCGCGCGGAACCGTTGTACGACGCGCAGATGAAGGCCCGGGTCCATCGGAGACTGTCGATGCCGACGGCCGGCTACGACGGACGTTGACACATTCCAGCCACTCTCAACGCCGGCCCGGGCTTTTCAGCCCGTCCGGCGTTTGAGGACGAGGCCCGTTCAGGGCCGAAGCGGGGGTCTGGGGGCGGCAGCCCTCAGCGGGGTCGAAGGGGCGGAGCCCCTTCAGGATGGGACGGGTAGGGGCGGCGGGGGCGAGAGGGCAGGGCCCGAGCTGTGGCACCGGCCGGTGTCGGTGCCGTGTGCCACGCTGGGGGGCGTAGAGGCCCGGGTCGGGGCGGGGGGTCGGACGTGAGGTGGGCTGGGCGTGCGTGGTGGGCGTTGGCGGCGGGTTGCCAGTCAGGTCGGGCGGAGCGTCACCGTGTGGGCGGTCTCCACCGTCACCATGCTCGTGCTCGCCGGGATCCTGCCCGACTTCCAACTCCAGTCCGCGGACGGTGACAGCGCCACCAGCATCGCCGTCACCGCGGCCCTCGGCGCCGGCGCGTTCGGTCTGCTCTCGGCGATCTTCTGGCCCCTCCTCGTACGGCTCCTGCTGCTGGTGCCCGCCCTGGTGCTCGGCCTGCTGGTGTTCTTCCTCAACGGCTCGCTGCTCATCGTCGCCCTGCGCCTCGTGCCCTCCGGCGACAGCGCGGCCGCCCCCGAGACCGCCGTCATCGTCGCCGCCGTGATGTCCGCCGTCGCCTCCGCCACCGGCGCCGCCCTCGCGGTACGGGACGACGACGCGTACCGGCGCAGGCTGTACCGCCTCGCCGACCGCCGCCGCAGAGCGCTGCCACCCGGCCCGTCCAGCCCCGGCACCGTCTTCCTGCAACTCGACGGCGTGGGCCACGACGTCCTGCGCGCCGCCGTCGACAAGGACCTGATGCCCACAATCGCCCGCTGGCTCGGCGACAGCGCCGGCCATGGCACCGGCGGCGGCGCCCGCCCCACCCACCGGCTCACCCCCTGGCGCACCGACTGGTCCAGCCAGACCGGCGCCAGCCAACTCGGCATCCTGCACGGCAGCAACCACGACGTGCCCGCCTTCCGCTGGTACGAGAAGGCCGGCCGCGAGGTGATGGTCTGCAACCGCCCCACCAGCGCCGCCGAACTCCAGCGCCGCGCCATCGACCGCACCGGCGACGGCGGACTGCTCACCGCCGACGGCGCCAGCCGCGGCAACCTCTTCAGCGGCGGCGCCGACGAGCAGGCCCTCGTGCTGTCCATCGCCACCAAACGCCGCAGCCGCGAGAACCGCTCCCGGGCCGGCTACTTCGCCTACTTCTCCGACCCGGCCAACGCCGTGCGCACCGCCCTGTCCTTCGTCGCCGAGGTCGGCCGCGAGATCGGCCAGTCCACCCGGGCCCGCGCCCGCAAGGTCCGGCCGAGGGTCTCCCGCGGCGGCCTCTACCCGTTCGTCCGCGCCTTCGCGACCGTCGTCGAGCGGGACGTCGTCGTGGCCGCGGTGATGGGCGACATGCTCGCCGGGCGCACCTCCGTCTACGCCGACCTCGTGGCGTACGACGAAGTGGCCCACCACTCGGGGCCGTGCAGCCGGGACGCCGAGAAGGTCCTCGAACGCCTCGACCGGGCTATGGCGTTGATCGAGAAGGTCGCCGAGCATGCGCCGCGGCCGTACCGGTTCGTCGTGCTGTCGGACCACGGCCAGAGCCCCGGCGAGACCTTCCGCGCCCGCTACGGCCTCGGCCTCGGCGACCTGGTGCGGGCCGGCTGCGGGCTGCCCGTGCCGCGCAGGGCGCAGCGCACTCACAGCGGGGCCGAGGCCCGTGCGGCGGTGCGCGCGGCGCTGCGCATCCCCGTCGAGGAGGGCGGCGAGCAGCACCGCCCCTCGCGCCGCCGTTCCGAGCCGATCGTGCTGGCCTCCGGCAACCTCGGCCTGGTCTCCTTCCCGGACGTGCCGCACCGGATGACCAAGGAGGAGATCGACGCCCGCCACCCCGCCCTGCTCGCCACCCTCGCCAACCATCCCGGCGTCGGTTTCCTGCTCGTCCGCAGCGAGAAGCACGGCGGGCTCGTGCTCGGCGCGTACGGCGCGGAGATCCCTCTCGACCAACTGGACGACAAACCCGGGCCGTTGGAGGTCTTCGGGCCGGGCGCCGCCGACGCCGTACGGCGCACGCACTCCTTCCCGAACGTCGCCGACATCATGGTCAACTCCGCGTACGACCCGGCCGACGGCGGCGAGGTCCTCGCCTTCGAGGAGCAGATCGGTTCGCACGGCGGGCTCGGCGGCGCGCAGGGCAAGCCGTTCCTGCTGTCACCGCTCGCCTTCTCCGTGCCGGTCGACGACGGGGAGGACCTCGTCGGCGCCGAGCACGTGCACCGCGTGCTGCGGCGCTGGCTGCGCGAATCGAACGGCCCCCAGGTGCCCTTGGTGGCGGAGCCGGAGGAGCGGGCCGCCTGAAAATCGGCTGCGTCCGAGCGGCCGCAGGCCCACACTGTTCGAGTCGCAAAGTCGCAAACCTCTCGAACACACCCCAAGGAGCACCCTGCGTTGCAGGCAGCCGTCACCGTCACGCCCGCCCGAATCCCCGAACTCCTCCTCGGCCTCGCCACCGTGCGGCCGGTCTTCCTCTGGGGCGCCCCCGGCATCGGAAAGTCTTCCCTCGTCAGGGATTTCGCCGAGTCGCTGGGGCTGGAGTGCGTGAGTCTGCTCGGCACCCAGCTCGCGCCGGAGGACCTGATCGGCGTGCCGCAGATCCGGGACGGGCGGTCGGTGTTCTGCCCGCCGGAGGCGATCGCCCGCGACGAGCCGTACTGCCTGTTCCTGGACGAGCTCAACGCGGCCACCCCGGATGTGCAGAAGGCGTTCTACTCGCTGATCCTGGACCGCCGTATCGGCAACTACGAGCTGCCCAAGGGCTCCATCGTGATCGGCGCCGGCAACCGGGCGACGGACAACGCCCTGGCCCGCCCCATCGCCTCCGCGCTGGTCAACCGCCTGACCCACGTCCACCTTCAGGCCTCCGCCAAGGACTGGCTGGCCTGGGCCGCGAACAACGGCATCCATCCGTGGATCCTGGACCACCTCACCGACCGGCCCGACCACCTGTGGTCCAAGCCGCCGAAGACCGAGGAGCCGTTCTCCACGCCCCGCTCCTGGCACATGCTCTCCGACGCCCTGCACTCCTTCGGCCAGGGCCTCGACGAGGCGACGCTGAAGCTGCTCGCGCACGGCACGCTGACGCCCGTGCACGCCACCGCGTTCTGCGGCTACGTCAAGATCGTGCGCAGCCAGTTCGGCATCGAGGCGATCATCAAGGGCGACGCCCGCTGGCCGCACCGTATGGAGGACCGCGACCTGCTGTACTACCTCGCCGAGTCCTTCCGCGGGCGCCTCGTCAAGGAGCTGCCCGTCAGCAAGGAGCACATGTCGGCGAGCGGCCGGCAGACCGCGTACCGCGCCAAGTCGCTGCTGGTGCAGCTCGCGGAGATCTCCGTCGAGGTCGCCCAGAGCGTCATCGCCTCCGACGCCGACGGCAACCCCGTCCTGCCCGCCTGGTTCCTGGTCGAGGCGGCGCGGGACATGCCGCGGCTGGTGGAGGCGCGGCGATGAGCCGCACCGGCGGCAAGGGGCACAAGGGCGGCAAGCAGGACAAGAAGCGGGAGCGCGCGGAGCAGGCCCTCGCACAGGGGCTGAGCCTGGTGCGAGCCAACCCGGCGCTGTCGACGGTCGAGTTCACCCTGTGCCGCGCCGAGGAGTGCGTACAGGCGCCCCGCGAGGGCCTCGTCCGCGTCGACTCCGACGGCACGCTGCACGTCCGCGCCGACCGGCTCGCCGAACCCGCCGCCTGGGCCTGGGCCATCGCCCACGCCGTCCTGCACCTCGGCTTCGGACACGTCCCCGCCGCGAAGGGCGTGCCCGTGCAGCCCGACCGCTGCGCCGTCACCGCCGGCTGCGTCGTCGTCAACCGCTTCCTGCTCAACTTCCCCATCGGGCAGACCCCGGACCACCTGCCCCTGTCGTACCCGGACGGCGACGAGGAGCAGCTCGCGGCGGGGTGGCGGCAGGGCGGCATCCCGGCCGCGTACGAGCGCTGCGGCACGGCCGGCTCGGAAACCGACCAGCTGCTGGTGGAGTGGCAGAGCTGGTTCGGTCAGCCTCCGGACCACCAGCTGGCCTTCGCCACCGCCCTGACCCGCACCGTCTCCACCGCGATGGACATGGCGGGCGGACGCCGCGACTCCATGGACGGCGAGCCGGTCAAGAAGCGGCCCTGGCAGTGGGCGCTGGAGTGGTTCATCACCTCCTACCCGCTGCTCGGCGGCATCGCGGCCGGCATCAAGCTGGTCGCCGACGCCGAACTCGCCCGCGCCCACGGCATCTCCGTCGCCGCCGTCAACGCCGAGGCCGGCGAGATCTACATCAACCCGCTGCGGACCTTCGGGGACGAGGAATGGCGGTTCATCCTCGCCCACGAGATGCTGCACGCCGCCCTGCGCCACGGCGACCGCTGCGGCGCCCGCGACCCGTACCTGTTCAACGTCGCCTGCGACTACGTCATCAACGGCTGGCTGCGCGAGATGCAGATCGGCGAGATGCCCCAAGGGCTGCTGTACGACGCCCGGTTCACCGGCCTGTCCGCCGAGGAGGTGTACGACCGGATCGTCGGCGACCTGCGCCGGATGCGCCGCCTGGCCACCCTGCGCGGCAAGGGCGTCGGCGATGTCCTGGGCGCCCCGCTCGGCCCGCCCGGCGACACTTGCGACCTCGACGAGTTCTACCGCCGGGGCCTCTCGCACGGCCTGGACCTGCACCAGCAGCAGGAGCGCGGCTTCCTGCCCGGCGGCCTGGTCCAGGAGATCCGCGCGCTGAGCCATCCGCCGCTGCCCTGGGACGCCCGACTGGCCCGCTGGTTCGACGAGTTCGTGCCGCGCCCCGAGCCGGTGCGGTCGTACGCCCGTCCCTCGCGCCGCCAGTCGTCGACGCCCGACATCCCGCGCGCGGGCCGCTGGTTCCCGCCCGAGGAGATCGCCCGCTGCACCTTCGGCGTGGTCCTGGACACCTCCGGCTCCATGGGAGCCGTCCTGCTCGGCAAGGCGCTGGGCGCCATCGCCTCCTACGCGGCGGCCCGGGACGTACCGGCGGCGCGGGTGGTGTTCTGCGACGCGGCCCCGTACGACGCCGGGTATGTGCCGGTGACGGAGATCGCCGGGCGGGTACGGGTGCACGGCCGGGGCGGTACGGTCCTGCAGCCCGGGATCGACCTGCTGCAGCGCGCGGACGACTTCCCGCCGGGCGCGCCCGTCCTGGTCATCACGGACGGCTGGTGCGACGTGTTGCGGGTGCGGCGCGAGCACGCGTACCTGATCCCCCAGGGTCGTCGCCTGCCGTTCACCCCGCGTGGGCCGGTCTTCCGGGTGCAGTGAGCCCGAGTGTGATCGGATGGGGGACACGGAACCCGTACCCGGGACCTCCCCGTAAGCATGTGAAGGGATTCATCGTGGCAACCACGCGCTCCGCACACACCGTGTGGGAAGGCAACCTGTTCAAGGGCAACGGCGTCGTCTCCTTCGACTCCTCCGGCAGCATCGCCGAGCAGCCGGTGACGTGGGCGTCGCGCGCCGAGGACGCGAACGGCAAGACCAGCCCGGAGGAGCTGATCGCCGCCGCCCACTCCAGCTGCTACTCCATGGCCTTCTCGAACATCCTCGACAAGGCCGGCACCCCGCCGACCAAGCTGGTCACCTCCGCCGACGTGACCTTCCAGCCCGGGGAAGGGATCACCGGAATCCACATCACCGTCGAGGCCACGATTCCGGGCATCTCCGAGGAGGACTTCCAGGCCAGGGCCGAGGACGCCAAGGTCAACTGCCCGGTCAGCCAGGCGCTGAAGGCGGTGCCGATCACGCTGTCGGCGAAGTTGGCGTAGCGGGTCGCCTACGGGGGTGCCGCGGCGGCTGTGTGGCGTCTGCGGCGCCGTGGGGGCTTGTCGCGCCCACGCGGCGGAGCCGCATATCGATACAGCCCCGCGCCCCTTGGGGGGCGGCCCTGCGGGCCTGCCCCCCAAGGATCCCCCGCGCAGAGACTGAGCGGGCGCTCAGTTCCCGTTTGGTACCCGTCCCCCCGGTCACCCGTCCCATTGACAAGAACCCACTCAAGTTTTGTGCTGGAGTTCAAGGGGCGCCCTGGCGGAAGGGGACAGCGATGGCACGCGCGGTCGGGATCGATCTCGGGACCACGAACTCGGTGGTGGCCGTCCTTGAGGGCGGCGAGCCCACGGTCGTCGCCAACGCGGAGGGGGCCAGGACCACACCGTCGGTCGTGGCCTTCGCCAAGAACGGCGAGGTACTCGTGGGTGAGGTGGCCAAGCGGCAGGCGGTGACGAACGTCGAGCGCACCGCCCGCTCGATGAAGCGGCACATGGGTGACGGACCCTGGCGCTTCCCGGAACAGGGGGACATCGACGGCGCCCGCTACCGGGCGCAGGAGCTGTCGGCCCGGGTGCTGCAGAAGCTGAAGCGGGACGCCGAGTCCTATCCTGGGCGAGGACGTCACCGACGCGGTGATCACCGTGCCCGCGTACTTCGACGACGCCCAGCGGCAGGCCACCAAGGAGGCCGGGGAGATCGCGGGCCTGAAGGTCCTGAGGATCATCAACGAGCCCACGGCCGCCGCCCTCGCCTACGGCCTCGACCGGGGCGAGGAGCAGACGGTGCTGGTCTTCGACCTCGGCGGCGGCACCTTCGACGTCTCGCTGCTGGAGATCGGCGACGGCGTCATCGAGGTCAAGGCCACCAACGGCGACACGCACCTGGGCGGCGACGACTGGGACCAGCGGGTCGTCGAGCACCTCGTGAAGAAGTTCAAGGGGCAGTACGGCATCGACCTCGGCAACGACAAGATGGCGCTGCAGCGGCTGCGCGAGGGCGCCGAGAAGGCCAAGATCGAGCTGTCCTCCTCCTCCGAGACGACGATCAACCTGCCCTACATCACCGCCTCCGCCGAGGGCCCCCTGCACCTCGACGAGAAGATGACCCGCGCCCAGTTCCAGGAGCTCACCGCCGACCTCCTCGACCGCTGCAAGACCCCCTTCCACCAGGCGGTCAAGGACGCCGGCATCAAGCTCTCCGCGGTCGACCACGTCATCCTCGTCGGCGGCTCCACCCGCATGCCCGCCGTCACCGACCTCGTCAAGGAACTCACCGGCAAGGACCCGCACAAGGGCGTCAACCCCGACGAGGTCGTGGCCGTCGGCGCCGCCCTCCAGGCGGGCGTCATCCGCGGCGACGTCAAGGACGTCCTGCTGCTCGACGTCACCCCGCTGTCCCTCGGCATCGAGACCAAGGGCGGCATCATGACGAAGCTCATCGAACGCAACACGACGATCCCCACCCGGCGTTCGGAGATCTTCACGACGGCCACCGACAACCAGCCCTCCGTCGGCATCCAGGTCTACCAGGGCGAACGCGAGATCGCCGCGTACAACAAGAAGCTCGGCGTCTTCGACCTCACCGGCCTGCCGCCCGCGCCGCGCGGCGTCCCGCAGATCGAGGTCGCGTTCGACATCGACGCCAACGGGATCATGCACGTCTCCGCCAAGGACCTCGCGACGGGCCGCGAGCAGAAGATGACGGTGACGGGCGGCTCGGCGCTCCCGAAGGACGACATCGACCGCATGATGCGGGAGGCCGAGCAGTACGCCGAGGAGGACCGCAACCGCCGCGAGGCGGCCGAGACCCGCAACCAGGCCGAGCAACTCGTCTACCAGACCGAGAAGTTCATCCGCGACAACGAGGACAAGGTCCCGGCGGACACCAGGTCGGAGGTCGAGTCGGCGGTCACGGAACTGAAGCGGCAACTGGAGCAGAACGCCGACACGAGCGCCCTGCGCACGGGAATCGAGAAGCTCGCCTCGGTCAGCCAGAAGATGGGCCAGGCGATGTACGCGTCGGCCTCCGGCGGTTCGGCCGATGAGCCGAAGGCGAGCGCCCCTGACGAAGAGGGCGTGGTGGACGCGGAGATCGTCGACGACGAGAAGGAGCAGAAGGGCGGGGCGGCCTAGCGACGGCTCGTCTCCCCGCCCTGTTTGTCCGGGCGCGGTCCCAGCTGTCGGGGGTCACGCGCCCGGTACACCACATACGGCCGGAACAGATACTGCACCGGCGCACTGAACATGTGCACCAGCCGCGTGTACGGCACCAGCGCGATCAGCACCATGCCGAACACCGCGTGCACCTGGTACAACACCGGCACACCCGCCATCAGGTCGGTGTCCGGCCGGAGAGCGAACAGGCCCCGGGCCCATGGTGCGATGGACTGACGGTAGTCGTACCCGTCGCCGGAAGCGTGGGCCAGTTCGGCGACCATGCCCAGCACGATCGCCGCGAGCAGGACGACGTACATGAGCTTGTCGTTGGCGGTCGTCGCACGGAAGACGGGGGCGTTGGCGCGGCGGCGGTATAGAAGCAACAGGATCCCGGCGACCGTGAGCACGCCGGCCGCCGTGCCGCCGTAGAGGGAGAACAGGTGGTAGGTGTGCTCGCTGACGCCCAGCGTGTCTGTCCAGGACTCCGGGATGAACAGACCCACCACATGGCCGACCAGCACGAACAGGATGCCGTAGTGGAAGGCGGGCGAGGCGATGTTCAGGAGCTTCGACTCGTACACCTGGGACGAGCGTGCGGGCCGGCCGAACCGGTCGTAGCGGTGGCGCCAGACGAGGCCGGCGACGAGCAGGGCGAACGTGACGTAGGGCAGGACGCCCCACAGGAGTGTGGTCATGGCCGCGCCCCCGTCTGTGCGGTCGGAAGGGTGGCGCATACGGCGTCCAGGACGGACGCGTACGGTGTGCCGAAGTCGGTGAGCCGGGAGCGGAGCTCTTCCAGGGCGTCCCGGTGTTCCAGCAGGAGGTCGGTGTTGCCGGTGCGGGCCGTGAACTCCAGTACCGCGGGCAGGAAGTCGGGCAGCTCCTCGCCGGTGCACTCCAGCCCGTGCGCGCGGTAGACGTCCTTGAAGCGGACCAGCGACATGCCACGCCGCCGCGTGTCCCCGTCGCGCCACCAGCTCAGGTGCAGGCTGTGGCGGTTCCCGAAGTCGAAGACCTGGACGTAGTGGGCGGCCAGCTCCTGCGGGGGCGTGACCCTCGCGTGGTCGGTGAACTCGCGTAGTTGCGGGGCGGCTTCGCGCAGGAGCGGCAGGCGGGCGCGGAAGTCGTCGTCGGGGTAGGTCAGGCAGAGCGCGGCCGCCTGGTAGAGCACCTCGAAGGACGGCATCAGGCCTCCTCGGTGTCGGCTGTGAGGGTGGTGTGCGCCGCGTCGTCCGCGGTCTGTCGTCCGCGCAGGAGGTGGAAGTTCTCCACCGGCACCAGCGGCAGCAGCTTGCGGCCCGAGTCCCGGCCGAAGGGGCCGTCCCCGCCCATCCCGGGCCCGCCGTCGTAGTCGAGGCTGCAGCCCTCCGGGAGCGCCGACTCCTCCAGTCGCCGGGCGTCCCCGACGGCGGCCGTCGGAATCACGTACCGGTCCTCGGACTTGGCGATCGCCAGCAGCCGGTACATCTGCTCGATCTCGTAGACCCCCATGCCCACCGCGGCCGGCACCGAAGGATCCGGCTCCTCGCCGAGGTTGACCGCCCGCATGTGGGAGCGCATCGCGGCCAGCTTCTCCAGCGAGGACCGGACCGGGCCGACGTCACCGGCCGTGAACAACTCCGCCAGGTACTCCAGCGGGATGCGCAGACTGTCGATCGCGCCGAACAGGTTGCCCGCGTCCTCACCGTCGTGCCCGGTCTCCGACAGCGCGTCCACCACCGGGGAGAGCGGCGGGATGTACCAGACCATCGGCATCGTCCGGTACTCCGGATGCAGCGGAAGCGCCACCCGGTACTTGCTGATCAGCGCGTGCACGGGGGAGCGACGGGCGGCCTCCAGCCAGTCGTCCGGGATCCCCGCGTCCTCGCACGCCCGCCGCACCGCGGTGTCCTCGGGGTCGAGAAAGACACCCAACTGCGCCTCGTACAAGTCGCGTTCGCCGCGCACCGAGGCGGCGGCCGTCACCTTGTCGGCGTCGTACAGGATCACCCCGAGATAGCGCAGCCGTCCCACGCACGTCTCCGAGCAGACCGTCGGCAGACCGACCTCGATCCGCGGATGGCACATCGTGCACTTCTCGGCCTTGCCGGTGCGGTGGTTGAAGTACACCTTCTTGTACGGGCATCCCGTCACGCACATCCGCCAGCCCCGGCACCGGTCCTGGTCGACGAGGACGATGCCGTCCTCCGCCCGCTTGTACATCGCGCCGGACGGGCACGACGCCACGCAGGACGGGTTGAGGCAGTGCTCGCAGATGCGCGGCAGGTAGAACATGAAGGTCTGCTCGAACTCGAACCGCACCTTGTCCGAGGCGTGCCGGCGTGCCCGCTCGACCATGGGGTCCAGGTCACCGTATGCCGGGGCGTCGCCGCCCGGCGGGGCGTCGGTGAGGTTCTTGTAGTCGTACGTCCAGGGCTCGTAGTAGTCCTTGATGTCCGGGAGTTCGGGGTCGGAGAAGATCCCGGCGAGCTTGCGCAGCCGCCCGCCCGCCTTCAGTTTCAGCGCGCCGCGCCGGTTCAGTTCCCAGCCACCGCGCCAGCGCTCCTGGTCCTCGTAGCGGCGCGGGTAGCCCTGGCCGGGGCGGGTCTCGACGTTGTTGAACCAGACGTACTCCATGCCCTGCCGATTGGTCCACGCCTGTTTGCAGGTGACCGAGCAGGTGTGGCAGCCGATGCACTTGTCGAGGTTCATCACCATCGCGATCTGGGCCATCGGACGCATCAGTACTCGACCTCCTGGCTGCGGCGGCGGATGACCGTCACCTCGTCGCGCTGGTTGCCCGTCGGGCCCAGGTAGTTGAACGCCCAGGACAACTGGGCGTAGCCGCCGATGAGATGGGACGGCTTGAGGGCCATCCGGGTGAGTGAGTGGTGGATGCCGCCGCGCCTGCCGGTGGCCTCCGTCTTCGGGACGGCCACCGTGCGTTCCTGCGCGTGGTGCATGGAGACCGTGCCGGGCGGCATGCGGTGCGAGACGACGGCCCGGGCGGCGACCACGCCGTCGTGGTTGACGGCCTCGACCCAGTCGTTGTCCACGACGCCGATCGCCTCCGCGTCCTGCGGGGACATCCAGATGTTCTGGCCGCCGCGGGAGAGGGCCGACAGGAAGAGGTCGTCCTGGTACTCGGAGTGGATGGACCACTTGTCGTGCGGGGTGAGGTGACGCACCGTCACCTCCCGTTGCCCGTCCGGGCCGAGGCGCGGCTCGCCGAGGAGTCTGTTCATGTCCAGCGGTGGCCGGTAGACCGGGAGTGCCTCGCCCAGCTCGTGGATCCAGTCGTGGTCCAGGAAGAAGTGCTGGCGGCCGGTGAGGGTGTGCCAGGGCTTGAGATGCTCGGTGTTGAGCGTGAAGGCCGTGTAGCGGCGCCCGCCCGACTCGCTGCCCGACCACTCCGGCGAGGTGATCACCGGCACGGGCGCGGCCTGGGTGTCCGCGTACGTGATCCGCTTGCCCTCGTGCTCGGCCGTCAGGTGCGCCATCTCCTGCCCGGTGCGGGCCTCCAGCGTGCGCAAGCCCTGGGTGGCGAGGCGGCCGTTGGTGGTGCCGGAGAGGGCGAGGACGGTGTTCGCCGCCTTCACCGCCGTATCGAGCAAGGGGCGGCCGTCGGGGGTCACGCCGTTCAGCCGCCGGAGGTCCTCGACCTCCTCGTCCGCCCTCAGCGTGATGCCCTTGGCCGGCAGGCCGAGCTGCTCCACCAGCGGACCGAGCGAGGCGAACTTCGCGCCGATCGCCGTGTAGTCCCGCTCGACGACGGTCAGGTTCGGCATGGTCTTGCCGGGTACGGGATCGCACGCGCCGCGCTTCCAGTCCCGGACGACCCCGCCCGGCTGGGCGATCTCGCCCGGGGTGTCGTGCTGGAGCGCAGTCGCGACCAGGTCCTTGCGCGCCCCCAGATGGCCGACGGCGAGCTCACTGAGCCGCTCGGCCAGCGCCTTGAACGTGTCGAAGTCGGTGCGGGCCTGCCACGGCGGATCCACGGCCGGGGTGATGGAGTGCATGCAGGGGTGCATGTCCGTGCTGGACAGGTCGTGCTTCTCGTACCAGGTCGCGGCCGGCAGGACGACGTCCGACAGCAGCGTGGACGACGTCTGCCGGAAGTCCAGCGTGAGCAGCAGATCGAGCTTGCCCGCGGGCGCCTCGTCGCGCCAGGTCACCTCCCGCGGCCGTACGTCCTCGGCAGCCTCCTCCGCCTGGAGGGACGAGTGCGTGCCCAGCAGGTGCCGGGTGAAGTACTCGGCCCCCTTGGCCGACGAGCCGAGCAGGTTGGCCCGCCACAGCGTCAGCACCCGCGGCCAGTTCTCCGGCGCGTCCGGGTCCTCGCAGGCGAACTTCAAGGAGCCCGCCCGCAGTTCGGCCACCACCCGCGCCACCGGATCGCCGAACAGCTCGCCCAGCTCCAGCGGATTGCGGTCGAAGGTCGGATACGACGGCATCCACCCCGCACGCGCCGACAGCGCCAGACAGTCCGCGCCCGCCATCCCCCGGAACCGGCCCGTGCCGAGCGGCGAGGCCAGCATGTCGGCCGTGAACCGGTCGTAGCGCCACTGGTCGGTGTTGAGGTACCAGTACGCCGTGCCGATCATCTGGCGCGGCGGCCGCGACCAGTCCGACGCGGCCGCGAGCGTCGCCCAGCCGGTCACCGGACGGCACTTCTCCTGGCCCGCGTAGTGCGCCCAGCCGCCGCCGTTGCGGCCCTGGCAGCCGGTGAGCTGGAGCAGCGCGAGGAAGGCGCGGTAGATCGTCTCGGAGTGGAACCAGTGGTTGGTGCCGGGGCCCATCAGGATCATGCAGCGGCCGTGAGACCGCTCGGCGGTCTGCGCGAACTCCCTTGCGATTCGTATGCACTTGCTTGCCGGGACGGAGGTGTGGGCCTCCTGCCAGGCCGGGGTGCCGGGAGCGTCGGCGTCGTCGTAGGAGGCGGGCCAGGCGCCGGGGAGCCCGGGACGCGGTACACCGTATTGAGCCAACAGTAGGTCGTATACGGTCGTCACGAGGTGTCCGGTCGACCCGCCCAGCCGCGTCGCCGGCACCCCGCGCCGCACAACCGCCCCGCGCCCCTGCCCGTGCGCCCCGCCCTCGGTGTCGAAGCGCGGCAGCAGCACCTCGACGCCAGCGGCGACCTCACTGCCGTACAGGGTCAACCGCGGGCGTATCTCGCCGAGTTCGAGATTCCATCTGCCCTCGCCCGACTCGGACCAGCGGAAGCCGAGCGAGCCGTTCGGGGCGACCGCGCGGCCCGTCACCTCGTCGAGTACGACCGTCTTCCACTCGGCGCTCCCGCCCCCCTGGCCCAGTTCGCAAGCGCGCAGGAACTTCGCGGGGACGTAGGCACCGTCCCGCTCCTCCAGCGTGACCAGGAAGGGCAGGTCGGTGAACTGCCGTACGTAGTCCGCGAAGAACGGGGTCTCACGGTCGACGAAGAACTCCTTGAGGATGACGTGTCCCATGGCGAGGGCCAGCGCGCCGTCCGTGCCGGGGTGCGGGTGGAGCCACTCGTCGGCGAACTTGGCGTTGCCGGCGTGGTCGGGGGCGACGACCACGACCTTCTGGCCCCGGTAGCGGGCCTCCGCCATCCAGTGGGCGTCGGGTGTGCGGGTCGCCAGGACGTTCGAGCCCCACCTCATCAGATACGCCGCGTCCCACCAGTCGCCCGACTCCGGTACGTCGGTCTGGTCGCCGAATACCTGCGGGGAAGCCACGGGCAGATCGGCGTACCAGTCGTAGAACGACAGCATCGGGGCGCCGATCAGGGAGTGGAAGCGGGCGCCCGCCGCGTGCGACACCATCGACATCGCGGGGGCGGGGGAGAAACCGGCGATGCGGTCGGGGCCGTACGTCTTGATGGTGTGGACGTGCGCGGCGGCGACGAGCTCGATCGCCTCGTCCCAACTCGCCCGCACCATACCGCCGTTGCCGCGCGCCCGCTGGTAGCGGCGGCGGCGCTCGGGGTCGTTCTGGACGTCCGCCCAGGCCAGGACGGGGTCGCGCAGGCGTTCCTTCGCCTCCCGGTACATCTCCAGGAGCACGCCGCGGATGTACGGGTGGCGGACCCGGGTGGGGGAGTAGGTGTACCAGGAGAAGGCGGCGCCGCGGGGGCAGCCGCGGGGCTCGTAGTCGGGGCGGTCGGGGCCGACGCTCGACCGATCCCGGGAGAAGGCGTCCGCCTCCCGCCCGCCGGTCAGCTCCACGCTGTGCCGATCGGGCGCGGGCGTGCCCGGCCGGAAGAACCTGCCCGCCTTCAGCAGCGCCGCGCCCGGCTCGGCCGGCGGGTCGGCGGGCGGCTCGGCGGGCTGGGTGGGCGGTATCCGCGTGTCGGTCACAGGCGCTCCCTTGCTTGCCCTGGTCCCGAACCTAGGGCGAGGCGCGGGAGCGCACCCCTTCACGGCAGCCGTACGGGTCAGTTCTTGCGGGCGACCCCCGCGTACACCGGCACGATGCCCTCCGCCTGGGCCGCCACGTCCGCCGGCTCCGGACGCCAGCCGTGGACGGGGATGACGCCGGGGCCGAGCAGTTCCAGGCCGTCGAAGAAGCGGGAGAACTCGGCCAGCGACCGGGGGAAGAAGGGGGTGCCGCTGCGCCGGAACTGGTTCGCCGCGTTCTCGATGGCCTCCGGGCTGAGGTCCGGGGTGACCTGGGACAGGATCAGATAGCTGCCCGGGGCGAGCGCGGCAACGTACTTCCCCAGCAGGCCGTACACGTCGTCGCCGTCCGGATCGTCGCCCAGGTAGTGGGTCAGCGCGACCAGCGACAGCGCGACCGGCTCGGCGAAGTCCAGCGACTCGCCCGCCCGGCCCAGCAGGGCATCGACGTCGCGCACATCGGCGTGCACGTAGTCGGTGCTGCCCTCGGGGGTGCCGTGCAGCAGCGCCTGCGCGTGCCGCAGCACGATCGGGTCGTTGTCCGCGTAGACGACCTTGGACTGAGGGGTGACGCCCTGTGCCACCTGGTGCAGGTTGGGCTCGGTGGGGATGCCGGTGCCGATGTCCAGGAACTGGCGTATCCCGGCCTCGGCGGCGGTGCGCACGGCCCGGTGCATGAACCGGCGGTTGGCACGCGCCCCGCGCAGGACCGTGCCGTCCACGGCGAGGATCTTCCGGGCCAGCTCCTCGTCCACCGGGTAGTTGTCCTTGCCGCCCAGCCACCAGTCGTAGACGCGGGCCGGATGCGGTCGGCTGGTGTCGACGCGGGTGGGCTCGGCCTTGGATCCGGTCATGCGGTGTGTTCTCCTCGGGTCTCGGATCTCGGAACGGAGCTGGGGGAGTCACTCGGAAGTCGCCGCACGGGGCGCGAAGGTTGCCGTGAAGGACCGGGAGGATCGGGGCGTGCGCCGCTCAGGAGTCCTCGCGTCAGGAGTTCTCGCGTCAGAAGTCCTCGCGATGCTCCCGCAGGATCTTCTTCGTGCGCTCGGCCGACGCGGCGGCCGTCGACATGTGGTCCAGGACCTCCAGATGCGCGGCGACCTCCTTGCGGGAGTCGAGATACAGGGCGCCGGTCAGGTACTCGGTGTAGACCATGTCGGGCAGCTCGGGCTCGGCGAAGCGGAACAGCGTGAAGGGGGCGTATGTCCCCGGGTGCGGGCCGGAGGCGAACTCGGCGATCTGCAGGGTGACCCGGTCGCGCTCGGCGAACTCCAGGAGCTTGTCCACCTGGTCGCGCATCACCTCGCCGCGGACGCTCACCGGGCGCCGCAGCACCGTCTCGTCCATGATCACCCACAGGTGGGGCGGGTCCGGGCGCTCCAGCAGCCGCTGCCGCGCCATGCGCAGCGCCACATGCCGCTCGATGGTCTCCGGCCCCGTCTGCCCGATCGTCCCCGCCTCCATCACGGCACGCGCGTACTCCTCCGTCTGCAGCAGACCGGGCACGAAGTGCGGCTCGTAGGAGCGGATGATGCGGGCGGCGCCCTCCAGACTGACGTACAGGCTGAACCAGTCCGGCAGCACGTCGTGGAACCGCTGCCACCAGCCCGGCAGGTTGGCCTCCTCGGCCAGGGCGACGAACGCGGCCGCGTCCTCCTCGGGCACCCCGTACGTCTCCAGCAGCACCTGCACGTACGGGATCTTCAGCGCGACCTCGGCGGTCTCCATGCGGCGTACGGTCGCCGCGGCCACCCGCAGGACCCGTGCGGCCTCGTCACGGCCCAGGCCGGCCGCCTCGCGCAGCTCCTGCAGGCGCTTGCCGAGCACCACCTGGCCCACGGTGGGGGCCGGTCGCCGCTCACTCACGCCACACCCTCCCCTACGGGCCGAAAGTACGGAGGCAGTGTGCCATGCTCCGGGTGCCCATGGGGTGGCCACTGTTGTATGCGGTCTGCGGGTTCTTGGGGGCTGGTCGCGCCCACGCGGCGGAGCCGCATATCGATACGGATCCGCGCCCCTGGAGGGCGTTGCCCGCACGTCGGCCGAACAGCCGACCGCATTACCTTGCGGGTAATCGACCCGTCTGCCCATCCGCGGGATCGTGAAGGTACCGAGTCCCGGGACGGCGCACTCCGTCCCGGGATCCGGGTCCGGCACCGCAACTCGACCTCGACGGAGGGTGATTCGTCATGTCCGCCACCTCGCTCGCCTCGCTCGCCCGGACCTCCGACCCGCAGACCGTGCTGCGCCGATTCCTGGCCCTGGACGCGGTGGTGACCGGGGCGAACGGGCTCGCCTATCTCGTCGCGTCCGGTCCGCTGGGGCGGCTGCTCGGAGTCGACAGGGCGCTGCTGCTCGCACTCGGTGCCTTCCTCACCGTCTACGCCGCCGCCGTCGGCCTGCTCGCCTCCCGTGCCCGCCCCGCCGCGTTCCCGGTGCGGGCCGTGATCGAGGCCAACCTCGCCTGGGCGGTGCTGAGCCTCGTGGCCCTCCTGGTGTGGCTGACGCCGACCACGGCGGGCGCGGTGTGGACCGTGCTCCAGGCGCTCACCGTGGCCGGGTTCGCCGGGTTGCAGTACGCGGCACTGAAGGGCCGTCAGGACATCAGCGACTGAAGGTACTTGACCGTCGCCGGGTCGGCCGGGAGGAGCGTTTCGATGGCCAGCTCGGCGACGGTCACGTCCATGGGGGTGTTGAAGGTCGAGATGGAGGAGATGAAGGACAGGACCCGGCCCTCGTGCTCGACCTGCATCGGCAGCGCGAAGTACGGGACGGGCTCGGCGGGTTCGGCGTCCGACGCCTCGTCCGGCACCGGGTACGCCGCCACCTCCTCGTACAGCCGGCGCAGCGGCTCGGAGCGGTGCAGCGCGATCTGCCGGTCCATCTGGGCGAGCAGATGCCCGCGCCACTCGCGCAGGTTGCGGATGCGCGGCGCGAGACCCTCCGGGTGCAGGGTCAGACGCATCGCGTTCAGCGGGGGCGCGAGAAGGTGTTCGGGGATGCCGTCGAGCAGCATCAGGACGCCCCGGTTGGCCGCGTGGACGTTGTACATCGCGTCGACCACGAGGGCCGGGTAGGGCTCGTAGCCCTGGATCAGCTGCTCCATGCCCGCGCGGACGGCGTCCAGTGCGGGATCGTCCAGCGGGGTCTCCGGGTAGCGCGGGGCGTAGCCGGCCGCCAGCAGCAGCGCGTTGCGCTCGCGCACCGGCACCTCCAGGTGCTCGGCCAGCCGCAGCACCATCTCCTCGCTCGGCCGCGAACGGCCCGTCTCGATGAAGCTGATGTGCCGCGCCGAGGAGTCGGCCCGCAGCGCCAACTCCAGCTGACTGACGCGCCGTTGCACCCGCCAGGCCCGTAGCAGGGGGCCGACGCCCTGCTCGGCGGGGGTAGTGGCAGGCGTGGCAGCGCCCGACGGGACAATGGTCATGAATACGACCGTAGTCGAGTAGCGCGTGGAATGAAGCCGTGGATGTCGTCTCTGGCGGACGAGGCCGTGTACCGGGCCCGAGTACGTGGCTGTCTGCTGGGCGGTGCCCTCGGTGACGCCCTCGGCTATCCGATCGAGTTCAGCTCCTTGGAACGGATCCGTGCCGCCAACGGTGACCGCGGGGTCACGGGACTCCTCTTCGCCGGTGACAGCGACGTGGCCCGCATCAGCGACGACACGCAGATGACCCTTTCACCGCCGAGGCGCTCATCCAGGCCCACCAGCGGGAGCGGCTCAGGGGCATGGGCGGTGGCTGGGCCGTCCTGGTGCGCTGGGCGTACGAACGCCGGCTGGAGACCCAGCGCCACCCCGGCCCGGAGCACGCCGCACCGCCGCAGAGCGGTGCCCCCGAGGGCGGGCTCATCACCCAGGCATGGCTGTACGCCCCCGACCCGCTGCTCGCGCTCGATGGCAAGCCGGGCGAGGTCAACCCCGACTCCAAGGGCTGCGGCGCGGTGATGCGCTCGGCACCCTTCGGCCTGATGAACACCGCCGACGGAGCCTTCGCCATGGCCGCCCGCGCCGCCCAGATCACCCACGGTCACCCCACCGGCTACTGCGCGGCGGGCGCTCCCCCAGAAGGGGGGACCCCCAGGCCGCGATCGTGGCGCACCTCGTCGCGGGCGACTCCCTGGAAGGCGCGGTCCTGCGCACACTACGGCTGCTGCGCCGCCACCCCGGCCACGAGGAGACCTCGGCCGCGCTCACCGAGGCCGTCGACCTGGCCGAGCAGGGCTCACCCACCGCCGAGAAGGGCGAGTCCCTGGGGGAGGGCTGGGTCGCCGAGCAGGCCCGCGCCATCGGCGTGTACCGCGCGCTCGTCACCCCCTCCGTGCGGGACGCCCTGCTGCTGTCCGTCAACCACTCGGGCGACAGCGACTCCACCGGCTCCGTCTGCGGAAACCTGCTGGGCGCCCGGTACGGCGACCTGGGCCTCCCGCACGACTGGCTGGAACGCGTCGAGGGCCGGGCGCAGATCGCCGCGCTCGCCGACGACCTGGCGGCCGAAGGTGTCCGCCGCTGACCATCGGGGAACCCGTCTGACCAGGGCCGCCGCACACCCCGGCTGTGGCCGGCTGAAGACGACCCCTCCCGCAACCCTCCCGTTCAGGAAGGAGCGAGGCCATGCCCCTCGAACCGCTGTCGCAGAAGGAGATCGAGGACCGGCTCGCGGAGCTGCCGGGCTGGTCACTGGACGGCGACCGCATCGCCCGCTCCTACCGGCTCCCCTCGCACTTCGCGGCCACGGCGATGGTCGTGCACATCGCCCAGGTCCAGGAGGAGCTCGACCACCACTCCGACCTCACCCTCGGCTACAACACGGTGTCCGTCACCGTGAACACCCACACCGTGAGCGCGGTGACCGAGCGGGACTTCGCCCTCGCCCGGAAAATCGAGGATCTCGCTCCCGGCCACGGGGCACACTGACGGGCGTGCTGGACTACGACAAGGAAGCGGAGCGGTACGACGCCTCGCGCGGCGGCGAGCCCCGGGCGGCGGCCGCGGCCGAGGCGGTGCTGGGGCTCCTGCCGGACGGGACCCGGCGCCTGCTCGACGTCGCCTGCGGCACCGGCATCGTGACGCGTCGGCTCGCCGCCGCCCGGGACGGCCTGTGCGTGACCGGTGTCGACCTCGCGCCCGGCATGGCCCGGCAGGCCGCCGCCCGCCTGCCCGGCGCCGTCCTGCTCGCCGACAGCCGCCGGCTGCCGCTGCGGGACGGCCGGTTCGACGCCGTCAGCAGCGTGTGGCTGCTCCACCTGGCGCAGACCGACGAGGACGTGCGGACCATCGTCGGTGAGTGCGCCCGGGTGCTGCGGCCCGGCGGGGTGTACATCACCACGGTCGACAAGGCCGCCGCGCACAACGTGGGCAGTGACATCGATGCCGTGCTGGCCTCCCGCCCGCGCCGCCCGGCCCGGGACGAGGCGGCGCTCGTCGAGTCGTACGCCCTCGACCACGGCCTGGTCCCGGCCGGGCAGGCCCGCTTCACCGGCCGCGGCCAGGGACGCAGCCCCCGCCGTACGGTCGCCGACCTGCGCCGGGGCTGGTTCGTCGCCCTGCCGCCCGGCGGCGCGCTCGCCGACGAGTTCGCCGCCCGGCTGGCGGGACTGCCGGACCAGGACCGACCCCGGCCGGACCCGGTGTTCAGCCTCCGGGCGTATCGGAAGCCCGAGTGAAGTCCATGACCCAGTTGGTCAGCCAGGTCTCCCCGCCGTCGACGGAGAACGCCTGCTCCCAGCGGGCCGAGCCGGCGGATACGCCCGACCAGACGAACCGCACCCGCACGTCCTTCGCGTCGTGAGTGTCGTCGCCGTAGAACTCCCCGTGGTCGCCCTCGAACCGGCCGATGACCGGCGGGAACAGCTTGCCGCTGCCGCTGGAGGACCAGTTCAGCGACCAGCGCTCGGTCTCCCGGTCGAACAGGCGCAATGTCAGCCCCTTCGAGCCCAGGTACGGCATGTCGATCTCGTCGACATTGGCGGCCCCGTCGAACAACGGCCGGCAGTGGCTGGTCGCCGGGAATTCCTCCCAGCCGCTGTCCGGGTCGAGGAAGTCGGTGCGGCGGCGGTTGAGGACCTCCCACTCGCCGTGGAAGAAGTCGAAGTCGTGCGGGCTGCTCATGCGCGGTCTCCAGTGGTTCCTGGGGGCAGGGAGTCGGCCAAGTAGGCCTTGAGGTCCGGGACTTCGGGCGCGAGCAGGTGCCGCACCCAGGCGTCCCGTTCGTGCAGGATCGGCGGGAGTTCCCAGACGCAGCCGATCCACGGCAGGTCGGGCGTGACGAAGTGGGTCGGATCGTGGTCGGGGCAGCCCAGCACCGGCTGGCCCGCCGCCGCGCCCTTGAAGTGCAGGACGTTGTCCCACACCCAGCTGTAGGCGTTCAGGTAGGCGCCGTCGTCGCCGCCCCGGTGCAGGACCACGAACGTCGCGGGCGGGGTGCCGTCCGGCTCCGGTAGCAGGTCCGGCAGGGTCTCGTACGCCGCCTTCTCCACCTCGGGCGCGATGCCCGCGGGGTCGGCGGTGACGTGGTAGCGCTTGATCCAACGCCCTGCCACCTCGATCGGCGGGGGCACGGTCAGCAGTTTCTCGGCGAAGGCCGGTTTCTCCGTGAAGGCCATGACGGCACGCTAGGAGCCCTTCACTGACACCATGTGTCAGTGAAGTCCAGCCGACTCGTCTCCATCCTCCTGCTGCTCCAGACCCGCGGCCGGATGACCGCCGCCCAACTCGCCGAGGAACTGGAGGTGTCGGTGCGCACGGTCTACCGGGACGTCGAGGCGCTGAGCGCCGCCGGCGTCCCGCTGTACGGCGACGCGGGCCACGCCGGTGGCTACCGCCTCCTCGACGGCTACCGCACCCGCCTCACCGGACTCACCGCCGACGAGGCCGAGGCCCTCTTCCTCGCCGGAGCCCCCGGCCCCGCCGCCCAGCTGGGCCTCGGCTCCGTCCTGGCCGCCGCCCAGCTCAAGGTCCGCGCCGCCCTGCCGCGGGAACTGCGCCCCCACGCCGACCGGATCAGCGGCCGCTTCCACCTCGACGCACCCGGCTGGTACGCCGACGCCGACGAGACGCCGTACCTCCCCGCGGTGGCCGACGCCGTCTGGAACAGCCGCGTCCTGCACGTCCTGTACCGCCGCTGGCGTGAACCCACCGACGTGGAGCGCCGCCTGGAGCCGTACGGACTCGTCCTCAAGGCGGGTCGCTGGTACGTCGTCGCGGGCCCCGGCCCGCGTACGTACCGCGTCGACCAGATCCTCCAACTCGCCGCTGCCGAAGAGGAGTTCACCCGCCCCGAGGACTTCGACCTGGCCGCCTACTGGGCGGCGTACCAGCGGGACTTCCTCGACCGGCTCCGCCCCGGCGAGGCGGTGGTCCGGCTGGCGCCCGGCGTGACCCTCGACCGCGCCGCCAACCCCCGCACCGAGGCGGACGGCTGGACCCGGGTCACCGTCCCCATCGAGTCCGTCGACCACGCCCACGCCGAGTTCCTGCGTCTGGGCTCCGGCGTCGAGGTGCTCGAACCGCCGGAACTGCGCGCGAAGATCGCCCGGACGGTGGCCGAACTGGCCGCAAGATACGGCAACTTGAGGGCGCGCGGCGGCGACTGAGGGAACGGAACCCGTCCGTCCTCCCGAGGAGGTACGTCACGTGCAGCACCCGCGCAAGCACCGTAGACGCCGAACCGCCCTCTCCGCGACCTTCGCCGTGGCCGCCCTGGTCGCCGCCGGACTCACCACGCTGAACGGCGCCGGCACTGCCGAGGCCGCCACCGCCCGCCAGGTCGAGGCCCTCGACCGGGGCGTGGTCAGCGTCCACACGGCCGGCGGCAACCTGGTCAGCTGGCGCTGGCTGGGCACCGACCCGAACGACGTCTCCTTCAACGTCTACCGGGCCGGTACGAAGGTCAACCCGACCCCGATCACCGGCTCCACGAACTACTTCCACTCCGGCGCCCCCGAACAGGCCGACTACAGGGTCCGCGCGATCGTGAACGGCGTCGAGCAGGGCGACTCCGTGCACGCCGTCCAGTTCCGCACGGGGTACAAGGACGTCCCGATCAGCCCGCCCGCAGGCGGGACGACCCCCGACGGGGTGGCGTACACCTACGAGGCCAACGACGCCTCCGTCGGCGACCTCGACGGCGACGGCGCCCTCGACATCGTCCTCAAGTGGCAGCCCACCAACGCCAAGGACAACTCCCAGTCCGGCTACACCGGCAACACCATCGTCGACGGCATCAAGCTCGACGGCACCCGGCTGTGGCGCATCGACCTGGGCCGCAACATCCGCTCCGGCGCCCACTACACGCAGTTCCAGGTGTACGACTACGACGGCGACCGCAAGGCCGAGGTCGCCATGAAGACGGCCGACGGTACGCGGGACGGCACCGGCGCGGTGATCGGCAGTTCGTCCGCCGACCACCGCAATGCGAGCGGCTACATCCTCTCCGGGCCCGAGTACCTGACCATGTTCAACGGGCAGACCGGCAAGGCGATGGGGACGGTCGACTACGTGCCGGCCCGGGGCACGGTGTCCTCGTGGGGCGACTCGTACGGCAACCGGGTCGACCGGTTCCTGGCCGGAACCGCCTACCTGGACGGCGCCCGTCCCTCCCTCATCATGGCCCGCGGCTACTACACCCGCACGGTCATCGCCGCCTGGGACTGGCGGAACGGCACCTTCACCCGCCGCTGGACCTTCGACACCAACTCCTCCACCAACAACGGCCAGGGCTACGACGGTCAGGGCAACCACAGCCTGTCCGTCGCGGACGTCGACGCCGACGGCAAGGACGAGATCGTGTACGGCGCCATGACCGTGGACGACAACGGCTGGGGGCTGTGGACCACGAAACTGGGCCACGGCGACGCGGGCCACGTCGGGGACCTCAACCCGTCCCGCGCGGGCCTGGAGTACTTCAAGGTCTCGGAGGACTCCAGCAAGCCCGGCTCCTGGATGGCCGACGCGCGCACCGGCTCGATCCTGTGGCAGACGGCCTCGGGCGCCGACAACGGCCGCGGCGTCGCCGGTGACATCTACGCCGGCAGCGCGGGCGCCGAGTCCTGGTCCGCCTCGGACACCACTCTGCGCTCGGCGACCGGGGGCTCCCTCGGCCGGGAGCCGTCCAGCATCAACTTCCTGTCCTGGTGGGACGGCGACCCCGTCCGCGAACTCCTCGACGGCACCCGCATCGACAAGTACGGCACCTCCTCCGACACCCGCCTGCTGACCGGCTCCGGTGTCTCCTCCAACAACGGCACGAAGGCCACACCCGTCCTCTCCGGCGACATCCTCGGCGACTGGCGCGAGGAGGTCATCTGGCGCACCAGCGGCAACACCGCGCTCAGGATCTACTCGACGCCGTACGAAACGAGCACGAAGATCACGACCCTGCTCCACGACCCGATGTACCGTACGGCCCTGGCATGGCAGAACACGGCCTACAACCAGCCCCCGCACCCGAGCTTCTTCATCGGCAACGGCATGCCGACGGCGCCCCGGCCGACGGTGTACACGCCCTGAGCTGACCGACTCGCCCGACCTGGCAGCCCGGACGTAGTGACGGGCTGCCAGGTTGCTTCGCGCGCCCCAGGCCGACAGCGGCAACGCCAAGGAGCCCGCCGCCGAGAAGAGCAGCGCCGCGCCCGACGTCGCCAAGGTCGTCGACAACGCCAAGTCCA
This sequence comes from Streptomyces sp. DT2A-34, assembly GCF_030499515.1. Taxonomy (NCBI): domain Bacteria; kingdom Bacillati; phylum Actinomycetota; class Actinomycetes; order Kitasatosporales; family Streptomycetaceae; genus Streptomyces; species Streptomyces sp. DT2A-34. The sequence goes on along the minus strand of NZ_JASTWJ010000001.1, from coordinate 1,290,819 downwards.
GCGACGAGTTCTTCGCCCCCGAGTCCGGCAACCGGTGGATCGGCGTGCAGTTCCAGCTCGTCAACACCGGCACCAAGGTCTACTCCGACGCTCCCGTGAACGGGGCGAAGATGACCGACGACCAGGGCCAGCAGTTCGGGGAGTGGACGCTGTAGCGGAGCACAGAGGGCGCGTGCCGTCGCCGGCCCGCGCCCTCGGGCTCGCTCAACTCACCGTGCAGCTCTGGTCGCCCAGCTTGAACGCGGTGGGCTTCGCGTTCGCCCCCGACCAGCTTCCCGTGAACCCGAAGCTCACGGACGCACCGGCCGCCACGTTGCCGTTCCAGCCGACGTTCTTCGCGGTCACCGCCGAGCCAGACTGGGTGCGCTCGGCGTTCCACAGCTGCGTGATCTGCTGACCGTCCGTGAAGGACCAGCCGAGCGACCAGCCGCTCCAGGCACTTGAACCGGTGTTGGACAGCTGTACGTCCGCCTGGAAACCGCCCGACCACTGGCTGGTGACCTTGTACGTCACCGCGCAGGCGCCGGTCGGCGTCGGGGTGGGATCGGTTCCGCCACCGCCGCCGTCTCCGCCACCGGTGTCGGACGTGTCGCCGTAGATGACGCCCCGGCCGTTCGTCGAGACGTACACCCGGCCGTACACGCGCGGATCACCCGTGATCGCCGCCCCGGTCCAACCCCACTGGTGGGCGTCGTCGTTGATACGGGTCCAGGTCGCGCCCTTGTCCGTCGACCGGAAGATGCCGCGTACGCCGCCGATCTTCGCGCTGGTGTACAGCGTCTGGTACGACGCTCCCGTCGCCGCCTTGCCGAAGCCGATCGTGTCGGCCTGCTCGACGTTCGAGAGCTTCGTGAAGCTCGTGCCGCCGTCGGTCGAGTGCCACAGCCCGTACGCCCCGTCCGTCGCACCCCCCGCCAGCCACACGTCCCCCTTCACCCCGGGCAGCGCCTTGAAGCGGACGCTGTCACCGCTCGGCAAGCCCGTCGCCGATGATGCGGTGAAGGTCGCCCCGCCGTCCGTACTGACGTAGAACTTCCCGGACTTGAAGCCGTAGAAGACCTTCGGGTCGACCCGGTCCGACTCGACGATCGCCCCCGCCGGAATGCCGCTGGAGGCCGACCAGGAGTTGCCGAAGCCCGTCGTGTACTGCACCCCCGTACCGGCGGGGCTCCACACGAACCGGCTGCCGTCCGCCGCCGCGGCCACGGTGCCGCCCTCGCTGACGCCCGAAGGGTCCGTCCCCGCAAACCAGTTGGCGCCGTTGTCCGTCGAGAACGCGATGTGCGGGCCGGAGTCGAGATTGCCGACCCGGACGACCGTGTCGGGGTTGGACTCGGCGTAGTCCAGGCTCGTCGTCGTGGTGAAGTTCGGCTGCGTGAACATCATCGACGGCACTTTGGTGAGGTCCGTGTGCCGGAAGCCGCCGATGTCACCGAGGGCGCTCAGGAGCGGGGCGCCCGACGAGGGAGAGGCGAGGTCGTTGACGGCCGTCTCCTCCAGGCCCTGCACCATCGGTTTGATGGTGAACTGACTTCCGCTGTCCCACTTCGTCAGATCCTCGGTGCCGTAGATCGTCGCGCCCGTCCCGTACATCATCCGGTTCGAGTCGAACGGGTCGATCTCCAGCGCCTCCGTCATCCACCCCAGCTTCGGCGTCTGCTCGGGCGGCGACGGGTTCGCGCCCCAGGTCAGCCACGGCGACGACGAGACGTCCATCGTGTAGCGGTTGGCGCGGTTGGGATGCGACGTGTAGTCCCAGGCCTTCGTCCAGGTGCCGCCGCTGTCCGTCGAGCGGAAGATCTGCGTGTCCGGCCACCAGGAGCTGTACGCCGTCGCCATCACCGTGCCGGGCTTCTGCCGGTCGACGGTCAGGCCGGCGAAGCCGTAGTACGTGTCGGCCTCGGCGACCGGGCTGATGTCCGTCCAGGTGCCGCTCGCCGTCGCGTACCGCCACAGCCGGCCCTTGCCGCCGTCGTACGGCCCGCCCTTGTCGCTGTAGGCGAGGTAGAGGTAGCCGTTCGTCGCGTCCAGCACGCCCTTGTGGGCCAGGTATCCCGTCGGCTGCCCGGCGACCCGCGACCAGGTCGCGCCCGCGTCCGTCGACCGGTACACCGCGTTGTCCTTGTCGGCCACCCCGACGTAGATCGTCTTCGTCGCGTTCCCGGACGTCCCCGTGGACTCGTCGAAGGTGACCCAGACGATCCCCTGGTTGTCGCCGGCGTACCCGCTCGTGTCGCTCGGATCCTGCACGTAGTTACCGACGTTGGGGAAGTTCCCCACCTGCGACCAGCTCACCCCGGAGTCGGTCGAGCGCCACAGCCCCTTGCCGCTGGGGGCGCCCAGATACAGCACGCTGTTCTTGTTCGGGTCGACCGCCAGCCGCTCACCCATGCCGCGGCCCGGCATGTTGCCGCCCAGCTTGAACGGCAGGTCGGTCTTCTGCCAGCCGGCGCCGCGGTCGGAGGAGCGCATGACCGCGCCGTTCTTCGGGTCCCAGCTGTTGGTGTACGTCCCGACCGCCGCGTACACCTTGTCCGGGTCCACGGAGTCGGACGCCATGCTCACCACACCCGTGTGCCCCCAGTCGTCCCAGCCGACCGAGTCCAGCAGCGGCGTCCACGTCTTCGTCGACTCCTGCCAGCGGTAGGCGCCGCCGATGTCGGTGCGGGCGTAGGCGAGGTTCTTCTCGGTCCGGTTGAAGACGATGCCGGGGACGAAACCCCCGCCGTCGATGCGGGCGTTCTTCCAGGCGTAGGTGTCGGCGCTGATCGACACGTCCTTCGCGGCGTCGGCGGCCAGCGCGGGCGGGGTGCCCGCGAGCAGCCCGGCCGCGAGGGCCAGCGCGGCGGTGAGGATGCGGGTTCTTCGCACGGTGGGGTCCTTCCTTGGAGAGGAACGCGCGACGACCGGGCGGCCCCCAGTGCGGGAGGGGGCCGCCCGGCGGTTCGGCCTCGCCGTCAGGTGACGAGACCACGTACGCGGAGCTTTCAAGCGGTTCCGAGGAAACGCCGTGCTTGGGAGCGCCCTTAAGGGGCGCGGGGAACTGCGCGACCAGCCACAACGGACCCGCAGACAAGTCACGGCCCAACCCGCGGAGCGCCCGGCGGGGACTATTCGAGAAGCTCCGCGTACGAACCCATGGCCAAGGCAATGTCCGCCTGGGCCCAGAACCGGTGATACGTGAACGACGGCGCCGCCCCGCCCGCGAGATACGCCTCGATCTTCGACCAGGCCGGGTCGTCCTTGTAGAACGAGCGGATCGAGTCGAAGGTCGACGACGAGTTGATCGCGTCACCGTTCGGCATGGTGCCGGTCCAGCCGCTCGGGACGTAGATCCCGTCGTCGAAGCGGTTGTAGTCGGCGCGGGTCTCCGGGACGGCGATACCGAGATCGTCCTGGTGGTTGTCCCACATGCCGTCCAGCAACGCCTTGGCCGTCGTCGCGGCCTCGGTGTCACCGGAGCGGTCGGCGTAGTACGTCAGGGTCTTGGCGTACGCGGCCGCCACACCGACGTCGTTGGTGTAGTCGGCGACGGTGACGTGAAGTCCGTTGTTCGCGCCCGGACTTGACGGGTTCCAGGTGTCGGGCTGGCCCGACCACTGGAGCGTCGACGGGATCCGGAAGGTGCCGTCCGGGTTCACGGTCGTCTCGGACAGCGCCCAGTCGACCCACTTGTCGAGGACGGTCTTCGCGGCCGCGTTCCCCGTCTGCTGGTAGTACTCGGCCACCCGCTCCATCGACCACGCCTGGAAGCCGAACCACTGGTTGGACGGCGGGTCGTGGTAGACGGGCTGCTGGTCGTAGTACATGCCGTAGAAGGTCGACTTGCCGGCCGGCGGTGTCGCGTACCGGCCCGCCCAGCTGTTGGTCGCACCGCCCGCGATCGCGCCCTCACTGGACTGCAGCCAGCGATAGAACTCGACCTGCCGCTCCAGCGACTTGGCCCAGTCCGCCTGTCCCGTGGCCGACTTGGGCTTCAGGTCGGCGTAGTTGGCCAGGGCGTACGCGGCCATCGGGTTCTGGTAGCCGCCGTGCGCGTGGCTGGAGCCGATGCGCCAGGCCCAGCCCGCCGAGGTGTCGGTGGCGCCGCCCCAGGCGTAGTACCAGGAGAGCAGATAGTGCGAGGCGTCCTTGCCGGTGCCCGCCGGGCAGCTGGAGGCGCCCACACAGTTGCCGACCTTCTTGAAGTACTTGTCGTACATCGCGTAGCGCAGGTAGTCGCCCATCTTCGCGGCCTTGGCCACGGTCGCGGAGATGTCGCCGCCCTTGCCCTGCTCGTCGGCCCACTTGTCGGCCCAGTACGCGGCCTGCACCGCACGGGCGTCGGCGTCCGGGGCGTTGGTGAACTTCCACTGCTTGGCGTAGGAGGCGTCACCGGTGAACAGGTCCAGGTAGCCGTTGGTTCCGCCGTACTTGAAGGCGTCGCAGGTCGGCTGCGGCACCGTCTCCCACACCGACTCCTGCGCGCCGCGCTGGAAGGTGTTGATGTACGACGGCCCGGTGTCCGTCGGACCGGCCTCGCACTTGCCCGGCGAGTTGCCGAAACCGTAGGTGTTGTCGACGTCCTGCAGCCAGTGCATACCGTAGACATCGTCCGTACCGTATGCGGTCTTCAGTTCCCCGGCGATCGGATCCGAGCCGACCGGGACCGCCGCGTCGAGCTTCGCCGGGTACTCGTTCGGGGTGTCCAGCTCGGGCGCGTACGTCGCCGGCTTCGAGGCGTTGTAGAAGGAGTTGGTCGGCTGGTCGGCGTGGGTCGGGATCATGTACTTCTCCATGATCTCCCAGGCGCCGTTGAACTTGGTCCAGTCGCCCGTGACCTTGCCGTACATCGCCTGCAGCCAGAGAAGGTAGCTGTAGGCCTCGGACGTCGTCTCGTGACCGTGGTCCGGTGCCTCGACGATCAGCGTCTCGACCGAGTGGTAAGGGATGCCCTCGGGGGAGAAGTAGCCGTTCGCCGGGTTGGTGATCTTGCCGTACAGCTCCAGGAAGCGGGCGTCGTACGCCTTCGTCGCCGCGATCTGGGTCACCGTGACCGACGCCTTCGCGTGCCCGTTGGCCGTCGACTCGAAGGTCGCCGCGCCGGTGCCGGAGTTGTCGGCGGTGATGGTCACCTGTCGCGCGGTGTTCCAGTTCGACGGGGTGAAGGTGAGCGAGGCGCCGCCGGTCACCGACAGACCCGAGTTGCCGCTCGCGCGGGCGGTCGTGACGGTCACGTTGGACGACGGCTGGGTCGACAGCTTGACGTCGTACGAGGCCGACTTGCCCTGTTGAACGGGGAGTTGGGTCTGCGAGGCCACCACGGCGGGACCCGAGGCGACCGTGATGCCGACCGGCGTCGACTCCGCGGACGCGCCCAGACTGTCGTACGCCTTCGCGAGCAGGGAATGACTGCCCACGGTCAAACTTGAGACCGAGAGCGAGTACGGCGCCGTCGTGTCCGTGCTCAGCAGGGTGGTGTTGTCGTAGAACTCGACCTTGCTGATGGTCGCGTCGTCAGCGGCCGCGGCGGTGGCTGCGAGCGGGACGGCGTCGCCCTGCGAATAGACGGCGCCCGCCGCCGGGCTGGTCAGCACGGTGATGGGGGGTTGGTGGGCGCCGGTGCAGGAGGTGCCGTTGATCGCGAAGTTCGTCGGAGCGGCGTTGGCGCCGCTGTAGGTGAACTGCGCGCCGGTGGTGACCGCGGCTCCGGCGGCGACCCTGCCGTTGTAGCCGGCGTCCTTCACCGTGATCGACTGGCCGGACTGGGACCAGGTGCCGTTCCAGCCGTTGCTGAGCTTCTGATTGCCCGCGTAGCCGTACGTCAGGGTCCAGCCGTCGATGACCTCCGTACCGCGGTTGGTGATCGTCAGCTCCGCGGTGAAGCCGGAGCCCCAGTCATTGGTCTTGTAGTCGACACTGCACTGAACTGTCGCCGCCTGAGCGGGTGTCGAACCCGTGCTCAGCATCGTCAAGGGAAGCGCCAGGGCCGCGGCGACGGCCGTCCACAACCGTCGTACGGTTCTGCGTCTGCGTGGGGGATGCACGTGCTGGTTCCTCCTTGCGGCTCGGAGAAGTCAAGGCTTGAACCAGTGGGAGCGCTCCCATAGTGGGGACGGGGGTGCAAGGGGTCAAGGTGCTTGAAGAGTCGAAAAGATTCGACGGATTTAGTTGAGGGAAAGTCAGCGACTCCTCTGTCCTTTACCGACACTTGGCGCTAGCTTCATTGACACCAGTGGGAGCGATTCCATCAGTCGACGCGTCCGTCACGGCGCGCCTGATCTGCAAGGAGTCGCTCATGCGACACCCCCCGCGTTCAGTACTTTTAGCCGTCACCGGCGCGACCGCCCTCATCGGGGCCGTGACGGTGCCGGTGGTCACGGCGCAGGGAGCCACACCCGCCTGCACGGTGGAGTACTCCGTCACCAGTCAGTGGGACAGCGGCTTCCAGGGTGCCGTGGAGATCACCAACAACACGGCCGCCGTGAGCAGTTGGAGCCTGACTTTCGACTTCGCGGGCGGCCAGAAGGTCACCCAGGGCTGGAACGCCAAGTGGTCCCAGTCCGGTACGACGGTGACCGCGGCCAACGAGAGCTGGAACGGCGCGCTCGGGACCGGCGTGAGTGTCAGCGCCGGGTTCATCGCGTCCTGGTCGGGGAGTAACGCCGTACCGACGGCGTTCAAGCTCAACGGCACCAGCTGCAATGTCGACGCCGAACCGTCGCCCACCGATCCGACGGACCCCACGGACCCCACGGATCCGACCGATCCGACGGGCCCCGGTGACGGCACGGCGCCGGCCCTGCACGTCTCCGGGAACAAGCTCGTGGACGCCGACGGCACCACCCGTCGCCTGCTCGGCGTCAACCGTTCCGGCGGCGAGTTCATGTGCGTCCAGGGCTACGGCATCTGGGACGGTCCCGTCGACGACGCCGCCATCAAGGCGATCGCCGACTGGAACGCCAACACCGTCCGCATTCCGCTGAACGAGGAGTGCTGGCTGGGCCTGTCCCACATCAAGCCCGAGTACGGCGGCGCGAACTACATCAACGCCGTCAAGGACCTGGTCGCCCGAGTGAAGGCGCACGGCATGACGCCGATGCTAGAACTCCACTGGTCCTGGGGCCAGTACACCGGCAACTCGGCGGGCTGCTCCGACGTGCACGCCAGCTGTCAGAAGCCGATGCCCAACATGCAGTACACACCGGCGTTCTGGGCGTCGGTCGCCAGTACCTTCAAGGACGACCCCACCGTCGTCTTCGACCTGTTCAACGAGCCCTATCCCGACCGCGCGACGTCCACGACCACCCAGGCGTGGCAGTGCTGGCGGGACGGCGGCACCTGTCCCGGCATCGGGTACGAGGTCGCCGGCATGCAGGATCTCGTCGACGCCGTACGGGACACCGGTGCCGACAACCTGATCCTGCTCGGCGGGCTCGCGTACTCGAACGACCTGAGCCAGTGGCTGACGTACAAGCCCACCGACCCGGCGGGCAATCTCGCCGCGGCATGGCACGTCTACAACTTCAACACCTGCGCGAACGAGAGCTGCTGGAACTCCACGCTCGCCCCCGTCGCGGCCCAAGTGCCGCTGGTGGCGGGGGAGATCGGGGAGAACACCTGCGCACACTCGTTCATCGACCAGGTCATGAAGTGGTTCGACGACCGCGGCCTGTCCTACCTGGGCTGGACCTGGAACACCTGGAACTGCAACTCCGGGCCCGCCCTGATCTCCAGTTACGACGGAACTCCCACGTCGTACGGCACAGGGCTGCGTGATCATCTGCGCGCCCTCGACGGATAACCCCTCTCACCCCTCACGGAGAAGGAACCCGCACTCATGAGTCGTACCAGAACAGCGATGCTCGCCGCCCTGGCGCTGGTCGCCGGGTCCTCGGGAACCGCGCTCGCCGCGGCCGTCCCCGCGGACGTCGGCACGGCCGCCGTACCCTGCACCGTCGACTACAAGGTGCAGAACCAGTGGGACACCGGCTTCACCGCCGCCGTGACCGTCACCAACAGCGGCGCCGCCAAGTCCAACTGGTCGGTGAAGTGGTCGTACGCCGGAAACCAGAAGGTCACCAACGGCTGGAACGCCAAGATCAGCCAGAGCGGCGCGGCCGTCACCGCCACCAACGAGACCTACAACGGGACACTGTCGACGGGCGGTTCGGTCAGCTTCGGCTTCCAGGGCACCTACAGCGGCACCAACGCCATCCCGGCCACCTTCACCCTCGACGGCGTGACCTGCAACGTCGACGGCGGCGGCGGCCCCACGGACCCGCCCGACCCCGACCCCGGCCCCACCGGGCCGAAGGCCGACAACCCGTACTCCGGCGCCAAGGTGTACGTGAACCCGGAGTGGTCCGCCAACGCCGCCGCCGAGCCGGGCGGCAGTCGCATCGCCAACCAGCCCACCGGCGTCTGGCTGGACCGGACCGCCGCGATCAACGGCGTCGGCGGCAAGATGGGCCTGCGCGCCCACCTCGACGAGGCCCTGAAGCAGAAGGGCAGCGGCGAGCTCGTCGTCCAGCTGGTGATCTACAACCTGCCGGGCCGCGACTGCGCCGCGCTCGCCTCCAACGGTGAGCTCGGGCCGACGGAGATCGACAAGTACAAGACGCAGTACATCGACCCGATCGCCGCGATCCTCGCCGATCCCAAGTATGCCTCGCTGCGGATCGTCAACACGGTCGAACTCGACTCGCTGCCGAACCTCGTCACCAACGTCTCGCCGCGGGTCACGGCCACCCCGAACTGCGACACGATGAAGGCCAACGGCAACTACGTCAAGGGTGTCGGCTACGCGCTGAACAAGCTCGGTGACATCGCCAACGTCTACAACTACGTGGACGCCGGGCACCACGGCTGGCTCGGCTGGGACGACAACTTCTCGGCGAGCGTCCAGTTGATCAAGCAGGCCGCGACGGCCGAAGGCGCCACCGTCAACGACGTGGCCGGTTTCATCACCAACACCGCCAACTACAGCGCGCTGAAGGAGCAGTACTTCACCATCAGCGACTCCGTGAACGGCAAGTCGGTGCGCGAGTCGAAGTGGGTGGACTGGAACCGCTACGTCGACGAGCTCTCCTACGCCCAGGCCTTCCGGGCGGAGGCCGTGAACCAGGGCTTCCCCTCGGGCGTCGGCATGCTGATCGACACCTCCCGCAACGGCTGGGGCGGCAGTGCCCGGCCGACCGGTCCGGGCGCCATGACGGACGTGGACACCTACGTCAACGGCGGTCGCATCGACCGGCGCATCAACACCGGCAACTGGTGCAACCAGTCCGGAGCCGGTCTCGGCGAGCGCCCGCAGGCCTCCCCGGCGGCCGGGATCGACGCCTACGTGTGGATGAAGCCCCCGGGTGAGTCCGACGGCGCCAGCAGCGCGATCCCGAACGACGAGGGCAAGGGCTTCGACCGGATGTGCGACCCGACGTATACCGGCAACCCGCGCAACAACAACAACATGTCCGGCGCCCTGGCGAACGCCCCGCTGTCCGGCCACTGGTTCTCGGCGCAGTTCCAGCAGCTCATGCAGAACGCGTACCCGCCGCTGTCGTGACGCGGTGAATCCGCGGTCCGCCGGGGTCAGCTCTCTCGGGACAGGCCCCGGCGGATCGCGAACTCCGCCACCGAGTAGTCGCCGTCGGCCCGCTCCAGCTCGTACGGCACCGCCGTGTGCAGGGGCGGTTGCGCCATGAAGCGGGGCCGGGTGCCGTGGTGGGGCTGGGCGGCGTGGACCAGGAAGGGGTGGCACAGGTAGACGTCGCCGGGGCTGCCGGTGGCGTGGGCGAGGGGGCGGTGCGCGGAGGCCTCGGCGACCTTCGGGCCGAGTTCCAGGAAGGAGGCGCCGGCCTCGCCGTACGGTTCCAGGACCGGCGGTACGTCGAGATGGGAGCCGACCCGGATACGGGTCGGGGCGTCGTCCTCGGTGACCTCGCTGAACAGGAACAGCATCAGCAGCGCACGGTCCTTCGAGCGCACGTTCGTGTGCGGGTGCTCGGCGCCTTCGGGGACGTAGCTGGCCTCGATGTGCCAGCCCGCGTCGTCCGGTTCCTCCTCGTGCGGGAACCGCAGCGGGAAACTGCCCAGCGAGTAGCGCGACTGCCAGCGGCCCTCACCCACCAGCACATCGAAGGCCTCGTGCAGGGCGGGGGTGTTCACGGCGGCCGCGAAGGGGCCCTGCGCCATGTCGTACACCCAGTGCACGGGGTCCTTCCAGGTGTCCGGATCCTCCGGGTCGCACCCCGTCTCCCGCCACAGCAGCCGCGCGCAGTGCTCGGCGACGCGCGGCGGAAAGGCGCCCTCGATCTTCACGAACCCGTCTTCGAGGAAGCGTCTCACCATCTCGTCGTCCATCGGGCCATCGTGGGTGATCGGTCATGCGGGCCGCATCCCATTTTCGCCGCCGCTTTTTGCCGCCGCTTTTTGCCGTTGCGGCAACGACAGTGGCCCCGCGACGGTGCGTCGGCGCACGCTGGCCCCATCCGAAGGAGAGGCTGACGAGCATGGCGCACCACCACCACGGAGACCACCAGGCCGGTCACCATCACCCTCACCACGACCACACCGACATCGACTGGAACGAGATGGCCCCGCTGCTAGAGGCGCAGGCGGAGCTGTTCACGCCCCTGTACGAGCACGCCATGGCCTGGCTGGCCAAGTGGCAGACCGAGCCCGGGCTGATCGTGGACGTGGGCAGCGGACCCGGTGTGGTCGCCTGTCTGTTCGCCGACACCTTCCCCGGCGCGCGGATCGTCGCCGTCGACGGATCCGCACCGCTCCTCGATCGGGCCCGGGCGCGGGCCGAGCGACTCGGCGTCGCCGACCGCTTCGGCACCCTTGCCGGTGAACTCCCGGGCGTCCTCGCTGACTTGGACTACCCGGCCGATCTGCTCTGGGCGAGCCGCAGCCTGCACCACCTCGGCGACCAGCGTGCCGCCCTCGCCGCGTTCGCCGCCCGCCTCACGCCCGGCGGCACCCTGGCCCTCCAGGAGGGCGGCCTGCCGGCCCGGTTCCTGCCGCGCGACCTCGGCTTCGGGCGTCCCGGCTTGCAGGCGCGCCTCGACGCGCTGGAGGAGGAGTGGTTCGCCGCGATGCGCGCGGACCTGCCCGGCTCCGTCGCCGAGACCGAGGACTGGCCGGCGCTGCTCGCCTCCGTCGGCCTCAGGCCCACCGGAACCCGCACCTTCCTCCTCGACCTGCCCGCCCCGACCACGGACCGGGCCCGCGCCTACGTCGTCGCCTCCCTGACCCGCACCCGCGAGGGCCTCGGCGACCACCTCGACGCCGATGACCGCGCGACGCTCGACCAGCTCCTCGACCCGGACGACAAGGCGAGCGTGCACCACCGGCCGGACGTGTTCGTCCTGGCGGCGCAGACGGTGTACACGGCGGTACGGACGAAGTGAGCCTTGACTTCGAGAACTCCTCCAAGTGATGGAATCCCCGTCGTCCGGACGAGACGGGCCGTCACCGGCCGCGGCGAGGCGCGGCTGCGGGGCTTCGCCGAGGAACTCGGCGATCCGGAGGGCCTGTTGACGATCGTGGGGAACGCGGCCGAGTACGGCGACGTACAGGCGCTCATCCGCGCCTCCATCGACGCCCTCAAGGAGACCCGCAGCCGGATCGTCCTCGTCGGAAGCGTCGCCGGGTTCGTGCCGGGGCCGGGCAACATCTACGGGGCGACGATGGGGATCCCCCGCTCGATCGAGCGGGGGGATCCGAGAGTGGGGGAGGGCGGTGTCGGCGTGACCACATCGCGCCCGGCCGCGTCGAGACACCGTTCTGGGACAGCTACGGCAGCCTGCCGCCGGGGCATCTGCTGACCGCCGACCAGATCGCCGACTCGGTGGTGTGGGTCATCCGGCAGCCGGACGGCGTCGACGTCAACACCGTCGTCGTGCGGCCGCTCGGCCAGCCCAACTGACGTACGGGCAGCCTCAGTTGTCCCGGATGAACTCCCGCGCCAGCCGCTCGCCCAGCGAGACCGCCGCGCTGTGGCTCTCGATGGGCGAGACGCGGGAGTCCTCGAAGAGGATGTACGTCACGCCGGAGGCGGTGCCGCCGGTCGCCGGGTCGGGGTCGATGCCGAGTGCCTCGGCGGCGGCGTAGGAGGCCTCGCCGATGACCTCCTGAGGGCCGGTGTCGCCGACGACGGCGTACAGGACCTGGTCGTCATGGATGACGGCGACCACGCTGCCGCCCTCGATGCCCGCCGCGGAGTGGTCCCAGATGTCGCTGATCCTGGGGACGACGACATACGGCAGCGTCTCGGAGCGTAGCGGCAGGCCGTCGGACTGGTGGAAGGCCGTGTCGGGCTGGAACCAGGGGTCGGTGTCCTCGTTGCACTCGTCGGTGCGCTGCCCGTCGCAGTCGATGTCCATGTCGGCCGTCCAGAAGACGGCGCCGTGCCTGCCGCACACGGGGACGGTGGCCGAGGTGCCCTCGTCGGTGCGGTACTTGCCGTGGGAGATCTGCGAGCAGGACGTCACCTTCGCGAGCAGGTCGGCCGCGCTGACCGAACCCTCCCGGGCGGACGGCGGTCGTGACGTGCCGGAGGCGCTCGCGGGGAACAGTCCGGCGGCGAGCAGCGCGGCGACGGAGGCCGCGGCGAGGGTCAGTGTTCGGATGCGCACTGGGGAAAGGGCCTCTCTTCCAACTCTTCTTCACAGGTCTATTAGGAAACTTTCCTGACTTGTGCTGATTGCGACGCAATGACCCCAATAGAAGACTGGGCATGCCGAAGATTTCGGATGTGGGCCCGGATTTCCGGGAGGTGTCATGTTCGTACGCGCCATCTACACGACCGGCGATCCCGCGAAGATCGACACGGCCATCAGGGCGATGAACACAGAGGGGCGGGACCTGTTGGAAGACCGTCCGGGGTACCGCGGAGCAAGTGTCTTCGTGGACCGGGCGCTCGGGAAGCTGCTCGCGGCGAGCTGGTGGGAGTCGGAGGAGGACCGGCGCAACAGCGACGAGGTGTTGCGCGAGCGGCGGGCGGCCATGCTGGAGCCGTTCGCGGGGACACTGGCGGTCTTCAACTACGAGGCGCTGGTCTTCCATCAGGTCAGGCAGCCGCAGGCGGGCGGTGGACTACGGCTCACCAGGCTGGAGTTCGACCCCATGGACGCCGACCTGCTCGCCGACACGTTCCGCGCGACGGTGGTGCCCAAGCTGGACACCCTCGCGGGGCTGGCCCGGGCGTCGCTGATGGTCGACCGGGAGCGGGGCCGGGGGATGGTGGGAGCGATCTTCGTCGACCAGGCGTCCCTGGCGGCGTCCCGCGCGGGCCAGGCGGCGGCCCGGCACGAGGGTGCGGCCAAGGCGCATGTGTCCGTGACCGGGCTGGAGGAGTTCGAGGTCGTCTTCACCGACGTGCGCGGCGACTGAGGCGCCCCCTGCGCGTCCGCCCGCCGCCCATACGGCTGAGCGGCGGGCGGACGGTCGTGCCGAAGGGCGGGGTCAGGCTCCGTCGAACGTCGCCGGGTCCGGACCGATCCGCCGGTCCTCGTTCAGCGCGCTGATCGCCGCGAGGTCCTCGGCGTCCAGGCTGAAGTCGAAGACCTCGATGTTCTCCTTGATCCGCGACGGCGTCACGGACTTCGGGATCACGACATTGCCCAGCTGCAGGTGCCAGCGCAGCACGATCTGGGCCGGGGTGCGGCCGTGCTTCTGCGCGATGGCGACGATCGCCGGGACCTCCAGCAGCCCCTTGCCCTGACCGAGCGGCGACCAGGCCTCGGTGGCGATGCCCTGCTCGGCGTGGTATTCACGGGAGGCGTGCTGCTGCAGGTGCGGGTGCAGCTCGACCTGGTTGACCGCCGGGACGACCGACGTCTCGCCGATCAGCCGACGCAGGTGCTCCGGAAGGAAGTTGGACACGCCGATCGCGCGGACCCGGCCGTCGGCGTAGAGCTTCTCGAAGGCCTTGTAGGTGTCGACGTACGTGTCGCGGGCCGGCAGCGGCCAGTGGATGAGGTACAGGTCGACGTAGTCGAGACCCAGCTTGCCCAGCGACACGTCGAAGGCGCGCAGCGTGGAGTCGTATCCCTGCTCGCCGTTCCAGAGCTTGGTGGTGACGAAGATGTCCTCGCGGGGGATGCCGGCGGCGGCGATGGCCTTGCCGGTGCCCTCCTCGTTGCCGTAGATCGCCGCTGTGTCGATGCTGCGGTACCCGGCCTCCAGCGCGGTGCCGACCGCCTGCTCCGCCTCGTCGTCCGGCACCTGCCAGACGCCGAAGCCCAGCTGGGGCATCTCGACGCCGTTGTTGAGGGTGATCTGGGGGACCTTGCTGCTCACGAGCTCTTGATCCTTACGGTTGTCGTCAGGTGGTACTGACATCGTCAACGATCACGGGCCGCGATGCATTCCTGACCGGAGAATCCGTGGGAATCCGTGGGCCTCAGGCCCGGTACAGCGCCTCGACCTCGTTGGCGTAAGCGTTCTCGATCGCCTTGCGCTTCAGCTTCAGCGACGGCGTGAGCAGTCCGTGCTCCTCGGTGAAGGGCTGGGCGAGGATGCGGAAGGTGCGGATCGACTCGGCCTGTGAGACAAGGGTGTTGGCGGCGACGACGGCGCGTCGCACCTCGGTCTCCAGGTCGGCGTCGCGGACCAGCTGGGCCGGGGTCATCTGGGGCTTGTCGCGCATCATCAGCCAGTGCTCCACGGCCTCCTGGTCGAGGGTGACCAGGGCCGCGATGTAGGGGCGGTCGTTGCCGACGACGATGCACTGGGCGACCAGCGGGTGGTCGCGGACGCGCTCCTCCAGCACGCCCGGCGAGACGCTCTTGCCGCTGGCGGTGACCAGGATCTCCTTCTTGCGGCCGGTGATGGTGAGGTAGCCGTCCTCGTCGAGGGAGCCCAGGTCGCCGGTGGCCAGCCAGCCGTCGTGCAGAGCCGCGTCGGTGGCCTTCTGGTTGTTGAGGTAGCCCTGGAAGATGTTGGCTCCGTGCAGCCAGATCTCGCCGTCGTCCGCGATGTGCACGGTCGTGCCCGGGATGGGCTGGCCCACGGTGCCGTAGCGGGTGCGGTAGGGCGGGTTGGCGGTCGCGGCCGCCGTGGACTCGGTGAGTCCGTACCCCTCGTAGACATGGACGCCGGCGCCCGCGAAGAACAGACCGAGCCGCCGGTCCATGCCCGACCCGCCGGTCATCGCCTGCTTGATGCGGCCGCCCATCGCGGCCCGCATCTTGGAGTAGACGAGCTTGTCGAAGAGCTGGTGCTGCATGCGCAGACCGGCCGACGGGCCGGGGCCGACGCCCCACGCCTTGGCCTCCATGGCGTCCGCGTACTTCACGGCGACCTCGACGGCCTTCTCGAAGGCGCCCGACCTGCCCTCCTTCTCGGCCTTGCGGCGGGCGGCGTTGAAGACCTTCTCGAAGATGTACGGCACGGCCAGGAAGAACGTCGGCTTGAACGCGGCCAGGTCCGGCAGCAGCGCGGCCGCGTTCATCTGCGGCTGGTGGCCGAAGCGGACCTTGCCGCGGATCGCGGCGACCTGCACCATCCGCCCGAAGACGTGCGCGAGCGGCAGGAACAGCAGCGTCGCCGCCTCGTCGCCCTTCTTGGAGTGGAACACCGGCTCCCATCGCTGGATGACCGTGTCCGCCTCGTACATGAAGTTGCCGTGCGAGATGACACAGCCCTTGGGGCGCCCCGTGGTGCCCGAGGTGTAGATGATCGTCGCGATGGAGTCGGGGGTGACCGCCTGCCGGTGGCGGTGGACCACCTCGTCGTCGAGGTGGGCGCCGGCGTCGTACAGCTCCTGCACGGCGCCCGAGTCCAGCTGCCACAGCTGGTGCAGCCGGGGCAGCCGGTCGATGACGGTGGCGATCGTCATCGCGTGGTCCTCGTGCTCGACGACCGCCGCCGAGCACTCGGCGTCGTACAGCGTCCAGAAGCACTGTTCGGCCGAGGAGGTCGGGTAGATCGGCACGACCTGGGCGCCGATCGTCCACAGCGCGTAGTCGAAGAGCGTCCACTCGTACCGCGTACGGGACATGATCGCGACCCGGTCGCCGAACCGGATGCCGCGGGCGAGCAGGCCCTTGGCGAGGGCGAGCACCTCGTCCCGGAACTCGGCGGCGGTGACGTCCCGCCACTGCCCGTCTTCGTCCTTGCGGCCGAGGGCGACATACAGCGGATCCTCCCGCGCATGCTCGAAGACGGCGTCGGCCAGGCCGCCCACCGGCGGTGCCAACGCCAACGGAGGGTTGGTGAACTCGCGCAAACCCCGCTCCCCGCTCCGAATGCCTCGGCTGAAGCTCCGCTCAGCGCGGTGAAAGCTACCCCACCCGCGTTTCGGACGGGAGGGGGCCGGAAATCGACGGGTGCTCAGGTATGCACTGGTCAGTGCGGGAAAATACGCTCACATGGGGAAGGGTCGGACAGAAAACTGACGGTTGAGTAAGTTTCGGGCCCGTAATCTTCACCGAATCTGTACGACCCGATTACCCGGTACGGGCCCTGTCGATCATGTCATCCCCGGCGTGCCGGCGACTGCTGGTTCGTCTCTTCCCTCGCCTCTTCGCCCCTCTCCTCTGTCAGCGTGCGAGGGGCCGAAGCTGTCACTCCGGTTTTTTGTCACGGCCCTCCCGACCAGGCGAGCACCAGCACCCCGGCCACCAGCGCGGTCGACCCCGCCGCCACCGCCACCGCGTCGAGTCCGTCGGCGAAGGCGGAGCGCAGCCTCTCCTCGCCGAACGCGCCGCGCAGCGCACCGGCGCCCCCGCCCGCCAGAGCGTGGGCCGCCTCCCGCGGCAGCGTGTCCTGCATCCGCGAGGTCAGCACCGTGCCCCACAGGGCGATGCCGAGCGCATACCCGAGCTGCCGGAAGGTGTTCACCGCACCGCCCGCCATACCGGCCCGTTCCTGCGGTACGGCGGCCGGCGCGGCGCCCGCGATGCCGGGCGACACCAGCCCCGTACCGACACCCACCAGCACCAGCCCCGGAACCAGGGCCCCCGCCGTCGACCCGGCGTCCAGCCTTCGCCAGCGCCACGGCCGGCCCGTCCAACCTGGTCGCGACCGCCGTCGTCAGAGACACCGCGGGCCTGTACGCCTACCTGAGCGGCCCGCTCGGGCGGTTGGAAGGGGTGCAGCACGTGGAGTCGTCGGTGTTCCTGCGGCGGGTGAAGCAGCTGACGTACCGGCGACACCCCTAACGCCGGTGCAACCGGTCCCCGCCCGCCAAAATCGCCCCCGCCAACGCATCAGCCGCCCCCTGCGCAGCCGTACGCCGCCGCCCGTGCACCAGCACGAAGTCGACCCGCCCCAGCTCCGGCAGCCCCGATCGGTCGGGCACCCGCACCAGACCCGGCGGAATCAGCCCCCGCGAGTGCGCCATCACCCCGAGCCCCGCCCGCGCCGCCGCGACCAGCCCGTTGAGACTGCCGCTCGTGCACACGATCCGCCACTCACGCCCCTGCCGCTCCAGCGCCTCCAACGCAAGCGCCCTGGTAATCCCCGGCGGCGGATAGACGATCAACGGCACCGGACGATCCGGCTCCAGGCGGAGCCTCTCCGCGCCGATCCACACCAGCCGGTCGTGCCAGACCAGCTCGCCCCGAGGATCCTCGGGGCGCCGCTTGGCGAGGACCAGGTCGAGCTTCCCGGCGGCCAGCTGTTCGTGGAGCGTGCCCGAGAGTTCGACCGTCAGCTCCAGGTCGACCTCTGGGTGGTCGTAGCGGAAGCCCTCCAGGATCTCCGGCAGGCGGGTCAGGACGAAGTCCTCGGACGCGCCGAAGCGGAGCCGGCCGCGCAGCCGGGTGCCGGTGAAGAACGCCGTCGCCTGCTCGTGCACCTCCAGGATCCGGCGGGCGAAGCCGAGCATCGCCTCGCCGTCCTCGGTCAGCTCCACGGAGTGGGTGTCCCGGGCGAACAACGGCCGCCCGGTGGCGTCCTCCAGACGCCGCACGTGCTGGCTCACGGTCGACTGACGCAGCCCGAGGCGACGGGCCGCCTGCGTGAAGCTCAACGTCTGGGCCACCGCGAGGAACGTGCGCAGATGGGAGGGGTCGTACACGTCCCCAGGCTACCCGCCGTGATCGCGAAACGTGATGACAGTCAGAGCGGTATGCCGGATTCCCGATCGCTGATCGCCGGAGCACGATGGAGAGGGCACGTCCGTGCCGGGAACCCGAAGTTCGGCGAAGCGACAGCCGAGTACGACAGCGAAGTAGTGGAGCACAGTGAAACGCCTGCGATGGCCGCGTTGGATGCCGATCGACCCGTACATTCTGCTGCTGCTCGGGACCGTGGGCCTCGCGGCCCTCATCCCGGCGCGCGGGACGGCCTCCGACGTGGCGTCCGGCGCCTCCACGGCCGCGATCGCCTTCCTCTTCTTCCTCTACGGCGCCCGGCTGTCCACCCGTGAGGCGCTGGACGGTCTGAAGCACTGGCGGCTCCACGTCACCGTTCTGGCCTGCACCTTCGTCGCCTTCCCACTGCTCGGCCTGGCTGCCCGCGGCCTGGTCCCGGTGCTCCTGACGGACCCGCTCTACCAGGGCCTGCTCTTCCTCACCCTCGTCCCGTCGACCATTCAGTCGTCGATCGCCTTCACCTCGATGGCCCGCGGCAACGTGCCCGCCGCGATCTGCGCGGGCTCCTTCTCCTCCCTCGTCGGCATCGTCCTCACCCCGCTCCTCGCGGCGGCCGTGCTCGGCGGCAGCGGCGGCGGCTTCTCGGCCGACTCGCTTCTCAAGATCGTGCTGCAACTGCTGGTGCCGTTCGTCGCCGGGCAGGTGCTGCGCCGCTGGATCGGGGGCTTCGTCGCCCGGCACAAGAAGGTCCTCGGGCTGGTCGACCGCGGCTCGATCCTGCTGGTCGTCTACACCGCGTTCAGCGAGGGCGTGGTCCAGGGCATCTGGCACCAGGTGAGCCCGATACGGCTGGCCGGCCTGCTCGCCGTCGAGGCCGTGCTGCTGGCCGTCATGCTCGCCCTGACCTGGTACGGCGCCAAGGCGCTGCGCTTCGACCGCGAGGACCGCATCGCGATCCAGTTCGCCGGCTCGAAGAAGTCCCTCGCCTCCGGGCTGCCCATGGCGAGCGTCCTGTTCGGCGCGCACGCCTCGCTGGCCGTGCTGCCGCTGATGCTGTTCCACCAGATGCAGCTGATGGTGTGCGCGGTCATCGCCAAGCGCCGGGCACACGACGCCGAGGCCGACGCCGACACCGACGCCTCGGAGCCCGTCACCGAGTCGGAGCCAGCCGCAGCGTCACGAACCGCGGTCGGTACAGGGACACGTTCCGGTTGAGCTGCGCCGCGGCGCCGCCCGTCTCCAGCCCGTTGACGTCATAGCTGACGACGAGACGTCCGTCGCCGCTCAGCTCGGGGTGCGTCTGCGGGTTGTAGGCGGCGACCTGGCCGCCCTGCGGCAGCGCCGGGCTGAAGTCCTTCGTCGGCCCGTGCCACGGGCCGGTGGGGGAGCAGGCCCAGTACGACGTGACAGTGGTCAGCCCCTCGGTGCCCGCGGCCATCGTGAACAGGACGTACGTCCCCCGCACCCGCACCACCGAGAACGCGCTGCCCACCCCCTTGCGCTCCCCGTCCCCGAGCACCGCGCGCGGCCGGGCGTCCCCGGCCTTGCCCCACGTGGAGCCGTTCCAGTACTGCCAGGCACCCGGCTCGGCCAGCCTGCCCTCGG
The DNA here is from genome assembly GCF_030499515.1 of Streptomyces sp. DT2A-34. NCBI lineage: Bacteria > Bacillati > Actinomycetota > Actinomycetes > Kitasatosporales > Streptomycetaceae > Streptomyces > Streptomyces sp. DT2A-34. The sequence continues at coordinate 1,271,188 of NZ_JASTWJ010000001.1, read as the reverse complement.
GTACGCGCGCGACGTAGGCGTGCGAGGCCGGTCGGGACGCGGCCTGCCCGTCGTCGCCGCCGAAGACGTAGGTCCAGCCGTCCTCCTCGACGAGTGTCGTGCCGAACAGGACCCGCCGGGAGGGATCCGGCACCAGCTGCTGGTCGAGGACCTTGACGACCGACTCGACCCGCAGGTCGGGCAGCGAGAGCGTGGCGACCTCGGTGGCGGTGGGCACACCGTAGATCCACGGGGCCTGCCCGGCCGTGCGTACCCACAGCAGCACCCGCAGGACCTGCTCGGACGAGCCGGGGGAGCGGGGCTCGACGCGGGCCGCCACCGGCCAGCGCCACTGGTTCGGGGCCGGGTCGGGGAAGAGCGGGGTGGGCAGGGTGCGCTCCAGGCGTCCGTCGCGCATGACGACCGCCGAGTTGCGCACCAGGGGGCGGCCGTGTCCCGCCAGGTGTGGGACTCGCCGAACGGGTTGGGCGGGGCGTACACCTGGCCGAGGTAGGTGTCCGAGAACAGCCACAGCAGCCGGCCGTCCGGCAGCCGCACCGAGTGGGTGCCGTCGCCGCCGGTCCAGTCGTCGGTGCGGGCGGGGTCGTCGCCGTAGCGGGCGAACTCGGCGGTGAGGCCGTCGTCGGCCTTCCAGGACGCGACCGAGTGCGGGGCACACGTGCCACCGCCCTCCCGTTCGCCGTCGTCCGGGAGGGCGGTGAGCAGCACGGCCCCGAGAACCAGGGCCAGCAGGAGTCCGAGGCCGGTCGCGGTGCGCTGCCGTGCTCGTGTGTCGTCGGGCACGCCCGGGACGTTAGTGGCCTCGGCGCACCTGGTCCATGGGCAGCCACAGGACGGTGCCCGCGGTGGCCGAACCCTTACGGGCGGTGACCCGTGCCGCGGCGTCGATTTCCGCGTCGCCGAGCGCCCGGTTCCACACGTGGACGTCGTCGATCGCGCCGGTGAGGAAGGCCCGGCTGTCCATGCGCTGGCCGACGTGCACGCCGAACGGCGAGTTCCGGCTGACCGAACCGGGCACGTCCGCGGTGCTGATCGCCGTACCGTCCAGGAACAGCGTCAGCCGTCCTCCGCCGCGCCGCAGGGCGAGGTGGTGCCACTCGCCGTCGTTGTGGGCGCCGGTGGCCCACACGGACGCGGTGCGCACGGTCCCGAACCCCTGCCGGGTGGTGATCAGGGCGCGCACCCGGTCGTTGTCGGGCTCGCCGCGCAGCCAGATCTGGGGCTGCGTGGAGCCGATCCCGCCCATCCACAGGAACGGCTGCTCGCCGGCGGTGGCGGAGTAGCGGAAGAACAACGAGGCCGTGAAGTCACCGGTCCCGAGCGGAAGTCGGGACCGATACGGCAGACGTACGGCGTCGTCGTCGCCGTCGAACTCCAGGGCGTCGCCGAACACGCCGTCCGTCTCCTCGGCGCCGCCGAGGACGGTCGCGCGGGGTGCGCCGGGGGCGAGGTCGGCGGTGGTGGGGTCGGGGCCGCGGCGCGGTCCGAGCCAGGCCTCGTCGAAGCGGGCGAAGCGGATCTCGTCGCGCGCGTCGACGGCGCCGCCCTCGTACATCAGGCCCACCGTGGACGCGTCGATGCCCACCATGTCGGAGTAGCCCGACCAGTCCGTGGTCACGACCTTGCCGCGGTCCACGCTGTCCCAGGTGGTGCCGCCGTTCCAGGACGACCGGATCATCATGGTCCGGCGGCGGTCGGGGTCGCCGGGCGCGGACAGCAGGAGGCGGTTGCCCAGGCGGAGCGTGGCGCCCTGGACCTGGGGCGTGTAGAGGTCAGGAAGGTCCCGGAACGGGCCGGTGAAGCTGTCGCCGCCGTCGCGGCTGTACGTCTGGGAGCGGTGGCCGAGGTCGGTGCCGTCCTGCTCCCGGCCGCTGATGAGGATCGTGCCGTCCGTGCGCTCGGTGAGGGTCACTTCGGACGGCTTCTGCCGGAAGGTGCCGTCGGCCGCGGCGATGGGCCAGGAGTCGGTGGCGCCGATCCGCCAGCTGTCGCCGCCGTCGTCGCTGACGATGAGGGCGGCATGGTTGGCGGTGACCCGACTGCCGTCCCAGGTCTCGGTGTTGACGCCGAAGACGAGCCGCCCGGCGTGCTTGCCCCTGGTGAGCTGGATGCCGTGCACGGGGCCGGTGGCGTACCAGGAGTTCCAGTTCGCGGGCAGTATCTCGTCGCTCAGATCGCGCGGTTCGGACCAGGTCCGGCCGTCGTCGTCGCTGTACTGGAGATAAGGGGTGCGCTCGCAGGGGACGGAGCAACTGCCGCTGTCCGTACGGCCCGGGTTGTACGTCTCCGCCAGCAGGATGCGGCCGGTCTCACGGTCCACGATCGGCGCCGGGTTCCCGTGCGTGTCGCCGTCGCCCTCGTTGACGACCTGGAGCGGCCCCCAGGTGCGGCCACCGTCCGTCGACCGCTTGAGAACGATGTCGATGTCGGCGGCGTCACCGCAGTTGAGCACCCGCCCCTCGGCGAACGCCAGCAGCGTGCCGTCCCCGGTCTTCACGATCGCCGGGATCCGGAAGCAGGCGTAGCCGGGGTCCTGGGAGGCCTTGAAGAGCACCTGCTGCTCGAACAGCGGTGCCCGGCCGGCTGGTTGGGATGGCGCCGAACCTAATGTCGCGGCCGTCGCCGTAGTGGCGACGGCCGCGACGAGGGCAGCTCTGAGACGTGCGCGAACTCTTGACGGCATGGTGCGGCCCGCCCTTCATCGTCTGGTCGTGCGTCCAGGCATCTGAACATTCGGACATCCCACGTCCAAAGTGCGCATCACAGACGTTAGTTGGGCTATCGCACACATCACAAGAACCGTGCACGTGTCACCTCACGGATGGAGTACGACTTTCCCTCGGTTGACCCGGGACTCGATCGCCGCATGCGCCTCGGCCGCCTCCTCCAGCCCGAACTCCCCGTGCACGGCGGGCTTCAGCGCGCCTTCGGCGAACAGCTCCCACAGCTCCCTGCGCCACCGCTCGTACAACTCCGGCTCCTCGCGAGCGATGCGCCCCATCTGGAACCCGACGACGGACTTGGCGCCCACGAGAAGGTCGTATGCCTGGACTGTCCCGCCACCCGAGCTGTACGCCACGAGCCGCCCGCCCGGGGCGAGTGCGGCGAGGGCCCGCGTGAGCAGGTCGCCGCCGACCGCGTCGAGGACGTAGTCGACGGGGGCTCCCCAACCGCCCTCCCGGTACGCGACCACGTCGTCGGCGCCGAGGGAGCGCACGAAGTCCGCCTTGGCCGGGTCGGACACGGCGCCCACGACCCGCCCCGCGCCACGGGCCCGCGCGAGCTGCACGGCGAGATGCCCGACACCGCTCGCCGCCGCGGTGACCAGTGCCGCCTCTGCGCGCTCGGCCCGGGCGGCCTCCAGCGCGCCGAGTGCGACCAGGCCGCTGCGGACGAGGGCGACGGCGTCGGTGGCGGTGGCGGTGTCGGGAATCGGGGAGGCCATGGCCTCGTGCAGCAGCGCGTAGTCGGCGTATCCGTGCCCGAAGCACAGGCCGGTCACACGGTCTCCGGTTCGGAAGCGGGTGGCCCCTGCACCCAGGGCCACGACCCTGCCCGCGATCTCGCCGCCCAGCGGGACGGGCTCGGGGGCCTCGGTGACCTTGCGGACGACGGGGAGCGTCACGCCGATCGCCTCGCGGCGGACGAGGAGCTCACCAGGACCCGGTTCAGGGGTGGGGGCCTGCTCCAGGAACAGGGGGCCACCGGTGGACTCGTAGCGGACGCGGCGCATCGCACCTCCAGGAGTCATTGGGAAGACCAACGGTTTCGACGACGACGGCGACGATATCGACCAGTCGTTGGGAAGTCCAATGAAATCCCGGTAGGGTGCCCGCATGGCCGAAGCCCCGCTCCCCGCGATCCGCTCCCTCCCCAGCTGGCTGCTCGGCCGTGCCGCCGCCCGGGGGCGGTCCCTGGTGGCCGAGGCGCTGGCCGCGGAGGGCATGAAGATGTGGCACCACGTGGTGCTCTCCGCCGTCCGCGACCTCGCCCCCGTCGCCCAGGCCGACCTGGGGCGCGGCGTCCAGCTCGACCCCAAGGACCTGGTGGGCATCCTCAACGACCTGCAGTCCGCCGGCCTCGTCGTGCGCGAGCCCGACCCCCGAGACCGCCGCAAGAACGCGGTCTCCCTCACGGACGAGGGCGGACGCCTGCTGACGCGCTGCGAGAAGGCGGCCCGCGAGGCCAACGACGCACTCCTCGCCCCGCTCTCGGCGGCCGAACGTGACCGTTTCATGGACCTGTTGATCCGGATCTCCGGTACGCAGAGCTGACGACGGATAACGTTCCGTCATGACCGCACCACTCGCGCTCGAAGGCGCACGCACCGCCCTTGTGCTCATCGACCTGATGGACCGCATCGTCGCGCTGCCCCTGGAGCCCCGCAAGGGAACCGAAGTCCTCGCGACCTGCGAGGAGTTGGCCACCAGGTTCCGCTCCGCGGGGGCGACCGTCGTCCTCGTCCGCGTCGAACGCCCCTCGGTCGCCGAGCAGCCGCCCGGCAGCGGTCTGGTGGCAGGGCTGCTCAAGGACGGCGACATCGAGATCGTGAAGCGCACGATCGGCGCTTTCCAGGGCACGGGCCTGGATGACCGCCTCCGCGAACGCGGCGTCACCACCCTGGTGTTCGGCGGCATCGCCACCAACCTCGGCGTCGAGTCCACCGCCCGCGCCGCCGGCGACCTGGGCTACGAGCTCGTCTTCGTCGAAGACGCGATGACGGCGTTCACGGCGGCGGAGCACGAGGCTTCGGTGCGGCTCGACTTCCCCAGGCTGGGCTCGGTGGTGCGGGCGTCGGACGTGACCTTCAGGATGTGAGCTTCAAAGCCACCTGAGCCGGCCGACCAGCCCACACCGACACCGGGCAAGGGCCCACCAACTCGCACGGGGCCGACGACACCGGCTGAAAGTGCCCGTAGGCGACCGAGCAGTCAAACACAGCGGGGCCCCTCGCGGCGCAGGGGGCGCTCCCCGCCACTCGGGCCCCGCCGCCGTGCCACGGGGAGCCGGTCAGGCCTGGGCGGCCGCGGTCCGCAGGGCGAGCCGGTGTTCGCCCGCATACACGTTCATGGAGCTGCCCCGCAGGAAGCCCACCAGCGTCAGTCCCGTCTCCGCGGCCAGGTCCACCGCGAGGGACGAGGGCGCCGAGACCGCCGCCAGGACCGGGATGCCGGCCATGACCGCCTTCTGGGCGAGCTCGAAGCTGGCCCGGCCGGAGACGAGGAGGACCGTGCGGGACAGGGGCAGGCCGCCGTTCTGCAAGGCGCGGCCGACCAGCTTGTCGACCGCGTTGTGCCGGCCCACGTCCTCCCGTATGTCCAGCAGCTCGCCGTCCTCGGTGAACAGGGCCGCCGCGTGCAGGCCCCCGGTCCGGTCGAAGACCCGTTGGGCCGCGCGCAGCCGGTCGGGGAGGCATGCGAGCAGGTCGGGGTCGAGCCGGACCGGGGCGCCCTCACCGTCGTCGATGGGCCAGCGGGCCGTCGTACGCACCGCGTCCAGCGACGCCTTGCCGCACAATCCGCAGGACGACGTCGTGTAGACGTTGCGTTCGAGGGTGATGTCGGGGATCGCCACCCCCGGGGCCGTCCTCACGTCCACCACGTTGTATGTGTTCGAGCCGTCCACCGTCGCGCCCGCGCAGTACACGATGTTCTGCAGATCGGCCTGCTCCGCGAGCACCCCCTCGCTCACCAGGAACCCCGCGGCCAGCGCGAAGTCGTCGCCCGGGGTGCGCATGGTGATCGCGAGCGGCTTGCCGTTGAGCCGGATCTCCAGCGGTTCCTCGGCGACCAGCGTGTCCGGGCGGCTGGAGACGGCCCCGTCCCTGATCCGGATCACCTTGCGTCGTTCCGTGACTCGTCCCATGTCCCTGTCCCCACCAGTCCTGATCAGTCCCGGTTCTGTACATGCTGGTAGCCGAAGCGGCCCTTGATGCACAGGTTGCCGTGGGTCACCGGATTGTCGTGCGGCGAGGTGACCTTCACGATCTCATTGTCCTGCACGTGCAGGGTGAGGTTGCAGCCCACACCGCAGTACGCGCACACCGTGGCCGTCTGCGTCTGCGCCGACTCGTCCCAGGTACCCGCCGCCCGCATGTCGAACTCGGACGTGAAGGACAGGGCCCCCGTCGGGCACACCTCGATGCAGTTCCCGCAGTTCCCGCAGTTCCCGCAGTACACGCAGGCCGAACCGGTCCGGTTTCGCCTCGTACTCCTTGATCCACTCGGCGACGTGGGGAGTGGTCGACAAGTCGACCGACGAGGCGAGAAGCTCCAGGACGATCTTGCGGCTGTGCCCGGGCGCGCTCGGTGTCGGTCTTCACCTCCATGCCGGGCTCGGCCTTGCGCGAGCAGGAGGGCACCAGGGTCCGGGCCCCCTCGACCTCGACGACACACACGCGGCAGGCGTTCTTGGGTCGCAGCGTGTCCCCCTCGCACAGGGCAGGGATGTCCTTCCCGGCCGCCCGGCAGGCGCCGAGGATCGTGGAGCCCTCCGTGGCGCGCACGGGCTCCCCGTCGATGGTGAACTCCAGCAGCCGGCGCGGGATCCCCAGCGGTGTCACGGTCATTCGTACGCCCCCAGACGGTCGATGGCGGATTCCACGGCGTTCCACGCGGTCTGCCCCAGGCCGCAGATCGAGGCGTCCCGCATCGCGCGGCCGACCTCCCTGCGCAGGGCGATGTCATCGGCGGCCGCCGCACCCGTGCGCTCCACGATCCGGTGCAGCGCTTCCTCCTGCCGTACGGTCCCGACCCGGCACGGCACGCACTGCCCGCAGGACTCGTCGCGGAAGAACTCGGCGATGCGCAGCAGCAGCCGGGGCAGCGGGACCGTGCGTCGAAGGCCATGACCACGCCCGAGCCGAGAGCCGTGCCCGCCGTCCGCGTGCCTTCGAACGTGAGCGGGATGTCCAGCTCGTCGGGCCGTACGAAGCCGCCCGCCGCACCGCCCAGCAGCACCGCCCGCAGCCCGTCCCGCACTCCGGCGAGCTCCAGCAGCTCACCGAGCGTCGCGCCGAAGGGGAGTTCGTAGATGCCGGGCCGGTCCACGCTGCCCGACACGCAGAAACAGCTTCGGCCCGGTGGACTTCGCGGTGCCGATCGCCGCGTAGGCCGGTGCCCCCATCGTCAGGATGGGCAACACATTGACCAGCGTCTCCACGTTGTTCTCCACCGTCGGCTTGCCGAACAGCCCTTTCTCCACCGGAAACGGCGGCTTCGAGCGCGGCTCGCCCCGGTAACCCTCGAGGGAGTTGAACAGGGCCGTCTCCTCGCCGCAGATGTACGCGCCCGCGCCGCGCCGGACCTCGATGTCGAAGGCGTAGCCCTGCCCGAGGATGTCGTCCCCGAGCAGTCCACGCGCGCGTGCCTGCGCGAGGGCGTGTTCCAGGCGGTGCAGGGCGCGTGGGTACTCGCCGCGCAACCGGGCCGACGTCGGCCGGGTCGTCGGTGGCGTGGGCGCGGGCGGTGAAGTCGCCGCGCGGACTGAGCACCCGCACCCCGTGCTGCCTCATGGCCGCCAGATGCGGTCCACGGGCGATGAGGTGCACGTCGGCGCCCGCGCGATGCAGCGCGGCTCCGACGTAGGCGCCGATGGCACCGGCGCCGAGGACTGCAACTTTCACTTCGGAACGCTCCGTTCGGTCGAGGGAGTACCGCGGAGGTGGCTGGGAAGTGCCGACTGGCTCGGAAGTACTGACTGGCTCGGAAGTACCGATTGGCAGGGAAGTGCCGATTGGCTGGGAAGTACCGATTGGCTGGGAAGTTGCCGCCGAATCTTGTCGACGAAATATTGTCTACAGTATGGATGCGGGGTCAGCAAGGGTTCGCGCACGACGTTCGACCGTTCGTCGCGCCCGGCATACCGTTCATCGCATACCGTCGACGCGCCGCCTTCTCAACTCTCCCGCTGCTCCCTACCGTTCGGGATCATGAGTCCCCCTGTCGCTCCCCCGGGATGGAGCCGCTGGCTGGTTCCGCCCGCCGCTCTGTCGGTCCATCTGTCCATCGGCCAGGCCTACGCCTGGAGCGTGTTCAAGCCCCCGCTCGAGTCCGCGCTCGGCCTCAGCGGCACCCAGAGCGCGCTGCCGTTCCAGCTCGGCATCGTCATGCTCGGCCTGTCGGCCGCGTTCGGTGGCACGCTGGTGGAGCGCAACGGGCCGCGCTGGGCGATGACCGTCGCCCTCATCTGCTTCTCGTCCGGCTTCCTGCTCTCCGCGCTGGGCGCGGCCACCGAGCAGTACTGGCTGATCGTCCTCGGCTACGGCTTCGTCGGCGGGATCGGCCTCGGCATCGGCTACATCTCGCCGGTCTCGACGCTGATCAAGTGGTTCCCGGACCGGCCCGGCATGGCCACCGGCATCGCCATCATGGGCTTCGGCGGCGGCGCGCTCATCGCCTCGCCCTGGTCGGCACAGATGCTGGAGTCGTTCGGCGCCGACAGCTCCGGGATCGCGCTGGCGTTCCTGGTGCACGGGCTGTCGTACGCCGTCTTCATGCTGCTCGGCGTGCTGCTGGTCCGGGTGCCGCGCACCGAGAAGCCGGTCGGTGACGGGCCCAGCGTCTTCGACGGACCGCAGGTGTCCGCCCGCAACGCCGTGCGCACGCCGCAGTTCTGGTGCCTGTGGATCGTGCTCTGCATGAACGTGACCGCGGGCATCGGCATCCTGGAGAAGGCCGCGCCGATGATCACGGACTTCTTCGCGAACACCTCGACAACGGTGTCGACGTCGGCCGCCGCCGGCTTCGTCGCCCTGCTGTCCGCCGCCAACATGGCGGGCCGGATCGGCTGGTCGTCGACCTCCGACCTGATCGGACGCAAGAACATCTACCGTCTGTACCTGGGCGTCGGCGCCCTCATGTACGGGCTGATCGCGCTGGCCGGCGACTCGTCGAAGCCGCTGTTCATCCTGTGCGCGCTGGTGATCCTGTCCTTCTACGGCGGCGGCTTCGCCACGATCCCCGCCTACCTGAAGGACCTCTTCGGGACCTACCAGGTCGGCGCCATCCACGGACGGCTGCTCACCGCCTGGTCCACGGCCGGCGTCCTTGGCCCGCTGATCGTCAACTGGATCGCCGACCGGCAGGAGGAGGCCGGCAAGGACGGCTCGTCCCTGTACACGATGTCCCTGTTCATCATGATCGGGCTGCTCGCCGTCGGCTTCGTCGCCAACGAACTCGTCCGGCCCGTCCACCCCCGCCACCACATCCCCACCCCCGAGTCGAAGGAGGCCCCAGATGTCCAGCGACAGCAGCCCGCCTAGCCGACGGGGGCTCATCGCCTTCGCCTGGGTGTGGGTGGGAGTGCCGCTCGTCTACGGGCTGTACGAACTCGTACAGAAGGCGACGCAGTTGTTCACCGGATGAGGAACTGATGTCGGACACATGAGGACGGTGGGCCGCGCGGTGCGGCAGTCGTCGTTCCCGAAAACGTGAATCCTGTTGTCGGGGCGGGCTGCCGCGGTGCCCGCGCGGGCCGCCGCCCTGGGGTGTTTCCTTTCGCAGGTTCTGCTCTGCGTGGTGATCTGGGTGGCGGTCAGGATCCTGTCGGGGGAGGAGCAGGTCCTTTCGGATGTCGGCCCGGGCTTTCTGACCATCGCGACCGTTGTCGTCCTCGGCACGCTCGTCGTCGCCACCGCGAAACTTCTCAGTGTTCTGCTGACGCGATCGACAATCCGCAGGCCGCTTTCAGTACGCAGGTCGAGAACTTCCATCTCGGCGACAGGATTCAGCAATTCGGCGACCGGGACGTGGGCAAGGTGGCCTGAATGTGAATGGGGAAGGCGGCGCGATGAGTGGCGGCATTCACTTCGGTGACGACGTCACCCAGTTCGGTGACCACAATGTCGGCATGATCAAGAACCAGGCTCCGGTGGACCCCCGCACCGCACTGCGGGAGACGGTCGCGGCCGTGCGGGTTCTCAGGGGTGAGCTGTCGCCCGCCGATCTGCAGGTCGTCGACGAGTCGCTGGGCGCCGTCGGAGACGGCGAGAACGTCGACCGCGGGACACTGCGCCGTGCGCTCGGCGCCATCGCGGGAGTCGCCGCCATGGTCGATCAGGTCGGGTTTCCCGTGCTCGATGCGGTGCGCCGGGCGACGGCGGCCCTCGGCATGTGACAGCGTGCGTCCCAGGTGGTGCCGCACGCGGTGAGGCGGCTTCCCGTACGGGGAGGGGCTGACTGCCAGGACGGATGCCCCGACTGCCGGCACGGATGGTCCGACTGCTATGACGTGCGACGGCCTGAGGGAAATCAACAACCCCGGGGTCCCAATCCTGTGCCATCACCTGCACCGCTACTCGTGAGTCACTGATCAGACTGGTGAATCCCGCTACCCAAGGCAACGAGGGGGATCCACTCATGAACGGCTCGCGCATCGCCGCTGTCGGCCACTACCAGCCCGCCAAGGTACTCACCAACGAGGACCTGGCCGGCATGGTGGCCACCAGTGACGAGTGGATCACGAGCCGGGTGGGCATCCGTACGCGCCACATCGCCGGGCCCGACGAGCCGGTCGACGAACTGGCCTCGCACGCCGCCGCCAAGGCGCTCGCGGCGGCGGGCCTCGCGCCCGGCGACATCGACCTGGTCCTGGTCGCCACCTCCACCGCCATCGACCGCTCCCCGAACATGGCCGCCCGGGTCGCGGCCCGGCTCGGCATCCCGTCGCCCGCCGCGATGGACATCAACGTCGTCTGCGCGGGCTTCACCCACGCCCTGGCCACCGCCGACCACGCGGTCCGCGCGGGCGCGGCGGCCCGGGCCCTGGTGATCGGCGCCGACAAGATGTCCGACGTGACCGACTGGAGTGACCGTACGACCTGTGTGCTGGTCGGGGACGGGGCCGGCGCGGCCGTCGTGGAGGCGTCCCAGGAGGCCGCCATCGGGCCCGTGTTGTGGGGTTCGGTGCCCGAGATGGGGCACGCGGTGCGTATCGAAGGACAGCCCGCGAGGTTCGCGCAGGAGGGGCAGAGCGTCTACCGCTGGGCGACGACGCAGTTGCCGGCCATCGCCCGCCGGGCCTGCGAGCGGGCGGGCCTCGGGCCGGAGGACCTCGCCGGAGTCGTCCTGCACCAGGCCAACCTGCGCATCATCGAGCCCCTCGCCGTCAAGCTCGGCGCCGTCAACGCCGTGGTCGCGCGCGATGTCTCGGAGTCCGGGAACACCTCGGCGGCGAGCATTCCGCTGGCGCTCTCCAAGCTCGTGGAGCAGGGGCGGATCTCGTCCGGGGATCCGGTACTGCTCTTCGGGTTCGGGGGGAACCTGTCGTACGCGGGTCAGGTCGTCCGCTGTCCCTGACCCTTGTTGCCCCGTGTCACCCCTTCGTGTGACGAGGCCAACTCCCTGGTCTCCTGGTCTTTGTGCGCCGTAGACTGTAGACGAAAGACAATCGATACTGGCTTTCCAGGACGGCCGGCTACCGGATGCAGTCGCCGCCCGGTGTTCGCCCAGGAGGGGGACCGATGTTGTCGACAGGACTGCCGCAGGGTGCGGTGCCCAAGCTCGAACGGCCCGGTCCGCTGCGCGACCGCGTCTGCGAGGCGCTGCTCGAACTCATCACCACCCGCGCCCTCCAGCCCGGCCAGCACCTGGTCGAGAGCGAACTGGCAGGCCACCTCGGTGTGTCCCGGCAGCCGGTGCGCGAGGCGCTGCAGCGGCTGAACACCGAGGGCTGGGTCGATCTGCGGCCCGCGCAGGGCGCGTTCGTGCACGAGCCGACGGAGGAGGAGGCCGACCAGCTGCTCACCGTCCGCACGCTCCTGGAGGCCGAGGCCGCCCGGCTCGCCGCCGCCCACGCCGACAGCGCCGGCATCGCGGTCCTGGAGTCGCTGTGCGCGGAGGGCGAGAAGGCCGTCGCCGCCGACGACGTGGACGCGGCCGTCGCCCTCAACGCCCGCTTCCACGCGAAGATCATGGAACTCGCGGGCAACGCGGTCCTCGCCGAGCTCGCCGCACAGGTCGACCGCCGCGTCCGCTGGTACTACACCCCCGTCGCCCGCCAGCGCGGGCAGCAGTCCTGGACCGAGCATCGCGGCATGATCGCCGCGATCACCGAGCGGGACGAGCAGCGGGCCACGGAACTGATGCGCGAGCACACGGAGCACACGCGGCGGTCGTATCACGCACGGCAGCGGTCGTAGTCCCGAGAGGTCCTTTCGGAACGCGTGAGAGGTTCTTTCAGAACGCGTCCGTGTGCGCCCGTGCCCCCTGCTCGAAGGTGCGCGGTGTCTGTCCGGTGACCTCCTGGACCGTCGGCAGCACCTGGGATTCGTCCAGGATCCCGTCGACGAAGAAGCGGAAGAACGCGTCGACGTACGGGGCCGGGAAATGAGCGCCCATCGCCGCGCGTGCCTCGTTGTCCGTGAGGCCGACGGTGCGCAGTTCACGGCCGAGCACCTCGCCGAGGATCCGCACGCGGTCCGAGGGCGGCAGGGATTCGGGTGTCCGGTCACCGTGTGGACGCGGCCCTCGTGCCCGGCCGAGCGGAGGGCGCGGGCGGCCACCTGGGCGATGTCGTACGGGGAGATGTCCGCCGTGCGTACGCCGGGGAAAGGTACGCGCACCTCGTCGCCCTTGCGGATCTGGTCCGCCGGCGCCAGCGCGTTGGACATGAAGCCAGGTCGCCCGCGACGGCCTCCACTCCCGGCGACAATCCCTCGGCCCGCCCGGAGCGGCTCAAGGCGCGCACCGGCTCCCCGGCCTCCGCCAACGCCCGGACGACTTCGGCACCCACGTTCCCCGTGGCACCCGTCACCAGAAACACCCGGCCCCCCTCTCCCTGCCCCGGGCCCCGGCAGGCCCGGCGTCGGGCTCATCCTGCGGGGCCGGGGCGGATGGCACCAGAGGGCACCCCGCAGCTTTGTCCTGTGAGTGGAGAAAGTTGAGGGCAATCTCTGCGCAACTTCTTCCCACTCCCGGCAGCCGCTGCTACGTTCCCCTCGAAAGCAGGCCACGCGAGTGGCCGAAACCCGGCGCGCGCAGGCCGATTGAGGCGGGGAGGGGCTCGTGAGACGCATGACGGCGCGACCCGCGAACGCTCATCAGGCCCGGCTGCTCAAGCTGTTGCGCGACGGAGGGCCCAATTCCCGGGCCCAGCTGGGCGACCAGGTCGACCTCTCGCGGTCCAAGCTGGCCGTGGAGGTGGACCGCCTGCTGGAGACGGGCCTGGTGGTGGCCGACGGACTCGCCGCCTCGCGCGGCGGCCGCCGCTCCCACAACGTCCGGCTCAACCCCGGGCTGCGCTTCTTCGGCGTCGACATCGGCGCGACCTCGGTCGACGTCGCCGTCACCAACGCCGAACTGGAGATCCTGGGACACCTCAACCAGCCCATGGACGTCCGCGAGGGCCCGGTCGCGGTCTTCGAGCAAGTCCTGTCCATGGCAGCGAAGTTGAGGGCCTCCGGGCTCGCGGAGGGGTACGACGGCGCCGGCATCGGCGTCCCCGGACCGGTCCGCTTCCCCGAGGGCGTCCCCGTGGCTCCGCCGATCATGCCGGGCTGGGACGGCTTCCCCGTGCGGGAGGCGCTCAGTCAGGAACTCGGCTGCCCGGTCATGGTCGACAACGACGTGAACCTCATGGCGATGGGGGAGCAGCACGCGGGCGTCGCACGCTCCGTGGGCGACTTCCTCTGCGTCAAGATCGGCACCGGCATCGGCTGCGGCATCGTCGCCGGCGGTGACGTCCACCGCGGTGTCACGGGCAGCGCGGGCGACATCGGGCACATCCAGGCCGTGCCCGACGGCCGCCCCTGCGCCTGCGGCAACCGGGGTTGCCTGGAGGCCCACTTCAGCGGGGCGGCCCTCGCCCGGGACGCCGTGGAGGCGGCCCAGCAGGGGCGGTCGGAGGAACTCGCCTCCCGGCTGGCGGCGAACGGCACCCTGACCGCCGTGGACGTCGCCGCCGCGGCCGCCGCGGGCGACGCCACCGCCCTGGACCTGATCCGCGAGGGCGGCAACCGCGTCGGCCAGGTCATCGCCGGACTCGTCAGCTTCTTCAACCCCGGCCTGGTGGTGATCGGCGGCGGGGTGACCGGCCTCGGCCACACCCTGCTCGCCGCGATCCGCACCCAGGTCTACCGCCAGTCGCTGCCCCTGGCGACCGGCAACCTGCCCATCGTTCTGGGGGAGTTGGGCCCCACCGCCGGAGTCATCGGCGCGGCCCGGCTCATCAGCGACCACCTGTTCTCACCCGCGTAAGCACCGACTTCAGCACGGATCACACCAGTACGGCTCCCTGCTCTGCCCTGCCCTGCTCTGCGGCTGCCCTGATGCGGCCCGCACGCCCGCCAAGGGGACCTCATGGCATCAGAACCACCGCTGCTCAGCATGTCCGGCATCACCAAGTCGTTCCCCGGAGTCCGCGCCCTCGACGGCGTCGACCTCGACGTCCAGGCCGGTGAAGTGCACTGCCTGCTCGGCCAGAACGGCGCCGGCAAGTCCACCCTCATCAAGGTCCTGGCCGGCGCCCACCAGCCCGACACCGGCACGATCCACTGGCGCGGCGAGCCGGTCACGCTCCGTTCGCCCATCGCCGCCATGCGCCTGGGCATCGCCACCATCTACCAGGAACTCGACCTGGTGGAGCACCTGTCGGTGGCCGAGAACGTCCACCTCGGCCATGAACCCACGGCCGCCGGTTTCGTCGTACGGGGCAAGGTGGCGCGTTCATCAACTGCCTCTCGCCTGAAGCGACTTGGGCATCCGGAGATCGACCCGGCCCGCCTGGTCGGCGAGTTGTCGGCGGCGCAGCAGCAGATCGTCTCCATGGCGCGGGCGCTCTCCCACGACGTACGGCTGATCGTGATGGACGAGCCGTCCGCCGCCCTCGACCCGGACGAGGTCGACAACCTCTTCCGCATCGTCGGCGACCTGACCGCCGACGGCGTCGCCGTCGTCTACATCTCGCACCGGCTGGAGGAGATCCGCCGCATCGGCGACCGGGTGACCGTGCTGAAGGACGGGCGGGCCGTGGCGGGCGGGCTTCCCGCGAAGTCGACGCCGACGCGCGAGGTCGTGGCGCTGATGACGGGACGCAATGTGGAGTACGTCTTCCCCGAGCGGCCGACCAGGGATGTGACGGCCGGGAAGCCGCTGCTGGAAGTCCGAGGTCTTGCCCGGGACGGCGAGTTCGAGCCCTTCGACCTGACCGTGCGGCCCGGCGAGATCGTCGGACTCGCCGGACTGGTGGGCTCGGGACGATCCGAAATACTGGAGACTGTATACGGTGCGCGAAAGCCGACAGCCGGTCAGGTGCGGGTCGACGGGCGACCGTTGAAGCCCGGCAGCGTACGCGCCGCCGTCCGCGCCGGCCTCGGGCTCGCCCCCGAGGAGCGCAAGGCGCAGGGCTTGCTGATGCTGGAGTCCGTCACCCGCAACGTCTCGGTCTCCTCCATGTCCCGCTTCTCCCGCGGCGGCTGGATCGACCGGACCGCCGAACTGGGAGCCGCCCGGGCCGCGACCCGCGAGCTCTCGCTACGGCCCGACAACCCGAACGTGCCGGTCCGCACCCTGTCCGGCGGAAACCAGCAAAAGGCCGTCCTGGCCCGCTGGCTGCTGCGCGGCTGCCGCGTCCTGCTGCTCGACGAACCCACCCGCGGCGTCGACGTGGGCGCCCGCGCCGAACTGTACGCGGTCGTCCGCCGACTGGCCGACGAAGGCCTCGCCGTGCTGCTCGTATCCAGCGAAGTGCCCGAGGTGCTGGGCCTCGCCGACCGCGTCCTGGTGCTCCGCGAAGGCCGCGTCGTCCACACCGCACCGGCCCGCGAACTCGACGAACACCGCGTACTCGACCTCGTCATGGAAGGAAGCCCGGCGTCATGACGCAGCACGCCTCCCCGCCCCGGGACAGCACCGGCAAGGTGCCGTCGGCCAGTGCACCGCCCGCCTGGCGTGGCCTGATGGCCCGCGCCGACGTGCGCACTCTCTCCCTGCTCGGCGTCCTCGCCGCGCTGATCGTCATCGGCGGCATCACCAAGCCGGACGAGTTCCTGGACACCCGCAACCTCCAACTCGTTCTCACCCAGGCGTCCGTGATCGGTGTCGTCACCGTCGGCATGACCTTCGTCATCACTTCCGGCGGCATCGACCTGTCCGTCGGTGCGATCGTCGCGCTCGCCTCCGTGTGGGCGACGACGGTCGCGACCCAGGAGTACGGCTTCGGCGGCATCCTCTTCACGGCGGTGATCGTCGGTGTGGGGTGCGGCCTGGTCAACGGGCTGCTCATCGCGTACGGCGCGATGGTCCCGTTCATCGCCACGCTCGCCATGCTGGCCTCCGCGCGCGGACTGGCGCTGCAGATCACGGACGGCAAGACGCAGATCGTGACCGTGCCCTCCGTGCTCGACCTGGGCGAGCGCGACGCGTATGTGCTCGGCATTCCGCCGCTGGTCATGGTGTTCGCGGTCGTGACGATCATCGGCTGGCTGATCCTGAACCGCACGACCTTCGGACGCCGCACGGTCGCCGTCGGCGGCAACGCGGAGGCGGCCCGGCTCGCCGGCATCGACGTGCGCCGCCAGCGGCTCTACCTCTACCTGCTGTCCGGGCTGTGCTGCGGCATCGCCGCGTTCCTGCTGATCATCCTGTCCGGCTCCGGCCAGAACACCAACGGCAACCTCTACGAACTCGACGCCATCGCGGCCGCGATCATCGGCGGCACGCTGCTCAGCGGGGGCCGCGGCACCATCACCGGCTCGATGCTCGGCGTCCTGATCTTCACCACGATCACCAACATCTTCGCCCTGAACAACCTGCAGAGCGACGTCCAGCAGATCGCCAAGGGCGCGATCATCGTCGCCGCCGTGCTGGTCCAGCGCCGTACCGCGAGCACGACCTGAGGAAAGGGTTCACCGCCATGCCAGAGACCATGAGCCGCTTCACCAGTCGCAGAGGGATGCTGTTCGGGACCGCCGCCGTAGGTGCCGGTGCCCTCCTCGCAGGTTGCACGAGCAACGAGTCCGACGACGAGCCGGCCGCGAACGACCAGCCGGCCGCCGACGACAAGCCAGGCAAGCAGGTCACCATCGGCTTCGCCGGACCGCAGGCCGACCACGGCTGGCTCAACGCCATCAATGACAATGCCAAGAGCCGCGCGAAGAAGTACTCCGACGTGACGTTGGAGATCACCGAGGGGTCGAACGACACCGCCGCGCAGATCGGCCAGATAGAGACGCTGATCAACAAGAAGGTCGACGTGCTGGTGGTGCTGCCCGCCGACGGCAAGGCGCTCACCCAGGTCGGCCTGAAGGCGATGCGGGCCCAGATCCCGGTCGTCAACCTCGACCGGGTCTTCAACTCCCCCCAGGCGTACCGCTGCTGGATCGGCGGCGACAACTACGGGATGGGCCTGAACGCCGGTCACTACATCGGCGAGAAGCTCAAGGGGAAGTCGAACGCCCGCGTCATCGAGCTGGCCGGGCTGGACAACCTGGAGCTGACCCAGCAGCGCACCCAGGGCTTCGACGACGCACTGAAGAACTACCCCAACATCAAGAAGGTGGCCCGTCAGGCGGCCGAGTTCACCGTCGAGTCCGGACAGGCCAAGATGGCCCAACTCCTGCAGGCCCAGTCGAAGTTCGACGCCCTGTGGAACCACGACGACGACCAGGGCGTGGGCGCCCTGCGCGCCATCGAACAGGCCGGGCGCGACGACTTCCTGATGGTCGGCGGCGCGGGCGCGCTGTCCGCCTTCCAGGCCATCAAGCAGGACGACGGCGTCCTCAAGGCCACCGTCCTGTACCCGCCGACCATGGCCGCCTCCGCCATCGACCTGGCCCGCGCGCTGGGCCAGGGCAAGGGCGTCGGCGGCATGGCCGAGTTCGAGATCCCGGCCTCGATCACCCTCTACTCGGCGGTCGTCGACAAGACCAACGTCGACCAGTACATGTCCACCGGCTTCAAGTGATCCGTTCCGCCCGCACCCCCCACGTGCGCCACCCCGACCAGGACGAGGAGGACACCCACATGGGACAGCCGCAGCAGCAGTCAGAAGGGACCGAGGCAGGCAAGCCACCCCTGCGCGTGGGGATGGTCGGCTACGCCTTCATGGGCGCCGCCCACTCCCAGGGCTGGCGCACCGCGGGCCGCGTCTTCGACCTGCCGCTGAACCCGGTGCAGGCCGTCATCTGCGGCCGCGACGCCGCTGCCGCGCGGGCGGCGGCCGACCGGCACGGCTGGGCGTCCGTCGAGACCGACTGGCGTGCCCTCGTCGAACGGGACGACATCGACCTCGTCGACATCTGCACCCCCGGCGACAGCCACGCCGAGATCGCCCTCGCGGCGCTGGCCGCCGGCAAGCACGTCCTGTGCGAGAAGCCCCTCGCCAACACCGTCGAGGAGGCCACGTCGATGGCGCGGGCGGCCGAAGAGGCGTACGCGCGCGGCCAGGTGGCGATGGTCGGTTTCAACTACCGCCGGGTGCCGGCCACCGCCCTGGCCCGCCGGATGGTCGCCGAGGGCCGCCTCGGCGCGGTGCGGCACGTGCGCGTGACGTACCTCCAGGACTGGCTGGTCGACCCCGACTTCCCGCTGACCTGGCGGCTGCGCAAGGAGCTGGCCGGCTCGGGCGCGCTCGGCGACCTCGGCGCGCACATCATCGACCTCGCTCAGTACCTGGCGGGGGAGCGGCTGACCGGGGTGTCCGCCCTGACGGAGACCTTCGTGAAGGAACGCCCGCTGCCCGGCGGGGCCGTGAAGGGGCTCTCCGCCGTCTCGGCCGAGGGTGCCACCGGCCAGGTCACCGTCGACGACGCCGCCCTGTTCACCGGCCGCTTCCCGTCCGGCGCCCTCGCCTCCTTCGAGGCCACCCGCTACGCCACCGGCCGCAAGAACGCCCTGCGCATCGAACTCAACGGTGAGCGCGGCTCGTTGGCCTTCGACCTGGAGCGCCTCAACGAACTCGCCTACCACGACGGCACGGAACCGGGAGCCCACGCCGGCTTCCGCCGCATCCTCGTCACCGAACCCGACCACCCCTACCTGGACGCATGGTGGCCCCCGGGCCACGGCCTCGGCTACGAGCACACCTTCGTCCACCAGGCCCGCGACCTGGTCCACGCCATCGCGGAGGGCCGCCGACCCGAACCCTCCTTCGCCGACGGGCTGCAGGTGCAGCGCGTACTGGCGGCGGTGGAGGAGAGCGCCGAGAAGAACTCCGTCTACACGCCCATAGCGGTCTGAGGAGGCCGACGAGAATGCCGCGCACCTTCACGCTCTTCACCGGCCAGTGGGCCGACCTTCCGCTGGAGGAGGTCTGCCGGCTCGCCCGCGACTTCGGCTACGACGGACTCGAACTCGCCTGCTGGGGCGACCACTTCGAGGTCGACAAGGCCCTCGCGGACCCGTCCTACATCGATTCCCGCAAGGCGCTGCTCGACAAGTACGGCCTCAAGTGCTGGGCCATCTCCAACCATCTCGTCGGCCAGGCCGTCTGCGACGCCATCATCGACGAACGCCACCAGGCCATTCTGCCGGGCGAGGTGTGGGCCGACGGAGATCCGGAGGGCGTGCGCAGGCGGGCCGCCGACCGCATGAAGGACACCGCGCGCGCCGCGGCTGCCTTCGGCGTGAACACCGTCGTCGGCTTCACCGGCTCCGCGATCTGGCATCTCGTCGCCATGTTCCCGCCCGCACCCGAGTCGATGATCGAGCGCGGCTACGAGGACTTCGCGACCCGCTGGAACCCCATCCTGGACGTCTTCGACGAGGAGGGCGTGCGGTTCGCGCACGAGGTCCACCCCAGCGAGATCGCCTACGACTACTGGACGACCTGGCGGGCCCTGGAGGCCGTCGGCGGTCGCCCCGCCTTCGGCCTGAACTTCGACCCGTCGCACTTCGTGTGGCAGGACCTCGACCCGGTCGGCTTCCTCTGGGACTTCCGCGACCGCATCTACCACGTCGACTGCAAGGAGGCCCGCAAACGCCTCGACGGTCGCAACGGCCGCCTCGGCTCGCACCTTCCGTGGGGCGATCCCCGCCGTGGCTGGGACTTCGTGTCGGCCGGACACGGCGACGTCCCGTGGGAGGACGTCTTCCGCATGCTGCGCTCCATCGACTACCAGGGCCCCATCTCCGTGGAGTGGGAGGACGCCGGTATGGACCGGCTCCAGGGCGCCCCCGAGGCGCTGACCCGTCTCAAGGCGTACGACTTCGAGCCACCGTCGGCCTCCTTCGACGCGGCGTTCGGCAACTGACCTTTTCTCACCTGCTTCTGGCTTTTCTGACCTGTTCAGGGGCTCGTCGAGCCCTGCTTCGACTCTCCGGGATGACGGCGCATCCCGGCGTACGCACCCGCCCGGTACAACCGGCCCCTTTTTGGAGGCACTCGTGCACGGGAACGACCGCACCACCAGCACCGGCAGAAACGAGACCCACAGACGACGCCCGTCCTTGCGCAAGGCGGTGGCGCTGCTCAGCGGCGCACTGCTGGCGGGCGCCACGCTCACCTTCACCGCACCCCAGGCCGGCGCAGCCGTCGCCGACGAGGGGGCTGCCGCGGCTGCTGCCGAGGCCGCCGCGGCGGAGGACTTCCAGCAGGTCACCCTCGCCAAGGGCGAGCCGGAGGTCGGCGAGCCCATGTCGCTCGCCGTCCTGCCGGACCGCTCGGTCCTGCACACCTCCCGCGACGGCGAACTGCGCCTCACCGACGCGGCGGGCAACACCAAGCTCGCGGGCAAGCTCGATGTGTACACGCACGACGAGGAGGGCCTGCAAGGCATCGGCGTCGACCCCTCATTCGCCGAGAACCGCTTCATCTACCTCTACTACGCACCCCCGCTCGACACCCCGGCCGGTGACGCCCCCGAGACGGGAACGGCGGCCGACTTCGCTCCCTTCGACGGCGTCAACCGTCTCTCCCGCTTCGTCCTGAAGACCGACGGCACGCTGGATGCAGCCAGCGAGACGAAGATCCTCGACATTCCCGCCTCCCGCGGCCTGTGCTGCCATGTCGGCGGCGACATCGACTTCGACGCGGCGGGCAATCTGTATCTCTCAACGGGCGACGACACCAATCCGTTCCAGTCGGACGGCTTCACCCCGATCGACGAGCGCGCCAACCGCAACCCGGCCTTCGACGCCCAGCGTTCCTCCGGCAACACCAACGACCTGCGCGGCAAGATCCTGCGCATCAAGGTCAACGCCGACGGCTCGTACTCCATCCCCGACGGCAACCTCTTCGCGCCCGGCACCGACAAGACGCGGCCCGAGATCTACGCGATGGGCTTCCGCAACCCGTTCCGCTTCAGCGTCGACAAGGAGACCGGGATCGTCTACGTCGGCGACTACGGCCCCGACGCCGGCGCCGCCGACCCGGCCCGCGGCCCGGCCGGCCAGGTCGAGTTCGCCCGCGTCACCGGCCCCGGCAACTACGGGTGGCCGTACTGCACCGGCGACAACGACGCCTATGTCGACTACGACTTCGCGACCGGCCAGTCCGGCGCGTCCTTCGACTGCGCCGCGCCGAAGAACACCTCGCCGCACAACACCGGCCTGACCGACCTGCCCCCGGCCCAGGCCGCCTGGATCCCGTACGACGGCGCATCGGTGCCCGAGTTCGGCACCGGCTCCGAGTCCCCGATGGGCGGCCCGGTCTACCACTACGACGCCTCGCTCGACTCGCCGGTGAAGTTCCCCGAGGCCTACGACGGGAACTTCTTCGCCGGGGAGTTCGGCCGCCGCTGGATCAAGCGGATCGTGAGCGACGACGCCGGGACCGTGCAGTCGATCAACGAGGTCCCCTGGACCGGCACCCAGATCATGGACATGGCCTTCGGTCCGGACGGCGCGCTGTACGTCCTCGACTACGGCGTCTCGTGGTTCGGCGGCGACGAGCACTCCGCTCTGTACCGCATCGAGAACGCCACAGACGGCCACTCGCCCGTGGCGCAGGCCGCGGCGAGCAGGACCTCGGGGCAGGCGCCGCTGAGGGTGCAGTTCTCGTCCGAGGGCACGAGCGACCAGGACGGCGACGCCCTGACCTACAGCTGGGACTTCGGCGACGGCGGCAAGTCGACGGCGGCCAACCCGGCGTACCGCTACAAGAAGAACGGCACCTACACCGCGACCCTCACCGCCAAGGACCCCTCGGGCCGCACCGGCAGCGCGAGCGTGCAGATCGTGGTCGGCAACACCGCGCCCAAGGTGACACTGGAACTCCCGCAGGACGGGCAGCTGTTCAGCTTCGGTGACGCGATCCCGTTCAAGGTGCGGGTCAGTGACCCCGAGGACCGGACGATCGACTGCGCCAAGGTCAAGGTCACCTTCATCCTCGGCCACGACAGCCACGGCCACCCGGTGACCTCGGCGAACGGCTGCACCGGCACCATCCAGACCAGCGCCGACGGCGGGCACGACGAGGACGCCAACATCTTCGGCGTCATGGACGCCGAGTACACCGACGGCGGAGGCGGCGGTCAGGCCCCGCTCACCACGCACGACCAGAACGTCACCCAGCCGAGGCACCGGCAGGCCGAGCACTTCGGCAATGGCTCCGGCGTCTCCGTCATCACCAAGGCCACCGCGCACGGCGGCCGGACCGTCGGCAACATCAACAACGGCGACTGGATCTCCTTCACGCCGTACGCCCTGAGCAACGCCAAGAAGATCTCCGCCCGGATCTCCTCCGGCGGCGCGGGCGGCACGCTCGAGGTCCGTGCGGGGTCCTCGACGGGCACCCTGCTCGGCAAGACGACCGTGCCGGTGACCGGCGGCTGGGAGACCTTCCAGGACGTCACGGCCGACCTGTCCCGCGCACCGAGGGGCACGACCACGCTCTACCTCGTCTTCAAGGGGAGCGGCTCGGGCGCCCTGTACGACGTGGACGACTTCACCTTCACCACGGGTTGAGAGGAGGTACGGAGGATGCGCATACACCCAACTGGGCGCCTGGCAACGGCAGTCGTCGGAGCCGCCGTACTTCTCGGCTGTGTCTCGGGGCCGGCCGCATCACAGTCCTCGCGGGACTCGCGGCCCGGAGCTGAGGCCAAGAGGGTGCTGGTCTTCTCCAAGACAGCCGGCTTCCGCCACGACTCGATCCCCGACGGCATCGCCGCGGTGAAACAGCTCGGCGAGACGGGCGACTTCACGGTCGACGCGACGGAGGACGCCGCGGCCTTCACCGCCGGCAACCTGCGCCGCTACGACGCGGTCGTGTTCCTGTCGACGACCGGGGACGTCCTGAACGCCGCCCAGCAGACGGCCTTCGAGGGCTACATCCGACGCGGCGGCGGCTACGTCGGTATCCACGCGGCCGCCGACACCGAGTACGACTGGGCGTTCTACGGCGGCCTCGCCGGCGCCTACTTCCAGTCGCACCCGGCGATCCAGCCCGCGACCGTGGACGTCGAGGACCACGCCCACCCGGCGACCTCGGGTCTGGCGCAGACGTGGAACCGCACGGACGAGTGGTACAACTACCGCTCGAATCCGCGGGAGAGGGCCCATGTCCTCGCGTCCCTCGACGAGTCCTCGTACAGCGGCGGCACCATGAACGGCGACCATCCGATCGCCTGGTGCCAGAACTACCAGGGCGGCCGCGCCTTCTACACCGGGGGCGGCCATACGAAGGAGTCCTACGCCGAGCCTCAGTTCCGCGAGCACCTGCTCGGCGGAATCCGCTGGGCCGTCGGCGACGCCGAGGCCGACTGCCGCCCGGAGAACGGCTACCGCCCGCTCTTCGACGGCACACAGGCTTCGCTGGACAGCTGGCGCCAGGCCGGCCCGGGCTCCTTCACCCTGTCCGACGACGGCACGCTCACGTCGACCGGCGGCATGGGCATGCTCTGGTATGCCGCTTCGGGCTTCGGGTCGTACTCCCTGAAGCTCGACTGGAGGATGGCCGGCGACGACAACTCCGGTGTGTTCGTGGGCTTCCCGCCCTCGGACGACCCGTGGTCGGCCGTCAACAACGGCTACGAGATCCAGATCGACGCGACCGACGCCCCTGACCGCACCACCGGGGCCGTGTACGGCTTCCAGTCCGCCGACCTCGACAAGCGCGACCGTGCGCTGAACCCGCCGGGGGAGTGGAACACGTACGAGATCCGTGTGGAGGGCGAGCGCCTCCGCGTCCATCTCAACGGCGTGAAGATCAACGACTTCACCAACACCGACCCGGCCCGGAGCCTCACCGACGGACACATCGGCATCCAGAACCACGGAGCCGACGACGAGGTGTCCATCCGTGACGTCCGGATCAAGGAACTGCCCACGAAGTCCTCCGCATCCTCGGCTTCGCACGGAGCCTTGGCTTCGCAGGGCGACTGAGCGACGGCGGGCGGGGGACGCCGGACTCCCGCCCGCCGTCTTTTCCCCACCCGCCGGACCTCGCCAGGGCCGGTGGGGTCGGGTCCACATACGACGCGTTCGACAAGGAGGCCGCCATGTCCGCGTCCGTTTCCCCCTCCGACTCGCGCGTCGGCGTCTGGCTGATCGGGGCGCGCGGCTCCGTCGCCACGAGCGTCGTCGCCGGGTGCGCCGCCGTCACCGCGGGCCTGCACCCGCCGACGGGCCTGGTCACCGAGACGCCCATGTTCGCGGACAGTGGCCTGCCTCCGCTGTCGTCCCTCGTCTTCGGCGGCCACGACACGGTGGACTGCCCCCTGCCCAAACGCGCCGAGGCCCTGGCGGCAGGCGGCGTCCTGCCTCCCGGCCTCCCCACGGCCGTACGGGCCGAACTCGCCGCCACCGACCGCGAGATCAGGCCCGGCGGCCCTCTCCCCGGAGACACCCGAGGCGAGGAGCAGCTCATCGCCGCCTTCGCCTCGGACATACGGGACTTCACACGGCGATGCGAGCTCGCCCGCGCCGTCGTCGTGAACGTGGCCTCCACCGAACCCCTCCCCACCGGCACCGCCCTGCCCCCGAGTTCGCTGTACGCGGCGGCGGCCCTGCGCGCGGGCTGCCCGTACGTGAACTTCACCCCGTCGACGGGCCTGAACCACCCGGCGCTGGCCTCCCTGGCCTCGTCGACCGGCCTGCCGTACGCGGGCCGCGACGGCAAGACGGGACAGACACTGCTCCGCTCGGTCCTGGGCCCGATGTTCACCCAACGGGCACTGGCGGTCCGCGCCTGGTCCGGCACGAACCTGCTCGGCGGCGGTGACGGCGCCTCCCTGGCCGACCCGGCCGCCGCGGCGGCGAAGAACGCCGGCAAGGAGAGGGTGCTGGCGGACGTCCTGGACGAGGTGCCCGAAGGGGAGGTCCACATCGACGACGTCCCCGCGCTCGGCGACTGGAAGACCGCCTGGGACCACATCGCCTTCGACGGCTTCCTCGGCACCCGCATGATCCTCCAAACCATCTGGCAGGGCTGCGACTCCGCCCTCGCGGCACCCCTGATCCTCGACCTCGCCCGCCTGACCGCCCGCGCCCACGAGGCGGGCCTGTCCGGACCGCTCGGCGAACTGGGCTTCTACTTCAAGGATCCGGTGGGGGAGGGGCCGGGGGCACTGGGCGAGCAGTACGCGGCACTGGGGCGGTTCGCGGAGCGTCTACGGGGGGCCGGAGGTGAGCGGTTGGGTGAGTGGGGGGCCGGGGGTGAGCGGTTGGGTGTGCGGGGAGTCGGTACTGAGCCCTTGGATGTGCCGGGAGCCGGCGCTGAGCCGCTGGGCGTGCCGGGAAACGGGGCTGAGCCGCGTGGCGACGGTCCCGGCCGTCTCGGCGCGTGCGGTGGTGCCGGCCACTCCGAGGAGCAACGGTGAAGGGGCGCGGGGCCCTCCGCCTCGGCTACGGCACCAATGGCCTCGCCGACCTCCGCCTCGACGACGCCCTGGTCCTGCTCGCCGACCTCGGCTACGACGGCGTCGGCCTGACCCTCGACCACATGCACCTGGACCCACTCGCCCCGGACCTCACCGCCCGCACCCGCCGCCTCGCGCACCGCCTGGACGCACTCGGTCTGCAAGTCACCGTGGAGACAGGCGCCCGCTATGTGCTTGATCCTCGTCGCAAACACGGTCCCTCCCTCCTGGACGCCGACCCGGACGACCGTGCCCGCCGCGTCGACCTGCTGATCCGGGCCGTCCGGGTAGCGGCCGACCTCGGCGCCCACGCCGTCCACTGCTTCAGCGGCATCACACCGCCGGGAACCGACCCGGAGACCGCCTGGCACCGCCTGGCCGACACACTCACTCCCGTCCTGGACGCCGCCACCACCGCCGGCATCCCCCTCGCCGTCGAGCCCGAACCGGGCCACCTCCTCGCCACCCTCTCCGACTTCCACCGCCTCCGCCGCGCACTCGGCGACCCGGAACACCTCGGCCTGACCCTCGACATCGGCCACTGCCAGTGCCTCGAACCCCTCTCTCCCGCCGACTGCGTACGCGCCGCCGCCCCCTGGCTGCGTCACGTCCAGATCGAGGACATGTGCCGCGGCATCCATGAACACCTCCCCTTCGGCGACGGCGAGATCGACTTCCCGCCCGTGCTCGCCGCCCTCGCCGCCAGCGGCTACCAGGGCCTGACGGTCGTCGAACTGCCCCGCCACTCCCACGCGGGCCCCCACTTCGCCGAACTCTCCCTCCCGTTCCTCCGCCGCGCCGAAGCCACCGCCACCGGATCACCCGTATTCGCCCCACGCCCTGGCGATCCCTCCGCCACCCCAGAAGGGAGCACCTCATGACCCCCTCCCGCAGCACCCCGGCAACCCCGGACGCGGACACCAAGGGCAGCCCACTCCCCGAACCCGATGCGGGCACCGACTCCCGCCCGGGCGCCCACAGCCCCGCGGGTGCCGAGAGCCCCGCGGGTGCCGAGAGAAGAACGGAGGCTCGGCCCGGTGCCGGGAGCGGGGCAGGGACGGAGGCTCGGCTCGGTGCCGGGGGCCGACCGGGCACGGAGGCTCGGCCAAGCGCCGGTGACCGGGCAGGTGCCGAGAGCCGGCCGGACACCCCGGGCACCACCCTCGCCCTCACCCCGCCCGCCGAACTGCGCGGCCACCTCACCGGCTGCCTCGGTACCGCCGCCCGCGCGTGGCTCCACCGGGCCCTCGGCGAGGCCGCCGCCCATCCCGGCACTCACGGTCCCATCTCCGCCTGGGAGTTGCGCATCGCCGAGGCCGGGCGCCGCTGTGGCGCCGAGTACGCCGACGCCGCCCGCGTCCTCATCCTGCACGCGGCCCGCGCCGACGTGGACGCCGTCACCCGGGTCTACTTCCAGGGCACCGCCGCCGAACGCCGCGCCGTCCTGCACGCACTACCCCACCTCGTGCCCGGTCCGCAGGCCCTCCCGCTCGTCGAGGACGCCCTGCGCACCAACGACACCCGCCTCCTGGCCGCCGCCGTCGGCCCCTACGCCGCCCGGCACCTCGATCCCCATCAGTGGCGCCACGCCGTCCTGAAGTGCCTGTTCACCGGTGTGCCCGTCGTCGCGGTGGCCGACCTGAACCGGCGCGCCCACTCCGACGCCGAACTCGCCCGCATGCTCGGCGACTACGCCGCCGAACGCACCGCCGCGGGCCGGGCCGTGCCCGAAGACCTGTACCGCGTCCTGACCCTCACCGACCCCACGGCCACCTCACCCGCGCCGACCGCTGGGTGCGGCACCCACGGCAGCCACGGAACCGACGGCACCGACGGCAAGGAGTCCTGATGCGCCTCTTCGACCCCCACATCCACATGACGTCACGCACCACCGACGACTACGAGGCCATGCACGCCGCCGGTGTCCGCGCCGTCGTCGAGCCCTCTTTCTGGCTCGGCCAGCCCCGCACGTCTCCCGCCTCCTTCCTCGACTACTTCGACTCCCTTCTCGGCTGGGAGCCCTTCCGTGCCGCCCAGTACGGCATCGCCCACCACTGCACCCTCGCCCTCAACCCCAAGGAGGCGAACGACCCGCGCTGTGTCCCCGTCCTCGACGAACTGCCCCGGTATCTCGTGAAGGACCAGGTCGTCGCCGTCGGCGAGATCGGCTACGACTCGATGACCCCCGCCGAGGACACCGCGCTTGCCGCTCAGCTGCAGCTCGCCGCCGTACACGAACTGCCCGCGCTCGTCCACACCCCGCACCGCGACAAGCTGGCCGGCCTGCGCCGCACCCTCGACGTCGTCCGGGAGTCCGCGCTGCCCCCGGACCGCGTCCTCGTCGACCACCTCAACGAGACGACGGTCAAGGAGGCCAAGGACAGCGGCTGCTGGCTCGGCTTCTCCGTCTATCCCGACACCAAGATGGACGAGGAGCGGATGGTCGCGATCCTGCGCGCGTACGGGACCGAGCAGGTGCTGGTGAACTCCGCAGCCGACTGGGGCAGGAGCGATCCCCTGAAGACGCGCAAGGTCGCCGACCTGATGCTGGCCGAAGGCTTCGGGGAGGATGACGTCGATCTCGTGCTGTGGCGCAATCCCATCGCCTTCTACGGGCTCAGCGGTCGGCTCACCCTCGACATCGCGACCGCGACCCCGGAGGCGACCCATGAGGGCAACTCCATCCTCCGCGGCGCTCCGAAAGACCCCGAAGGACCGGCCGGCGCCCTGAGACAGTCGGACGACCTGGTGGGCGCCCCGCGGGTGTCGGACGACCTGGTGGGCGCCCCGAGGGCGTCGGACAACCCGGTCGGCGAACCAAGAAGGTGGGACGACCCGACCGCCGCCCCGGCCCCGGAGGCGTGAAGCATGCGCTTCCGACACCCCGACGGCTCCACCGTCCACCTCGCGTACTGCACCAACGTCCACCCGGCCGAAACC
The DNA here is from genome assembly GCF_030499515.1 of Streptomyces sp. DT2A-34. Classification (NCBI taxonomy): domain Bacteria; kingdom Bacillati; phylum Actinomycetota; class Actinomycetes; order Kitasatosporales; family Streptomycetaceae; genus Streptomyces; species Streptomyces sp. DT2A-34. The sequence continues at coordinate 1,242,513 of NZ_JASTWJ010000001.1, read as the reverse complement.
CTCGACGGCGTACTCGCCCAACTCCGCGACCACTGCGAACCCGTCCGCCGAGGGCTCGGCCGTGACCGCCTCGGCATCGGCCTGTGGCTCGCCAAGGACGCCGCCCACGCCCTCGTCTCGGACCCGTCCGCCCTGCGCGGCCTGCGCACCGAACTCGACCGGCGCGGCCTCGAGGTCGTCACCCTCAACGGCTTCCCGTATGAGGGATTCGGTGACGAAGAAGTCAAGTACCGCGTGTACAAGCCGGACTGGGCCGATCCCGAACGCCTCGAACACACCACCTCCCTGGCCCGCGTCCTCGCCGGTCTCCTCCCCGACGACGTCAGCCAAGGCAGCATCTCGACCCTGCCCCTCGCCTGGCGCACCCACTACGACGACCGACGCGCCGAGGCCGCCCGCACCGCCCTGGTCACGCTCGCCGAACGCCTCGACGCTCTGCGGGAGTTGACCGGCCGCGACATCCGCGTCGGACTCGAACCCGAGCCCGGCTGCATCATCGAGACCACCGCCGACGCCATCGCCCCGCTCACCGCTGTCGGGCACGACCGCATCGGCATCTGCGTCGACACCTGTCACCTCGCCACCTCCTTCGAAGATCCGCACACCGCCCTGGACGCGCTCACCGAAGCCCGCGTCCCCGTCGTCAAATCCCAGCTCTCAGCCGCCCTGCACGCCGAACACCCCCATCTCCCCGACGTCCGCGACGCCCTCGCCACCTTCGACGAACCCCGCTTCCTGCACCAGACCCGCACGCCCACCGCCGCCGGCCTGCGCGGCACCGACGACCTGGGCGAGGCCCTCAAGGGCGACGCCCTGCCCGACGCCTCCCCATGGCGCGCCCACTTCCACGTCCCGCTCCACGCGGCCCCCGCCGCGCCCCTCACCTCCACACTCTCCGTCCTCAGGGCGGCACTGACGCGGCTCGTCGGTGGCCCGCACCCGCTCACCCGGCACCTCGAGGTCGAGACGTACACCTGGCAGGCCCTCCCGACCGAACTGCGACCTCGCGCCCGCAGCCAGCTCGCCGACGGCATCGCCGCCGAACTCACCCTCGCCCGCGATCTGTTGACGGACCTCGGCCTGAAGGAGCTGCCGTGACCGAGCGACCGGACCCGGCTGCCCCGGCCTCCTCACCGCGTGGCCGCCCAGCACCCCGACCGGAGGCCACCACCCTGGGATGTCCCACCCCTCTCCTCGTCCTCGACGTCGTCGGCCTCACCCCGCGTCTCCTCGACCACATGCCCCACCTCAAGACGCTCGCCCAGTCCGGCTCCCGCGCGCCGCTCGGCACCGTCCTGCCCGCGGTCACCTGCGCCGCCCAGTCCACCTTCCTGACCGGCACCCACCCGTCGGAGCACGGCATCGTCGGCAACGGCTGGTACTTCCGCGACCTCGGCGACGTACTCCTGTGGCGCCAGCACAACGGACTGGTCGCCGGCGACAAGCTCTGGGACGCCGCCCGCCGCGCGCATCCCGGCTACACCGTCGCGAATATCTGCTGGTGGTACGCCATGGGCGCCGACACCGACATCACCGTCACCCCCCGTCCGATCTACTACTCCGACGGCCGCAAGGAACCCGACTGCTACACCCGGCCGCCCGCCCTGCACGACGAACTCACCGAGAAGCTGGGCGCCTTCCCGCTCTTCCACTTCTGGGGCCCCGGCGCGGACCTGGTCTCCAGCCGCTGGATCATCGACGCGACCCGCCACATCATCCGCACCCGGCACCCCGATCTGACGCTCTGCTACCTCCCTCATCTCGACTACGACCTGCAGCGCTTCGGCCCGGACGATCCACGCTCGCTGAAGGCGGCCGCCGACCTGGACGCTGCCATGGCCCCGCTGCTGGACGACGCTCGCGCCGAGGGCCGTACCGTCGTCGCGCTGTCCGAGTACGGGATCACTCGCGTGAACCGGCCCGTCGACATCAACCGCGCCCTGAGACGGGCAGGCCTGCTGGAGGTGCACACCCAGGACGGCATGGAGTACCTCGACCCGATGACGTCACGTGCCTTCGCGGTCGCCGACCACCAGATCGCCCATGTCTACGTGCGCCGGCCGGAAGACCTCGACGCGACCCGGACCGCCCTGGACGGACTACCCGGCATCGAGCAACTCCTCGACGACGAGGGCAAGAAGGCTCACCATCTCGACCATCCACGCTCCGGCGAGCTCGTCGCCGTCGCGGAGCCCGATGCCTGGTTCACGTACTACTACTGGCTCGACGACGCCCGCGCGCCCGACTTCGCGCGACTGGTCGAGATCCATCGCAAACCCGGCTACGACCCGGTCGAACTCTTCATGGATCCCCTCGACCCCTACATCAAGGTCAAGGCCGCGACCGCACTCGCCCGCAAGAAACTGGGCATGCGCTACCGCATGGCGGTCGTGCCCCTGGATCCGTCACCTATTCGCGGCAGCCATGGCCGCATACCTGCGAGCGACGACGACGGTCCGCTCCTCATCTGCTCCACCCCCCGCGCTCTCGGCGACCGTGTCGCGGCCACCGATGTGAAGTCACTCCTGCTCCAATTCGCCGGTCTCGGCTGACCGGTTAAGACCGGCACGCACCAGCTCGCCGGTCCCACCGACCCGTCTCTTCCGACTGGTCACCAGTGAAGCACTCACCACTGACAACGGCCTTCGATCACAGGGAGTTCCAGGCATGAGCCGCTTTTCCCAGACGGATCCCGAACTCACCCACCGCCTCACCAGACGAGGCATGCTCGGCGTGGCTGCGGGCACCACAGCTGCCGCCCTGCTGGGAGCCGCCGCAGCCCCGGCGACTGCCGCCCCCGGCACCGCGTCCACCACCGGCACGGCCCCCCGCGGCGCCGGCCGCGGCCGTCCCGTCCTGCCCCCCGGCCGGCTCGGCATCCAGCTCTACAGCCTGCGCGACAAGGTCTCCACGCTCGGCTTCGCCCCGGTCTTCGCCGAGTTGGAGAAGTACGGCTACGACGAGGTCGAGTTCGCCGGATACACCCAGGGCTCGGCCGGCCCGATCACCCTCGCCCAGCTCAAGCGGCTGGCCCGGAACCACGGCCTGAACCCGATCGGCAGCCACGTCGGCTACTACTCCAACGACCCGGGCGCCTATACCTTCGCCCAGAACCTCACCAAGGTCCTCGACGACGCCCAGGCGCTCGGCCTGAAGCACATAGGCACCGCCTCCGGCCCGTTCCGCTACGGCTCCACCGTCGACGCTTGGAAGCGCGCCGCCGAGGAGTTCAACACCTACGGCGCAGCGGCGAAGGCACGCGGCATGAAGTTCTACCAGCACAACCACTCCGAGGAGTTCTCCTTCGCCACCGACAACCCCAAGGTCCGCCTCTACGACGTGCTGCTCGCCGAGACCGACCCCGACCTGGTGTTCCTGGAGATGGACATCTTCTGGGCGTACTCGGGCCAGTTCCGCTTCTCGCAGCGCCCCGACGGCTCACCCGCGCCGTTCGAGCCCCTCGACTACGTCCTCGACCAGCCCCACCGCTACCCGCTCTTCCACGTGAAGGACGGCGTCAGCGACCCCGCGAACACCTACGGCTACCGCATGACCGACGTCGGCGACGGCGACATCGACTACCAGCGGTTCATCTCTGCCGTGACCCGGCTGCGTGGTGAGCGGTTCGCCCACCACTGGCAGGCCGAGCACGACCAGCCGACCGAGTCCTTCACCTTCGCGCGCCGCTCCAGCGAGCACCTCCACTCGCTGCGCGAGAAGTGCTGACCGATCCCACGCGTGAGGAGGCCCTCCCGGAATCCCGGGAGGGCCTCCTCACGCGTGCGTGCCGTCACCCGGCAGGTTGCGACACCGGCGTCCGCCCCGGCTGCCGCAACAGCAGGGCGATCGCCGCCGCCACCATGGAGACGGCGCCGGCCAGGGCGTACGCGCCGTTGTACCCCCAGGCCGCGACCACCATGGAGCCGAGGCCGCCGCCGAACAGACCGCTGATCAGCTTGCCGCTGTACACCAGGCCGTAGTTGGAGGCGTTGTAGTTCTCCCCGAAGTAGTCCGGAGTGAGCGCCGCGAAAAGCGGGTAGAACGCGCCGCCGCCGAAGCCGGAGAGAAACGCGAAGAACAGGAACAGCGCCTCGCTCTTGACGTCACCCGCCCAGATCACGCCGAACTGGGCCAGGCCCAGCACGACGATGACGAACACCAGGGTGGGCTTGCGCCCCCACTTGTCGGACAGCCAGCCCACGACACCGCGGCCGATGCCGTTGATGACCGCCATGACACCCATCGACGAGGCCGCCACCAGCGGGCCGAAGCCCACCTCCTTGGCGAAGTCGACCTGGAAGGAGATTCCGAAGATCGACACCCCCGCGGTCATCACGATGGAGAGCCACATCAGGGGCAGCATGCCGGTCCTGATGGCCTCCTTGGGCGTGTACTGCTTCGCCGCCGGAGGGTTCTTGGCGAGGCTCGTCGCGTTCTTCTCGGCACCGGAGTACGTCAGCGGATCGATGTCCGAGGGCCACCAGTTCTTCGGCGGATCCTTGAAGAAGAACGCGCACCCGAGGACCACGATCATGATGTAGCAGCCGATCAGGTCCAGGACACGGTGGTAGTTCGCCGTGTCGAAGCCGTAGTTGAAGATGAAGATGAACGGCAGTGATCCGTACGCGAACCCGCCGTTGACGAACCCCGTCTTCGCTCCCCGGCGTTCGGGGAACCACTTGCCGACCATGTTGATGCAGGTCGCGTAGACCAGTCCGGCGCCGATGCCCCCGACGACGCCGAAGCCCAGGATCGCGAGCCAGACATTGCTCAGGTGCGACAGGGCGAGGAAACCCAGGAAGCTGACATGAGTGAAAAGCCGCTCGCCGGAATCAAGGTGATCGACTTCACCGGGGTCCAGGCCGGTCCCGCCTGCACGCAGATGCTCGCCTGGTTCGGCGCCGACGTCCTGAAGGTGGAGCGCCCCAACGGCGGCGACGTCACCCGCAAGCAGCTGCGGGACATCGAGGACCTCGACGCGCTGTACTTCACGATGCTCAACAGCAACAAGCGCTCCCTCGCCATCAACACCAAGACCGCCGAGGGCAAGGAGGTCCTGGAGAAGCTCATCACGGAGGCCGACGTCCTGGTGGAGAACTTCGCCCCGGGCGCCCTGGACCGCATGGGCTTCTCCTGGGAGCGCCTCCAGGAGCTCAACCCGCGCCTGATCTTCGGCTCGGTCAAGGGCTTCAACGACCAGTCGTCCTGGAACGACCTCAAGGTCTACGAGAACGTCGCCCAGTGCGCGGGCGGCGCCGCCTCCACCACCGGCTTCTGGGACGGCCCGCCGACCATCTCCGGCGCGGCCATCGGTGACACCAACACCGGTATGCACCTGGCGATCGGCATCCTCACCGCGATCATCGACCGGGGCAAGACCGGCAAGGGCCAGAAGGTGTCCGTCTCCATGCAGGACGCCGTGCTCAACCTCTGCCGCGTCAAGCTGCGCGACCAGCAGCGCCTGGAGCGGGTCGGCCACCTGGAGGAGTACCCGCAGTACCCGAACGGCGAGTTCACCGACGTGGTGCCGCGCGGCGGCAACGCGGGCGGCGGCGGCCAGCCCGGCTGGGTGCTCAAGTGCAAGGGCTGGGAGACCGACCCGAACGCCTACATCTACTTCACCATCCAGGAGCAGAACTGGAAGCGCACCGCCGAGGCGATCGGACACCCCGAGTGGGCCGAGGACCCGGAGTACGCGACCGCGCGCGCCCGCCAGAACCACATCTTCGAGATCTTCGAGGAGATCGAGAAGTGGCTCGCGGACAAGACCAATTACGAGGCGGTCGACATCCTGCGTGAGTGGGAGGTGCCCTGCGCCCCGGTGATGAGCATGAAGGAGATCGCCTACGACGAGGACCTGCGCAAGAGCGGCACCGTCGTCGAGGTCGAGCAGAAGGGCCGGGGCACGTACCTGACCGTCGGCAGCCCGGTGAAGTTCTCCTCCTTCAAGCCGGAGGTCGTCGGCGCCCCGCTGTTGGGCGAGCACAGCTCCGAGGTCCTGGTCGAACTGGGCTACGACGAGGAGACCATCGGCCGGCTGAAGGAGAGCGGCGTCATCGTCTGACGAGCCGGCAACACGGAAGCGGTCGTGGCCTTCGGGCCACGACCGCTTCCGTGTGTCCGGGGACTGTCCGGCGAGTCTCAGACCGTCGCTTCGGCCCGCCGCCGCATCAGCTCCCGCTCCCGATCGCGCCGCGCGGTGACGTCCCGGATGACCGCCCCGACATACGTGCTGCCGTCGGGGGACGGCAGCAGCACCACGCTGAACTCGATGGACAGCTTGCGGCCGTCCGCCGCCAGCGCGGGAACGTTCAGCAGGTCCGCCTCGCCGTACTTGGTGGACCCCCGGTCCATGGCCTCCTGGAAACCGTCCCAGTGCCGCTTCCTGTGCCTCTCGGGGATGATGACGTCCAGACTGCGACCGTCTACCTCGCCCGCCGAGAACCCGAAGATGCGCTCCGCACCCTGGTTCCAATAGCGGATCAGTCCTTCGCTGTCGATGATCACTATGCCGTCGGGCGCCTGGGCGGCCATTCCCAGCACCACCTGGGGATTCAGATCTTCCATGTCGCCTCCGAGACGGGGCCATTGGACGCTGAACGTATACAGACTGACAGTATACAGAGAGATGGTCGATGGTATACAGGATCCAGTCAGGGGCTCTGGGTGGATTCATGTGTACTCCGGCACGACTGAGGCGGGGCCTCCGCGGCGCAGGGGGCGCTCCCCGCCGCTGGAGGCCCCGCCGTCGTGTCGCGGGGAACCCGGTCAGCCCTGGGTGGCCGCGGCCCGTAGGGCTATGCGGTCCTGTCCCGCGTACACGTTCATCATCATGCGGCGGTCCGGAGTGCGAGGAGGTCGCTGATGGCGTGGACGGTGCGGAGGGTGGGGACGTCGATGCCGGTGATGTCGGCGAGTTCGACGACGGCGGCGAGGAGGACGTCGAGTTCGAGGGGTTTGCCGCGCTCGAGGTCCTGGAGGGTGGAGGTGCGGTGGTCGCCGACGCGTTCGGCGCCGGCAAGGCGGCGTTCGATCGAGATGCCGATCTGGCAGCCCAATGCTTCGGCGACGGTGAGGGTCTCGCCCATCATGGTTTCGATGACTTTGCGGGTGCCGCCGTGGTGACACATCTGGCGCATGGTGGCGCGGGCGAGGGCGCTGATGGGGTTGAAGCTGATGTTGCCCAGGAGTTTGAGCCAGATGTCGTTGCGCAGGTCCGGCTCGACCGGGCATTTCAGGCCGCCGGCCTGCATGGCCTGGCTGAAGGCCTGACAGCGCGGTGAGATCGACCGGTCGGGTTCGCCGATGGAGAACCGGGTGCCTTCCAGGTGCCGCACCACACCCGGACCGTCCAACTCCGTCGCGGCGTAGACCACGCACCCGATGGCGCGCTGCGGGGCGAGTACCGCGCTGACCGCGCCGGCGGGGTCGACGCTCTCGACGCGGTGGCCGTCGTGTGGTCCGCCGTGCTGGTGGAAGTACCACCAGGGGATGCCGTTCTGCGCGGCGATCACTGCCGTGGTGTCGTGGAGCAGGGGTTCGATGAGCGGTCCGCACGCCGCGTACGAGTTTGCTTTGAGTCCGAGGAGGACGTAGTCGACGGGGCCGATGTCGGCCGGGTTGTCGGTGGCGTGGGCGTGGGCGGTGAAGTCGCCGCGGGGGCTGATGACTTGCACGCCGTGGCGCCTCATGGCCGCCAAATGGGGTCCACGGGCGATGAGGTGGACGTCGGCGCCTGCGCGGTGCAGGGCGGCGCCGACGTAGGCGCCGATGGCTCCGGCGCCGAGGACTGCGACTTTCACTGTGTGGCGCTCCGTTCGGTCGAGGGTGTACCGCGGAACTGTTGAAACTCTGTCGAACTCTGTCGACGAAATATTGTCTACAGGATGGAAGTGGTGGCAGCAAGGGTTGGGGGGCCGCAGCCGGGCGGCCACTCGTGCCGCGCGCGGCTCTGGGGCCTTCGCCCTTCGCGCCTGTGAGCTGCTGGTACGTACCTCCCCGCGCCCACCGCGACGAGCCCGACTCTCCTGTCCAGGGGGTGTGCGCCGTAGACTGTAGGCGAAAGCCAATTCATACTTGGCTCTCGTGTACAGCGACGGCGCTGGCGAGGAGGGGGCGTGATGTTGTCGACGACAGGACTGCCGCAGGGTGCGGTGCCCAAGCTCGAACGCCCCGGCCCACTGCGCGACCGTGTCTTTGAGGCGCTGCTCGAACTCATCATCACGCGCGCCCTGCAGCCCGGTCAGCACATGGTCGAGAGCGAACTCGCCGGCCATCTCGGCGTCTCGCGGCAGCCGGTGCGCGAGGCGCTGCAGCGGCTGAACACCGAGGGGTGGGTCGATCTGCGGCCCGCCCAGGGGGCGTTCGTGCACGAGCCCACCGAGGAGGAGGCCGACCAACTCCTCACCGTGCGCACGTTGTTGGAAGCCGAGGCCGCCCGACTCGCCGCGGCCAACGCGGGTGCCGCCGCCGTCTCCGTGCTCGAGGAGATGTGCGCGGAGGGCGAGCGCGCGGTGGCCGCCGATGACGTGGACGCCGCGGTCGCGATGAACGCCCGGCTCCACGCGAAGATCATGGAACTCGCGGGCAACGCGGTTCTCGCGGAGCTGGCCGCGCAGGTCGACCGCCGTGTCCGCTGGTACTACACACCGGTCGCCCGGCAGCGGGGCACCCAGTCCTGGATCGAGCACCGTGAGCTGATCGCGGCCATCGCGGACCGCGACGAGCAGCGCGCCACGGCGGTCATGCGGGCCCACACGGAACACACGCGGAAGATGTACCACGAGCGGGAGAAGTAGCGGCCCGGCTACTGTGCCCACGCGGCCCCCTCCCGCCCCGCAGTCGCGCTGCGACCGGGGCCGTGTGTAACCGTTCGGTTGCTCGAGGTGAGACCTCGGGACCACCCCTGCCGCCGTGCTGGGACCGCTGTCCAGGGCACGGATATGCAGGTGAAGGGCACTCCGAAATCTTGGTATTGTTGTCCATGCCGCCGCGGGGAAGACCTCCGGCAAGGCGGCAGACACCTAGTCCGGGTGGCGGAATGGCAGACGCGCTAGCTTGAGGTGCTAGTGCCCTTTATCGGGCGTGGGGGTTCAAGTCCCCCCTCGGACACAGATTACTTCCAGCAGTGCGGGCCGAGGGTTTCCTCGGCCCGCACTGCTGTTTTGTGTGCCTCTGCTTCATGGGCGACAGTGGCGTGCGGGCGGGGCGGTTCCGGGCAATTGGGTGGACAGGCGGAGATACTTCGTAAGGCGTCGTCGGAGTGTCCTGGGCGCGCTGCGTCATGGAGGCCGGGTTCGGCCGGGTAGGAGCGATGTTGATCCGTGTGCTTCTCGTCGAGGAGGCTGACCTGGTGCGCGGGGCACTCGCCGCCCTGCTCACCCGTGAGAAGGACATCGAGGTGGTCCCGGCGTCGCCGGAGCACAGCCAGACGGTCGTTCAGGCGTTGTCGTACCGGCCCGACGTGGTCGTCATCGACATCGACGGCGAGGAGGACCACGCCCTCGGTACCTCCCTGGAGCTGGCCACGCGGCTGCCGGAGTGCCGCACCCTGCTGGTGGTCGGGTCGGCGACCCCCGAGTACCTGCGGCGGGCGCTGGCGCGCCGCGTCGCGGGCCTCATCGGCCGGAACAGCCCCTGCGACACCCTGCCCCAAGGGGTCCGCAAGGTGGCGGCGGGCGAACGGTTCATCGACCCCGCACTCGCGCTGCTGGCGCTCTCCTCGGCGGAGAACCCGCTGACCGGGAGGGAGCTCGAGGTGCTGCGGCTGGCGGCGGACGGCACGCCCACGCGGGAGATCGCCGACCGGCTGTCCCTGTCGGTGGGAACGGTCCGCAATCACCTGAACGCGGTCTCCAGGAAGGCCGGCGCACGCAACCGCATCGACGCGATCCGGATCGCCCGGGAGTCGGGCTGGCTGTAGTCGGGCCGGCGGCAGGGGCGTGCCGCCTGCGGCGTTGCACCTCGGCCGTCAGCGTCGGACGTCTGTCGCCATCTGGTCCCAGTGGCCGATCAGGTCGCGGTACAGGGCACAGTCGGCCAGCAGTTGGTCGTGGGTGCCCAGGCGGCAACGCGGCCCGTCCATGACGAGGACGAGGTCGGCGCGCAGGGCGGAGCTGATCCGGTGGGCGCAGACGATCAGGGTGGACCGGCGGCAGGCGAAGGCCCTTTCGGCGACTGCCTCGGCGGCGGGGTCGAGGTGGCAGGTGGCCTCGTCCAGCAGGACCAGCGGGGCGGGCGGAAGCAGGGCGCGGACAAGGGCGATCAGCTGGCGCTCCCCGGCGGACAGCAGGGTCGGATTCACCGGAGCGTCGTAGCCGCCGAGGCGTTCGACGAGCGCGGTGGCGCCGATTGCGTGGACCGCCGCGTCGAGGTCGGGCGGGGTGGCCGCCGGGTGCAGGTAGGCGAGGTTCTCGCGCAGGGTGTCGGCGACGACGTACGCCTCCTGCGGGATCAGCACGCGGGACCGGGAGAGTCGGCCGACGTCCAGGGAGCGGACCGGGACGCCGCCCAGGTGTACCTGGCCGGCCTGCGGGTCGAGCATCCCGGCGATGAGCGCGGCGAGCGTGGACTTGCCCGCGCCACTGGGGCCGACGACCGCCAGGTGGGTGCCCGAGGGGAGGGACAGATCGAGATCCCGGACGACCGGTTCGGCGGAGGGGGCATAGCCGAAGGTGACGCCGTGCAGTTCGACACGGCCGTCTCCGGGGGCGGGGAAGGGGACGAGAGTGGGGGCGGGGCCGAGTGAGGCGTGAGCGAGTGAGGCGCTGCCTGTTCTGCCGTCGGTGGCTCGGGGCCGGGACGCAGCCGGGGTACCGGTCGCGGCTGACTCCCCGGTCGCGGCTGACCCCTCGGTCCCCGGAGCTGCCCCCGACGACGACCCCGCAGGCCCCGCCATCCCTGCCGTCCCCCCGCTCCCCCCACCTCCGGCCCCGCCGCCTCCAGGATGCGGCCGAGTGTGACCAGCAGCCACAACCCACTGCCCCCGAGTCCCTGGACGAAGCCGCGCAGAGCGGGCTGCAGGCTCTGCGCGACGTAGGTCAGCGCGCCCAGGATCGCGCCGGCCGTCACCCCGCCCCGTACCAGCCAGGGCGCGCCGGCCAGGATGAGCACGATCGGCAGCCAGCCGCCGACACCCAGCGCGGCCGTGCGCAACGCGGTGAGCCGGGCCAGGGCGCGGCCGGCGCGCGCCGCCTCGTCGATACGGGCGCCGGCTCGACGTCGTACGGTCGCCTCGGCGCCGCACGCCGTCACGTCCCGCAGTCCACCGGCCACCGTGCTCACCTGCTCGGCGATGGCCTCGTCGGCGAGGACGACCGCCCGCTGCCGGGCCGCCATCGCCCGCAGGGCCAGCAGGAAGAGAGCGAGCCCGGCCACGAGGGGCGGCACGACGAACAGCAGCAGGGCGGGATCCAGCGCGGCGAGCCCGAGCAGCACGCTCACCGTGGTGACCGCGAAGCTCTGCACGAACATCACGACCGCCCCGTACGACTCACGGGCGATCTCCACCTGTTCGGTCAGCCGTGCCACGCCCGCCGTGTCGGCGCTCTGCCCCACGTGGGCGGAGCGGCGCAGTGTGCCGGTGGTGACGAGCGTGACCAGGTCGTCGCGGAGCGGCTCGACGACCGCGGCCAGTTGGAGTGTGGACTGCCGGGTGCCCCAGGCACCGACGAGGACGGCGCAGGCCAGCAGGCCGAGCCAGCCGAAGCCCACCGCGGTGCGGTCGGCGAGGAAGCCGTCGTCGACGGCATGGGCGACCAGCCAGCCCGACAGCAGCGCGGGGACGGCCTCGACCAGCGACCAGCCGGTGAGTCGTACGTACTCCCGGCGCCGCGTGCGCAGCGTGGAGCGCAGCAGGGCCCCGGGCGCCGGGCTCACCACACGCCTCCGTCCCACACGCCTGCGTCGCGATCCGGTGCCGGTGCCGGTTTCGGATGTACGTCCCGGTGCCGAGCCGGCTCCGGGCCCGCCTCCCCGTCACCCCCCGGCTCCGGCCGGAACACCGCCCGGTACCCCTCCTCCATCCACAGTTCCCGATGCGTGCCCACCCCCCGCACCCGCCCCGCGTCGAGCCAGACCACGACCTCCGCGTCGGCCGCGGTGGAGGCGCGGTGGGTCACGACGAGTCGGGACCGGCCGGCGAGCGGCCCGGTGCCGGTCAGGGCCTGGCTGATGTGGTGCTCGGTGACGGTGTCGAGGCTGGCCGTCACGTCGTCCAGCACCAGCAGGCGGCCGGAGGGTGCGGACTGGACGAAGGCGCGTGCCAGGCCGATGCGCTGGTACTCGCCGCCGGACAGCGGCGCACCGGTGAGCCGGGTGCCGTAGCCCTCGGGCATGGTCCGGATGAAGGCGTCGGCGCGTGCCGCGGTGGCCCCGGCGCGGACCTCACCGCCCCGGGGCGTGCGGGGCCCGAATCCGATCGCGTCGGCGAAGGTCTCGCCCAGCAGCACCGGGCGTTCGAAGCCGTAGGCGACGGCGTGCCGCAGCTCCGTGCGGTCCACGTCGCGCAGCGGCACTCCGTCGAGCCGTATCTCGCCCTCGTCGGGGTCGGCCAGCCGTCCGGCCAGCGCGGCCAGCAGGGACTTGCCGGCTCCCGAGCGTCCTACGACGGCGCTCAGCGCGCCCGCCGGCAGGTCCAGGTCGATGCCGTCCAGCGCGGAGTTGCCCTCGGCGGTGCGTACCGTGACCCCGCGGAACTCCAGCCGCCCGCCGCCCCCGCGGGGCAGGCGTGCGCCGCCGTACGCGACCGTGGGCTCGCCCAGCACCTCGGCGATCCGGCCGGCGGTGGCGCGTGCGAAGGCCAGTCGGTTCACGGAGGCCACCAGCGAACTCACGCCGGTGGCCAGGACCACGTACCCGCTGGCGGCGAGCATCTGACCGGGTGTGATGCGGCCTTGGGCGAGCCCCAGGCCGGCGACGGCCAGTACGGCGATCTCCAGCAGGGGCACGATCGCCGCGTCCCGTGCGGAGACCCGGGCGACCGCGCGCCACATGCCCAGGCCGTGGCGGTGCAGTTCGGGCAGCGGCTGCAGTACCCGTTCGGTCTCGCGGGTCAAGGTCCCGGCGGCCGTGATGGTGCGGATTCCGGTGAGGGCGTCGACGAGGCGGGTGGCGATGCGGCCCTGGGTGGCGAAGTAGCGGTCGTTGAGGTCGGAGACGTCGCGGACGAAGGCGCGCACCATGAGGGCGATCAGCGGCAGTCCGGCCACGAAGGTGAGGCACAGCCAGGGGTCGATGAGGGCCAGGGCCACCACGGCCCCGACCGGGGGGACCAGGTCGGTCACTGCCCACACCATGCCTGACGGGGCACTGCCGGCCCGGGCGGTGTTGCCCACCAGACGGGCCACCAGGTCGCCGGAGGTGTGACGGCGGCCGGCCGAAGCGCCCAGGTCAAGGACATGGCCGAGCAGGGTGTGCCGCAGCCAGGCCGTGCAGCGGGCGTTGGCCACGGCTCCCGCGTAGTCGTCCGCGGCGTCGCACACCACCAGCAGGGCGACGGCGGCGGCGGACAGGGTCAGCCACAGCGTGGTGTCGCCGCGGCCGAGCACGGCGTCGACCGTGCGGCCCATGACGGCGGGCAGAACAACGTAGACGCCTGCCAGCAGCAGGGACACGGCGGCCTGGGCCCCGCCCCACACACCGCCTCGCCGGACCGTCGTCAGCAGCAGACGGTCCGCCGCGCGTCGGTCCACGGGTTGCTCCCGCCGGTCCACGGGTTGCTCCCGCCGGTCCACGGGTTGCTCCCGTCGGTCCACGGGTTGCTCCCGTCGTCGTGCGGTTGCGGCGAAAGCCGTGCGGTTCCAGCGAAAAGGGCGCGGGGACACCCGGAGTGCCCCCGCGCGTCGGTTGGACTAGCAGAGCAGCAGGCTGAGGCGGCTGCCTCCGCCGCCGCAGTACTTGCTTGCCCGGCTGCCCGGCGGACGGTGACCGGCCTCGGACTCGATGGTCAGGCCCTGCAGTTCGAGGAGCGACATGTGCGCTCACCTCCTCTCTCGCACTCGCGTGGGGACGGGTGGGTCATGAGCGGACCGCGGACCGGGTGTCAGGAACGGCAGCCCGACGGGCCGGGAGTGGAAGGCCGAGCCCAGCGCCAGCAGTACGCCCGCGGTGCCGGTGGCCAGGTCCATGGACAGCCGCAGCAACTGCTCGCCGGGAAAGGCGAGCCGGCCGTCGAGCAGACAGGCGTGACGCTCCAGATGGTGTACGTGGTCCGCGATCACGGGGTCGCGGGCGGCGGCGGTGCCGGGCGGGTGCGCGCGGCTGAGGTGGAGGATCATTCCGGCCAGGCCGTCGAAGAGACCGGGTTCGATGTAGAACGACGCGCTCGCGGCCCGGCGGATCGCGTGGGCGGCGGCCGAGAACCGCTCGTCCGCGCGGTGGGCCAGGTACTCGTCGAGGACCATGCCGATGCCCACGCTGCCGTCGGCGAGATAGGGCATGGTGCGCCACCCCTCGTTCACCTCCAACGACCCGTCCGGGCGCTCCAGGCAGCGGTTCAGGTCCTGGCGCAGCGCGGTGGCGGCCAGATCGAGCAGCACCGGGTCGCCGCTGTGCTCGTACAGACGCAGGAACAGCAGCGCGGGCCCGGACGAGCCGTACATCAGCCCCGCTCGCGGATGGGCTCCGCCGCTGGTCCCGGGCACGCTGTCGGCCGGGCCGAGGCGGTCGGCGACGGTCTGTGCCACGCGCAGGGCGGCGTCACCGCAGGCGGCGTCGCCGAGGGCGGTGGCGAAGTGCAGCAGGTTGAGCCCGATGCCGGACAGGCCGCCCTTGAGGTCCGAGGCGAGGGCCTCCCAGTGCTCGCCCAGGCACATGTCGAGGACCTTGGCGGCCTCCTCGTGGTGCCCGAGGTGTTCAAGGACGTACGCGACGCCGTGCAGGCCGTCGTAGAGGCCGAGGCGCGTTCCGGGTTCCGGGTTCAGCGCGTGCCGGATCAGCCAGTCCTCGTGGTCGGGCCGGCGTCCGGCGCCGGTCACGTCCAGCGCGTACAGCACGCCCGCCGCGCCCTGGGCCA